>CAZPWT010000030.1:0-20644 GCA_964590435.1 uncultured Planctomycetia bacterium
GTCGCGCTTGTCGTAGCCGTACACGATCTTCGCCAGCGTCTTCCCCGCCGCCGTCGCGTGCTCCAGGCTCTCCAGCCGGCCCTTCGCGTCGTACGTCCGGCTGATCCGGTTCCCGTTCCCCAGCGTCGTCGTCACGAGGAAACCGCTCGCGTACGCGAACGACGCCTGCGTCGTGCCGTCGTTCGTGATCGCCAGCAGGCGGTTCGCCTCGTCGTACGCGAACGCCTGCGCGTGCGACCCCGGCAGCCCCGCGTCCACCGTCGTCGTGACCCGGCGCCCTTCCGCGTCGTACCCGTGCGTCACCGTGTGCCACGGCAGCCCCGCCAGCAGCCACGTCGCCCGGTACAACTCGTGCGTGTGCGGGTCGGGCGTCGGCGCGTCGGGGCGGTACTGGTACTCCACCCGGATCCCGGAGAGCTCCCCTTCCACTGCCAGCAGATTCCCCATCGGGTCGTACGTCCGCAGCACCCTCTCCCACAGTGCGCCGGTGCCCTCGGCGCCGCCGGGCGCGGGGGGCTTGCGGTACGTCGTCTCCGTCAGGCGGTTTTTCACGTCGTACGCGCTGAACGTCTCGTTCCCGTCCTCGTCCTTCTGGAAGACGACGTTCCCAAGCGCGTCGTACCGCGTGGACGCCGTGTGGCCGACGCCCAGCGGAGTCGTCGCCGACGACTGCCGGTTCCCGTCGTTGTAGGCGTACTCCCAGAACGGACCGCCTAGTTCCTCGCCGGGCGAAGCGTACCGGCGCGTCATGTTCCCCGACGCATCGAACTTGTAGTCCATGCGCAGGGTGGTCGTGGCGTCCTTGCGCGTGAACTCCGCCTGCACGCGGTTCAGCGTGTCGTAGCTCATCGAGCGGTAGAGGCCTTCGGGGCCGTACTGCGAGAGCAGGCGGCCGCCGTTGTCGTAGACGCTGAACACGCCATCGGCCGGGTTGATGTTGTCGTACGTCTGTACCAGCTGGCCGCGCGAGTTGTAGACGTTCGTCGTCGGGCGCTGGAACCCCTGGAAGCCCGGGATCGCGATGTCCGTCCCGCGCACCTGCCCGTCCTCGGTGTATTCCGTCAGGGTCTGCACGTGCGTCGGGTCTTCCTGGAAGACCTGGCGGCCGGCGTCGTCGTAGAGGTACGTCGAAGTGTGCCCCAGGTGGGACGTCCGCGACGAAACCAGCCCGCGCCCGTTGTACGCCATCGTCGTCGCGCGCCCGGGGGGCGTCGTCCCCGGCACCCACGGCTCCGATTCCTGGATCGTCTTCACGACTCTCCCCTGCTTGTCCCGCAGCGAGAACGTCCCGCTGTAGAACTCGAACTCCGTGCCGACCAGCACGTACGTTTCTTCCACGATCAGCTGGCGCTTGCTGTCGTAGCCGTACCGGATCTCGACGTCTTCTCCGGGGAGGAGCGTCTTGTAGCGGAGGTTCTTCGAATCGTAGAAATGCTGGGTGACGCGCGGGGGCGGGTTGTCGTCCGAGCCCTTGACCGTTTCGCGCACGAGATTTCCTGCCGTGTCGTACTCGGAGATCGTGATCAGGTACAAGTCCGGCTCGGGCGTGGCATCCACCAGGCGTGAGGAATACACGACGCGGCTCAGGTCGTCGTATTCCATGTGCGTGACGTGGCCGCCGAAATCGGTCTGGTCCGTGACGCGGTGGTCCTCGTCGTAGTAGACATACGCGAAATCGCCGCGGGCATTCTTGGTCGACAGCGTGCGGCCGAAGGCGTCGAGGGCGACCTCCGTCCCGTTGCCGTTCGGGTCGATGGTCTTCACCACGCGGCCCGCCGCATCGCGGATGTAGGTGTAGGTTCCGGCGCCGCTGTCGGCCGGCGGGGTGACCGTTTCCAGCTCGTGGATGCCGTTGAAGGCGTACGTCGTGACGCCGCCAAAGGGCTGCTCGTTCGTCAGCGTCTGCCCCATGGCGTTGTAGGTCATCTTGTACGGCTTCGGGACGCCGTCGCTGTTCTTGACGCCGTCCACCTGGATCTCAGAGGGCAGGCCGTACGGGCCATAGACGTACGCCACCTTCTTGCCTTCGGGATCGATCGACTGCAGCAGCTTTCCTCCCGTCGTGTACAGGAACGTCGAGGGAGTGGAATCCTCCGGCCTCAGCACGGAAACCAGGTGGCCGAACGAACCGTAGGCCAGGAGGGTCGCTTCAGTGACGCCGGTCACCGGGATGATCTTCGTCACGGTGTTGTACACGGCGTGGTACTCGTACGTGGTGACGGCCGTGTCGCCGGGGAGCTTGACGGTCTTGACAAGGTCCTTGACCCAGGGCTCGAGGCCTTCGGCGGCGGTCACGTAGGTGTAGATGGTCTGCAGCCCGCTTGGATCGGTCACGGACGTGATGTTGCGGCGATCGTCGAACGCGAACACGGTCGGGTGCGACTCGCCGTGGACGGGGTCCACGACCTGCAGCGTGAGACTCCGGAGGTCGTCCACCGTGTACGTGAATTCCTTTCCGCGACGATCGGTGTAGTGCGTCCGGTAGGTCGGCGCGGAGCCGGAAGGCTCGACGAATTCCCAGGCGACCTCCGTGTGGCGCCGCGTGTCGGTGCCCGCGGTTGTCACTTTCGGGTCCCACACCGCGTTGACGCGGCCGAGCGCCTTGCCCGAGTTCGCGTAGCCGATCCAGATGTCGTCGGCCGCTCCCGCCGTGACGACCATCGCGGGAGTCCGGTACGAGCACATCAGGTTCGGGAGGCCGGTGATCGCGGCGATCTCGGACGGCGGAGAAGGCGGCGCGCCATCGAGGCCGTAGTACTGGAACTGCCAGGTCCGCAGGGCGGTCGAGCCTCCCGGCGCGAAAACGCCGATGGACACGAGCTGCCTCGTCGCCGGGGAGTAGGTCAGGTCGTACTTGGCGCCGCCCGGATCCAGGACGTAGTCGAGCATGTCGTCCGCGGTGTAGTGAAACTCCGTGACGCGCCCGTAGGCGTCCGTCACGGCGGTCAGCACGGTCATGTGGCTGTCGAGCGAATCCCCGGGATCCGAGTAGGTGAGCGCGAGTTCATTCAGGTCGCGATCCTTGAGCTTCACCGGGCGCCCGAAACCGTCGAACCTCCAGATGGCCCCGCTGGGAAGTTCCAGTTCCCACTCCGACGCCAATGGATACGAGAGCGGAATCTCGCGGACCACGGCGGACAGCCCGTACGACTCGCTCGGGTACCAGGCGGCGTCGGTGGAGTTGTACTCGAAGACGATCTTCCGGCCGTCCCCCAGCGAAAGCAGCCCCTGCTGCCAGTGGAGCAGGTACGTGTGGGACCAGTTCTGTCCGCAGATCCCTTCCGAGAACGCCATGGAGTTGTACGTCAGCGACAGCCCCGCGGTCGGTCCGTGCCCGGCGGTGCCGAACAGTCCGATCTCCAGCACGAAGTTCCCGTTCGCCGCGTTCACCGCGGACGCCGGCCCGGCGGGAAGCATCGCTCCGCCCCCCTGGAAACCGAGGTTGTCCTCCCAGGTCCAGATGTTGCCGACGAAGATCCGCCCTTGCGCGTCGGCCATCAGGCTCCCGAGGCTGCCGGGCGCAGTCATCGGGTGCGCCGGGCTCGGCGACCAGGACACGGCATCCGTGCTGACGGAGTGCGTGGTCCCGAACCCGGTCCCTATGAAGCGGTGATAGACCCCGTTGGCGTCCTGGGTCATGCACCCTTCGGCGCCGCCCGAAGGCACCGAGGCCCATGTCACGATACTGCCGGGGCCGATCCTGTGTTTCAGGTTCACCCCGCCGCCCATGGCCAGTTCGCCCCAGGTCGCATGAGCCGCGCCGCCGGCGTCCACGAACAGGCTCGTCGACGAAATCCCGGCCAGGTACCACTCGGAAGCGAGGGTGCTCGCCCCAGAGGGAGTCACGTACCTCAGCTCGCGCGTATAAGCTGAGACTTCGCCCGGGGGAGGTGGCCGCGTCGGGTCCGGAACCGTCTTGAGCCACAGCGTGCCGCCGCGATGCGTGGCGAGCTCGTCAATCAGGGCGGGGGACGTAGCGCTCGCGAAAATCGGGCCCTTTGAAAATCCTGCCGAGGGAATCGGACTCCCGGCCTCCCCATTCATCGAGAGATACAGCTGTCCCGTCGCGGACCCCATGACCGGATGCCAGATGTCCCCCGGATAACCGGGCGGCGTGTACGTCGTCGTGAACATCGTGTAGTAGAACGCGAGGTTCCCGGAAGCCGTGAAGCTCGCCGCCCCCGGCGAGTACCCGATCGTCCGGACCGAGCCTCCTCCCGCAAAGGCGGTGCTCAGCCGGTGGATCATCGACCACCCCCCGCTCGGTCCGCGTGAAACATGGTACAGATCCGCGGGATACCAGGGCGCGCCGTCCAGGTCGATCATCTCGTTCGTCTTCAGGAAAAACACGTGAACCGTTCCGTTCGCCGCCACGATCGTGTCCACGGCGCTGACCGAGAGTCCCTCGCCCAGCTCCTCGTAGGCGACCTCGGCGTCCTCCATGTTGTCGAACCCGCCATCGAACCCGATGCCCTTGTGGAGCGCGCCGGTGTGCCCGTAGCGGAGGTGCGTCGAGTCGAAGCCCACGGTCGTCGCGAAATGCATGAGACCGTCGGGAGCCGGCGTGCGCATTCCGAACCCGATCCCGGTCTGGTCGTGCGGGTCGCTCCAGCGCGGCCAGGCGTCGCTCGGCACCCTGTGATCGGGCGCTTGCGCGCGCGCGAGCGCGGCGGCCAGGAGGAGGAACGACGCTGCGAGGAAATTCTTCGAATCAGTGACCATGGGCAGAAATCTCCTTGAGCGCGGCTTTCGCCGCCTCCGACAGGTGCGGTTCATTGGCGATCAACTCGTTGGCCACTTCCACCCCGACGTCCCTGTACGCGACCAGCGCTTCCCGAAGACGGGGCTGCGCGGACGAATCTCCACGGTCCACGCATTCCACGTAGCTCCGCGCGAGCGAGCGTGCCATCGTCTTGTCCATCGCGCGACTTACGGCCTGCTGGCGCGCCGTCGGCTCCGCAGGACGGGAGGCGGAGGTACTTCCAGGACTCCGCGGCGACTCCGGGCTCGAAATCGTGGCCGTTCGCACGCTACCCGACTCGCCGGGAAAACTGGCGGTCTCTCGGCCCCGGGTCGCGACGACCCCGACGGCCACGAGCCCGCCGAGGGCAGCGGCGGCCGCGAGCAGACGAAGGCGAGGTGAGCGGAACATGGCCTTAGTTCTCATCCTTGGCGTTGTCCAGCGCTTCCACGCGGTACTCGTACGCCGTCCCGTTCGTGACCGCCTGGTCGAGGTACCGGGGCTTGGCCAGCGGCTTGTCGTTCAGCTTCGCCCACGCGCCGGCCCCGACCCGGCGGTAGACGTCGTACCCCAGAAGGTCCACTTCGGAATTCGGGTCCCAGCTGACGTCCACCCAGCCGTCCCCGCCGAGCACCCGGAGGTTCTTCGGCGTCGCGGGCGGCGTGACGTCCACCGTCACCACCCGCCCCGAGCTGAGCCCGGAGGCCGGCGAGCCCTCCGAAGCCTGGGAAGTGGCCTGGATCACGTGCTCCCTTTCCTCGAGCGTCGCCGTCGTTTCAATGTCAAACGCCCCCGACGGCCCGGCGGTCCCGAACCCGATCAGGGCCGCCCCTTCGTACAGCTTCACCAGGTAACCCGGAAGCGTCGTCCCGGTGAGCCTCGGGGTTGGATCGTTCGTCTTGCGCGTGTTCGAGGCGTCCAGCAGTGGCGGTCCCGGCGGCGTGCTGCCCGTGATGACCGCCGAAATCTCGTTGGAGTAGGAGCTTTCATCCCCGCCCGTGGCCACTGCCGTCACGACGAAGAACCACGTCCCCGCCGCCAGCCCCTCGTCCACGAAGGACGGGGAAGTCACCGGCGACGCCGTGATCTTCGCGAACCCTCCCCCGCTCGTGGCGCTTCGCCAGACGTTGTACCCGGCGAGGTCCGGTTCCCCGACCGCCGTCCAATGGAACGCGGCGCTTGTTTCGGTCGTCGAGTCGAGGGTGAGCCCGGAGGGCGCCGGGTATCGCGGCGTGGCGGAAGCCACAGAGCTCAAGGGGCCTTCATTCGAGGACGAGTCCACGGCGCTGACCTTGTAGAAAACCGCGGTTCCGTTGGCCAGGCCGGCGTCCGGGTACGACGTGCCGGAGACCAGGGAGGCGTTGATCCTGGTGTACGTGCCCCCGGCGGTGGCGCTGCGGTACACGTTGTAGCCTGCAAGGTCGGACTCGCTGTTCGCGTCCCATGCGAGCGCCACGCTGCGATTCCCCGGGGTCGCGGCCAGCCCCGTGGGCGCGGCCGGCGGCGTCGCGTCGGACGGGGTGCTCTCGACCACGGTCGACAGCGCCGACTCGTTCGGCTCGGTGTCCAGGGCCGTCACGGAGAATTCGTAAGCCAGCCCGTTCGTCAGGCCAGTGACGGAGTGAGTCGTCGTCCCCAACAGGGTGGCGTTCGACTTGATCCAGGTCGTTGCGCCGCTCGCGCGGTAGTAGGCGTTATAGCCCGCGAAATCGGCCTCCGGGCTCGGGCTCCAGGAGAGGGCGACCGTCGTGTCCCCCGGCGTTGCCGCGAGGCCGGTCGGAGGCGCGGGCGGAATGGTGTCGATGATCTCGGACGCCACGGATGACGGATCGCTCACGTTCGCGTGAGTGTCCACGGCGCGGACGATGTAGTAGTACCGAGTGTTCGCAGCCACCGAGGTGTCGGTGTAGGTCACCGTCGAGCCCGCGGGAGGCAGCACGGGCACCCCTGCGCCGAATGGCCCCGCGGCCGCGGTCGCGCGGTACACGAAGAAGGTCCGCAGATCGGAATCGGTGCCCTTCGGCCAGCTCAGCGTGATCGAGCTTCCCGTGTTGGAGGTTGAAACCGGCCCCGGCGCGGCAGGCGGAGTCAGGTCAAGGCGCCCTCCCCAGATGTCCTGCGTCGTGGCGCTTCCGTCCGTCCAGGTCGAGAGGTACTGGTCAAGGTCGCCGTTCCGGGTCAGCGCGGGTTCCATCTCGCCGAAATCGAGCCCGTCGCTCAGGACAAACAGCGGACCGGTAAGCGACCCATCCGCGAGCATGGCCTGGCCGAACACACCGCGTCCACCCCCGGACAATTCGAACACGGTGACCCAGCGATTCGAATTCGGAATCCATGCCACACCCACGTCCGTGCTCGACCTCGTGCTGGTCTCCACGTTGAACTCGCTGCCCAGCAGCGCTCCGGCGGCCGCGTCGATGCGCCGGGCGTGGACGTTGGTAGTCCCCGTCGGCGGATTGTTGTCCCACGCGACCAGATACTCATTCGACGTCGCGCTCCAGGCGATCCGCGCGTCGTAGTTCGACCCGGCTCCGGCGGAAATCACCACCTCGGCGAACGCAGCTGTCGCCAGCGTCGCGTCGAACGCGCGCCCGATCACCTGCTTCGGCGGCGCGACGACGGCGTCGTCGTAGGACTCCCACGTGAAGAACCACTGCGAGAGCGTCGGGTTCCACACGACGCTCGGACGCGCGTTGAAAATCGTCCCGGGCGCGGCCCCCACCACCGTGTCGCCCGCGATCACCGTTCCGTCCGCCCCGCGGATCTCAGCCCAAACCCGTCGAGAGGTCTCGCCCGGTTTGTACCCGACCCACGAGATGCAAAACCGATCCTCCCCATTCGAGGCGATGTCGACCGTCGTCACGCGATTCGAGAGCGCCGGATCGTTCACGGTGCTGGTTGACAGCAGGCCGCCCAGCGCGCTGTACCGCTTCAGGACCACGTTGTTCCCGTCCTTGTGAACCACCGCGAACACGCCGCCGCTTCCCGAGGCGAAGGCCAAGTGCGGGTTCTTCTGCACGGCGCTCCCCGTCGCGATCGCGAAGCTCGGCCCGATAAAGCTGCCGTCCGGCGCGACGCGGCGCGCGTAGACGTCCTCGCCGGACGTGGTCAGGGCCGTCACCGCCAACGCCGCGGTGGCCTTGGAGGTCCACACGACGAAGTACTGCCCCGCGCCGTACGCGCACTGGGACTCAAGGTCGGCCCTGACCGACTCCGTGCTGATCGCCTCGGGCTTTCCGATGAGCGGGTGAACGCTGATCGGGTAGGTGGAGGCGTTGAGCCACGTGCTGGGGACGGCGACGGCGAACGTGAATCCGTCCGCGACTTTCGTCCAGGTGATGTCGCAGTCGTGGGTGCGGCCGCTGGAATCGAGAACGCGCGTCAGGCCGCTGCCAAGGACACGGTTCCCCTGCGCATCCACGAAATTCACCGGCCCGTCCGTCGTAAAAACCGTCGCGGTCGAGTCGCCGCCAAAATTGCGTTCGATCTCCATCTGGGTCGTGACTTTCCCAAGGACCTGAAGCTTCCCGGTCCCGCCCGAACTCGGGATGTGGACCACGTCCTCGAACCCCGCGTCCTGGACCGTGACCTGCTCCATCACTCCATTACCACGCTGGGTGAACGCGTCCATCCCGGCCACCTGCGAAGGCTGCACCAGCCAGGTTCCGTTGGTGCTCCCCCATTTGATCCCCGTGTACTCGAACGTGAGGAAGCCCTGCGTCGCGTCCACGCGCAGGCTCCCGGAGGCGATCCGTCCGGAGACATTCCACGCGCTGGCGGTCGCCTCGGTGCCGAGGTCGTGCCACGCGGTCGCAGAACCTGTGACGTTCGGCGTCTCGTACGCGAGTGACGCGGAGGGATCGACCAAAGGGTCGTCCGCGAGGGCGAATGTCCCTAAGAGGGCCACGAGCGCCAAGGTGGCGCACGCCCTGAAAATCCGGTGCAGAACGTCTGAATTCGACACGAAGGGGTGAACACGCATGGAGTGCGCCCTGAGACTGATGCCCGAAAAAACGTCGGAAAATTGCCTGATCCTGCGCCCGCAGTCTCTAACCTCTCGATGGAGCTTCCTTCAACAAAAAACGCCAAGAAAAAATAGGAGTGGGCCTCTGCCCTCAGGATTCGCGGTCAATCGCACCGCCGATAGCCCTCCTCCCAGCGCGCCTTGCCGCCTCGCCGCTGGCCGCTGGCCGCTCGCCCCTCCCCGCTTTTCCCCCTTCCCCGCCCCTCCCCGCTCACGGATACTCTGCGCATGAACCGCTGCCAGCTCTGCGGCGCGCCGTGTGGCGAAGCGCAGGCGCACTGTTCGAAACCGTGCGCGCATGCCGCGAAGGAAGCGGCGCGGGACGGGATCGAGGCGCGGGTGCGGCGGGCGTTCCAGAGGCGGAGGCGGACGCCGGGGCCGGCGCCGGACCCTGAGGCGGAGCAGATCCTGTTCGAGGTGGAGGGGTTCTGGACGCCGGGGTGCGCGGGGGCGGCGGAGGAGATTTTGAGGTGCGTGTCGGGGGTGTTCGACGCGCAGGTCGTCGGGGACACGGGGCGCGGAAGGGCATTTTTCGACCCGGAGCGGGTGTCGCGGGACGACCTGCTGGAGGTCCTGCGGCGGTACGGGTTCCGCGCGGCGCTGATCCGGGATGCGTGGGCGCGGTCGGAGGGGTTCAGCCGCTCGTGGGAGCTGATGCTCGCGGTGCGGCTCGGCGTGAGCGTGACGCTCGCGATGATCGTCGCGATCCTGTCGATCCTGCTCTCGACCGGGCACATCGGCGACGAGCACGCCGCCGGGACGGTGCGCGTGCTCATGATGTTCCTCACGATCCCCGTGCTGTTCTACGGCGGCTTCCCGATCTTCGCGAACGCGCTGTGGGCGGTCGTGAAGCGCCGCGTCACGGCCGACCTGCTCACGGCCGCCGCGGCCGCGGGGGCGTTCGTGTTTTCGCTTCCCGCCGTCGTCGAGCGCGGGGCGGTGCATTTCGACGCGGCGTGCGCATGCGTCGTGCTGACGCTCTTCGCCCGGCTGTGCGAGTACCGCGCGCGCCGCCGGCTGGCCCGCGTCGGGGAGCGCTTCCATTCGCTGGTCGCTGGCCCGGCGATCCGGGTGCGGCGCGGCGAGGAAATTCCCTGCGCGGCGAGCGAGCTGCGGCCGGGGGACGTGGCGCTGGTGACGCCGGGGGGGAGGATTCCGGCGGATGGGGACGTGGTGGAAGGGAGCGGCGTGCTGGAGCCGGTGTCGGGGGGGCGCGTCGAGATTTCGCAGGGGTACCGCGTTTCGGCGGGGGCGCGGCTGACGTCGGGGCGGCTGACGGTGCGCGCGGAGCGGACCGGGACGGGGACGTCGGTCGGCGAGATGGCGCGCGTCATCGAGAACGCGCTCGCGTCGCGGATGCCGGGCTCCCCCGCCGTGTCGCGCGGGCTCGTCTGGACCGGCGTCGCGACCGCGACGTTCGGGCTGCTCGCGCTCGGCCACGAGGGCGGCAACCTCGAGGTCCTCCTCACCGTCCTGCTCGCCGCCTCGCCGTCCGCGCTCGCCCTCGTCCCCGCCATCGCCGGACTCTCCGCCATGGGCCGCGCCGCCGAACGCCTCGCCTGCTTCCGCGGCGGCGACGCCCTCCGCGCCGCCGCTTCCGCAGACGGCGCCGTCCTCCTCCGCTCCGCGCTCGTCGACCATCGCGCCACCGCCGACGCCGCCGCCATCGACGGCGAGCCCGCCGAATTCTGGTCCGTCGTCGCTTCGCTCGTCTCCGTCTCCCAGGGCCCCGTCGCCGCCGCCCTCCGCGACCGCGCCCGCACCGAGGGCGCTTCACCGGCCCTCGCCGTCCCCCCGTCCGACGGCCCGCTGTCGCGCGCCCGGATCGACGGCCGCGACGCGGCGGGGGGGGACCGCGCGGCGCTCGAGGCGCTGGGGTGGACGATGGGGGCGGAGGCGAAGCGCGCGCTGGCCGACGAGGAGCGCGGGCGGACGCTGTACTGGGCCGGCTGGGACGGCCGGATCCGCGGCGCCGTGGCGATCGACGCGGCCGACCGCCCGGGCGCGACCGAGGTGGGGCCGAAGCTGAAGCGGTCGGGGCTGCTGACGTGCCTCGCGGGGGCGGACGCCGACGCCGCACTGGACGCGCAGGCGTCGCGCCTCGGGCTGGACACGTGGATGTCCGAGGCGGCGCTGGGCGAAGGCATGGTCAAGCGCCGCTCGAACGGCCGCCGCACGGCGCTGGTGGCCCGCGCCGCGGTGGAAGCGCCGCCGGGGGCGGAGGCGGCGGATCTCGTGATCGCGGTGGACTGCGCTGAGGAAGGCGCGCCGGACTGGGCGAACGTGGTGGTGCTGGGCCCGGACGTGCGGAGCGTGGAAGAGGCGCTGGGTTCGGCGCGGAAGGCGGAGCGCGCGCGGCGGCTGGGCGGCTGGGCGGCGTTCCTGTACCACGTCGCGGTGCTGCCGTGCGCCGCGGCGGGGCTGCTGAGCCCGATGGCGGCGGTCGGGCTGGGGGCGATCTGCGCGCTGGGGTTGATTCATACGGCGCTGAGGGCGGGGGGCAACCCGGCATTTGTCGCCTGAGAGCGCGAGAAACACTCGTCCTGCGGCGCGCGACGCCGGCTCATCCGGCGCGCAAGGGAGTGAGCGGTTGAAAAGAGGCTATCGAGGCGCGCCGGATGAGCCGACGCCGCACGCCTCCGGCCGACTGTTTCTCGCGCTCTCACGCATCTTGAAGCAGGGCGTCCTGCGGGTCCGTGGGGCTCTCCAGAGCTTCGACGCCTCTCGGGCACTTCCCACGCGTTCGCCCCTGGCACAAAGCCAGAGCGCGTCCTGGCTCAGACCTTCACCCGAACGCCCAGTTCCAGCACTCTCTCCGCCCCATCCCGGCGGAATCGCGCGAGATGAACTTCCTGCAGGAACGCCAGCCCGGCTGCCAGGTCGGGGCGCTTCGCAAGGTCCGACGCCAGTTCGCCCTCAGGGATCGTCGCGCGGCCGCCCGCCCACTCGACGAACAGGACCGCGGTGCCGACGTTCGCGGAGTCGCGCAGGAAGCGCGCCCGCGCGAGCGAGCCCCAGCCGCGGCGGAGCTGGCGCGGCCCGCCGAGGAGAAAGTTGGCGCAGCCGCTCGCGAAGACGCCGGTGCGCGCCTCGATATTCTCCGGGTCGGAGACCAGCGTGCCGAGCGGCATCCCCGCGTGGACGCCGCCCGCGACCTGAAGCGGATCGTGCCCTTCCCGTCCGCCCCCGGCAACTTTGTAGGTCGCGCGATTCCAGTTAGAAGCGGGTTCGAGCCAGGCGCCGAGGATCATGAACGCGGCCGTCACGGAGAACGCGGCCACGAGCGTCCATCGCGCGGACAGGCCGGGGATCTGCCAAAAGACGACGAACAGAAAAAGGGCCGTTCCCAGGTACACGGCGGCGGTGAAGGCGGCGCCCATGCCGAGATCGAGGGCGGCGGTGCCGGATTCTTCGCGAGCCCGTTCGGAGGCCGCCGTTTCGATAGCCGCGCGATTAAGCATGGGGTTTCCAAGAGGGGGAAAAGGGGCGCCGGAGCCAATCTTGCACGACAGGAGGCCCAATTCAGCATCCCAGTTGATGGACAATCCGGCTCCGTCGTCCAACTGTGCGGCTCTCCCCTGCCCTTTCCCTTTCCCTTGCCCTTGCCCTCTCCAACCGGCTGCCTGACAAACGGCCACGAGCCTGGCGCAGATACGAAAGGACACGAAAGGATGCGATGGCGCGTGGCTCGCGCGAACTAATCTCGCGCCGCCATGGAAGCATTGTGGCGCCCAGGGCAACACCAGACACTCACCCTTCCCAATTCAATACTTGACTAATCTAGTCAACATTGTGACTATGACCACTCACCACCAACCACCGACCACCAACCCCCAGCTAGCAGGTACAAATGCCCCACAAAGGCTTCACCCTCTGGTTCACCGGCCTTTCCGGCTCCGGCAAATCCACCCTGTCCCACCGCCTCGCCGACGAATTCCGCCAGCGCGGTTACCGCGTCGAACTCCTCGACGGCGACGAAGTCCGCACCCACCTCTCCGCCGGCCTCACCTTTTCCAAGGCCGACCGCGATACCAACGTCCGCCGCATCGGCTACGTCGCCAAACTCCTTTCCCGCAACGGCGTCATCGCCATCACCGCCGCCATCAGCCCTTACCGCGACACCCGCAACGAAGTCCGCCGCGAACACGCCGAGTTCGTCGAGGTCTACACCGAGGCCTCCCTCGAAGCGCTCACCGCGCGCGACGTCAAAGGCCTCTACAAGAAAGCCCTCGCGGGCGAGGTCAAGAACTTCACCGGCGTCTCCGATCCCTACGAGCCGCCCCTTCACCCCGAAATCACCGTCCGCACCGACCGCGAATCCGTCGCCGACTCGCTCGACCGCATCCTGACGTACCTGGAGGAAAAGGGGTTCATCGACGCGGAAGCGCCGGTGGCCGCGGGATCGCTGTAGGCCCGGGGGTGCTGGGACCGCTTCCCGCGGTTACCCTGTGCCACCCATGACCCGCGAAACGTTCATCGACCTGCACGCGCACACGACGGCCAGCGACGGATCGCTCGCGCCGGCGGAGCTGGTGAAGAAGGCGGCCGCCGAGGGAATCGCGGCGCTCGCGGTGACGGACCACGACACGGTCGCCGGGCTGGCCGAGGCGCGCAGCGCGGCGCGGCAGGCCGGGATCGAGCTCGTGAACGGGATGGAGCTGTCGGTGAAGTGGGACGAAGGGACGTTTCACCTGCTGGGGTACCTGTTCGAGGAAGGGCCGGGGCTGTCGGCGGGGCTGGCGAAGCTGCAGGCCCTGAGGCACGACCGGAACATGCGCATGATCGACCGCCTGAACCACCTGGGTTATCCCGTGTCGCCCGCCGAGGTCGTCGCCGAGAGCGGCGGCGGCCAGGTCGGGCGCCCGCACATGGCGAAGGCGCTGGTGAAAAAGGGGCTCGTGGCGAGCGTCCACGACGCGTTCGAAAAGCTGCTGCGCCGCGGGCGGCCGGCGTACGTGATCGTCGACCGGCTCGAGCCGTGGGACGCGTTCTCGCTGGTGCGGAAAGCCGGCGGCGTGCCGGTCATCGCGCACCCCTACCAGCTGCGGCTGGGCGAGGAAGCGCTCGACGCGCGGATCCCCGAGTGGAAAGAAGCCGGCCTCGGCGGGATCGAGGTCCAGCACTCTTCCCATGACGCAGCGCGTCAATCGTTCCTCGAGAAGCTCGCCGCGAAGCACGACCTCGCGGCGACCGGCGGGAGCGACTTCCACGGCGACACCAAGCCCGACGTCCACCTCGGCCGCGCCGGCGGCGGCGCGCGCATCCCGATGTCCCGCCTCGACGAGCTGATCCGGAGAAAACAGTGACCGCCACCGTCGCCGCCGGCGAATGGGCCGAAATCGCCGCTTCCCTCGAGCAGAAAACCCCCGAGCAGATCCTCGAGTGGGCGACGGCGCGCTTTTCGCCGCGCATCACGATGGCGACGGCGATGGGCGCGGAAGGGTGCTGCCTCGTCGCGATGGTCGCGAAGATCGGCCGGCCGGTGCGCGTCTTCAACCTCGACACCGACTATCAGTTCGACGAGACGCTCGACACGCGCCGCCGCCTCGAGGAGAAGTACGGCATCGCGATCGAGTCCGTCCACGCGAAACGCACGAAGGCCGAGATCGAGGCCGAGTTCGGGCCGGACCTGTGGAAGCGCGACACGACGCTGTGCTGCCGCATCCGCAAGGTCGAGCCGCTTCGGGAGACGGTGAAGGGGTACGCCGCGTGGATCAGCGCGATCCGCCGCGACCAGACCGCCGACCGCGCGCAGTCGGCGATCGTCGAGTGGGACCCGAAGTTCGAGCTCGTGAAGATCAACCCGCTCCTGAACTGGACGTGGAAGAACGTGTGGTCGTACATCCACACGAACGACGTCCCGTACAACCCGCTGCACGACAAGGGGTACCCGTCGATCGGCTGCTGGCCGTGCACAAAGCCGGTCGCGGAGGGGGCGGACATGCGGGACGGCCGGTGGGGCGGGGAGAAGAAGGAGTGCGGGTTGCACTCGCGGTAGAAGCGGAAGAGGTGAACAAGAAGAAATTGCCGTCATCCTCTTTCATTCTCTTTTATTCCCCGCCAGTCTTTCGTATCGCCGTTTCATCCCCGGGCTGGGCGTCTCCCTCGCAGGCCGAATGATCCTTCGATGGAAAAGGATAACGGCCGGATACAAAGGCTTGGCTGGGGATAAAAGAGAATAAAAGAGGATCCGCGATGCGCGCGCTTCGCGACCGGACCATCGCACCCGCTTCGTGCTAAGATCCCGCCACTCCTGACTTGCCAGAAAGCTCACCCATGGGCCACCTCGGCAGCGACGAAACCGTCCTCCTCATCATCCTCGCCGTCGTCGGCGGCATCCTCCTCGTCATGCTCGCCATCCAGGCGCTCGTCTGCTGGCTCCTCTACGACGCCTGGAAACGCATCCCGCCGCCCTACCTCGAGGGCGAGCCGTGGCACGCCTGGCTGCTGATGGTCCCGCTCCTCGGCCTCATCATGGGGTTCTTCGTCCACCCGCGGATCGCGCGCTCCTACCGCAACTACCTCGCCGCGTGGAATATCCATGACGCCGGCGATTGCGGCGAACAGATCGGCCAGGCCTACGCGATCTGCGCCGCCTGCAGCGTCATCCCCTACCTCGGGTCCCTCGCGGCGATGGCCGGGTTCGTCCTGATCATCGTCTTCCTGGTGAAGATCACCGGGCTCAAGAAACGCCTCGTGCCGGTGCAGCCGCCGCCGGTGGGCTAGTGGTGAGCAGTCATTGATTTCCTGGATTGCGCCCGAAGGAAGCAATCCGGGAAATCAAGCGTGTCGAACCACTAGTCCTCCTTCAGCACCGCCCACCCCAGCTCCGGCAACAGCACCCGTTTCGGATCCCGCCGCTCCCCCGTGAACGCACACCGGCACGCGCCGATCCCGTCGAGCCGCGCCGCCACCGAATGCCCGTGGTTCACCAGGAAGGCATACCGGCCGCGCTTCCACGCCTCCACCCACGGCGCGTCGACCGACAGCGCCGGCTCGATCCCTAGAAGCGCGCGGGCCAGGTCGCGGCGCAGGGCGAGCTGCGTCTCGTCCACCTGGTAGAAGCCCGGGCGGCAGTACTCGGCGGTGAAGTTCACGCCGATGCGGATCGTGCGCCCCCAGTCGTTGTGGTCGATCGAGCCGAGCGGCACGCCGTCGACGGAGTGCAGGAAGGGCTGGCCGCCGAGCGGGATCGTGAGGCGCTGCCCGCGGATCACGAGTTCGCCGACGGCGCCGGCCAGCGTGCTGAACGCCTCGCCGGCGGGAAGGTGCGTGATCCCGTCCTCGTCCCAGGGCATCGCCGGCCCGAGCGCCCTCGGATAGAAGCCGCTCATCACCTCGACCAGCGTCGCGCCCCCCGCCGAGGCCGCCTGCAGCTTCTCCAGCGCCCCCGGCGGAATGAGGTCCGGCCGCACGCAGACGATCGCCGCGTATCCCTCGAGCTCCCCCGCGCTCACGTCGTCCAGGTCCACCACCGCGGGGTCGTACCCCGCCATCTTCAGCCACGCGTACACCCCCGGCGTGTCCAGCGACCACAGCCGCCCCTTCTCCCCCGCCTCCATCGCGTGCGCCCGGTGCGTCGCCACCACCACCTTCGTCTCGTGCGCGGATTTCGCCAGCTCCATCCCGTGCCGCGCCGCAAACCGCGCGAACTTCGCCACGACCTCCCACCGCGCCGTCGCGTCCCCGTGAAGCGCGATCGGCGCCGCCGGGCCGTACAGCGTCCCGTCCCCGTTAATCCCCTCCCGCATCACGTACAGCGCCCCGCCCTTCATCCCGCTCCCGAACAACTGCGTCAGCAACTGCCCCGTCGCCCGCGGCTCGCACACCGCCTGCTGCCCGAACAACTGCTTCAGGTTCATCGCCTGGATCTCGGCGGCGTACAGGAAGTTTTTCCGCGAGTGGCTCTCGAACAGCCGCGAGAAGTACGAGGCCTGGAACGGCTGGTCCACCGGCGCATCGAGGAACGGGAGCAGCTTGGGCAATTCAGGGAAGAGCTTCAGCGCGCCGCACTGGTAGAGCGGCAGCCCTTTCGGGTAGGTGTCGAGCGTGAGAAGCGCGACCGACGACTTGCGCGGGCCGTCGGCGAGCAAGTTGCGGCGACCGGGGATCGCGAAGGGCGAGTCGTTCACGGTGAAGAGCACGTCCCCGTCCTCGATGCCGAGTTCGTGCCAGAACCATTTCAGGTCGGCGAGGTAGCGGCGGCAGTGCTCCTGGCGCTCTTCGTAGCCGCCCGCGACGTCGACCTGGTCGAGGTCGCTCCACCACAGGTTCGTCTCGTTGTCGAGCTGCAGCAGCGCGACGCACGGCCGCTCGAAGATGTAGCGCTTGAGGATCGGCGCGAGCGCCGCGAACCACTTCTTTGTCGCCGTCAGGAATTCCGGCGCGTCGTAGCGCGGCTGCGTCTGGTCGCCGCCGCCCAGCGGGTCGAACGTCCACGCGCCGCCGCCGGGCCGCGTCACGAGCGATCCCGGGTACCTTTCGCGGAACCACGCCGGCACCGCGCCGAACGACCCGAACCCGCGCGGCCACTCCGCCGTGATGAACGGCCCCGGCTTCAGCCCGACCACGAACCCCCGCGCGTAGGCCAGCCCCAGGAACCGGTCGAGGTCGCGGTCCCCGTCCCACCGGAATTTCCCTTCCTCCGCCTCGTGCCAGTCCCACGGGACGTAGGTCGTCACGTGGTTCATCCCCGCCGCCGCCATCCGGTCCAGCGTCTGCTGCCAGATCCCGAACGTGTGCTCCGGGTCCCCGTACGGGTCGCGATTCCGGAAATACTGCACTTCCCCGCCAAACGGCACGACCGCCCGGCCGTTGAAATGCAGCAGGCCGTCGCGGATCGCAACTCGCGGCTGACGTTCGGGTTTCAGGTTCTCGGAAGTCACGGATTGGTACTCTAGTGAGAGTTGCCGGGCACACCCATGAAAACGCTCCTCGCCACGCTCGTCCTTATATCGGCAGCCGCCGCGGGTCCGATGTTCGAAGATCCGCGCGCCGGCGTGGCTTTTCCGACGCCCGACGGCTGGACCGAGGTTCCCACCCCCCCCGTCCCCGACGATTCCGAGCCCTCCGACTCCCCTCTCACCCCGCTGGTGCGCTTCCAGGCCTCCCGCCCCGCCCCCGACGGCACCCTCGCGCGCCTCGATGTCTTCCTCGTCCGCGCCCGGTCCCTCGAGGACGCCCAGACCGCCTTCGAGGACGCCATGAAGGAAACCTGGCGTGGCTTCGACGTCACCGACCGCCGCGACCTCGGCGGCGCCAAGTCCCTCGCCGCCACCGTCGACGGAGGCAAGGCCTTCGGGGCCGTGCTGCAGGACGGGAAGCGCTTCGCCGCGATGCTGCTGGCCGGCGGCGCGGACACGACGGATGCGCCCGTGATCGCGGCGACGGGCACCTGGGCCTGGTCGCGGCCGGACCCCGATGCGCCGCTTCGCATCCCGCCGGGCTGGAAGGTGCGCGAGACGCAGCACTACCGCATCCGCTACTCGGGCGGCGACGACGACGCCGCGGAGGTCGGGCGGCACCTGGAAGCGATTTCCGTCGAGCTGCGCCGCCTGCTCCCGCTCGAGATCCCGGGGACCGCGCGCCGGGCGTTCGACGTGCGGCTGTTCCAGAACGAGCGCGAATTCGAGGCGTACGCGGCGCTCAATGGCGTGCAGGGCGCCGAGGCGTACTTCAGCCCTGCCCAGCGGGAGCTCGTCGCCCACATGGACGAGCGGTCGAGGGAGCACACGTTTCACGTCCTCTACCACGAGGCCACGCACCAGTACCTGCGCGACGCCCTCGGCAAGGGCGTCCGCATCCCCATCTGGCTCGACGAGGGCCTGGGCGAAGTCTTCTACCCCGGCACCTTCGGCGCGGGCGGCCGCTTCGTCCTGAAAGAGAACTCCGGCCGCCGGGAAGTCGCCCGCGACGCCGTCGCCGACGGCACTGCGCCGACGCTCGAGAAACTCCTCGCGATGAAGCGCGACGACCTTTACGCGCTCGAATCCGGCTACGCCATCGGCTGGTCCGTCACCCATTTCCTGATGAACGACCCGCGCTACCGGGGAAGCGTCGTGGCGTACCTGGAGGCGCTGCGCGAGACGAAGGACGATGCGAAGGCGCGCGAGAAGGCGTGGACGACGTTCACGATCGAGCAACTGGAGCGGGATTGGAAAAAGTGGGTGGTCGAGGAATAGACCGTCCGGATCAACTCGACTCAACCAGATCGACGCGCTCGACAATGCCGTCCGGGCTGACGTAAATGACCATCACGTTCCCGAAGAAGTAGATCCGCGTGTAGAGCAAAGCTCTGCCGGTCACGATGAAGGACGAATTCGTCCACCATGGGCGAGCCTTCGAGGGATCCGGCGTCCAACTCCGTTTCGGTTCCCCCCACCGCGCGCGCAGCGTTGCCTCGGACATTCCGGGGCGGACGTCGCGCAGGATGATTCCGCGCAACACTCCGGCCTCCCAGACCATGGGGAACATCGCGACGGCGAGGACAATCACCAACAGCACCGCGCAGGATCGCAGCACGCGCTGGCGCTTGATCACGGTGGAGGAAGTGACGCTTCCCTGTTCGGTCGCCATTTCGCCTTCGATTGTAGTCCTGCCCTCCCCCGCGCCGTGGGGCGATCCGATACACTCTCCACCCGATGCCGCGCATCCTCTTCCTCACCGGCGGAAAGACGACGCCCGCGTCGCGTTTCCGGGTTCACCAGTACCTGCCGCGGCTGCGGGCGGACGGCTGGGACGCGGTGGTGCGACCGTGCGAGCCGGGGATGTACGAGTGGCCGGACGGGGCGGGGTTCCTCGGGAAGCTCCGTAGGTTCCGGGCGCTGGCGAAGAAGGTCGCGCACCAGAAGAAGTCGATGCGGGACGCGGCGTCGTTCGACCTGGTGTACGTGGAGCGGGAGCTGATGCCGCGGCTGTCGCCGAGGCTGGAGAAGCGCCTCGCAGGCCGAAATAAAAACATTGTCTACGACATCGACGACGCGGTCTTCCTCAAGTACGGCAAGCGCGAGCCGAACCCGATTGCCGAGGTCATGCGCCTCGCGCGGGCCGTGATCGCCGGGAACCCGTGGCTCCTCGAATGGGCGCTTCCCCACAACCCCAACGCGCACCTGATCCCGACACCGATCGACACGGACGCGTGGACGCCGGCGGCAGAGAAGCCGCCCGCGATGCCGGACGGGCGGGAGTGGCCGCTGGTGGTGGTGTGGACGGGGACGTCGGGGAACCTGCCGATGCTGCGGCCGATCGCCGAGGGGCTGCGGCGCGCGAAGGAACGCGCTCCCCGCCTGGAGCTGCGAATCGTCTGCGACCAGCCGCCCCCGGAGGACCTCTTCCCCGGCGCGCAGTACGTCCCGTGGCACGAGAGCGCGGAGATCGAGTCGGTGCGAAGCGCGGACATCGGGATCATGCCGCTGCCGGACGACACGTGGTCGAAGGGCAAGTGCGGGTTCAAGCTGCTGCAGTACATGGCGTGCGGGCTGCCGAGCGTGGCGAGCCCGGTGGGCGTGAACGCGGACGTGATCGACGGGGGGTGCGGGTACCTGGCGAACGGTCCGGAGGAGTGGGAGCAGGCGATTTTGCGGCTGCTGAACGATCCCGCGCTGCGGAGGGACATGGGGGCGAAGGCGAGGAAGCGCGCGGTGGAGAGGTACTCGGTCGAGGCGCTTTACCCGGTGTGGAGGAGGGCGCTGGAATCGGCGCTGACGTAAGAACGGCGGGGGCTGGGGAAAGGCGGGCGGGGGATGGGGTGGGCTGGGGCGAGGGATGGGGATCGGGCGACGGCGGGGGCAGCGGCGAGGGTCTGGGGAAGAGGAGCGGGCGGCCCTTCCCCCTTCCCGAACCCAATCTGTTGCCCCAGCCCCCGCCCTCGCCCCAGCCCA
>CAZPWT010000031.1:0-97565 GCA_964590435.1 uncultured Planctomycetia bacterium
GAAAAGACGATATAGCGTCAGTAGGGAACATGACCGGCCTCCGTGTAGGGTGCCTCGCAACACCTTCATCGGCAGGCCGGTCGCTTTGTTTTGAGCCAAACTGGAGGCCTCGAAAGGCCTCAAGAAGTGCAAGAGGTCACACCCTGCATACGACTACAAGTCTGCCCGCCGACGGCGTTCGCGGAAATCCACTCCAGGCCGAACCGAGAACCGGCACAAGGCGATCAAGGACTGATTGCCCTGCCCATCAGAAGTTGTAGGAGAACAATCAAAGTCGATTCCCGTTCGACCGCCCGAGGAGCGTGATGTGGAACTCATCCTGTTCGTGGGGCTGCAGGCCTCAGGCAAGACATCGTTCTTCGTCGAGAGATTCCTGAATTCCCACCATAGGCTGTCGCTGGATCAACTGAAGACGCGGCACCGGGAGCAGAAGTTCCTGGAGACATGCCTGGCGACAAAGACGCCCCTTGTTGTCGACAATACAAATCCCACTCGCGCTGATCGGCAGAGGTATATAGCGGCTGCGCGCGGCGCAGGCTATGCCGTTCACCTGTACTTCTTCCGTTCGCGGGTGTCGGATTGCCTCGCGCGAAATGAAGTGCGCTCCGGCAAGTCTCGCGTTCCTCGTCCGGCTGTTCTCGGAACATCGGCTCGGTTGGAAATTCCGGCGAGGGAGGAAGGTTACGACGTGATGAAGTTTGTTTCCATCGGGGACGACAACGGGTTCGTCGTGGAGGACTGGCGCGATGAAGTTTGACGATCTCGACGCACGAATGAGAGTGTTCGAAACGGGGCACGACCTGTGCGTCCTGCCGGGAATCCACGTCGTGGCCCGACTGGACGGGCGGGGATTCACGCATCTGACAAAGGTTTCGCACAAATTCGAAGCGCCCTTCGATGAGCGATTTCGTGAATTGATGACGCACACCACTCGGCACCTGATGGACTGCGGATTGCGCACGGTCTACGGGTATACGCAGAGCGACGAAATCTCCGTGCTCCTACATCTTGAAGACGACGCGTTTGGCAGAAAGGAGCGCAAACTCCTCTCCGTCCTCGCGGCTGAGGCCAGCGCGACCTTCTCGTTGAAACTCGGATCGCTTGCGACTTTCGACTGCCGCCTGTGCCAGCTTCCAGGGCCGAGCTACGTCGAGGACTACTTCCGCTGGAGGCAGGCGGATGCGAATCGGAACGCGCTCAACGCACACTGTTACTGGATTCAGCGGAGGGAGGGATTTACCGAACGAGAAGCAACGCTGAAACTCGAGGGTATGAGCGTCGCACAGAAGAATGAGTTTCTTTTCCGGCGCGGTGTCAACTTCAAGGATCTGCCCGCATGGCAGAAGAGGGGAATCGGGGTGTCCTGGGGATCGACGAAAAAGAAGGGGTTCAACCCGAAGACCGGCAAGGAGGTTCTCGCCGAGAGGCGAGGTCTCGTGGTTGACCTGGACCTCCCAACCGGAGAAGCGTTTGGCAATCTGCTCCAGCGCATGGCGATGCAAACTGCGCCTGCTTGAAGCCCCGCCGCAGGGAGCGGGAAGTCACCTTGATTGAGTCCGACGAACGCGTGAAAGCAGTGCACTGATCGAAGCTCATGCGTCTCCCTGCGCCCTTCCAAACCTCTCCGCCGACCGCGCCTTGGCTTTCGCCGCTTCCACCGCCCGGTCCCGCGCCGGGGCGTCGGTCACGAGCGAATCGACGAGGTGGCGCGCGACGTGGGCGACCTCCTCGACGGAACGGCGGAACGCGGCCTCATTCGCCTTCGACGGGGCGTTGAAGCCGCTGATCTTGCGCACGAACTGGAGCGACGCGGCGCGGATTTCGTCGTCGGTCGCGGGCGGGGCGAAGTTGAAGAGCGTGCGGATGTTGCGGCACATGTCAGGCGACTCCGCCCTCGGGCTCCATCAGCGCGAGGACGGCGCCGGTGGGGTCCTTGAAGATGCAGAAGCGGCCGACCTGCGGAATGACGGAGGGCGGGTGGATATGGATGCCGCCGAGCTCGGCGATCTTTTTCCAGGCGGCGTCGATGTCGCGCACGGCGATGTAGCCGCACCAGTGCGTCGGGACGAGCGCGGGGAACTCCGGCTCGGTCATGCGCATGATCCCCGCAACGGACTTCTCGCCGATCTTCGCCACCCGGTACGGCGCCTTCCCGTCCCCCATCGGCCAGTCCTGGTGCGACCACCCGAGGAGCTTCTTGAAGAATTCCAGCGCGCGCACTTCGTCCCGCGTCATGAGCTCGTTCCACATGAATTCGCCGTGGCGGGGCTTGGCGTTCATGTTTGAAGCGGGGGTCTTCTTGCGGGCTGGCGGTTTCTTCACTGCCTTTTTCGGCGCTTTGCGGGCCTTCTTTGCCATGGGAGGTCTCCTTCGAGTGAGTTGGAAGCAAGGCGGCCGATTCTATGTCCCCGGGGGCAAACTCCCACCGGAGATTGCCGGGATGAACGTGATCTCATCGCCGTCCTTCAGCGGAATGTTGAGGGTCTTCATCTCCCGCGTGTTGTCCTCGTTGAGGAAGCACAGCACGTGAGGCCGGAATTTCCCCGTGTCCTCGCAAAGGTGGTGGCGAAGGACCGGCGCCTTCTCGAACACGGCCTCGATCGCTCCCGCGAGCGTCGTCGCCTCGACGCGGAGCTTCTTCGCCCCCACGATGTTGTGGAGCATGGCGGGGAGGAGGACGTCGACGCGGCTCATCGTTAAGTAACTCCACGTTGATTCCTTGCCATCCATCCGCGCGTCTTTCGTCGTCCCGCGTCGTCGTCGATCCTCACTGGAGCTCCGTTCCGCTCCAGTTCCGGTCTCCTCCTTGCGGGCCGGCGAAATCCGCGGCGGCTGAATGGCAAGGAATCAACGTGGAGCTACTTACACGACGCTGGCGCTGACCGACAGCACCGGCGGCAGGAACCCGGCGAGCGTGCCCCACGAGCGGCCGGCGTCGGCGCTGTGGAAGACGTGGCCGGTGCCGGTGCCGACGTAGACGCCGCAGGGGTTGAGCGTGTCGGCGGACATCCCCTCGCGGAGGACGCTGAGGTACGCGCCGTTCGCGGGGAGACCCTTCGACAGCCCCGTCCATCCCTTGCCCGGGCCGTTCCAGCGGAAGACGCGGAACTGCCCCCCGGTCGCGCGGAACTGGTAGTTCGTCCCCGTCTTGAGCGGCGTCGTGAAGCACGTGTCGGGGTCGTTCGCGTCGAGCGCGAGCCCGAAGCCGAAGTCGCTGGGCAGCCCCATGTGGATCGCGTTCCAGCTCGCGCCGTAATCGTCCGACCGGTACACGCCGACGTGGTTCTGCTGGTAGATGCGCCCCGGCGCCGCCGGGTGCAAGAGCAGCTTGTGCACTCAGGTGCCGACGTCCGTCTGCTTCGGCGCGCCGGGGTACTTCGCCACCGCCTTGTTGATCGACGTCCACGACTTCCCGCCGTCGTCCGACCGCCACGCGCCGCACGCCGAGATCCCCACGTACATCCGCTTCCCGTCCGCGGGGTCCAGCTGGATCGAGTGCGCCGCCATCCCGCCCGCCCCCGGCATCCACTTCTTCCGCGTCGGGTGGTTGTTCAGGCTCTCCACCGGCTCCCACGTCTTCCCGTCGTCCTCCGTCCGGAACAGCCCCGCCGGCGCCGTCCCCGCGTACAGCACTCCCTTCTCGCCCTTCCGCCCCGGCTCCACGTGCCACACCCGCTGCGCCTTCGAGATCCCCCACTGCTTGTAGAACTTCTCGTGCTGGGGAAGCGGCTTGGGCGGGACCGGCGGCTTTTTCGCGCCGGTGAACTTCGCGGACTTGAGGTCGCCGCTCATGACCGTCGTGCCGAACACGTCGCTCACCGCCGCCGCGTGGATCTTCGGCGACCGCCGCGCGTCCACCGTCGCGTGGTACACGTGCCACCCCTCGAGGAACGGCCCGCGCAGCTTCCAGTCCCGCCGCTTCGTCGACGACTCCGCCACGAACAGCCCGCGCTTGGTGCCGATGCAGACGACGACGCGATCCGCCATGGACGTCTCCTTTTCTACTTGGACTCCGCCTTCTTCTCGCGGCGGGCGTCGATGCTCAGGGGGCCGGAACCTTTGCAGGCCATGAAGAGGAACAGGAAGCAGTACACGACGGCGGGCTCGCCGCCGTTGCAGCCCGGGAGGTACTTGGCGATGCCGTCGAGCTTGTTCATCTCGCCGAAGACGTGGAATTGCCAGTAGGCGACGGCCATGGTGCCGCTGGCGACGAAGGCGGCGCAGCGGCCGAAGAGGCCGAGGGCGATGAGGAGGCCGCAGGCGAGCTCGAGGACGCCGCCGAACCAGATCTGGGTGCCGAATTTCGGGAGGGGGTAGGGCATGAGCCAGCCGAAGAGTTTCTGCTGGCCGTGGAAGGCGTACATCAGGCCGGTGACGATGCGGACGATGGCGTAGATGCGGTCGGTGAACGGGGCCAGCATGCGGATTCCTTCCTAAAGGTCCGGCTTGAGGAACGGAGCTTACGACATGCGGGCAAGTTCCGTCTCTAGCCTGTCGAGCATTTGCCCGTTCGCCTCCTCGAGAAACCCCCTGAATTTCGGGTTCAGCTTCGTGCTTTCCGCGAACACCTGTCGGAAGACGAGGATCGTGCGCGGGCCCATTCCGGACAGGGAGGCGACGATCCGGAAGTGGTGCCCCTTGGACGGGTGCTCGAGGACGATGCGGCGCGGGCGTTCGAGTTCGAGGAAGCGCCAGGAATTGGGGTAGTCCTTGCCGTCGGGGCCGTGCATGACGAGATCCCAGCGGCCGCCGGTGCGCGGCTCGAACCGGGAGATCGTGTTGGTGAAGCCCTTCGGCCCCCACCAGCGGGCGACGATCTTCGCCGTGGTCCACGCGCGATACACCTGTGCCGGCGACGTTTCGAGGCAGCGGACGCTGGCGGTCTCGCGCTTCGCTGACCCCGACAGCGTGGTGTCGAGCTTGTCGAGCGACTGGCACCACCCGGCCTCCATTCCCGGGAGGAACGCGGCGGCGGCGGCGGTCGCGCGGACGACACGGGCTTCGAGCGAGACGAGCGTGCGCCGGCCGCGGGCCGCGAACGTGACGGTGTTGCGGACTTCGAACATCAGGTTCCCCTTGGCGTCGGGAACGCCGCTCAGGAACACGAGCTTCCGCGGCGCCGCGAGTTCCTCGACGGTCCCCAGCATGGTGTGCACCGAGCCGTCGGGGCCCTTCATGTCGATGCGGATCGCGCCGCCCGGCCGCGCGTCGAACTTGCAGACCGGGGCGGTCCAGTCGATCGGCCCCCACCATTGCGCGAGGGCTTTGCGGTCGGTCCACGCGCGCCAGACGACGGCGCGGGGCGCCTCGAAGATCCGGCGGAACGTCACGCGGGGGCGCTTCACCGGGCCTCCTTCGCGATGTACGCGTCGAGGTTCTCGAAGGTCCCGGTCCAGCCGCCGGTCATGCTCGGGTGGGCCGCGTCGAACGCCGCGCGCTCCTCGGCGGTCGCCTCGTACGGGCACCATTCCAGCGTGACCCGCGTCTTTCCGCCCTCGTCGTCGAACGTGACCGTCGAGAGCAACGTCATCGGCCACACCGGCGCCATCGGGTGCCGCGCCCAGGCGGCTGCCGGGTCGCTGAATCCTGAGAGCATCACGATCCGCCGCGGCGGCGTGATCTCGCGCCACAGCCACTTCCCCCAGATCTCCATCCCGTCCGGGCTGCGCAGGCCGTAGTGCATCACCCCTCCCGGGCGGAGGTCGTTCGTGCAGGCCGGCATCGTGAGCCCCTTCGGCCCGAACCACTTCTTCAGCTCCGACGCCTCCGTCCAGGCGCGGAAGACCATCTCGCGCGGCGCCGCGACGACCCGCGTCATCTGGAACACGCCCTTCCCCGGCCTCATGCGCTCCACCTGCTCCGCGCACTTTTCCAGGTGCTGCCTCCCGCCCTCGTCCGCCTTGAACGTCCGGATGACGTGCTCGCGTGCGGAGGCGGTGGGGAAGAGGGCGCGCATGGTGACGAGGGTCTTGCCGCCCTTGTCCTCGAAGGAGACGGTGGTGCGGAAGTTCTCGTCGTTCGGGTCGCCGTGGACGTAGCGGAGGAGGCCGGGCGCCTTGATCTCGAGGAACGTGATCCTGTTCGGGTAGTCCCTGCCGTCCGGGCCGTGCATCGTGAAGACCCACGAGCCGCCCTCGCGGATGTCGGCCTGCTTCGTCGTATGGGTGAACCCGCGCGGCCCCCACCAGCGGGCGAGGTGCTTCGGGTCGGTCCATGCCGCGAAGACGAGTTCGCGCGGTGCGTCGAAGAGGCGTTCGATGACCATCTCGCGGTCGGAGGTCCCGGTGGCGTCGGGCTTACGGCTCATTCTTCTTCTCCTGTTGTTGAAGCTGTTTGAGGTAGGCGTCGAGGCGGTCGAACGACTCGTTCCAGAAGCGCTCGAAGGCGCTGACCCACTGGTGGACGGGTTTAAGGCCGCGCGCGTCGAGGCGGTAGAGGCGCTGTTTCCCCGCGCCGCGGACGCGGACGAGGCCGACCTGCCTGAGCACGCGCAGGTGCTTGGAGACCTGGGGCTGGGCGAAGCGCGTGGCGCGGACGACGTCGCCGACGGAGCTCTCGCCGCGGCGGAGGAGGTTGAGGATGCGGCGGCGGCGCGGCTCGGCGATGGCGTTGAAGGGATCGAAGGTGGTGGCCTTGCGTGCCATGCCGGGATCATATTCCGATATGGGAATATGTCAAGCGGCGAAAACCGGGGTCGAGTCTCCGGCGACGCTTCGCTATTTCTTCTCCGCCGTCTTCCGCAGCCAGAGCAGCGGGAGGATCGCCCCGACCACCATCCCGATCACGAGCTGCGCCAGCGGTCCCATCCCCGAGCCGGTCGTCCCGGTGGAGCTGGTCGTGAAGATGTCCGGGATCCGCGAGGGGGTCATGAGCACGGACACGAAATCGCCGGCATCCTGGGCCACGTTGTTCCACCGCGACGACACCGCCGCGAACGCGACGTACGACCCGAGCCCGGCGCAGACGGAGGACACGCCGCACAGCGCGAGCTTCTTGGGAAGCGCCGGCGGCCATGCACCCTTTTCGCTTCCGATGAACCCGCCCAGGATCGCCCCGAGGCACGGTACGAACCCCGCGGCGTAGAGCCAGTGGTTGCTGAAGGAGGTCCACTGCGTCGCCGCCCAGTACGCCGCGCCGCAGCTTGCGGCGGCGCCCACGAGGGCGAAGACGGCCGCGAAACCGATGAATTTCATGGAGGGGCTCCTTTCGACGGCGAGGAAGATGGGCGGGATTCTGCCATGCGGCCCCTCCCGGCGAACCGCCTTTTCGGATACTGTTTTCGCCCATGAACACCGGAACCGTCGTCTCCATCCATCTCATCCCCGCCGCGGGCGGCAAGGCGACTTCCGTCCCGCAGGCGAAGGCCGTTCCCGGCAAAGGCCTCGAAGGCGACCGCTACGGCCTGGGCGTCGGCACCTACTCGAACAAGCCCGGCCCGTCGCGCGAGCTCACGCTGATCGAGGTCGAGGCGCTCGAGGGGCTGAAGCGCGACGACGGGCTCGATCTGTCGCCAGGCGACTCGCGGCGCAACGTCCTGACGCGCGGCGTCGCGCTGAACCATCTCGTCGACCGCGAGTTCTTCGTGGGCGAGGTGAAGGCGAAGGGGATCCGGCTGTGCGAGCCGTGCGCACGCCTGGCGGAGCTGACGGATCCGAAGGCGCACACCGGACTGACTCATAGGGGTGGGCTGAGGGCGCAGATTCTCAGCGAGGGGATGATCGGGGTCGGCGACGTGATTCGCGAGGCATGAGGGCGAAACAGCAACTACAAACCGACAACGACAAGTAACTTCAAGACCGCAAACTTCAACTCCAATCCGGACATCGCAGCGCCTTGAAGTTCTCCGTTTGAAGTTGCCGTTTCCTTGTAGTTGTCAGTTTGTAGTTGTCGTTTCTGCGCCCCTCGCAGCTACTCGTCCTCCCACACCGAGACCCCCTCCGCTCCCTCCATCGGTCCCCTCTCCTCGAACCCGCCCGGCGTGCGCAAGTGCAGCGCCGTCCGCCACTCGACGCTTCCGTCTTCCGCTTCGATTAGCCGATGCACCAGCAGCGCGTTCTGCGGCAGCGGCCCCGTCGGCCCGCCTCCTTCCGCGAGCCACTCGCGCGGCAGGAAGTCGCGCAGCAGCGTCGCCCCGGCCCGCGCTTCCAAAAGATCGCCGTGCGGCATCCGGCGGATGCGCCCGCCGGGGACGTGGATGTGTCCGGTGAGCATGACGCGGAACCCGTGGCGCGCCACGAACGCGTCGAGGGCGCGGCGGCTGCGGCGCTGCATGCCGAGGCCGGCCTTGCGGTGGGCGGGGGAGTGGTGGAGGAGGAGGACGCGGATTTCGTGGGGCTCGCGGGGTTTGAGGAGGCGCGCGAGCGACCGGAGCTGGGAGAGGAAGGCGCCTCGCGCAAGCGCGCGCGACGGCGACCACGGCCAGACGTCGGCGTCCGTGTCGATCCCGGCGAAGACCAGGGAGCGGCCGCCGGGAAGCGCGATGCGTTTCGGCGGCAGCGGCAGCGGGCGGAACATGCGGCTGAGCGCCGAGCTGGCGCGGCCGAAGACCCACCCGGTGCCGGGCCAGTGGTCGTGGTTCCCCGGGATCGCGAGTTCGAGCGCGCGCGGGTCGTCCAGCCCGACGTCGCCCGCCGGCGTCGGGAGGCGCTTCTCGAAAAATTTCTTCGCCAGCGCGAACTGTGCCGCGCCGCCCCAGCGGGTGAGGTCGCCGGTGTGGATGAGGCGGGCGTCCTCGGCGTCGCGGAGGCGGCGGTACAAATCGGCGAGCTGCGCGAGGGCGACGTGGGTGTGGCCGAGGAAGCCGTAGAAGTGCCGGTCCTTCTTCCAGCGGAGAAGGACGTCGGGGCCGAGGGCGGCGTCGCCGGTGCGCGGGTCGAGGTCGCCGATGTGGGTGTCGGAGACGTGGACGAACGTGGCGAGGCGTCGGCCGGGCATGCCTTTATCGTAAGGCAATTCGCTGTTCGGCGGCGGGCGGCCGTTCCCTATCATCGGTCCCCATGAAACTCAACCTTGCCGTGTGCGCCGTGGCCGTCCTTGCCGGGTGCTCGAGCCGTGAAGCGTCGACGGCGGAAGAACGCTGGACCGGGCATGTCGTCGCCGTGCGCAGCGCGGCGTTCGCGGACGGCGCGCCGATGCCGGACAAACACACCGACAGGGGAGGAAACGTCTCGCCGCTCCTGACGTGGTCGAACGCGCCGGCCGGGGTC
This sequence comes from uncultured Planctomycetia bacterium, assembly GCA_964590435.1. Taxonomy (GTDB): domain Bacteria; phylum Planctomycetota; class MHYJ01; order WSZJ01; family WSZJ01; genus WSZJ01. Next base: position 9,207 of record CAZPWT010000031.1, read on the forward strand.
GAGGAGTGGGCGGTCATCTGCGAGGACCGCGAGGCCGGCAAGATCCACTGGGTCATCTACGCGATCATGGCCGACGCCAAGGGGCTGCCGGAAGGCGTCCTGCACGACGAGATCCTGACCAGGCCGATGGGCGCGAAGCAGGGGGACAATTCGTGGGGCGACACCGGGTACATGGGGCCGCGGGTCTCGAGCGGAAGCGGCGTGCACAAGTATCGGTTCATCGTGTACGCGCTGAAGAAGAAGCTCGACCTGCCCGAGGGCGCGAATGCGGGGGAAGTCCGCGAGGCGATGAAGGGGCTGGTGATCGGGCGCGGGGAAGTGGTGGGGACGTACGGGAGGTAGACGTGACGTGGTGATTCGATCCGTCTCGTCGTCCTATTCTCTTTCATTCTCTTTTATTCGCGACCAAGTCGTTCTTTTTCGCCCTCGGCACACAGAAAAGGCACAACGAACGACTTGGTCGCGAATAAAAGAGAATAAAGGCGAATAGAGCCGGGGCTCGAACCGGACCGGAACGCCAGGGGGCAGGCCGGCCGCCGTTCACCCGCTACCCCTTCTTCATCCGCTCCTCGATCTTCGACAGCCGATTCCGCAACTGCCGGTTCTCTTCCTTCATCGCCTCCAGCTCCTTCTTCACGTCCTTCAGGTCAGCCTTCGCCGCGGCCTTGTCCTTCACCTTCTTCAGCGTCAGCCTCCCCGCCCGCGCAACCAGGTTCAGCGGCTCCCGTTCCACCGCCTCCTCCAGCGCCGTCGTGATCTTCGGGTCCTCCACCACGCCGACGTTCTCCATCGACGCCCTGCGCACCTGGTGCGCCGCGTCCTTCAGCGACGCCACGAGGTGATCGCGCACGGCGTTCTTCTTCTCCTTCTCGATCTCCCCGTACATCCCCGCGAGGCACGAGTTCGCCGCGTTCCGTGCGAACACCGTCGCCGGCGCCTTGCCGAGCTTCAGCGCCAGCGGCACCGACTTCGCATCCTTCAGCTCCTTCATTCCCCCGAACGCCGCCACGCGCAGCATGTCGTTGTGCGCGTCGCGCTTGAGCGCGCCGGTGAGGGCGGGAAGCGCCTTCTTCGATTTCGTCTTGCCGATGTTGCGCAGTGCGGCGGCGGCGACCTGCGGGAAGCGGTCGCGCGACAGCTCGACCAGTTTCGCCGCGGCCTTCTCGTCCTGGAATGCGCCCAGCGCCTCGGCGATCGAAGCGCGGACGCGCGGGTCGGAGTCCTTCGCGTTCGCGAGCAGCACCGCCATCGCGTTGTCCGTCCCCATCCGGCCGAGGACGCCCGCGATCTCCTGCCGTGCGCCGCGGAACGTCTCCCGCTTCATCGCGGCCGCCAGCGCCTCGACGACCGCCGGGTCGCCTGCATTCTTGCCGAGCGCCTGCGCCGCCGCGACGCGGTTCAGCGGCGTCGGGCCGTGCTCGAGCTGGAACAGCAGCTCCTCTTTCGGCTTCTCGAACTTCGTCGTGCGCAGCAGGATCGTGTCCGGGTCGAACGCCACGAGCTGCGGCTTCTCGTCGCAGGGGAAATGGAAGAGGTGCTCGGCCTCGTCGATGTTGACGCGGTGCGTCACCTTCGACTTGCCCGCCTGCACGAACACGTCCACCGGCGTGCGGAACACCGGCGTCGTCTCGTCGGTCTTCTGCGTCTGCTTCACCTTCAGCGACAGCATCTTCGTCGCGGCGTCGTAGTCCCACGACACTTCGAACTCCGGGTGCCCGGCCTTGTGCACCCACTGGTTGAAGAACCAGTCGAGCGCGATCCCCGTCGCTTCCTCAATCGCCACCTTGAGATCGGTCGTCTCCACCACCTGCCGCTGGTGCTTGTGCGCGTAGTGCCGCATCGCCTTCCACCACATCTCCTCGCCCAGAACCCAGCGCAGCATGTGCAGCACGCACGCGCCCTTCTGGTACGAATGGCAGTCGAACATGTCGCTCGTGTCGTCCCACTTCGGCGACACGATCGGCCGCCGGTACTTCTCCGCGTCCTCCTTCAGGTAGGCGCGGGCGTTCCCGATCATCTCGTAGCGGAACTCGTCAAGGCCGAGGTTGTGCTCGGTGAACAACGCCTCGAAGTACGTCGCGAACCCTTCGTTCAGCCACGTGTGCGACCAGCTCTTGCACGTGAGCAGGTCGCCCCACCACTGGTGCGCGGCCTCGTGGGCGACGAGCGGGTCGGAGTCGTAGTACGGCCGGAACCCGGCGGGGACGAGCGCGCGGTCCGTGATCGTCGTGACCGTCGTGTTCTCCATCCCGCCCCACATGAAGTCCGCGATCACGACCTGGTCGTACTTCGGGTACGGGTACGGGTAGCCGATCTTGTCGCTGAAGAACTTCAGGATCTTGCCCGTCTCCTGGAACGTCGGCTTCAGCATCGCCGCCTGCGGCTTCGCGACGTAGTACCCCAGCGGGATCCCGCCGGCCTCCTCCTTCATCTCCGCGAACTCGCCCACCGCGATGCACAGCAGGTACGACACCTGCGGCGTCTCCATCTTCCAGTGATACGTCTTCTGTTTCTTCGCCTTGTCCTCCGTCACTTTCACGAGCTTGCCGTTCGAGAGCGCGTGGCACTCCTTCGCCACCGTGAGATTGACCTCCCACGTCATCTTGTCGTTCGGGGAGTCGTAGCACGGGAACCAGTGCTTGCTGTCCTCCTGCTGCCCCTGGCTCCACACCTGCCGCGGCTTCTTCGGGTAGTCCTTCACCGGCTCGATGAAGTACAGCCCCTTCGTCGGGTTCGCCTCGTACGACACGACGATCGTGAAGCTCTCGCCGTCCGCCGCGCTCTTCCCCAGCTCCACCACCAGCTTCTCCGCGTGCGCCTGGAACGCCGCCTTCTTCCCCCCGACCGTCACCCCGCTCACCTTCAGGTCCACCGCGTCGAACTCCACCCGCGTCGCCGGCCGCAGCAGCTTCAACGTCGTCGCCGCCGTCCCACGGATGTGCTTCTTCACCAGGTCCACCGCCAGGTCCAGCTTCAGGTGCTCCGCGTCGAACCACCGGTCGCGGATCGGGCGTTCCTTGGCGTTGGGTTCGGTGAAGGGCTTGTGACCGTTGCCGTTGGGTTCGGGCTTGTAGCCGAGGCACATGGGCAGAGGGCTCTCCGTGTGAGGGAAGGGGCGGATTGTGGCCGCGCGGGCGCGGGAAATCTAGAATTGGTCCATGTCCCGATCCCCGGTCGCCTGTGCGTGGTGCGGCAAGACCATCCGTCCGGGCGACCCGGACGCCCGCGTTTCGCACGGCATCTGCGCTCCCTGCGCCGGGGCCTCCGGCATGTTTCCGATTGAGTCGCTCGCGCACGCGACCCTCGACCAGCTCGACCGCCTCCCGTTCGGCCTCATCCGCCTGACGCCCGACGGGACCATCCTCGCGTACAACGCCGCCGAAGAAGCGCTCTCCGGCCGGCGCCGCGCGGACGTCGTGGGGAATAACTTCTTCCGCGAGGTCGCGCCGTGCACCGGAGTCGCGGCGTTCGAGGGAGAACTCGCGAAACTGCGGCAGGGAAGCGGCGGCGGCCGGACGACGCTGGCGTTCGTGTTCCAGTTTCCCGGCGGGGAAGTCATGGTGACGATCTCGGCGTCGCATGACCGGGAGACGGACACGGTGACGCTGCTGGTTAAGGCGACGGCATAGCCCAAGACTGGGGCGATCCTTGGGGCAGGAAGTCCCATTGCGACCCGTCGGGCGAGGGGCGGGGCAACCGCTCGCAAGCGCCTCTTCGCACATAAAACATTGTGGCACAACGACTTAAATCGATCACGCGGCGGCTGGCACCAATTCTGCTTAACCCTCTCCCGTTCCACAACCACCCGGACCGGCCCGGGTTAACCCGCCGGATGTTCACTGACGTTGAGTCGCCGCCGACCCGCGACGACTCGCTTCCCCGAAAGGGAAGGTTGAAGGGAAGGAACGCAGGACACCGCCTGGGGACGAGAGTGAGAGGGGGAAACGTGGGTGCCTTGAACCGCGGCCGGCCTGGGACGAATTCGCCGCCGCATTCGCCGTGACCGTAAAGCGCCATCCGACATCGAACTGACGAACACCGAATCATCGAGAAAAGCCATGAACCTCCACCCGACAACCCGCCTCGCCCGCTCCGGTCACGGCGCCGCCTGCGCCCTGACGCTGGCGCTGACCGTGAGCTTCGCGGCGGTCGCGAACTTCGGGGTGGCGGTGGCGGGGAAGCGCGCGGAAGGGGCGGCGCCGGTCGTCGCGGCGGCGGACCCGGTGGCGCGGATGCTCGAGATCGTGGCCGGTGGCGCGGACGATCCGGCCGCGCTTCTCGCCCTTCGCCCGGAACTCGCCCTCCACGTCGCCGCCCTCTCCGCGATCGCCGCGGACGACGACGACGCCCGCCAGGGCGCCGCGATCGCCGCGCTCGGGATCGCCGGGACGCCGGAAGCGCGGGAAGCGCTGGCGCAGGTCGTCGAGTGCGGCTCGCCGGTGGACGCGGAGCTGGCGCTTGCGGCGATGGGGCGGATGACGCCGCCGTGCGCGGTGCCGTAGTCGTGATCGTCCCTCCCGACGATCCGCTCGCGGGAAGTCCGCTGAAATTCGCTCCCTACGCCGCCGTCGCGTGCTGCCTCGCGATGTTCGTCGCGCTTCCGAACGCCGCGCCCGCGTTCCTGCTCCCCGCCAAGCCGTCGGTGGACGAGCGCGGGCTGAACCGGGGGGCGGCGCTGGAAGTTGAGGAGCGGCTGGACAGGCTCAGGCGGACGCCGGTGCCTGAAGACATGTTCGAGCGGGAGGCCCCCCTGATGGATGCGTGGGTGGACTTTCGCCGGAATGCGGCCCGCTGGGCGCCCGCACTCTGCCGCATCGCGCGTTCGCCGATCCACCCGCTGCGATTGGAGGCCATCGAGGCACTTCGGTTCTACGGAAGCGAACACGGGTGGGAGCACCTGAGCCACGGGCGGCTGGGAACAAGTTGCATTCTTGGGTGCGAGCCGCAACGCGATCGGTGCGAGCGGGTCCTGCTGCGACTCGTGAGGGAGGGTGGAGAAGTGCGTTGGATGGCGCTTTCGGTCTTGTGCGCGTACCGAACGCATGAAGCTGCGGCTTGCCTGGTCTCGGAAGCGGACGAGAACAACGCCCCTGCCATCGAAGGCTGGATCAGTTGGCAGCAACGCGGCAGCGTGGCCACGGAGAGAATGTGTGCCCTCGAAACGGTGGCGACGCCGGGTCGCATGCTGTGGATCGAGGGACGGGAACGACTCAGTCTTAACCACCTTCGAACGTGGTGGGTGGAGGTGGAATCGGGAGTACGCGATGCAGTTCCTCCTGCAGCGGCGATCCGCAGGAGATGGGAGATCGAAGAGAAGTTCCTCCCGCGATGACTTCCCGGCAATGTCGCTTGACGATTCGCGGCCGATGGGCGATACTTAGTGTATAAGTAACACTTAGTCCAGCCCCCGGAGCCCCCGCCATGCTCTCCTCCCAGCCCCTCCCCGAACCCTACGCCTCCCTCCCCGAGGGCGAGACGATCGACCGCATCCGCGCCGCCAAGGCGGCCCTGGGGAAGAAGCTCTTCATCCTCGGCCACCATTACCAGATGGACGAGATCATCCAGTTCGCCGACGCGCGCGGCGACTCGTACCGGCTGTCGCAGGTCGGCTCGCAGCAGACGGACGCCCGGTACATCGTGTTCTGCGGCGTGCACTTCCTGGCCGAATCCGCCGACATCCTCGCGCAGCCGCACCAGCAGGTGATCCTGCCGGACCTGGCGGCGGGGTGCTCGATGGCCGACATGGCGAACTTCGACCAGAGCGAGGACTGCTGGGCGACGCTCGAGGAGCTGGCGCCGGGGAAGACGATCCCGCTCACGTACATGAACTCTTCCGCCGCGATCAAGGCGTTCGTGGGCCGGAACGGCGGCAGCGTCACCACGAGCTCGAACTGCCGCACCGCGTTCGAGTGGGCGTGGAAGCAGAAGGACAAGATCCTCTTCATTCCCGACGAGCACCTCGGCCGCAACACCGCCTACGGCATGGGCGTCCCGCTCTCGAAGATGGCCGTCTGGAACCCCGCGCTCCCGAGCGGCGGCCTCACCGACCGCCAGATCCGCGACGCGAAGATCCTGCTCTGGAAGGGCTGCTGCTCGGTCCACCAGAAGTTCGGCGCGGCCGACATCCCCAAGGTCCGCGCCGCGCTCCCCGGCGTGAACGTCATCGTCCACCCCGAGTGCAAATGGGAAGTCTGCCAGGCCGCCGATTTCGTCGGCTCCACGGACTTCATCATCAAGACGATCGGCGCCGCCCCCGCCGGCTCCAAATGGGCCGTCGGCACCGAGATCCACCTCACCAACCGCCTCGCGCAGGAGCACCCCGACAAGACCGTCGTCTCCCTCGCCGGCATCCAGTGCCTCTGCTCCACCATGTTCCGCATCGACCCGCCGCACCTGCTCTGGGTGCTGGAGAATCTTTTGGAAGGGCGCGTGGTGAACCGGATCACGGTGGACCCGGAGACAAAGCGGTGGGCGAAGGCGGCGCTCGACCGGATGCTGGCGCTGCCGGGGAGCGGGTCGCCGGTTGCTGCGAAACGACCGGAGCCGGTCGGGGCGGCAGATTAGATAGTCTTTCACGCAGCCGAGCCTCTCGATCGAAGAGCTCCCGAAGTCGCAGTCCCGGCGAGAATCCGCCTCGAGGGCTTGGATGCGGACTCGCCACGTTGTAGAACAGTTCCGTCCTTGGGTTGATTTGGCTTTCCTCGTTCTTCCAACAGGATTTGAGCATCACCATGTCTGCACCCGAATTCGAACGGTTTGTCAGGGAGATCCTGACGCTTCCGCACGAGACGGAGTGGGTCGAGTTCAAGCACAACAACGGTGACCCGGAGATGATCGGGGAGCGCATTTCTGCCCTGTCGAATTCGGCCGCCATGCTCGGGAAAGGTGAGGCGTATCTGATTTGGGGTATCGAGGACGCGACGAAGGCTGTCGTCGGAACCTCGTTCCGGCCGCGCCAGGCGAAGGTGGGTGGCGAGAACCTCGAGAACTGGCTGCTGCGCGCCTTGCACCCCGCGCTCGACGTGCGGATTGAGGAGGGTGTCGTCGGAGGGCGCGAAGTGGTTCTGTTCCGCATCCCGGCTGCCGCGCATACGCCGGTCCGGTTCAAAGAGTCCGAGTTCATCCGCGTCGGCAGCTACACGAAGAAACTAAAGGAGTTCCCGGAGAAGGAGCGCGCGCTGTGGGCCTCCTTCTCCACCGAGCCGTTCGAGAAGGGGATTGCGAAACGCAATGCGACCTCCGACGAGGTGCTCTCCCTCATCGACTACCCCGGCTTCTTCAGGCTCCTGCAGGTTCCGCTGCCAGACAACCGTGCGGCCATTCTCGAGCGGCTTGCGGCAGAGAGAGTCATTGTTCCGGGCGTCGGGGACCGTTTCGAGATAACCAACCTCGGGGCGATCTTGTTCGCTGCGAGGCTGGCCTCATTCGAGCGACTCGCGCGAAAGGCGGTCCGCGTGATCGTCTACCGCAGCGAGAACCGCAATGAGGCGGTGCAGGAGCAAGGCGAGGGACGCGGGTATGCGGTCGGATTCGAAGGACTGCTGGGCTACGTTAACGACGTTCTCCCGCAGAACGAACAGATCGAGGTCGCGCTTCGCAAGCAGGTTCGACTCTACCCACCGCTCGCCGTGCGCGAACTGATCGCGAACGCTCTCATCCATCAGGACTTCAGCCTGACTGGCACCGGGCCGACGATCGAGGTCTTCTCCGACAGGATGGAGATCACGAACCCTGGGCAACCTTTGATCGACACGCTGCGCTTCATCGATGAGCCGCCGAGGTCTCGCAATGAGCAACTCGCCGCGCTCATGCGCAGGATGAACATCTGCGAAGAACGTGGAAGCGGAATTGACAAAGTCGTCTCCCAGGCGGAACTCTTCCAATTGCCCGCCCCGGACTTCCGCAGAACTCCCCATCACACCGTTGCCGTCATATTCAGTCCGCGAGATTTCTCGAAGATGGACCGCTCCGACCGCATCCGCGCCTGCTACCAGCACGCCTGCCTTTGGTACGTCTCGGGGAAACCGATGACGAATACGACCCTTCGGCAGCGACTGAAGATCAAGAAGGAGAATTATCCGATGGCCTCCAGGATCATCCGCGATGCGATCAAGGATGGGCTTGTCAGGCAAGCTGGAGGCACCCGGAAGGACGCCCGATACGTTCCATTCTGGGCCTGAATTCCGTGATTCGTTATGTAACTGCCAGCCTCTTTCCAGGGCTGAAAATGTCGCAAGTTATTGTCCATAAATGCTTTGTGTATGTGCGCGGATGTAACTGGGTCGACAAAGTGCCCGGAACTGCCAGGAGCGGGGAACTCTGGCAACAGCGATCGGTCGCGGGGCGCAAATGAACTCCGCGGACAGCGCATCAGCAAGTCGCGTCCTACTCCGCCGGCTTCTGCAAATGCGGGATGGGGCGGATACGCTTGACGCCGCTCAGGAACGCCAGCGCGTCTTGTGCCCCCGTCCTGATCAAGGGGCGCGAATCTTCAGTCAATCGTTCAAGATCCTGGCGCCATGATCCCCGAAGGCGGCCTACCTCTTCCATGATCTTCGAAAAGCCGGCAACGTCGACCTCGGACCCTGTTCGCCATTCGCCATGCGTGAGTCCGAAGGCAACCCAGGAGACCTCGGTGATGTCCTGAGCGATCATCGGCACCATGTAGCTTGCCGCGCCCGTGAGTCCCCAGTCATTCGCCCAGAGCACGTATCTCAGCCACGGATCTGCCGGCGAGGCATCGTGGAGAGCGGCGTACCGCTGAGGAAGTTTGTGAAACGTGGGCTCCTTGTTCGTCCCCCGCCAGAACGGGTCGTCTGGGGACATCTGGTTCATGTCCCGAAGCGCTTGGGAGAGGATGCCGTGGATTCGCAACCCGAACTCATGCCAGAGCGGGTCTTTGGGCGCTTCGAGAAGGTAGCCGAGGTCATGGGCGATCTTCTCGTCGATCCAGTGGTCGGGGACCATGCTCATAAACGCAGTGTGCGCGGAACCGAACAGGAAGGGAACTACACCGCGCTCCCCGCCGCCCACCCTGTCGCGAATACGCCGGTGAAGTTGTACCCGCCGATCCACCCGTCGATGTCGAGCAGTTCGCCGGCGATGAACAGCCCCGGGACCTTGCGGCTTTCCATGGTCTTGGGGTTGACCTCGTCGAGCGAGACGCCGCCGGCGGTGACCTCGGCCTTCTCGAACCCCTGCGTGCCGGAGAGCGCGACCGGCAGCCCCTTGATCGTGCGGACGATGGCGCGGCGCTCTTCGCGGCCGAGTTCGCTCAGCTTGCGGTCGGCGGGGACGCCGGCCTTGGCGAGCACGGCGTCCACGAGGCGGCGCGGGACGCGGGCGGCGAGGACCGTCGCCGCGAGGCGCTTCCCGCCCGAAGCGGCCTCGTCGCGGAGCCAGGCGTCGAGCTCGTGCTCGGGGGTATCGGGGAGGGTGTCGATCTCGACGCGGAGGGACGACGGCTTCGGGTGGCCGCTGACGGCGCGCGAGAGGTCCATCGGCGCGGGGCCGGAGAGGCCGAAATGCGTGAACAGGACCGGCGCGCGGCGGCGGAGGAGGACGGGCGGGGAAGCGTGGGGATCGACGACGCGGGAGTCGGCGTCGTCGAGGGTGAGGCCGGAGAGCGCGGCGACCCAGGGTTCGGCGGAGGTGAGCGGCGTGAGGGCGGGGCGGGTGGGGACGATGGTGTGGCCGAGTTTTTCGGCGAAGGCGTAGCCGTCGCCGGTGGTGCCGACGGCTGCGTAGGAGCGGCCGCCGGTGGTGAGGACGACTTTCGCGGCGTGGAGTTCGCGGGAAGGGGTGGTGAGGCGGAAGCGGTCGCCGTCGCGCGCCAGCGCCTTCAGCGGCTCGCCGCAGGCGAGCGTCGCGCCGCTGCGCTCGAGGCGCCGGACCAGCGCTTCCAGGACGTCGCGCGATTTCCCCGACGTGGGGAACACCTTGCCGTACTCCTCGATCCGCGTCGGGACGCCCTCGTCCTCGATCAGGGCGCGGACTTCGCGCGGCCCGAACGCGGCGAGCGACGCGCGCAGCCATTTGCCGTTCGGGCCGAACGCGGCGACGACGCCGGCCGCGTCGCCCTCGTGGGTGAGGTTGCAGCGCGTGCCGCCGCTGATGAGGATCTTGACGCCCGGGCGCTTGTTTTTCTCGAGCAGGATCGTCCGCCGCCCGCGCTCCGCCGCGCGGATCGCCGCCAGGAGGCCGGCCGCGCCGGCGCCCACGACCGCGACGTCCCACGTGTCCATCGCAGGATCATCGCCGCGGGGGGCTGGTGGCGCAACGGGACGAGTCGCGGCGAACTGCGAGGAAGCCACAGAGGACACCGAGGCCACAGAGTTCCGTCACAGTATTGCCGGCCTGCAGCAAGCAGGTCTCTGTGGCCTCTGAGCCTCTGTGGCCCCCGTCGTTCTTCGCGCGGCCCCGGCTTGTTCTCCGCATCACGGCGTCGGGGCCCTTCGCTTGAACAGCAGCACCAGGTGCGCCGACTGTCCCTGGTAGTCGTTGGTGTCCACGGCCGAAACGAGCTCCCAGTCATCCGCCCCCAGGCGGTTGCACAAGTCCGTGGCCTCGGAGAGTTTCAGCGCGGAGTGCGCCGCGGCCGTGCCGCGCTCGCGAAGCCTCACCAGTTCCGTCCTGTAATTCCATGCCATGGCGGCGTCTCCTTCGGGAAGGGTGGCTGGGCATGTTGAGCAACGCCCGTGCCGGAGCTGCCGAGCCACAAAACGCCGATTTCAGGGGAACCCATGCGCCGGATTGAACACGCCGTCATCGCCTTTCTCCTCGCCGCCCTCGCGGCGCTGTCGTACGTGCATTTCCGCGCCCCGCGGCCCGCGGTGAACGCGCCGCCGGCGGCCGAGGCCGTCGCCGAACTCCCGGCCCTGCCCGCCCCGCGGCCGTCCGAGCCCGCCGCCCCCGCCGAACCCGAACCCCCGCGCGAGGAATCGCCCGCCGAACGCCAGGCCCGCGAGTACCAGGAACTCACGTGGGCCCTCGACCGCGCCGGGGAACAGGGAGAACTCAACAGGCTCCTCGACGCCGCGAAAAAGACCCTGCAGGACGGCGGCGTGTCCGCGCTTCTCTGGGCCCCCTGCCCCCCGCAGACCGGAAGCGGCAACGACGAGGACCTGCGGCGGCTCGTCGCGGAGTTCGGCAAGGAAACCGACCCCGCGCTTCTCTGGGCGCTCGCCCAGCGCATCCGCTTTCACCTCACCGCCCCGCGCGGCACGCTCTGGACCATCGACGAAGAGGCTTACGTAGCGTTCAAGAAGTGGGGGGTGGAGTCGGAGGACCCGCTGAAGCGCGGGTTCGCGTTGGGGGCGGCCGGGTGGGGGAGCGAAGCGGAGCTGATGCGCGACCGGCTGCTGAACGATCCGGACGCACGGGTCCGCGCGACGGCGGCGCGGATGATGCCGCCGCCGAAGGGCGTGAGCGAGGACGACGCGCGGCCGGTCGCGGACCGTTTCCGCGAACTGCTCGGGTCCACGGACGACGGCATCCGCGCTTCCGCCGCCAGCGGTTTCGGCGCGTGGGCGTTCCGGGCAGAGGATGTGGAGGCGCTCGTCCGCGCCGCGAAGGACGACTCCAGCGAAAGCGTGCGTCTCAGCGCGACCCGCTCGCTCGGCGCGAACGGCTCGGATCTTGCCCGGCGGACGCTGCGCGAGATCGCGGGGAACACTGCCGAATCCCAAGCCGTCCGCGAGGCCGCCGGCGAACAGCTGCTCGAGGGGATCCACGTCCTCGTGCCGGACGTGAAATGAAAGCGGGGGAAGCGCCGCGAAGCGCCTCCCCCGGGTTTCGCTACTTGCCGCCGAACATGATGGCCGACATCTTCGCCATCAGGTCGTGCTTGGCCTTCGCCTCGGACATTTTGGACATCCACACGGCGCCCATCGCCTCGATGACGGCGTCGGCGCCCTTGTCGATGTTCGGGCCCCAGGCCTTCTGGATGCGGGCCTTGAGCGCCTCGACGTGGACCTGTTTCAGCGCCGTCGAGAACGACGAGCACCAGAGCGCCTTGGCGCAGGCCATCGGGTCGCCGCCGCACTCGCCTCCGCAGGGGCACTTGCTGGTTTCGCAGCACTGGGAAGCGGCCGTCGGGGTGGAACAGGAATCCTTCGAGCAGCAGTCGGACATGGTGAGGCTCCTTTCTAGGGACGTGAAAAGGGAAGGGCCACGATGGCCCGTCGTTGGAGGTTCAGGGCAGGTTGTATACCAACTGGTTGGTATGAATATTCCCGAAAAAAACTCACTTTCCGCACAGCCCCTTCACGTACGAACGGAAATGCCGCACGTTCCGGCCCACGACCTCCGGGTCGCGCTTCGCCTTCGCCAGGAGCAGGGCGCCCTCGAGCGTGGCGACGAAATGCTCGGCGACTTCCCTGGGGTTCCACGACGCGCGCGGCGCCGTCGCCTTCTTGGCCGCGGCGAGTTCGCCCGCGAAGGCGCCGATCCACGACTCGAACGCGCCGCAGCAGTCGCCGCGCAGGCTGGAGGAGCAGTCGCACATCTCCGCGGTCATCTCGGCGAGGAGGCAGCCGCACGCGGCCCTGGGGTCCTTGGAGAAGGCCTCGATCGCGTCGAGGTAGGCGAGGACGCGCTTCCACGGGTCGGTCTGGCTGCCGACGGCGGCCATGAACATCGCGGCCTTTTCGTCGCAGAAGCGTTTCAGGGCGGCGCGGCCGAGGTCTTCCTTGGATTCGAAGTAGTGGAAGAAGGAGCCCTTGGTGAGCCCTGCGGAAGCACAGATGTCGTCGACGGAGGTTCCGTTGTAGCCGCGGGAGAGCATGAGCTCCGTGGCAGCGTCGAGGAGTTTGGCGCGGGTCTTCGGGTTGAGGGTGGCGGTGCGTGGCATAACCGTACCGATCAGTATGGGAATCCGCCGCGACCTGTCAACAATTTGTCGCGGGGGCATGGCCGGTAGCGCGAGGGCTGCGAGCGAACAGGACTGGTCGTGGCGGCGAGAGAGGAAAGGGCAACTACAAGAAAGCGAACTTCAAGTAAACGGCGAACTTCAAGACTTCAACTTCAATGGTTCCCGCGAAGGAGGTCTTCCTGAACGGGCGAGGAGACTGAATTGCCTGCACGCATGTCCACCCCGTCAGGCTTGATGTTGTCTTCTTGAAATTGCTCTTTATTTGAGAATTGAATCGTTGTCGTTGCTGTTTCTCCGAGCTGTCTGCGACCGCACACGCTCGCGGCGTCGCCCCGGCAATACGGGCCATGCACCCTCTTTTCACGAACCTACTCCTCGCCCAGCACCTCAGCCCCGCCGTCCGTCACCAGCACGTCGTTCTCGTGCCGCACGCCGAACTTCCCGGGGAGGTAGATCCCGGGCTCGACCGTGACGACGTTCCCCGCGCTCAGCCGCCGCCGGTTGCCCTTCACGAGATACGGCGGCTCGTGGACGTCCATGCCGAGGCCGTGGCCGGTGCGGTGCGTGAAGAACTCCCCGTAGCCGCTCTTTTCGATCACGCGGCGCGCGGCCTCGTCGACGTCCTCGCACGGCACGCCGGGCCCGGCCTCGGCGACCGCGGCGTCGTGCGCCTTTTTCACGACGGACATCACTTTCTTCACCTCGCCCGCGGGCTCGCCGCCGAAGACGATCGTGCGCGTGATGTCCCCCTGGTACCCGCCGAACGACGTGCCGCAGTCGAGCAGCACGACGTCGCCTTTCGCCAGCCGCCGCGACCCGGGCGCGCCGTGGGGGACCGCCGCCGACGGGCCGAACTGCGCGAGCGCCCAGGCCGGCTCGCCGCTGCGCGCCGTGAGCGCCGCGGTCAGCTCCGCCGCGACCTCCGCTTCCGTCGTTCCCGCCGAAAGCCCCTTCACCACCCCCTCGCGCGCCTCGTGCGTGAGGCGGATCGCGTGGCGGAGAAGTCCCAGCTCGGCGGACGATTTCCGCGAGCGCAGCGCGTCCATGACTTCTTCGTCGGGGATCAGGTCGAGCCGGTCGTCCGCGCGCGCGAGCCGGGCCGACGTCACGACGTCCGTGGACGCCTCCAGCACCACCGTCCGCGCCCGCGTCCGCGGCTTCGACAGCCGGTCCGCCACCAGCCGGAACGGGTTCTGGTCCTCCTCCCACGTCCGCACTTCCGCGAACATCCGGTTGTGCACCATCCGCTCCCGCTCGAACGCGGGGGCGACGATCTCGGGCTGCCCCTCGGCGGGGACGAGAAGCGCGATGAGCCGCTCCGAGCGGTGCGCCGCGAGCCCCGTCAGGTAGAGGAAGTTCGTCCCCGGCAGGCACAGGAACGCTTCGGCCTCCGCCGCCACGATCAGTTCCTGCAGGCGCTGCAGGCGCTCGGCGTACAGCGTTCCGGGGAGTCGTCGGTCGGGCATGCTTTCCTCGAGGGGCGGCTGCGCGGAGTATAATCCCCGCCTCGAGAGGGGCGAGACAATGCGGCTGGCCGGCGTGGACACGGTGCTGTTCGACATGGACGGGACGATTTCCTCGTCCGAGTCGCTGGCGCTGCACGCGGCGGAAGAAGGGCTTCGGCGCTTCTATCGCGAGACGGGCGAGTCCGCGCCGATCCCGCCGCGCGCCGAGATCCGCGCGATGATCGGCCTGCCATCGAACGTCTACTTCGCGAAACTCGTCCCCGAGCGCCTCGCTTCCCGCTGGGCCGACGTCCGCCGCCACGTCCTCGCGCTCGAGATCGAGGAGCTCGAGGCCGGCCGCGGCGGGATGTTCGAGGGGACCGCGGAGACGCTCGCGGCGCTGAAAGCGGCGGGGAAGAGCCTCGGCCTGGTCACGAACGCGGGCCGCGGGTACTTCGACGCGACCTTCCGCGCGCTCGGGCTCGATTCTTTTTTTTCGGTCGCGTACTGCATCGACGACGCGCCCGGCGGGACGAAGGCGGACCTCGTGAAGCGCGCCGCCGCGAAGCTCGGCACCGCGCGCGGCGCGATGGTCGGCGACAAGGTCTACGACGTCGAGGCCGGCCGCGCCGCGGGGTTCGCGACCGTCGGCTGCACGTGGGGGTACGGCTCCGCCGCGGAACTCTCCGGCGCCGACCACGTCATCGACGATATCCGCCAGCTCCCCGCCCTCCTCGGCCTCGCGGCGGCCGCGCGATGAGCCGCGAAACCGAGATCCGGCGGGGGAAGGAAGCGCTCGCGCAGGGCGACCCCGCCGCCGCCGAGCGCGCGCTGTCGGCCGCGATCGACGGCGGGTCCGCCCTTCCCGAAGCGCTCAAGGCCCGCGCCGCGGCCCGGGCGCAGCTCCTCGACTGGACGGGCGCGGCGGACGACCTCGAACGGCTGCTCAAGACCGCGCCGGACGAGGCGAGCCCCATCGAGCTCGAGTACATCCGCGTGCTGCGCCTCGCCGCGTCGCTTCCCGCCCCCCAGGCCCGCCGCGCGGTCGAGGAGTTCGGGTACGAGAAGCTGTCGCAGGCGGTCCTGCTCACCCGCGGCGCGCGCTCGTGGTCGCTGGACGACTTCGTCACGCGTTCGGCGAAGATCGGCGAAGAGAAATACGCGGCGGCGCCGCCGGAGAACCTCAAGCACTACCTCGCGGCGAAGATCCCGGGGCGCCTGTACCGCGCACCGGCGCTGCAGACCCTTCCGTCGATGGACGCCTGGGCGCGCTGCGAATGGTGGGTTCACCACGGGCTGGGCGCGGCGGACGCAGCGCACGAGGCGGCGACGGGAGACGACGCGCTGGCGACGCCGCCCGTCCTTCCCGACCCGCCGTTCCGGAACAGCTCGGATCCGTTCGACCTGGCGAAGCGCTGCCCGGTGGACTGGGCGTTCGTGCACCACGCGCTGCTGGTGATGGTGTACGACCTCGCGGAGGAGCTGGCGCACGAGCAGGCGGAGCTGCGGGCGGATCTCCCCGCGATCCGCGACGCGGCGGTGAAGCCGCTCGTGTACCTGGGGTTCGGGATCGGGCTGGAGTCGCAGGGCATCTGAAGGCAAGTTCCGCTCGCGTGGAAGGATCACTTCCCGGAATCGCGAGGAACCGCGCGGCTGGGCCACCAGGCTTGGAGCCGCATCCTTCGCCTCGTCGTCCGTCGAACGACCTCACCACGGAGGCACAGAGTCACGGAGGAAAATCCATCGGAAGAACGGGAAACTGGCGAGATTTGAATGGAGATGGAGAAACAAACAGTCAGCGAACCCTTCTATTCTGAATCGCGTTGTTCGTCGGAATGAGATGGACGCTACCTTCCTCGAGCACAACCCCTTCAACTCACTATCTTCCCGGATGTTCTTCTCCGTGCCTCTGTGGCTCCGTGGTGAAGTCGTTTTTCCAGGTGCCAGCCAGATTCTCGCGCGCTTGGATTCGTCGCACCCTCCAAGTACGATTCATCCATGCGACTCTTCTCCGCCTTGCCCGCCCTCGCGCTCCTCGCGCTCGCCCTTCCCGCCCGCGCCGATGAAAAAGTCAAAGCCCTGTTCCGGAAATGCGCCCCCGCGACGGTTTACGTGGAGTGCAAGCCGGACAAGGAAGGGCTCGTGCACCTCGGCACCGGCTCGATCATCGACGCCGGCGGGCTGATCCTCACGAACCGCCACGTCATCGTCTCGAGCCTCGACGGGGACAAGGAAGTCGCCGTCTTCCTCTTCGACGGGCGCCGCTTCAATGCCGACGTCATCGAGGCCACGGAGGAACTGGACCTCGCGCTGCTCCGGGTCAAGGACTCGCCGGGGGAGCTTCCCGTGATGGAGTGGGGGGACTCGGACGCGCTCGAGGTCGGCGAGGACGTGATCGCGATCGGGAACCCCGACGGGCTCAAGTGGACGCTCTCGACGGGGATCGTGTCCGGCAAGCGCGACAACATGCTGCAGACGACGGCGCCGCTCAACCCCGGCAATTCCGGCGGGCCGCTGATCTCGCCCGACGGGAAGCTGATCGGCGTGAACACGCTGTCGGCGTACGCGGACCGGAACAACATCGCGTTCGCGCGGACCTCGAACGTCGCTCGCGACTGGGTGGAGAAGCGCCTCGCGGCGGGCGCGGCGGTGACGCCGCGGTACGAGGACGCCGCGAACGGGTTCTCGTTCACGCCGCCGCAGGGCTGGGTCGTGCTCGCCGACAACGACAAGAATCCGTCGCAGTCCGTGGCCTACACCGGAGGCACGTCGGTCCTCCGCGTTTACTTCGTCGCCGGCAAGCCGAAGGAAATCCACGACCACGCCGACGAGCAGGACGCGATCCTGAAAAAGCAGCTCAAGACGTACAAGCGCCGCTCGCTCGACTTCCTCGACTTCCGCGGCCAGACCGCCGCGTACTCGATGACGTACGCGTTCGCCTGGGACGGCGTCGACTACGTCTCCTACCAGGTCACCGTCAACGACACGGAGGCGACCTGGACGCTGCGCTTCACGTGCCCCGCCGCAGAGCACGCGAAATTGCAGCCCGAGTTCGACGCGGCGATCCAGACGGCGCGCTGGTCGGCGGGGATGGCGGGGCGCGAGACGCCGGAGAAGACGATCGAGGCGTGGGTGCAGGCGATCACGGCGTCCGACCTCAACGGCTTCCTGTCGTGCCTCGACGTCGGCGCGTGGCTGGACGACGCGACGAACGGCGACTACGGCAAGGCGACGGACGAGGAAAAGAAGGCGATGCAGGAGCGGTACCGCGGCGTGATGAAGGACGTGCTGGAGAAGGGCGAGCTGGCGCGGCAGGTGGAGCAGGGCGTGCGCATCCTCGCGGCCCGCATCGACGGCGAGACCGCGACGGTCGGCCTCGTCTCCGTCTCCACTTCCGGAGTGAACGTCGTCGAGGACTTCACCCTCGTCAAGACCGCCGCCGGGTGGTTCGTGACGGGGGTCGGCGAAGCGCGCGCCTGGGAGGACAAGCCGGCGGAGGACGAGGGGAAGACCGAGGTGAAGCGGAAGAAGTACCGCGACGAGGCGAAGGCGTTCAGCGTGCAGGTGCCGGCGTCGTGGTCGAAAGTCGCGCAGAAGTCGACCGAGACCGTGTCGCTCCACATGTTCAGCGAGGCGGGCGCGACCGACGCGGTCGCCAAGGTCGCGGTCAGCCTGATGGACCTGCGCCCCGACATCGAGCAGGACGAGCTGTCCGAGGACGACCTCGACGCGCTCGCCGAGAAATTCCTCGAGGGGTTCAAGGGGAGCTTCAAGGCGAAATTCTCCGTCCGCAGCAAGGACACCGCGGAGCTGGGCGGGCTCCCCGCGGTGCACTACAAGATCTCCGCGCAGTCCGACGCGTTCAGCCCCCAGATCGAGACGCAGATCTGGTTCTGCTACCGGAACGGCTGGGCCTACGGCGTGATGTCCGTGAACGTGAAAGGCGAGACCCCGAACCCCGAGTTCGACCGGATCATCGGCACGTTCAAGGCGACGGGGAAGCGCAACTGATGGACGGCGCTCCCGGGCGCACGGGCATCCCGGCGGCCGCCGTCGCGGCGCTCGCGGCGCTGGCGCTGGCGGCCGGCGCGATCGGCGGCGCGATGTTCGAGCGGGGCCGGCAGCCGGCGGTGAAGGAACCGGCCGCCGCCGCGCCCGCGCCGCCTGCCGAGGCCCCCGCCGCAACGCCCTCGCCCGCTCCCACTCCTGCCGGAACCGCTTCCCACGAATCCGTCGAGGAACTCGCCGAGGCCCGCGCCGAGGTGGCGCGCCTCAAGGAGCGCGTGGCGGCCCTGGAATCGCTGGTGCCGAAGCCGAAGACCAGGGAAGACCGCATCGCGACCGCGAAGGAGATGCTGGAGTGCGTCCGGAAAGGGAAGCGCGACCCCGAGGCATTCCGGCGGCTTCTCGCGCTGATCAGCGAGCTGTGCCCGGAGATGGGGCCGTTCTTCCTCGAGCGGCTCGCGGACCCGGAGGAAAAGGCGGACCGCGGGATGATCTTCGACCTTGCGATGGCCGCCGGCGGGCCTGAAGTCGCCGAGATGGTCCTGAAGCACCTGACAGGAACGGATGAGGAGGCGCGCACGAAGGTGCTTCGCGTGCTGGGCGGCGGGTCCCGGGAACTCTTCACCGTGCGCAATCTCCCCGTCTCCGGCCCGCTCGCCAATCTCGCGCTCCAGTACGCTTCCACCGGCAACAACGCCGAGCGCCAGGCCGCCGCGGGGCTCCTGGGCGGCGTCGAGGGGGCGGAATCCCGCACGGCGTTGTACCGGCTGGCGAATTCGGACACGGAGTCCGGCGTGAAGGAGCAGGCGGTCCGGTCGCTGGGGTACATCGGCGACAAGGAGACGCTCGCGTGGCTCGACACCTACCAGCCGTCGTTGCAAGGGCTACGGGATCACGAGAAGCAGCGGATCCAGGGCTCGATCGACTGGGCGCGGGAGCAGCTGCGGAAGAAGTATCCGCAGTAGCTCAAAACCCGGTCATGCCGCCCCCTTCCCCGGGCCGGGCAGATCGGTATCGCCAGCGGAACAGCGCGCCGCGTTCGGCGGCGCGGCGATTCAGGCGCAGCGTTTCCCGCCGCGCCGCGCCCAGCGTGGCGAAGAAACCGGCAGGGGACTGTCGCGGGCCGCGATCGCCCGAGGGCGAGGGCGGGTCCAGGCGCAGGAGCGTATAGCGAGGGTGGGGCATGGGGGGACTCCGAGAGGGGGGAGCGGTCATCGGGAAGGGCGAAGCGCGGGGGCGACGGACTAGGAAACGACGATCGCCACTCGAACGACGCGCACGCCGGGGCGCAGGACCTCGATGAGGTCGCGCAGGAGGGGAATTCGCCGGCCGGAGTAGTTCACCCTTCTTCATCGCCCAAACCACCTGAAGGTTCAAATCAACCTCGCCACTCGCCACTGGCCGCCGGCCGCTCGCCGCCGGCCACTCGCCCTTCCCGCGTTCGTTGACACTCCCCCCCGCCGACCTTAGCCTTGCCCCCCTTCATTGGGGAACGGGCGATGGCCGAGCCTCCGCGGACCTGGAAAGAATGGTTCGCCCACGCCTTCGCGCTGGATTCCGGCGCGGAGCCGCTGGACGAAAAAGACCAGGCGCTCCTCGAAAAGGTCGCAAACGGGGTCGTTTCCCGCCGCATGACGATGCCGGCGCTTCTGTTCCTGGAAAGCGTCAAGCCGCTGTCGTTCATCGGGGGACAGGCCCTGGTGTTCTTCGGGCCGATGCTGGAGCTGGTGCTGAAGCGGGAAGAGATCGAGCGGGGATCGAAGCTGCTCGAGAGGCGGGACGTGCTGGAGATGCTGGCGGCGCGGATTGAGGCCCTGGAGGCGGAAAAGCGTGGCTGACCGTCCGGTGAACGTGGTGATCGCGACCGACTGCGGGTCGACGACGACGAAGGCGATCCTCATCGAGAAGGTGGGGGACGTCTACCGGCAGACGTTCCGCGGCGAGGCGCCGACGACGGTGGAAGCGCCGTTCGAGGACGTGACGAAGGGGGTGCTGAACTCGATCCAGGAGGTGGAGGAGCTCAGCGGGCGGAAGATCCTGGACGGGGAGAAGATCATCACGCCGGCGAACGGGAAGGTCGGCGTGGACAT
The DNA here is from genome assembly GCA_964590435.1 of uncultured Planctomycetia bacterium. Classification (GTDB taxonomy): domain Bacteria; phylum Planctomycetota; class MHYJ01; order WSZJ01; family WSZJ01; genus WSZJ01. The sequence goes on from CAZPWT010000031.1 coordinate 29,618, forward strand.
TTACGTGAGCACGTCGAGCGCGGGCGGCGGGCTGCAGATGATGGTGGCGGGGGCGGTGGCGGCGATGACGGGCGAGAGCGCGCAGCGTTGCGCGCTGGGCGGCGGGGCGATCGTGATGGACGTGCTCGCCTCGAACGACGGGCGCGCCGGGTTCGAGAAGATCGAGCGGATCCGGCAGCTGCGGCCGGACATGCTGCTGCTCTCGGGCGGGACGGACGGCGGGACGGTGTCGCACGTCGTCGAGCTCGCGGAGTACATCAGCGCGGCGGACCCGAAGCCGCGCCTGGGGATCGGCTACAAGCTGCCGATCATCTTCGCGGGGAACAAGGACGCCGCGGGGCGCGTGCAGGAGATCCTCGGCGAGAAGATGGCGCTCGAGGTCACGGACAACATCCGGCCGACGCTCGAGCGGGAAAACCTGATGCCCGCGCGGCACCGGATCCACGACCTGTTCCTGCACCACGTCATGCAGCAGGCGCCCGGCTACAAGAAGCTGATCGCGATGTGCGGCGCGCCGATCATCCCGACGCCGGCCGCGGTGGGCGACATCATCGAGCGCGTCGCGAAGAAGGAGCAGATCAACGTCCTCGGCGTCGACATCGGCGGCGCCACGACCGACGTCTTCAGCGTCTTCCAGAAGGTCTTCAACCGCACCGTCAGCGCCAACCTCGGCATGTCCTACTCGATTTCCAACGTCCTCGCCGAGGCCGGGCTCGACAACATCATGCGCTGGGTGCCGTTCGACCTCGACGAGCAGGACCTCCGCAATCGCATCAAGAACAAGATGATCCGCCCGACCACGATCCCGTTCACCGTGGACGAGCTCATGATCGAGCAGGCCATCGCCCGCGAGGCCCTTCGCCTCGCCCTCGACCAGCACAAGATGCTCGCCGTCGGGCTCAAGGGCGTGCAGCAGGAGCGCTCGATCTCCGACGCCTTCGCCCAGACCGCCAGCGGCCAGTCGCTCATCAACATGATGGACCTGAACCTCGTCATCGGCTCCGGCGGCATCCTTTCCCACGCCCCGCGCCGCGTTCAGTCCATGGTCATGATGACCGACTCCTACCAGCTCGAGGGCATCACCCGCCTCGCCGTCGACTCCATCTTCATGATGCCCCACCTCGGCGTCCTCGCGACCGTCAACGAAAAGGCCGCCACCGACGCCTTCGAACACGACTGCATGGTCTACCTCGGCACCTGCATCTCGCCCGTCGGCGTCGCGAAGGACGGCGAGAAGTGCCTCGATCTCAAGATCACCGGCGACCTGAACGTGACCGAGTCCATCCCGTTCGGCGAGCTCAAGCTCTACAAGCTCGACGTCGGCAAAACCGCGAAGCTCGAGGCCACCCCGGCGCGCGGGTTCGACCTCGGGGCGGGGAAGGGGAAGCCGCTCACCACCACGATCCACGGCGGAGTCGGCGGCGTCCTCGTCGACACCCGCGGAAGGCCGCTTCAGCTCCCCACCGACAAGAAGCAGCGCGTCGCGGTCCTCACGAAATGGGCGAAGGCGCTCGACCTGTATCCGGAGCTCAAGCGCTAATGGCACACGCCTATACCCCCGGCCTGCGCGTCACCGAATCGGCGGTCATCCGCAAGCGCCGCATTCTGCCCATCCAGGGGACGGTGATGGTGAAGGTCGGCCAGAAGGTCACGGCCAACGACGTCGTGGCGCGCGCCGAGATCCCCGGCAAGGTCCACACCGTCAACATCGTCAACAAGCTCTCCATCGAGGCGCGCGAAACGACGCGCTTCATGAGGAAGAAAGCCACCGAAGTCGTGAGGAAGGACGAGGTCATCGCGGAGAACAACCCGATGATCAAGTGGTTCAAGACGCAGGTGATGTCGCCGATCGACGGGACGATCGAGAGCGTCTCGGACGTGACGGGGCAGGTGCTGCTGCGCGAGCCGCCGAAGCCGCTGAACCTGCTCGCGTACATCGACGGGACGGTGGTGGAGGTCATCGACCGGGAAGGGGTGGTGATCGAGTGCCCCGCCGCCTTCGCGCAGGGGATCTTTGGCATCGGCGGCGAGACGTCCGGCATCATCGAGCAGGTCTCGAAGTCGCCCGACGCCGACCTGACCCCCGCCGAGATCACTCCCGCCCACGCCGGCAAGATCCTCATCGGCGGCCGCCACGCGAGCATGCCCGTCATCCGCCGCGCGATCGAGGTCAAGGCCGCGGCGATCGTCGTCGGCGGCATCCACGACAAGGACCTGCGCGAGATCCTCGGCAAGGACCTGGGCGTCGCGATCACCGGAACCGAGAACGTCGGTTTGACTTTGATCATCACGGAGGGCTTCGGTAGCATCCCGATGGCCCGCAAGACGTTCGACCTTCTCGTGGGGAAGAAGGGCAGGAAGGCGTCCTGCAGCGGCGCCACGCAGATCCGCGCAGGCGTCATCCGGCCGGAAATTGTCATCCCGGCCGACAAGACCGGAGGCCCGGGGGGGCCAGAGGGAGAGAAGCAGGGCATGAAACCCGGCGACCCCGTGCGCATCATCCGCGAACCCATGTTCGGGCGGCTCGGCGCCATCAAGTCGCTTCCCCCGGACCTCACGAGCATCCCGACCGAGTCGCACGTCCGCGTGCTGGTCGTCGCGTTCCCGGACGGCTCGGAGGCCACCATCCCGCGCGCCAACGTGGAGACGATCGAGAGCTGATGAAGCGCGCGCTGCTGCTTGCCTTCGCACTCGCCGGCGCCGCCGCGGGGCAGGAGACCGCGCCCGCCGGGAAGCTGGAGGCGCCGCACGACCTGAAGATCGAGGATTTCCCGAACGACAACGGCTCCGCGGTGATGGCGACGTGGAAGCGGATGCCGTACGACGACAAGGCGACGTACAAGCTGATGGTGGCTCTCCAGCCCGGGGGGCCGTGGTTCCCCGGCGCGGAGTGCGCGGGCGGCGAGTCGTTCAAGGCCGACCAGCCCTGGCCGTGGTGGACCTGGTCGAAGTCGCGCGCGGAGCACCTGCTCCGGTGCGAGCGGTACGAAAGCGACAAGGGCGGGAAGCCGCTTCTTCCCGAGGAAGACACGGCCACGAAGGTCCGCGAACCGATGCCGGACTACTGGTTCAAGATGGTGGTGGAGGCGGACGGGAAGACGTGGGAGTCGGAGGCGGTGAAGCTGAAGCCGTCGGGGAACGCGTTCGACTGGAGCAAGCTGAACACGTTTCTCTACATGATCGGGTTCGGGCTGATCGTGGTGGCGTTCATCCAGGTGGCGCGCCGCCGGCAGCTCTGGATCCGGCGCATCCCGGGGTTGGACGCGGTGGACGAGGCGGTGGGGCGCGCGACGGAGATGGGGCGGCCGATCTACTTCATGACCGGGCGCAACGGCATCACGGAGGTGTCGACGGTCGCGGCGACGCTGATCCTGGGCGAGATTGCAAAGAAGGTCGCGGCCTACGACACGAGCCTGAAGGTGCCGCACACGGACGCGATCGTCATGGCCGTCTGCCAGGAAATCACGCGCGAGGCGTACATCGAGGCGGGGCGTCCCGACTCGTTCCGCCCCGACTCGAACTTCTTCGTCACCGACGACCAGTTCGGCTACACGGCGGCGGTGGACGGCATGATGGTCCGCGAAAAACCCGCCGCGTGCTTCTACATGGGCTATTACTACGCGGAAGCGCTGCTGCTCGCCGAGACCGGCGCGGCGACCGGCGCCATCCAGATCGCCGGGACCGACGCCGACGCCCAGCTCCCGTTCTTCGTCACCGCCTGCGACTACACGCTGATCGGCGAAGAGCTTTATGCCGCCGGCGCGTACCTCTCGAAGGAGCCCGTCCTCGTCGGCACCCTCCGCGGCCAGGACATCGGCAAGGCGCTCATCCTCGGCGCCATCGTCCTCATGACCGCCATCGCCACGTTCGGCCAGTGGGGCGGCCCCGGCGTCGGGCGCTTCGTCGATAACTGCATCGACATCCTGAGGGGGTTCTGATGCCCTTCCTCAAGCGCCAGCTCCCGCTCCTCATATGCTTCACCGTCGGCCTCATCACGGCCCTGCAGTACTACATCCCGAGCAACTTCTCGCAGAAGATCGCGAGCCAGTCGTCGAGCTGGTACATCATCATCACGATCTTCGCTTCGTTCCTGGGGTACGGAAGCGTCGCGATGGTGCACTGGAAGAAGATCAAGACGAAGACGAAGGGCTGGGGGTACAGCTCGCTGGTCTTCCTGGGCGTGTTCGCGATGCTGCTGGTGGGGCTCGTGGCGGGCGGGAAGGAAGTGACGGAGAGGCCGCCCGACGAGCTGGGGGAGCCGGGCCCCGTCGACGAAGTGAAGGACGCGACCGGCGCCGTGATCAAGCGGACCGAGACGACGGTGCGGTCGAAGGACAAGTCCAAGGTGCTCGTCCTCGTGTCCGAGATGACGCCGGACGGGAAGCTCACGAAGGCGACGGAGACGAAGTACGACCGCAAGGGGAACGTCCTGGCGGTGCGGGAGCGCGAGATCGACAAGGACGGGAAGCTGGTGTCCGTGGAGGGGATCCAGACGACGTTCGGGTGGCTGTACACCTGCACGCTCGTGCCTCTCCAGGGGACGATGTTCGCGCTGCTGGGGTTCTACATCGCGTCCGCGGCGTTCCGCTCGTTCCGCGCGAAGTCGTTCGAGGCCGGCCTGCTGCTCGCCACGGCGACGATCGTGCTGCTCGGCAACGTGCCCTTCACCAACCAGATCTGGGCCGACTGGCTCGGCATCCACCAGTTCCACGGGATCCGGCTTGAGACGACGGACATCGTGAGCTGGATCATGAGCACGCCGAACACGGCGGCGCGGCGCGGCGTCGGGTTCGGGGTCGCGCTGGGCGTCATCGCGACGTCGCTCAAGATCATCTTCGGGATCGAACGCGCGTATCTCGGAGGGGGCGACTAATGGAAGCCTTCTCCAAGTTCGTCCTGGCGCTCGACCGGCGGTGGATCTTCCTGCTGCTGCTGCTGGTCCTGTTCGTCCCGATCGCCTGCCCGCTGAACCTCCCCGGGCTCAAGCCGTCGCCCGGCGTGAAGAAGATGTACGACTACGTCGACGCACTTCCCGAGGGCAGCACGATCCTGATCTCGTTCGATTTCGACCCGGCGTCGAAGCCCGAGCTGGCGCCGATGGCGGAAGCGATGCTGAAGCATGCGTTCCAGAAGAAGCTGAAGGTGATCGCGATGGGGCTGTGGGTGACGGGTGTGAGCCTGGAGAAGGAGACGCTGGAGCGGGTGGCGGGGCAGTCGAAGGTGACGTACGGAGAGGACTACGTGAACCTCGGCTGGAAGGCGGGGAACGTGGCCGTGATCACGGGCATGGGCGAGGACATCCACAACACGTTCCCGACGGACGCGAAGGGGAACGCGATCGGTTCGCTGAAGATCATGCAGAAGGTGCACCGGCTGAAGGACCTCGACCTCGTCGTTTCGCTCGCGGCGGGGACGCCCGGGATCGACACGTGGATCGCGTACGGCGCGGACAAGTACAAATTCAAGATCGGCGGCGGCACGACCGCCGTGAACGCCCCCGCGATGTCGCCGTACCTGCAGGCCGGCCAGCTCGTGGGCCTCATCGGCGCCATGCGCGGCGCGGCCGAGTACGAGTTCCTCCTCGACAAGCCCGGTGACGCCATCCGCGGCATGGACGCCATCTCCCTCGGCCACTACCTCATCGTCGCCCTCATCTTCATGGGGAACCTCGCGTACTTCTTCACGCGCGGCCGGAAGGGAGCGGCGGCATGATCATCCTCGGAATGTGGCTGACCGTCGGCCTGACGCTCTTCATGTTCTCGTTCCTCTACAAGGACAACCCGTTCTACAAGGTGGGCGAGAACCTCTACGTCGGAATCACGATCGGCTACAGCCTCGTGAAGCTGATCTTCGAGACGTGGATCCCGAACGTCTGGCGCGTCATCCACCCCGAGGCCGGCGTGTGGTTCGAGAACCGCGAGTGGTGGCTGATCTTCCCGCCCCTCGTCCTGGGGCTCCTGATCCTCACGCGCTTCATACCCAAGTGGGCCTGGCTTTCCCGCTGGACGTTCGCGTTCGTCGTCGGCTACGGCTCCGGGCTGGCCATCCCCGCGACGTTCACGACCTCGATCCAGAAGCAGGCCGAGGCGACCGCCCACCCGCTGATCACCCACATCGAGCAGTTCGAGGACGCGGACAAGAAGGCCACCGAGGCCGAGAAGAAGGCCGCGGACCTCGCGGCGTCCAAGGGCGCCGGCAGCGACGAGGCCGTGGCGGCGCGGGTCGATGCGGAAGAGCTTCGCGGGCTGGCCGAGGCGGCGAAGGGCCGGAGGGACGCGGTTTCGGCGGCCGGCGCGCGGGCGGACAAGGCGCGGCAGGCTGCCGACGAGGCGAAGAAGGCGGCCGACGAGGCGGCGAAGAAGGGAGCCGGCACGGACGAAGCGCGCGTGGCGCACAAGAAGGCGGAGCTTGCCGAGCGCGCCGCGGTCTCGGCCCAGATTGCCACGTGGACGGCCTACAGCAAGTCCGAGTACTCGCTCCTGACCGCCTGGGGAGACTTCACCACGATCGTCCTCTTCCTCGGCGTCTTCTCGGTCCTGTTCTACTTCTTCTTCTCGATCGAGCACAAAGGCCCGGTGAAGGTCTTCTCGCGGCTCGGCATCATCTTCCTGATGATCTACTTCGGCGCCTCGTACGGGTACACGGTGATGGGACGCCTGTCGCTGCTTTACGGGCGCCTCGTGATCCTGCGCGACGCCTGCTACCCCGGGTACGGGTTCGCGACGCCGATCCTGCTCGCGGCGATGATCGGGGTCCTCGCCGCGCTTCACATCAGGAACAAGGGCCAGGAAGACCACGCGTGATCCGCGCCGCGGCCCTGGTGCTCGCCCTCGCGGCCGGTGCCTTCGCGCAGGTGCCGGGCGAATTCCGCGTCGAGGACACGCCGGGGGACACCGGCGGTTCCGTGCTGGCGTCGTGGAACCGCCTGCCGGACGAGAACGAGAAGATCATCTACGTCGTCCTGACCTCGGGGACGAAGGACGGCGAGTACGCCGAGGCCGGGCGGTTTCCCGCGACCGCCAGCTTCCAGAGCGACGCCCCCCAGCACTTCGGTTTCTCATCCTCCAATCGCGACCGGCACTTCTTTGAGGTCCCCCTCGAGGCCCCCGGGAAGATCTGGGTGAAGCTCGCGGTCGAGTCGCCCTCCGGGACGGTTTCCACGGAGCCCGTCAAGGCCGAGGCCTCGCCCAATTGGTGGGCGCCGAACAAGAACAACGTCTTCTTCGCGCTCGTGGCGATCGCCGTCGTGACGCTCGGCTTCATCGCCCGCGCCCGCCGGAACCCGGACCTCTTCATCCGCAGGATCCCCGGGCTGGACGCGATGGAAGAAGCGATCGGGCGGGCGACCGAGATGGGGAAGCCCGTGATGTTCCTGAACGGGCTGGACGGCATGAGCTCGATCTCGACGATCGCCGCGACGAGCATCCTGGGGCAGGTGGCGAAGCGCGTGGCGGCGTACGACACGAGGCTGCTCGTGCCGTGCTTCGACCCGGTCGTGCTGTCAGTGAGCCAGGAGGTCCTGCGGGAGGGGTTCACGTCCGCGGGGCGGCCGGACAGTTACCGCGAGCAGGACGCGTTCTTCGTCACGAACGACCAGTTCAGCTACGTCGCCGCGGTGGACGGGATCATGCTGCGCGAGAAGCCGGCGGCGTGCTTCTACATGGGGTACTACTACGCCGAGTCGCTCCTCCTCGCCGAGACGGGCGGCTCGGTCGGCGCCATCCAGATCGCCGGCACCGACTCCGTGACCCAGCTCCCATTCTTCATCGCCTCTTGCGATTACACGCTCATCGGGGAAGAGCTCTACGCCGCGAGCGCCTACCTGTCCCGCGAGCCGATCCAGCTCGGGTCCCTCAAGGCCCTCGACGTCGGCAAGATGATCATCATCGCGATCGTCGTGCTCGGTTCGCTCATCGCCCTCACCGGCGCCGAACGCTTCCGGAGCCTCTTCACAACCTTCTGATGCTGCACCTCAAACGCACCGTCCCGCTCGCCATCGCGTTCCTCAGCGGCATCACGCTGCTGGTGCAGTACTTCGTGCCGCACCCGGCGAGCGGCAAGGTGCTCGAGTACTCGCAGACCTGGATCACGATCATCGCCTACGTCTCGCTGCTGCTGGGCGTCGGGTCGCTTCTGCAGTCGCACACCCACAAGATCCGGGCGCAGGTCGGCGGGTGGGGTTATTCGGCGGTGACGCTCGTGGCGTTCGTCGCGACGATCGGGATGGGGTTCCACTCCAAGGGGACCGACCCGGGCGGGCCGCTCGACTGGACGTTCAACAACGTGATGAACCAGATGTCGGCGACGATGTTCTCGCTGCTCGGGTTTTTCATCGCCTCGGCCGCGTTCCGGGCGTTCCGCGCGCGGTCGCTGGAGGCCTGCCTGCTGCTGGGCGCGGCCGTGATCATCATGCTGGGGCAGGTGCCGCTGGGCGGGAGCCTCCCGGGCGTCCCGCAGCTTTCCGCCTGGGTCCTCGCCGTGCCGCTCACGGCGGCAAAGCGCGCCATCGCGTTCGGCGTCGCCCTCGGCGCGATCGCTACAGCCCTTCGCGTCATCTTCGGCATTGAGCGCGCGTACCTCGGGGGTGGCGAATGAACGCCGAGGCCCGCCGCCTGCTGCCGCGCTGGATCGTGTTCGCGATCATCGGGATCGTGGTCACGGTCAGCCTGAAGATCCCGCGCCTGTCGAACTTCAAGGCGACGAAGGTCGTCCTCGGCGTCTACGACCAGATCGAGAAGCTCCCCGAGGGATCGCCGATCCTGATCTCTTCGGACTTCGACCCGGGCGCGGAAGCCGAGCTCGAGCCGATGATGAACGCGGTCCTGGCGCACTGCTGGCGCCGCAAGCTGCGCGTCTCGGTGATGAGCCTCTACAGCCCGAACTCGATGCCGCTCGCCGAGCGCATCGTCACCGCCGCCGCGGAGAAGGCCGGCGCCGTCTACGGGAAAGACTACGTCCTCCTCGACTACCGCCCCGGCAACGCGGCCCCCATCCTCGCCCTCGGCCAGGCCTGGAGCGCCGTCTACACCAAGGACAAGAAAGGCACCGACCTCTCCAAGATCGACGCGATCCGCGGCATCAACAAGCTCGGCGACTTCCCCTACGTCGTCTGCCTCACTGTCAGCACCACCATCGACTCCTGGATCTCCGCCGGCAACGCCAAGTACGGCGTCAAGGTCGGCCTCGGCTGCACCGCCGTCATGGCCACCGATTACTACCCCTACTGGGCCTCCGGCCAGGTCACAGGCATCCTCGGCGGCCTCGCCGGCGCCGCCCAGTACGAGTCCCGCATCCTCGGCGACAAGCTCGACCAGTTCGAAAAACCCGGCGAAGACGAGTCCGCGGGCCTCGCCTCTTCCAAGATGCCCACCCAGAACTGGGTCCACGCGACGATCGTCCTCCTCATCGTCGCAGGGAACATCCTGCACTTCATGAAGAAGCGCCAGGAGAAGCAGGCATGAACCTGAACCTCCTCGCGCAGGCCGCCGGCGCCGCCCCCCCGGGATTCTGGGAGTCCCACGGGATGGAAGTCCTCGGGCTCTGGGTCGGCATCGGCCTCACCCTCGCCGTCTATACCTTCCTCTACAAGGACAACCCCGTCTTCAAGTTCGCCGAACACCTCTACGTCGGCGTCTCCAACGGCTACCTCATCTGGCAGGCCTGGTACAGCTCCATCAAGCCCCAGCTCTGCTTGCCGCTCTGGCGCGCCGCCCAGAACCTCTTCCACGTCAAACTCGCCGAGCCCCTCGGCCCCAACGAGAGCTTCTGGCTCCTCGTCCCCGCCATCTTCTCCCTGTTCATGCTCCTCCGTTTCTACAGCAAGGCCGCCTGGCTCTCCCGCTGGTCCTTCGCCTTCTTCGTCGGCACCACCGCCGGCACCGCCATCCCCCTCACCATCCAGGCCCAGCTCTTCAAGCAGTTCGAACCCATGCTCACCAACCCCGTCGCCCGCCAGGACGGCCACTTCCTCTTCATGGGCACCCTCAACCAGTTCCTCATCATCGCCGGCGTCACCGCCACCCTCGTCTACTTCCTCTTCTCCGTCGAACACAAGGGCCCCGTCAAGCACGTCGCCCGCGTCGGCATCCTCTTCATCATGATCGCCTTCGGCGCTTCCTTCGGTTACACGGTCATGGCCCGCGAGTCCCTCCTCATCGGCCGCGTCAAGCTGCTGATCAACGGCGCCCGGGGGACCATTCCTGAGGAGCAGGGGGTGAGCCCGCACCACGCGACCATCTGGCTGCTCTTCGCCGTGATCGCGCTCGTCGCCGTGCTGGAGATTCTGCAGAAGAAGAAAGAAGGACAGGCCGAAGCGAAGACGCCGGGGGCGTAAACTCCATTCCGGGGGCAGGGCATGGTCTCAATTTTCCGGATTCTGCTGCTCGGCCTGGCCGTGGGGGCGTTCGCGGAGGAACCCCCGGACCAGCGTTCCGCCGAGGAAATCCAGAAGCGCGCCGCGGCCTTCAAGTTTGAGAAGGGCCGCGTCGGCGGGACGCTCCACGACTGGATCGACAGGGACATGCTGTCGTGGAACCTCGCGCTGTCGACCGACACGCAGACCAGCAGCGTCCTGGGGGGCAACGTCTTCCAGGCCCTGTTCAGCCGTGATCCCGTCACGATGAACTGGCTCCCCTGCCTCGCTGCGGAGGTCCCGGTCCGAAGCCAGGATGAAGATGGGTGCGTGTGGGTCGTGAAGCTGCGCGAGGGCGTGAAGTGGCACGATGGCGCGCCGTTCGGCGCCGACGACGTCGTCTTCACGTTCCGGGACGTGATCATGAACGAGGCCCTGGCGTGCCCCGGCCGGGCCGCGCTTCAGATGGCAGTGAAACAGGCCGACGGAACGGAAGTGCGCGCGGGTCCCAAGGTCGAGAAGGTCGACGACCTCACCGTCCGATTCACGCTCCCTCGCCGCTTCGCTCTCGCGCTCCAGGTCCTGAACGGCGCGTACATCCTCCCGAAGCACATCCTCGAGAAACGGGTGGCCGACAAGACCTTTGCCTCAGCCTGGGACATCTCCACGCCGCCCTCCGAAGTGGTGGGGACGGGCCCGTTCATGCTGGACAAGTACGTGCCGGCGGAGGTCGTGATCCTGAAGCGAAACCCGCGCTACTGGGAGAAGGACGAGGCGGGGGATTCGCTTCCGTACCTCGAGAAGTGGGAGTTCGCGATCCTGTCTTCCTCCGACGCGCAGCTGCAGCGCTTCCTGGACGGCAAGATCGACTACTACGAAGGGCGGACCGGGGATTTCGAGCTCCTGTTGAAGGCCGCTGCGGAAGGGAAGTGCAACGTAGCGACGCTGGGGCCCCGCGCTGCGTGGAGCTACCTGTCGTTCAACCAGAATCCGCGTTCGCGCCCCGACGGGACGCCCTACGTCGCCCCGCACAAATCCGCATGGTTCCGCGACGTGCGTTTCCGCCGCGCCGTGTCGCACTGCATCGACCGGGACCGGATCCTGCGAGAGATCTACTCGGGAAGGGCGACGGCCCTCTGGGTCCCCTACACGCCGAAGTTCACGGAGTTCTTCACCGATGACGTGGCCAAGTACCCCTTCGACATCGTGAAGGCCGTCGCGCTTCTCGACGAGATGGGGCTGAAGGACACGGACGGCGACGGCGTCCGGGACGACGGGAAAGGGCACGCGGCCGAATTCGAGCTGGCGACCGTCGCAAATCAACCCGCCCTGGATGCGTTCGTCGCGACCCTGCGGCGCGACCTGCAGAAAGTCGGGATCCGGCTCGTCCCGAGGCCGCTGGCGTTCAATGTCCTCATCCAGCTCATCTCCAAGGACTGGGAATGGGAGGCTATCCTGCTCTCCTACACCGCCGGCTCCGAGCCGCTGCTGGGGAAGACGATCTGGAAAACCGGTGAGGCCCGGCGCGTCTGGAATCCCAAGGCGGACCCCGCCGGCGCCGAGACGCGCGACTGGGAGCGCCGCATCGACGAGATCTTCGACGAGGCCTACACCCACTGGGACGAGGCGGCCCGGGCGTTCGACCGCAAGAAGGACGTCGAGCTTGCGCACGAGTGGCAGCGGATCTGCGCCGAGAACCTGCCCCACATCCCGCTCTTCACGGCGACCACCCTCTACGGCTTTTCCTGCCGCCTGGGAAACGTCCGAACCACGCTCAACTCCCTGTTCGACGCCGAAAGGCTATTCATCAAGCCCTAGTGGTTCGACACGCTTGATTTCCCGGGTTGCTCCCTCCGGGCGCAACCCATGGAATCAAGGCTGCCTCACCACCTGCGTGGAACGATCCTTCGCCCCGGCGCACCGCCCCGGCTAGAATCGCCGCCCGCATGAAGCGCCTCATTCCCCCTGTCGTCGTGCTCGCCGGCTTCGGCGCGTTCCTCTGGCTGTTCCGGCTGAGCCAGGCGTACCAGATGCCGGAGAAGACGCCGCCGCCGCTGCCGACCGCGGAGGAAATTCAGGAGGCCGCCAAGGGGTACAAGTACGAGATCGGGAAGTACGGCGGCGTCCTGAACGACTTCATCGACAACGAGATGAAGGACCTGAACCTCGCGATCTCGACGGACGCGCAGACCTCCAGCGTGCTGAGCGGCCTCGTGTTTGAGGGGCTGCTGACGCGCGACCCGATGACGCTCGACTGGATGCCCCAGCTGGCAACGGCGGTGCCGGAGCGCAGCGAGGACCCGGACGGGAAGATCTGGATCGTGAAGCTGCGCCAGGACGTGCAGTGGCACGACGGCGCGAAATTCTCCGCGGACGACGTCGTCTTCTCCTTCAACGAGATCGTGCTGAACGAGTCGATCCCGTGTTCCGCGCGGCCCGCGCTTCAGATGCCCGTGAAGGACGAGGCGACGGGGAAGATGGTGAAGAAGAACGTGCTGGTCGAGAAGATCGACGACTACACGGTCCGGTTCACGCTTCCGCAGCGGTACGCGAGCTACCTGCAGCTCATCAACGGCACGAACATCTACCCGAAGCACATCCTCAAGGCGCGCGTGGATGACGGGACATTCGCCTCCACCTGGAACATCGCGACGCCGCCCGCCCAGGTCATCGGCACCGGGCCGTTCATGCCGGCCGAGTACGTCTCCGGGGAGCGCTTCATCGAGAAGCGCAACCCGAATTACTGGAAGAAGGACGAGGCCGGGAATCGCCTGCCGTACCTCGACCGCATCGTTTTCAACGTCATCCAGAACCCGGAGACGATGAAGAACCGCTTCCTCGTCGGCGAGATCGACTACCTCGACGTGCGGTCGATCGACCTGGGGGAGATCATCCGGAAGTCGGCGGGCGGGAAGTACGACGTCGTCCCGATGGGGCCCCGCGCCGGCTGGAGCTATATCTGCTTCAACCAGAATCCGCGGGCGCGTCCCGATGGCCGGCCCTACGTCAAACCGCACAAGTCCCAGTGGTTCCGCGACCTTCGGTTCCGCAGGGCCGTCGCGCACTCGCTGGACAAGGACAGCATGAAGTGGCTGGTTTCGGACGGGTTCGCCGCGGCGAACTGGTCGCCCTATACGCCGAAGTACACGAAGTACTACACGGCAGACGTCCGGAAGTACCCGTACGACCTCGACGCCGCGCGAAAGCTGCTCGACGAGATGGGGCTCAAGGACCGCAACGGCGACGGCTGGCGGGAGGACGAAAACGGGAACCCCGCGGAGTTCCTGCTCACGACCGTCGCGGACCAGCCGACGCTCGTGACGATGGTGACGATCATCGAGCAGGACCTGAAGAAAGTCGGCGTCCGGCTCATCCCCGAGTTCATCCAGTTCAACCTGCTCGTCCGCCGCATTTCGCAGGACTGGGACTGGGAAGCGATCATCCTTTCGTACACCGCGGGGCCCGACCCGCTGCTCGGCAAAACGATCTGGAAGTCCGGCGAACCGCGCCGCGTCTGGAATCCGCGAACTCCTGCCGGGAGCGCCGAGAACCGCGACTGGGAGCTGCGGATCGACCAGATCTTCGACCAGGCCTACACCGACTGGGACTCGAAGGAAAAGCGCTTCCGGTGGGAAACAGACGTGAAACTCGCGCACGAGTGGCAGCAGCTGTGCGCGGAAAACCTGCCGCACATCTACCTGATGTACGGGATCCAGGTGTACGCGTTCTCGAAGCGCATCCGGAACCGGAGATCGACGCTTTACTCGCTGTACGACATCGAGCGCCTGTACGAAGACACGGAGTTCGGCCGATGAGGCAGGCCCCCGAGAAGAGCGGAGGCGCGCCGGCGATTGCCCGGGGATCGCTGCTGGGCCGTCTCCTGTCCGGGGGGCTGACGACGTTCGCGTTCAAACGGCTGCTCATCAGCATCCCGCTGGTCTTCGTGATGACCTTCGTGATGTTCATCACGGTCAACTCGCAGGGCAGCTCGCGCTTCGACACCTTTGAGAACGACCCCGCCGCCGACCCGCAGATCGTGGAGATGGAAAAGCGGCGGATGCACATTTACGAGCCGCTCCACGTGCGCTACTTCTACTGGCTGCGCGGCGTGCTGTTCGACGTGAGGTTCTCTCCCGACCGTCGGTTCGTGGGGACCTTCGAGGACAACGATCCGTCGCGCGGCGACGACAAGTACAAGTTCGGCGGGACCGAGGTCCGGCGGACGATGGCCGGGGTGGGCGGCGAATTCGACGTGCCCGGACCTGCGGGCGTCCCGTTCGGCGCCCTCGGGACGCGCGATCAGGTCGGCCGCATCCTGGACCCGAAGGACGTGGAGGCTCTGGAACTCACGCTGGAAGGCGCCCCGCCCGAAGGTCTCGCGCTCCAGGTCGTCGCCGGCTCCGGGCCGATCGTGTTCCCGTTCCAGGCGGCCGAGGGCAAACCCGCCTCTCTCACGCTCGACCTCGACGAACTCAACCGGCAGTGCCAGATCACCGAAGTCCGCGAAATCCGGATCACGGCCTCAAAACCGGCCAAGGTGGCCGTGAAGGCGTCGCTGCTCAAGCGCCGCGTCTGGGAGGAGACCTACCCCGGAAAGGCGAAGAAGCGGACGATCCAGCTGCTCTTCAACGGGACTGCCGGTGAGACCGCGGAGCTCGGCGCGCTGAAGTCGCCCTTCACCATGAAGCTCGTCGAGGGCTCGGATTGGAAGCCGGACTGGGCCGCCGTGGAGAAGAAGGTCGATACGGCGCACGAGGCCGCCCGGAAAGAGTGGCAGGCCTCGGGCATGAAGTCGACGGAGCCCGAGCGGCCGGCTGTGGATCGCGTGGACTTCGACGCGCTGGAGTTCGAGGCGCGCGCCCTCCAGGGCGAGTCGCTTCCCGTGTCGCTGTGGATTCTCCACGGAAGCCGGGAGACGCCGGTTGCGACGAAGTTCTTCGACCTGAAGCTGGGCAAAGAAGAGCAGACCTTCGAGGTCCCGTTCGCGTCGTTTCCCAAGGAGGTCGACTTCCGCCAGGTCCGCGGGCTGCGGTTCGCCTGCGATGCGCCCGGCCGTGCGGAGTTCGACGACTTCCGGCTGCGGGTCGCGGGCAATCCCTTCAGGATCGGGCTGCCGAATTTCGGCACGTCGTGGGACAAGAAGAAGGGCGTGCTGGAGCTGATCGGCGAGAAGGTCACGAACACGATCTCGCTCAACATCTTCTCGCTCATCTTCGTCTGGCTCATCGCGCTTCCCATCGGGATCTACGGCGCGGTGAGGCAGCACTCGAACACGGAGCGGACGATTTCGTTCCTGACGTTCGTGGGGATGAGCATGCCGTCGTTCTTCCTCGCGATCCTGCTCGTGTTCCTGGTGAGCCTGACGTACGACATTCAGCCGGGGTCGTGGTTCAGCTGGCTGCGCGAGATCCTGCCGATTGCGGGAAGGACGAGCCAGAACCACTCGGCGATGGGGCGGATCGGGCAGATGTGGGACATCGCCAAGCACACGATTCTCCCGGTTACCGTGGGCGTGCTCGGCGGCATCGGCGGGCTCCAGCGCATCCTGCGCGGGACGATGCTGGAAGAGCGGCGCAAGCTCTACCTGACGACGGCGATGGCGAAGGGGCTGCCGCCGTTCAAGGTGCTGTACAAGCACGCGCTGCGGAACGCGATCATCCCGTTCGTGGCAAGCTCGGGAAGCCTGCTGTCGGGGATGATGGCGGGGAGCGCGTTCACGGAGATCGTGTTCGACTACCCGGGAATCGGGCGGCAGATGCTGGAGAGCGTGCAGTCGTACGACATGCCGGTGGTGATGGCGAACCTCCTGATCGGCGGGTTGCTGCTGGTCGTGGGGAACCTCCTCGCGGACGTGGGGCTCGGGATGGTCGACCCCCGCATTTCGGTGGAGGGATAGTGGCGGTCATGGCCCCCAAGGCGGAGATCAAGGCGACGGCCCACCAGGTGCTGACGCCGCGCCAGATCTCGTGGCTCAAGTTCTGCCAGCATCCGCTGGCGGTCTACGGGGCGGTCGTGCTCGCGTTCCTTTACTTCCTCGTCGTCTTCGCGGACTTCTTCGCGCCGTACGACTTCGAGACGCAAATGCGCACGAAGCCCTGGCACCAGCCGTCGACGATCCGCTGGCGCCACGCGGACGGCAGGCTGGGACGGCCGTTCGTCTACAACACCGTGCGAGTGAGGGACGAGAACTTCCTCGTCTATTACGTCGAAGTCGCGCCCGAGAACATGGACTACCTGAAGCGCAAGCTGGGAAGCGAGCTGACGGAGACCCCAAAGGAGTACCCGATCCGCTTCTTCGCGTCGGCGGACCCGCACAAGCTGCTCGGGTTCATCCCGACAAGCACGCGGTTCATCGGGATCGAGGTCCCGGAGCAGGTGAACCGTCCCGCGCTGTTCCTGCTGGGCGCGGACCAGATGGGGCGCGACCTGTTCAGCCGGATCCTGTACGGAAGCCGGATCTCGCTGACGGTGGGACTGGTGGCCGTGACGGTGACGTTCACGCTCGGGCTGCTGATCGGCGGGATGTCGGGATACTTCAGGGGCACGACGGACATCGCGACGCAGCGGTTGATCGAGATGATCATGCTGCTCCCGGGGTTTTACCTGATGCTGGGCCTGAGATCGGCGCTGCCGCCGGGAATCAGTCCACCCAAGATGTACTTCTCGATCGTTCTCATCCTTTCGTTCATCGGGTGGGCCGGGCTGGCGCGAACCATCCGCGGCATGGTGCTCTCCATCTCCCAGAACGACTACGTCCTGGCCTCGAAGGCGCTGGGCGTCGGCAGTTTCAGCATCATCACCCGGCACATCCTGCCGCAGACGATGTCGTACGCGATCTACGTCATCGCGATGGCCGTCCCGGGATTCATGCTCTCGGAGTCGGGGCTTTCATTCCTCGGACTCGGCATCCAGGAACCGTACGCTTCCTGGGGGAACATGCTGCAGGCTGCCCGCAGCACGAACGACATCAAGCTCCACCCGTGGGTGCTCCTGCCCGGCTTCATGATCTTCGTGACCGTCGTCGCGTTCCAGTTCCTCGGGGACGGGCTGCGCGACGCGCTCGACCCCAAGACGATCCTGCGCGCGAAAAAGGAAACCGCGTGACCGATACCCCGCTCCTCGAGCTGAAAAACCTCCAGGTCCAGTTCCCGACCTACGACGGCGTCGTCCGCGCCGTCGACGGGGTGTCGTACTCGATCCCCAAGGGCAAGGTCCTCGGGCTGGTCGGCGAGTCCGGCTGCGGCAAGTCCGTCACCGCGTTCAGCGTCCTCCGCCTCATCCAGAACCCCGGGAAGATCGTCGGGGGGGACATCCTGTTCGACGGGAAGTCGCTGCTGGCGCTGTCGGAAGCGGAGATGCGCGCGATCCGCGGGAACCGGGTCTCGATGATCTTCCAGGAGCCGATGACCTCGCTCAATCCCGTCTTCACCGTCGGGAACCAGATCGCCGAGGCCGTCGTGCTGCACCAGCGCGTCTCGTGGAAGGAAGGGCGCAACCGCGCGATCGAGATGCTGCGGCGCGTGAAGATCCCGAACCCCGAGCAGCGCGTCGACGAGTACCCGCACCAGATGTCGGGGGGCATGAAGCAGCGCGTCATGATCGCCATGGCGCTCGCGTGCAACCCCAAGCTCCTCATCGCGGACGAGCCCACCACCGCGCTCGACGTCACCATCCAGGCCCAGATCCTCGACCTCATGCGCGAGCTTCAGAGCGAGCTCGGCATGTCCATGCTCATCATCACGCACGACCTCGGCGTCGTTGCCGAGATCGCCGACCACGTCGCCGTCATGTACGCGGGCAAGGTCGTCGAGTACGCCCCCGTCGAGGACCTCTTCGCCAACCCCCTCCACCCCTACACCGTCGGCCTCTTCCGCTCCAAACCCAAGATGGGCGAACACCGCGAACGCCTCGAGGCCATTGAGGGCGCCGTCCCCAACCCGCTCCATTTCCCCGCGGGCTGCCGCTTCCACCCCCGCTGCCCGAAAGCCGTCCCCGAGTGCTCGAAGTCCGAACCCCCCCTTCGCGAAATCCGCCGCGGCCACACCGCCGCCTGCATCGTGATCTGAGGAAACATGCCGCTCCTTGACGTCAAAAGGCTGGTGAAGCACTTCCCCGTGAAGAAGGGCCTCTTCGCACGGACGGTGGCGCAGGTCCGTGCCGTGGACGACGTGACGTTCTCGATCGGGGAGGGGCGGACGCTGGGGCTGGTGGGCGAGTCGGGGTGCGGGAAGACGACGGTGGGGCGGACGCTGCTGCGGTTGATCGAGCCGACGTCGGGGACGGTGACGTTCCAGGGGCAGGAAGTGACGGGGATGGAAGGCGCGGAGCTGCGCGCGATGCGGCGGCACATGCAGATCATCTTCCAGGACCCGTACTCGAGCCTGAACCCGCGGATGACGGTGGGGTCGATCGTGGAAGAGGGGATGAAGATCCACGGGCTCGGGGAGCGGACGGAGCGCGTGGCGAAGGTGCGCAAGCTGCTGAAGGACGTGGGGCTGATGGAAGAGCACATCAACCGGTACCCGCACGAGTTCAGCGGCGGGCAGCGGCAGCGGATCGGGATCGCGCGGGCGCTGGCGGTGGAGCCGAAGTTCATCGTGTGCGACGAGGCGGTGAGCGCGCTGGACGTGTCGATCCAGGCGCAGGTCGTGAACCTGCTGGCGGACCTGAAGAAGCAGCGCGGGCTCAGCTACCTTTTTATTTCGCACGACCTGTCCGTGGTCGAGCACATCGCCGACGACGTCGCCGTGATGTACCTCGGCGAAATCGTCGAGAGCGCGCCCAAGGAGGCGCTCTTCAAGAACCCGCTTCACCCCTACACGCAGGCGCTGCTGTCCGCGGTGCCGCAGCCCGACCCGGCGCTCCGCAAGCAGCGGATCATCCTGACGGGGGACGTGCCGAGCCCGGTCAACCCGCCCGCGGGGTGCCGCTTCCATCCGCGCTGCCCGAGCGCGATGCCGGAGTGCAGCGTGATGGTGCCGCCGTCGTTCGACATGGGCGGGGGGCACACGGTGAGGTGCCTGCTGTTCGACCCGAAGGTGGCGGGGATGCACAAGGCGCCGAACGCGGACATGATCTCGACGGGGCAGCTGGCGCCGGGAGTGGCGCAGCTCCAGAATAAGAAGGCGACGGAGGTCCGGAAGCCAGGGCCGCTGGAGCAGAAGCTGCCGCCGAAGGACGTGATGGACGAGGCGGTGCGGAAGGTGTTCGGGGAGGAACCGCCGGCGGCGAAGCCGGCGGGGCTGGGGGCGCTGGTGCACGAATTCCCGCTGGACGGGCCGCCGACGTCGGAGACGCCGACGCCGGTGTTCCTGCATCCGCCGGATGTGCCGGGCGAACCGAAGAAGCGCACGCTGCTCGACGACGATTTCGAGGAGCCGCCGCCGGGGCCGGGGGAAGAGCCGCCGACGAAGCCGCAGGATTGGGGCGGGTAGCCGCGTGAGCCGCGTTTCACGGGGAGCGGGGCTGGCGATGGCGCTTCTGGCGCTCGGGGCGGCTCGCGCGGCCGCCGAGGAGAGTCCCTGGGTGGAGTTTGCGCGGTTCGAGGACGGGATGAAGACGCTGGCCGCGGACATGCCGGGGATCGCGGCGGTGCGCCCGATCGGGAAGTCGTCCGGGGGCCGGGACATCCTGCTGCTCACGATCGGGAGCGGAGCGGACGTCGACCGGCGGCCGGCGCTGCTCGTGGTGGGCGGGGTGGAGGGGGACGGGCTCGCGGGGACGGCGCTCGCGTTCGACGCGGTGAGTGGGCTCGTGCTTTCGGCTGACGAAAAAGTTCGGAAAGCGCTTTCCGAGCGGACGATCTACGTCATCCCGCGCCTGAATCCCGACGGAATCGAGCGGTTCTTCGCGGCGCTGAAGCGGCAGGACAGCGGAACGGCGCGAAAGTGGGACGAGGACCGCGACGGGAGCGACGACGAGGACGGGCCGGACGACCTCGACGGCGACGGCGCGATCGTGACGATGCGCGTCGAAGACCCGGCGGGGGAGTGGGTCGCCGACGCCGTCGACGCGGGGTTCATGCGGAAGCCTGACCTGGCGCGCGGCGAGCGCGGGGCGTGGAGGATCCTCGCCGAGGGGAAAGATGACGACGGCGACGGCGCGCTCAACGAGGACGGCCCCGGCGGCGTCGACCTCAACTCGAACTTCACGTGGAACTACCGCTTCCATGCGCCGCGCACCGGGCCGTTCCAGATGAGCGAGCCGGAGAGCCGGGCGCTGGCGGAGTTCGTTGCGGCGCACCCGAACATCGAAGCGGCGTTCACGTTCGCGTCGAACGACAACATCGTCCGGCAAGTCGCCCCTGCCGCGCCGCCGAATCCACTTCCCGACCCGGGCAGCCCCGCGATGGGGCTGGATGCGGGGGACGTGCTGCCGCTGGCGCGGCTGGCGGAGTCGTACCGCGCGAAGTTCGGCCGCGAGCGCCGCGACCCGGCGCCGCTCCGCGAGGGGGGCGTGGCGGAGTGGCTGTACTTTCACTGGGGTTTGCTGTCGCTCGCGAACCCCGGGTGGACCGTGCCGTGGAAGCCCGCCGACCTCAAGGGCCTCCCGAACGAGGACGGGCCGGGGCGCGAAGCGCGCTGGGTGTTCCGGTGGACGAAGGAAGCGCGCCCGAAGGAGTGGGTGGAGTGGCACGCGATCGAGCACCCGGACTTCCCGGGGAAGAAGGTCGAGATCGGCGGGTGGAAGCCCTTCAGCATGGTCCTGCCGCAGGCCGCGGACCTGCCGGCGATGGCGAAGAAGCACGGGGAAATCTTCGTCGAGATGCTGGACGCGTTCCCGCGGGTGGCGGTGAAGGGGGTGTCCGTGAAGAAGCTCGACGCGGCGCTCTGGGAGGTGACGGCGACGGTCGCCAACGACGGGGCGATGCTGCCCACGGCGCTGCGGCAGGGCGAACGCACCAGGCGGGCGCGGCCGGTGCGGGTGGATTTCGCCGCGGCGAAAGGCGAGCTGACCGCGGGGGACAGGATGACTCTCGTGCCGAGCCTCGCGGCCGGAGCGGTCAAGGAGCTCAAGTGGGTCGTGCACGCGGCAGAGGGGACCGAGGTCGAGATCAAGGCGGAAACCGACCGCGCCGGCGCGGCCTCGGCGAAGGCGGTGCTGAAATGATCCGCAGGCTGCTGCTCGTGCTCGTCGCGGCTCTTCCCGCCGCGGCCCAGGACGACCTCGGCGCGCTCGGGGCGCCGCCCAACCCGAAGGTCGACGTCCGCTGGAACCGCTTCTACGACACGAAGGAAATCGGCGAGATCCTCGACCAGATGGGGGCGGCGTTCCCGCGGCTGGCGAAGCTGCACACGATCGGGACGACGGTGGGGGGGCGGTCGATCCGCGGGATCGAGATCACGAATTTCTCGAAGGGGGACCCGGCGCGGAAGGCGGGGTACTGGATCGACGGGAACATCCACGGGAACGAGGTGCAGGCGGCGGAAGCGTCGCTGTACACGGCGTGGTACCTGCTGGAGAACTACGGGCGGGTGGCGAAGATCACGGAGATGGTGGACGAGCGGGTGTTCTACATTTTCCCGACGATCAACCCGGACGGCCGGGACTCGTTCCTGCACGACCCGAACGACGCGCATTCGTTGAGGAGCGGCATCCGGCCGTGGGACGAGGACGGGGACGGGCGGCTGGACGAGGACGTGAACGACGACCTGGACGGGGACGGGAACATCGTGCAGATGCGCCGCCGGAATGCGCACGGGCGGTGGAAGAAGCACCCGCAGGAGCCGCGGCTGATGGTGCCGTGCGAGCCGGACGAGGAAGGGGAGTTCGACCGGCTGGGGGAGGAGGGGCTGGACAACGACGGGGACGGGCAGGTGAACGAGGACGGCCCGGGCGGGTACGACCCGAACCGGAACTGGCCGACGGACTGGCAGCCGCCGTACGTGCAGCACGGGTCGCACGACTTCCCGTTCTCCCTGCCGGAGACGCGGGCGGTGGGGAAGTTCGTGATGGAGCATCCGAACATCGCGGGGGCGCAGACCTACCACAACGCGGGCGGGATGATCCTGCGGCCGCCGGGGCAGCAGAACGCGAACGTCCCGGGCGGGGACGTGGCGGTGTTCGACGCGATCGGGAAGAAGGGCGAGCAGATGCTCCCCGGCTACCGGTACATGATCCTCTGGCGCGACCTGTACGTCGTGTGGGGCGGCGAGATCGACTGGCTGTACTTCGGCCGCGGCATCGTGACGTTCACGAACGAGCTGTGGCACGAGGGCAACCTGTTCCGCGGCCCGAACGCCGGCATCGGCGCGGACACGCGCGAGGACCGCGCGAAGTTCAACCAGCTCCTGCTGATGCGGGACGCGTTCGTGGAGTGGAAGCCCTACAAGCACCCCACGTACGGCGAGATCGAGATCGGCGGCTTCAAGAAGAACTTCGGGCGCACGCCGCCGTCGTTCCTGCTCGAGGAAGAATGCCACCGGAACATGGCGTTCACGCTCTACCACGCCGACCAGATGCCGAAGCTCTCGCTCGACGCGCCGCAGGTCCGCGCGCTGGGCGACGGCCTCTTCGCCGTCCGCGTCTCCGCCCGCAACGCCCGCATGATCCCTTCCCGCACCGCCCAGGACGCCGCCCTGAGGATCAACGCGCAGGACCAGTTCACGATCGCGGGCGACGGAATCACGGCGCTTTCCGCCGGCGTCGTCCTCGACCGCGACTTCAACCGCGTCGAACCCTCGAAGGGCAAGCCGTCCCGCATCCGGATCGACGGCGTTCCCGGCATGGGAGAGACGACGGTCGAGTGGGTGGTAAAGGGCTCCGGCAAGTTCCGGGTCTCCCTGGATTCCGCGAAAGGCGGCGTCGTGGAGATCGAGGCCAAACTCCCGCAGTAGGTCACGTTGCCCGCCTCCGCGCGGTAGAGTGGGGCGCCGACTGGCGGAGCCCCGGATGCCCTTCGAACAACAGCTTCTGTTCGCCCTGCTCGCCCTCGAGTGGAACCGCTGTACGCCGGAGCAGCTCGCGCAGGCTTTCGCGGTGTGGCTGGGGGAGCGGAAGGACCCCGTCGCGCCCGCGGACGGCCTCGTCGCACGGCTCTGCCGCGAGTGCGACATCGCGGAAGCGGAGCGCACCATCCTCCTCGAGTCCGTCGGCGGTAACGCCCCGCGCCCCGAACTCGACCCTTCGCTCCGCGCGATGCTGATTTCACTCTGCCCCGATCCCTCCATCGCCGACTGGCTCCGCGACTACCGCGCGGGGCGCCCTCCCGAGCCCGAATTCGAGCCGGCCCCGCGCGACCGCCGCTACGAGCTCGGCGCCGAAATCGCCCGCGGCGGCCTCGGCCGCGTCGTCGAGGCCCACGACGCCGACCTCGACCGCGAAATCGCCGTCAAGCTCCTCCTCGAGGGAAACTCGCGCACCGTCGTCGAGCGGTTCCTGCGCGAAGCGCGCATCACGGCCGCCCTCGACCACCCGAACATCGTCCCCGTCCACGATTTCGGCGTCCTCCCCGCGCCGGACGGGTCGAAGCGGATGTTCCTGTGCATGAAGCGCGTGCGCGGCCGCGACCTGCTGTCGCTTCTGCGCTCGATGGCCGCCGGCGAGCCCGGCGTGCGCGAGGCCTGGTCGCGCGCGCGGCTGCTCGGCGTCTTCCAGGGCGTATGCCAGGGGATGGCGTACGCGCACTCGCAGGGCGTCGTGCACCGCGACCTGAAGCCCGGCAACGTCATGATCGGCGACTACGGCGAGACGTACATCGTGGACTGGGGGCTGGCGAAGCGCCACGGCGAGGACGAGCCTGCGGCCCATGCCGTGGAGCGCTCGTCGGGCGCGTGGGAGAGCCCGGACGCGACGTCGCTGACGATCGTGGGCCAGATCATCGGCACGCCGGCGTACATGCCGCCCGAGCAGGCGGAAGGCCGCCTTGCGGACATGGACGAACGCGGCGACGTCTACTCGCTCGGCGCGATCCTGTACGCCATCCTGACCTGGCAGCCGCCCTTCGACGGCGCCAGCAGCAAGGTGCTCGAGGAGGTCATCGCCGGGCGCGTCCACCGTCCCTCGGAGCGCGTCGAGCGTGCGCGAGTCCTCGGCCGTCAGGTCCCCGACCCCGTCCCCGCCGCGCTCGAGGCGATCTGCCTGCGCGCCATGGCCTGCCGGCGCGAGGACCGCTACCCCTCGGCGCGCGCCCTGCACGACGACATCCAGCTCTTCCTCGAAGGCATCAAGGAACGCGAGCGCAGGGCCGAGGAGGCGACGCGGCGGTGCGCCGAGGGCGCGGAGCAGAAGCGGCGGTACCTGGCGCTCCGCTCGGAAGCGCAGGATGCGCGGCAGAGCGCCGAGAGGATCTCCCTCGGCTACGCGACCGCTTCCGCCGAGGACCGCGCCAACCTCTGGCGGTTCGAGTCGCGAGCCGAGGAGCTCACCGAGGAGGCCGCGGACGCCTTCTCTCGTGCCTCGCTCGAGTTCGGGCTCGCCCTGGAGGCCGACCCGGACCGGCGCGAGGCGCACGACGGGAGATGCGACCTGATCCTCGAGCGGTTGCTGGATGCCGAGCGGAGGCGCGACCGCCAGGAGCTCACGGCGCAACGCCACGCCCTCGCGCAGGCCGACCGGTTCGGGACGTATCAGCGGCGGCTCGAGGCCCCTGGCCGGCTGACGCTTCGCGTGTTCGCCTATTCCTGCGACTGCCTCAGGCCCGCGTCGGTGAAGGGATTCCGCGTGGAGTTCGACGAAGCCACGCTCGTCACGTGGACCGATGGCCGCCCCGTGCCGGGACAGCCGCCGTCCCCGGATGCGCGCCCGGTTCCCGCGACGCGAGTCCTGCCCGCCGGGGCCCGGTGGGGGCACGCGCCGGATTGCGCGCGCGAAGAACTGAAGGGCGTGGAGGTGCGCATCCGCCGCTATGAGGAGGTGAAGCGGCGGCTCGTCCCGGGGGAGGAGAAGCTGCTCGGAGTCTCCCCGATGTGCGATGTCGAACTCGCGCCGGGGTCGTGGCGCTGCGAGGTGATCCCGCCTGCCGGGTCCGGGCTAGCCCCCGCGATTGTCCCCGTCAACATGGAACGCGGGGGGACCTGGACGCAGGACGTCGTGCTGTACCCGGCCAACCGAATTCCCGAGGGATTCGTCCTCGTCACGGGCGGCCCTTTCATCTTCGGCGGGGCCTGGGCCGGTGGAAATCCCCACCGGACGGCCGTGACGCAGGACGTCTTCGTGGCGCGCTTCCATGTGACCCTCGGGGAGTACCTCGAATTCCTCAACGACCTCGTGTCCGCGGGGCTGGCAGACGAGGCGGCGCGCCGGCAATTGCGGGGCACGGAGGGGCCGTACCTGGAGTGCGTGGAGGGGAAGTACCGGCTCTCCTCCGGGAAATTCCTGAACACGACCCTGCAATGGGATCCGGATTGGCCGGCCATCGGCATGACCTGGCACGACGCGCTGGCCTACGCGGCGTGGAAGTCCCGCCGCGACGGGCGCGTCTACCGGTTGCTGCACGAAGAGGAATTCGAGAAGGCGTCGCGCGGCGTGGACGGGAGGACGTTCTCGTTCGGGAACCGGTACGAGCCGAGCTTCTCGCACTCCGGCGTCTCGAATCTCTCGCCGCTCGGTCCGCGGCCCGTGGGGACGTTCCCGATCGACGAGTCGCCCTACGGCGTCCGCGACACGAATGGGTGCTCGATGGCGTGGGGGTTCAACGCCGGGTACGACCAGTTCCGGACCAGCCGCTCGATCCGCGGCGGCTACTGGGCCGCCGGCTGGGCCCGCTGCGCCAGCTCCGTGCACGGCGGGGCGCTGCCCGGGAATTTCCGGGACCACCTCGGTCTCCGGCTCGCCGTCTCGCCGGTCGCCTGAACTCCCGCCGCGGGCCCTACCGACCGATCGCCAGCCGCGCCGGACTCGGCGTCTCGACGATCTTCACGTCCGCGAACCCCGCTTCCTTCAGCCACGCCCGGTACTCCGCTTCCGTGTACGTGCTCCCGTGCTTCGTGTGCAGCATCATGTTCATCGCGAACATCAGCCCGAACGGCGGGCCGCTCCGGTCGTCGTTCACGATGAAGTCGTTCACCACGAGCGAGCCGCCCTTCTTGAGCGCCTTGCGGAACTTCCGGAAGATGCCCACGTTCGTCTCCGGGCTCTCCTGGTGCGCGATGTGCGAGTAGACCACCACGTCCCACGCCGCCGTCCCGTAGTCGAGCTTGTGGATGTCGCCGTCCATGGTCTTGAAGCGGTCCCCGACGCCGCAGGACCCGACGATGCGGCGGGCGATGCCGTTCACGCCGGGCCAGTCGGCCTGCGTCGCCGTCGCTTTCGGATTCGCCTGGAGCAACACCGCCGAGAACGCCCCTGACCCGCCGCCGACGTCCAGGATCGACGCGGGGCCCGCGGCCGCGAAGTTCAGCGCCTGCACCGTGGCCTGCGCGCTCGGCACCGCCAGCGGCGCAATCGCCGGGACCAGCTCGTGCCAGAACGGGTTGTCCTCAACGTCCGGCAACGGAGGCAACGTCGAGCCCCCCGCCTTCACCGCTTCCGGTAGCTTCGCCCAGTCGCTCGTCGCGAAGTCCTTGATCATCAGCTTCGCGAACGCCCCGAGATACGGCGGCTTCCCTTCGACGAGGAACGCCGTCGCCTCCGGCGAGTTCGCGTACTTCCCGTCCGAAACCGTGAGCAGCCCGAGCCCCGTCAGGCCGTCCAGCAGGGCCTTCATGCCGCGAAGGGCCGTCCCGGTGGCCTTCGCGAGGGCTTCCGGCGTCCGCGCGCCCTTCTCGACGTGCGTGAACAGCGAAAGCGACGCCCCCGCGCCCAGGAAAGCGGAGGCCCAGGACCCGGTGATGAGCTGCATGATTCCGGCGGGGGAAGGAGGGGGGGCGGGGTGCGTCATGGCGGTGCCTCGAAGTTGGTGGGTGAAGTGGCAAATCCTATCCGGGACATTTCGAACCTCGCGGGAATTTTCGCGATGAAGGGGCATGGGAAACCTGCTCGCTGCAGTCCTGCGACCACGACCTCCTGCGCCGAAGCGCTGAGGCGTGTCGTCCCTTGCCCTTGCCCTTTCCCTTGCCCGGCAGTCCGGAGGCCGGGTCGCCGGCGAAAGGCAGGCAAAGGCAAGGGAAAGGGAAAGGGCAAGGGAAAGGGCAAGGAAACGCGACGGCTTCCGCTCTCGTTGACAACCCCCTCCCCCCCATGTTGACTGACCCCCCCTTCTCACATTTCCAGAGGAATTCCATGGCCGACAACATCACCACCCGCGCGAAGGATTTCCCGGAGTGGTACCAGGACGTCATCCGCGCCGCCGACCTCGCCGAGCCGGCGATCGTCGTCAAGGGCGCCATGGTCATCAAGCCGAACGGCTACGCGATCTGGGAGAAGATCCAGCGCGAGCTCGACGGGCGCTTCAAGGCGACCGGCCACAAGAACGCGTACTTCCCGATGTTCATCCCGGAGTCGTTCCTGAAGAAGGAAGCCGAGCACGTCGAGGGGTTCAGCCCGGAGCTCGCGGTCGTCACGATCGGCGGCGGCAAGGAGCTCGAGGAGCGCTACGTCGTGCGGCCGACGTCGGAGACGATCATCGGGCACTTCTTCAACAAGTGGATCAAGACGCACCGCGACCTGCCGATGCTGATCAACCAGTGGGCGAACGTGGTGCGGTGGGAGCTGCGGACGCGGATGTTCCTGCGGACGAGCGAGTTCCTCTGGCAGGAAGGGCACACGGCACACGCGACGCACGAGGAATCGCTGCAGGAAGTCCTGCGGATGCTCGACGTGTACGCGGACTTCGCCGAGAACGTGATGGCGATGCCGGTGATCCGCGGCGAGAAGACGATGAACGAGAAGTTCGCCGGCGCGCTGAAGTCGTACTGCATCGAGGGGCTGATGCAGAACGGCTGGGCGCTCCAGGCCGGGACGAGCCACGATCTCGGGCAGAACTTCGGGAAGGCGTTCGACGTGAAGTTCCAGACGGCGGCGGGGCAGAGCGAGTACGTGTGGCAGACGTCGTGGGGAGTCTCGACGCGCCTCATCGGCGGGCTGATCATGACGCACTCGGACGACGCAGGCCTCGTCTGCCCGCCGAAGCTCGCGCCGTACCACGTCGTCATCATCCCGATCTTCAAGACGCCGGAGGAAAAGGCCGCGACGGCCGAGGTCGGCCGCAAGCTCGCGGCGGACCTGACCGCAAAGGGCCTCACCGTCGTGTTCGACGACCGCGACGACCGCCCGGGCTCCAAGTACTTCGAGTGGGAGCGCAAGGGCTCCTGCTGCCGCGTCGAGATCGGGCCGAAGGACCTCGAGAAAAAGAGCTACGCCTTCAAGCGCCGCGACGTGGAGAAAAAGGAGTTCGCGCCGCTCGACGGCGCGGTCGCCCACATCACCGGCCAGCTCGACCAGATGCAGAAGGACTTGTTCAACAAGGCGAAGAAGTACCGCGACGAGAACACGAAGAAGATCGACTCGTGGGACGACTTCAAGGCGCTCCACGAGGGCGTCGGCGGCTTCTCCAGCTGCCACTGGTGCGGCGACGGGAAGTGCGAGGCGCAGGTGAAGGAGGAGACGAAGGTGACGATCCGGTGCATCCCGCTGAACAACGCGAAGGAGGCGGGGAAGTGCATCAAGTGCGGGCGGCCGAGCGAGCAGCGGGTGCTGTTCGCGAGGGCGTACTAAGTCCCGAACTGCGGCAGGATCTCGCCCGCCTTCCCGAGGATCGTCGCGTCGACGCGCGGCGTCAGTTCGGTTTCCTCGGGGTTGACCTCGATCACGAAGGCTCCCGCGGCCCGGGCGGTGCGCGGGAGCATCGCCGCCGGGTAGACGACGGCCGAGGTGCCGACGACGAAGAAGAGGTCGCACGTCCTGGCGGCGGCCTCGGCGGATTCGAAAGCGCCTTCCGGCAGCATTTCCCCGAACAGGACGACGTCGGGGCGCAGGCGCGCGCCGCACGGGCAGAGGGGCGGAAGCGACGGCATCGGGCTGGGCGGCAAGCTGCGAGTCGCGCCGCAGGAAAGGCATCGGCCCCGGTGGATGTTGCCGTGCAGCTCAATCGGCGCGCGGCTTCCGGCCGCCACGTGCAGCCCGTCGATGTTCTGCGTCGCGAGCGTGAACGCCGCGAAGCGCTTCTCCCACGCCGCGATCGCCGCGTGCCCGGCGTTCGGCTTCACGTCCTTCACCAGCCCGCGCCGGTGGTCGAACCACTCCCAGACCAGCCTGGGGTCCGTCGCGAGCAGCTCCGCGCTCGAGAGTTCCGTCACCGGCCGGCCGCGCCACTCCCAGATCGTCGCCCCGCCGCCCCCGCGGAACGTCGGCACTCCCGACTCGGCGGATATCCCGGCCCCGGTCAAGACCGCGACGCGCGAAGCGTTCGCGAACCGTCCCCGCAGTTCATCCGTGACATGCGTCAGGATCATGAAATTGCCCTTCCCTCGACCTTCAACTTTCGACCTTCGACGTCTTTGCCGTTCATTTGGCGTCCGCCATCATCCACGCCGCCACCTTCCGCCCCTTCACGTCCACCACGATCAGGTAATACTCCCCCAGGAACCCGCTCGCCCCTTCGCCGCGCTTCCGGATCCCCCGCATGTGGATCGGCCGGAGGTTCTTCCCGCCCTTGAGGCCGCGCCAGGCGGGGTTCACGAGCTCGGGTTTCCAGGTCTGCGTGAAGAGGTCGAAGGCGCTCTGGCCTTTCGGCATCGGCGGGCCGAATTCGATCTCGATGTCCTCGAAACCGGCATTGGCCTTCCAGGTCCAGATGCCGGGGCGCCATTCGTAAAGGGCGGCGAGGACGTCGCTGACGGCGGCGGAGGCCTCGTCCTCGTAGACGAGGGTGAAGACCTCGGAGGTCACGCGGTGGGGGCCGACTTCGAGGAAGGGAGCTTCGCTGGCGGCGGCGGGCGCCGCGGCCGGGGCCGGTTTCGGGGACGGCGGCGGCTCGATGGGGAGCGCGAAGGGCACGTTGACGGGCGTCGCTTCCGGGCGCCGCGCGACGAGGGGCGCCCAGGAATACGGCGGGCTCGGGGGGACGGTGCAGGCCCAGTCGGCGCCGCACTCGCGGCAGCGGTAGCGTTCGCGCTGGGTCTCGACGCCGTCGGTGCCGACGTAGCGGAAGACGGGGGAGAGGCGGACGGCGGACATGAAGTCATCGGCGTCGCTCGCGGTCTTGAACGAGCGTTCGGGGAAGGCCTTGTCGCAGGAGCAGGCGCTCACGGCCGCCTCCGGAGGCGGATTTCGGCGATCTCACCGGATTTCGTTTCCCGCTCGCCCGGCTCGCGGCCGCGGAGCCGGAGTTCGGCGACCTCGACGGATTTCGTCTCGTCCTCGCCGCCGGTGCGCCCTTCCGGCCTCCACAGGTACGGCGGCTTGTCGCCCATCGTCCAGGACCAGACCTGGCCGCAGCGGCGGCAGCCGAAGCGGAGGCCGTCGTTATCGAGCTGCATGAAATTGGTGGAGAAGCGGATGCGGGACGAGTATTCGTCCGCGTCGCGAAGTCGCTGGAAGTCGCGAGGGGGGAAATCGGTGAAGCAGAGGCAGCGGACGCTCATGGCGGGGTGATTATGCGGCGCGGGGGGCGGGGGAGAAAAAGATGTTGAGCGGAGCGGCGGGGAGGGCGTTGAATCCGGGGATGAAGCGAATCCTGATTCTGCTTGCGTTGGTCGTACCGGCGGGGTGTGCGACGGAGCCGGTGGCGGAGCGGCTGGAGGTGCGGCACCTTGCGGCAGGGGAGGCGGTGATGCCGGGGCTCATATGCGTCTCGGTAGAGGTCGGCACGCCGGTGCGGGTGGTGCTGCGCAATGAGCGCGACGAGGCGCGGACGATCGTCTGGTTTCCGCGGTGGCGCACGAACGACGGGTTCGTGGTGAAGGTGCAGGAGAAGGTGCGGGAGCTGCGGGTGCCCGCGAATGGCGAGGCGGCGATCGTGGCGCAGCCGCCGGTCGGGGAAGCGAAGCAGTTTGAGTTCTTGATCGGGGACAGGCCGTAGGAAGGGCGTCTAAGGTCGAAGGTTGAAGGTGGAAGGACGGCGTTGAGGGTCGAGGGTTGAGGGGACGGCGTCAGGAGAGGGCGATGGTGCCGGAGTCGCCGTCGACTTCGAGGGGCTGGCCGTCCTTGATCAGGCCCAGGACGCCCGGGATGTTCACGACCGCGGGGAGGCCGTATTCGCGGGCCACGATCGCGCCGTGGGAGAGCATTCCGCCTGTCTCCATGACCACGGCGGAAGCGCGGAGGAAGAGCGGCGTCCAGCCGGGGTCGGTCGAGGGCGCTACGAGGACGTCCCCCTGCTTGAGGCGCGCGCCTTCGGCGGGGTGGCGAATTACGCAGGCCCGGCCTGACGCTCGGCCGGAGGAAACCGCGAGACCCTTGAGTTGGTTCCCGCTTCCGGTGAATTTCGCCGCCACCGGGCGCGGCACCGACCCGTCGCCGTGAATCACGTCCGGGGGAGGCTTTTTCTCCCAAGCCGCCATCTGTGCTTTGCGGTCCGCGACGAGCGCTCGCGCCCCACGGCCGTCCCATTCCCCGCGCAGCCAGGATTCGATCTCGGGCCACGCGAGGTGGAAGACGTCGGTCGCCGTATCGACGAGCTTCGCCGAGGCCAGCCGGCGGCCGACCTCCAGCAGCGCGTGCCGGAGGGGTTCGACCTGCGCCACGAGCGCCGACTTGGCCCGCTCGCGCATCGCCGCCGCAATTCGCGCCCGCTTCGCCAGCCAGCCGATCTGCGGCCGCCGCAGGAGCGTCAGCGACCGGACTTCGCGCTCCGCCGCGGCGCGCCGCTCGCGGGCCGCCTCGTCGGGGCGCTTCCCCTGCCCCGCCAGGATCGCGCGCACCTGCTCCAGGAGCCACGAGGGGTCCTCGTTCCAGCGCGGGGTGGCGACTTCGACTTCGTAGACGGCGCGGTGGCCGAAGTCGTCGAGGAAGCGGGCGAATTCCTGCCGGAACGGGGAGGCCTCGGGGAGGGATTTCCAGTCGGCCGAACCGGACTTCAGCCACTCGAGCGCGGCGGAATCGCGGCGGGCGGCGTCGGCGACGTCGAAGAGGCGGGTGCCCTGGTTGGCGGAGACGACGGCGCCGGAGCCGGCGGCGAGGGCGTTGGCGATGGCGATCCCGCGGCCTGGGGACAGTTTCAGGAGGAGCTTCTCGAGTTCGGACTGCCAGGCGAGGCCCGAGGCGGTGAGCATGAACGGCTCGCCGAACGCGACCTGCACGAGGGAGATGCGCTCGAGGAGATCGAGGAGGCCTGCGGGCGAGAGCGCCGCCGCGTCGACCGCGAGCAGTTCCTTGGAGACGCGGAAGACCCGGTCGATTTCCGGGGGGACGGTGCGCGGCAACCGGAGAAGGACGCGCATCGCCCGGATCGTCCGCACGATCCGTCCCCAGCCTTTGCGGCCGCGGAACGGATTGCCCGCCGGGACCGGGATCATCTCCTGGTGGCCGCCCATCCCGCGGCTCGACTCCTCGGGCGCGACGCCGAAGCAGTCCCAGAACGACCAGAGGAGCGACGTGACGTCGAAGTACCCGCGCCCGCCGAACCGCCGGACAACCTCCAGGCCGGGCGGAATCGGATAACCGACGATCGCAGGGAAGGTCCACATCATGAACCTCAGCGCGTTGAGGATACACGACCACGAAAGCGTGGTCAGCACCATCGGCACCGCGTCGCGGATGTTCGCGTTGGACCAGACGGTCGCCAGGTGCGCGGCTCCCGCGAACACCACCCGCGGCAGCCGCGTGACCGGCCGCGCCTGGAGGACGTGGAAGCGCTTCCCGTCGAAGACCCACTCGACGTCCTGGGGATCCTGGCCGTCGCCGAGGGCCCAGGCGACGCACAGCGCGAGGCGCGCGAGAACGAGGGTCCGGGCATCGTCGAGGGTGGAGGGGCCCGAGCGCGACTCGACAGAAAGCCCGAGGTGGGTGAGCGCGACGGTGATCTCCTCCGGGTTGACCGCGCCGCTCACCACGGCCTCGCCGGCGCCGCGGGCGGCGCTGATCGTGATGGCGTCGCGGCGGCCGGTGCGGGGGTCGCACGTGAACGCCACGCCGGCCGACTGCGCGCCGACCATGCGGCACACAACCACGGCGCAGGCGACGTCGGCGTCGGGGACGAGGAAGCGCCGGCGGTACGCCAGGGCCTGCGGGGTCCAGAGGGAAGCCCAGACTTCGCGGACGGCGCGGGCGACGGCGTCAAGGCCGCGGATGTCGAGGATGCTGCGGTGGACGCCGGCGAAGGAGGTCGAGCCGCCGTCCTCGGCGGTGGCGCTGGAGCGGACGGCGACGGGGACCGCGTCCAGGCCGCAGCGGACCAGCGATTGACGCAGTGCGTCAACGACACCGGCGGGAAGCGGCGCGGCCTCGATTGAGGCGCGCAGCATCTGCAGCCCTGCCGCGGCCCGGGCGGACTGTGCCTCCGCCGCACCCGTGCCGGCGAACTCCCCGGACATCCTCTTCAGTGCCCCCGATCCCATGAACTCCCGGTAGGCGTCCGCCGGCAGCACAAAACCGTCGGGGACCGGGAACCCGTAGCGCGCAAGGCGCCCGAGGTTCCATCCCTTGCCCCCGGCATGGCGCGGGCCCGCCCGAAATGCCTCTTCCCAGGTCAGCGTTGACGTCGCGGACATCGCCGGATTGTAGCCGCGCTTCCTTCTTCCGCCCGCGCAGGCCCCCGGATACCTTCATCCCATGAACCACGCTTCCCGATGGAAACTGGCCGGCGTCGCGCTGGCCGGGCTGGCGATGGGCGCGTGCTCGTCGGAGCCGCGGACGGAGGAAGAGCGCGAACTGGAGATGCAGCACCTCGATCCCGGCGACGCGAAGGGGAACACGGTCCCGGTCCCCAAGGGGCTCCCGCCCGTGGTTGCCGCGCCCGGGGATGACTGGACGCAGTTCGGGCACGACGCGCTCCGGAGCTTCGTGACGAAGGAGAGCGTGGAGCTGCCCTTCACGGTGGCGTGGACGTGGCAGCCGGAAGCGCCGGCGAAGTCGGTGGCGAACGCGGTGGCGGCGGCGGGGTACGTGCACGTCCACTGCGTGGCGGAGGGGAACGGGCAGGGGATGCAGTCGGGGTTCCGGAACCCGTGGCTGGTGACGCTGGGGGCGATGACGGGGGAGTACCGCGGCGGGTTCACGCCGCAGAAGGACGTGACACAGGGGAACTGGCTCGCGGTGTTCGACGACTTCAACGTTATCTACATCGACGACGCGCTGGGGGCGTACGACTGCCGGACGTTCTCGGACAAGCGCTGGAAGGCGCTGGACCGGTGGGGCCCGCTCGCGGTCGACCCGCAGCTCAAGATCGTGCTTCACGTGAACAACCTGATGGCGGACGCGGACTTCCCGCTCATCGAGGCGAGCAAGCTGACGGGTTCGAGCCTGTGGCAGGCGAACGTCTGGAAGATCAAGAAGGGCGAGGGGACGATCCCGGTGCACGAGGTGAACATCAACCAGGGTGTGTGCCTCTGCTGCGTGCGGTACCAGGGCGTGCCGGGGCCGAAGGACGGCCTGTACGCGTGGGAGTGGCAGAAGGGGACGCAGCTCTGGCTGGTCGAGGGGCAATTCCGGAGCCTGGTGAGCGGGGCGAAGCGGGTCTACGCGGTCGAGGACAACGGGCAGGTGCGGGCGATCGATCTGCGGACGGGGAAGGAACTGTGGAAGGCGACGTTCGGGGGGCCGCTGGTGTCGTCGCCGGGGTTGTGGAAGGACCGGCTGGTGGGGTTGACGAAGCGGGGCGAGCTTGCGGCGATGGGGGCGGAGGAGAAGGACGACGGGAAGATCCTCTGGAGCGTCCCGGTCGAGGGGGCGTTCACGGCGGAGCCGATCGTCGGGGGCGTGGGCGGCGCGGCCGGGAACGACCGGACGTCGATGCTCCTCGCGGACGCCGGGCGCGCGCTGGTCTGCGTCAAGGGCGGCCTCGCCGTGCGCGACCTCGCCGACGGGAAGGAAATCGGCCGCTGGCAGGCCGAGGGCGCCGTCGCGGACCTCCTGAAGGACGGCCCGGTCTGTCCCGTGATCGCCCGCGGGACCATCGTGCTCTGCGGCAAGGCCGCCGTCGTCGCGCTCTGGACCGCTTCCTTCCTCAAGGACAACGCCGCCGCCGTCCTCAAGCAGGCCGAGGCGCTTGGCAAGTCCGGAAAGACCGCCGAGGCGATCCGCATCGCGAAGGCCGTCGGCAGCGTCGAGGGGCTCAAGGACGATTCGAAGAAGAAAGCCGAGGCTGCCGTCACCGCCGTGAACAAACTCGGCGAGAAGGACTACGCCGAGGTCCCCAAGCTCGAGGAAAAGGGCCACCTCTTCAAGGCGAAGTCCCTCTGCGACGACATCGCCACGCGCTTCGCCGGCTCCGACATCGGCCAGAAAGCCGCGGACGAGAGCGCTTCCCTCGCGAAGAAACTCGCCGATCCGGCGGCCGCCGCCGAGGCCGGCTTCAAGGAGGCGCAGGCGCTCGAAAGCGCCGGCAAGCGCAAGGAGGCCGCGCAGGGATACAAGGCGGTCTCGGAGAAATACGGCGACACCGAGTTCGGGAAGAAAGCCGCGGACGCGTACCAGAAGGTGAAGAGTTACGACAAGTAGCCCGCCTGCTAAAATCCGCCCCTTCCCACCGGAGCCCCTTCGCCCATGACCGCCCTGGCCGACGACAAGTTCACCAAGCTCGCCTGCAAGATGCTCTTCCTGACCCCCGAGCAGGTGGAAACCCTGCGCGGGCGGCAGAAGGAAGTCAGCCGCGCGGGGGCGAAGCTGTCGCTGTTCGAGATCGCGCACAGCGACGCGGTGCTGACGCAGGAGCAGCTGGACAAGGTGCAGCTCGCGGGCGAATACACCGAGATGCTCGACGAGGAACGGCGGATCGGCGCGCTGGCCATCGAGAAAGGGCTCGCGAGCGACGAAGAGATCGCCATCTGCATCGACACGCAGAAATACGAGTTCGCTTCACAGCGAGCGATCCCGCGCCGACTGACGGAGATCATGGTGGAAGCGGAGATCCTGACGGCGGAGACGGCGGCGGAGCTGACGAAGGCCTACGAAGCGGGGAAGGGGCCGAAGCCGGCGCCAGGCGGGGACGTGAAAGTCGCGGGTGGGACGGCAAAGCGAGCTGCGGAGCCGACGATCCCGTACGACACGAAGCGGCTGGAAGAAGTGGAGGCGATGGCGGAGCAGCTGGACGTGCCGCCGGACCTTTCTCCGGACGAGGACACGCGGCACGAAGGGCCGCCGGACGCGCACGGCCCGACGGACACGCCGGTGGAGGGATCGGATCCCGGGATCCTGCCGGGGAAGGCGGTTCCCGGGCGGCCGGAGGGGGGCGCCGGGGACACGCGGCGCATGACGGCGCGGCTGGTGCTCGAGACGGGGGAGATGAAGGGGCGCGCGGTCGCGATCACCGGCAAGGGGCGGATCGGCCGCCAGATGGGGTGCATGATCCGGATCGACGACAACCGGGCGAGCCGGGAGCATGCGCAGATCGACTACGACGCGCAGCTCCGGTTGCACGTCGTGTCGGATCTGCAGAGCCGGAACGGGACATTCGTGAACGACACGAAGATCGTGGAGCCGACCGTCCTGAACCCGGGCGACCTGATCCGGATCGGCGACACGATCCTGAGGTATGAGGCCTGAGAACGGGGTGGACGTTCGCCCTGCGGCGAGTGGCACGGCGCTGCCTACGCGGGCTCTCCGGGACAGGCGCCGCAACTCAGATCGTCTTCCTCCTCGATTCCGTCGAGTTCCGCCTCCGTGAGAGGGGCGGCCCCGACGCGCGCGACGAGGGCGCTTGCGAGCCCCGGGAGCTCCGGTGCCGGCGCTCCTTCGGCGCGCTTCGCCAGGCCGTTCGCCAGCACCGAGAGGTGTTCCTCAATGAACGTCTTCCGCGCGGCCGCCGTCACCTCGGCCGCCTCATGGTTTCCCTGCGCCACCGCGTACGCTTCCTTCATCCAGAGCCACGACAGGAACCCCGTCTCGACCGCCACGTGGTCCACGGGCTCGCCGGCCAGCGGCTTGTAGCCGAACGCCGCGTAGAGCTCCGACACCTCCGACATCGCCCGGCCCGGGTCCCGCCGGCCCAGGTACGCCGCTTCACGCGGCGAAATCGGCCCGCCGGGCGCGAACACGGAGTGATAGGAAGGGTCGTCCACGTCGGTCAGGACCTTCGCGATCGCGCGAAGGGCTTCATCGCCGCATTCCGAGGCGAGCGCGGTCACGTGGCGCTGCCGGGCGGGCGAAGGGCGCTCGAGCAGCAGCCCGATGAGCCGGAGGTCGGCCGATTTCACGAGTGCGTCCCGGACCGCGGGGGCGCAGCTCTCCGTTTCGACAGGGATCGTGCTCATTTGCTTGCTCCTCCAGGCATCGCCACCGGGATCCAGACCGTGCGCATCTTGCGGGCGCCGACGTCGCGCGAAGAGCCGTTCCAGACGGCGAAGGCGACGAGCGATTTCGCGCCCGGCGCCAGCCCCGCCGGCAGCGGGCGGACGATCACGACGGCCCAGCCGTTGCCGCTCCGGCCGCCTTTCCCGTTCGATTCCGTCGCCGGCGCCGGCTTCAGCGTCCCCGGTCCTTCCGCGACGAGGTCCTGTACGGCCTTCCTGGGCACCCCGGCCACGACGTTTCCCAGCGAATTCGCGGGAGCGTAGTACTTCTCCATCTGCGCCTTCGCCGCGGGATCCTTGTCGAGCACCGGCGATTCGAACGGGTAGTGGTCGATCTGGGCGTTGGGGTGAAGGGTCTTGAGGTCGAGCGGCCTGCCGTCGACCATCGCCTGGGCATTGGCGGTCCAGAACGTGATGGAGACGGGCCGTCCCGGCTCGCCCATCTGCGGCGCCGGCGAATCGGTCGAGGCCGTCGCGGGCATCTGCACGCCGCAGGCGTCGGTGAACTCCGCCGGGGCGCGCTTGTCGTCGACGGTCGGGTCGTCCCACTCCATCCGGTACGCGATCATCTTGCCGTCCGTGATCGCCTTCACCCGGACCTCCCCGATCCCCGCTTCCATCTTGCGCGGGTCCACCATGTCCTGCAGCACCAGCGGCGCCTTGAACTCGGCCACCGGGCCCCACGCGGCGTCCTCCGCCGTGGCCGGCAGCACGGCTGCCTGCACCGGGCGGATGTCCGTCGCCGGCGGCGGCGGCGCCGGCGGTTTCCCGCAGCCCGAAGCGAGGACCACCACGAGTACCGCAAGGCCGAGCGTGTGTTGACGGGTCATGTCACTTCCTCCGATCCGTTGCCTACGGGATGTTCGTCAGCAGATTGCCGCGCGCGGCATCCAGCGCCTGCCTGATGTACGTCGGTTCCGTGATCGGGACCCGGATGATCTCCGAGCCCTTCTCGTCCAGCCCGACCATCTCTTCTTTCTCGCGGCGGAAGCGCGGGATGATCTGCTCCGTGCAGCCGAAGAGGGAGAGGAGGCCCATGAGGTCCATGTCGTTGTGGGCGTTCTGGTAGGTCTTGAGCGCCTGCTCGACGCCGGGGCCGAAGATCTGCTCGAGGAAGACCGGGGGGGCCTGGAGGGGCGGAACGTAGTAGACGTTGGGCTCGAGGCCGAATTGCGGGAAGAGCGGGAGGGCGATCTTCTTCACGTGGACGAGGAAGTCGATCGGGTTGTCCTCGCGCATCTGGTCGGGCTTGGAGATGTGGCCGGCCATGCGGATCTTGCCGATGCAGTTGGAGAAGCACTGGGGCGAGAGGCCCTGCTCCTGTTTCGGGTAGCAGGCGATGCACTTCTCGGACGTGCCGGTCATGGGGTTGAAGAAGACCTTTTTGTAGGGGCACGCCTTGACGCATTCCTGGTAGCCGCGGCAGCGGCCCTGGTCGACGAGGACGATGCCGTCCTCGGGGCGCTTGTAGATCGAGCCTCGCGGGCAGGAAGCGAGGCAGCCGGGGTAGGTGCAGTGGTTGCAGATGCGGGCGAGGTAGAAGAACCAGCTCATGTGGGGCAGGGTCATGTGGGCGCCCTTGTCGACGCCGCCGGCGCAGTCGTCCTCGCCCACGTTGGGGTAGGCGTAGTCCTTCTGCTCCGGGCGCCAGCCGAGGACGCGTTCGCCGGCCGGGGCGGACTCGAAGATCGTGCGGCCGTCGTACTTGCCGCCCTTCCAGTCCTGCGAGCCGAGCATGTCGAGGAGCTTCACGTCCCACCCGAGCGGGTAGTACCCGTAGGGCTTGCTCTCGACGTTGTTCCAGAGCATGTACTCCTGCCCCTTCCCGCTGGTCCACGTGGTCTTGCAGGCCAGCGTGCAGGTCTGGCAGGCGATGCACTTGTTGACGTCGAAGACGGCCCCGAACTGCTTCTGGGGGCGCACCTCGGGGTACCAGTAGGACATCTCACGCCCGAGCTGCCAGTTGTAGACGCGCGCCATTAGTGTTTCTCCTTACCGGTCGTGCTGATGAATCCGCCTGCAAGGTAGTTCTTGAGCGCGGCGTTTTCGTAACGGGGCCTGAAGCCGAGGGCGGCGGGGCGCCAGAGTCCCTGGGCGTCCATGCCGCCGGGTTCGGCCTTGGTGATCTTGACGATGGATTCGCGCGGCGCGCCGACCGGGCAGTGGACGTCGGGCATGAAGCCCTTGCCGATCGTCTGGCCGAAGATGTCCTTGCGGACGAGCGAGTCGGTCATGAGCGTCGGCTTGAGCCAGCCGCGCGTGGCGGACTGGTGCGAGCCGGAACGGAACATCGCCTGGTAGTTCGTGCGGGGGTTGCGGGCCAGCCCGTCGGCGCGCGTCGTGGCGCCCTCGACGGAACCCGGCGTCGCCGCGTACATGTTGAACCACATCCGCGTGACCCCCTTCGGCGTCCCCGGGTAGTACCGCGCCCGGCACATCAGCCGCGCCACCTTGTAGTTCTCCGGGTCCTTCTGCCAGCCCCGGAACGGCCGGTCCTCCGGGTCCGCATCGATCCAGACGTAGTCGCCGTCCTCCACCCCCAGCGACTTCGCGTCGTCGGGGTGGATGTCCACGTATCCCTCCGTCGTCCACGGCATCCGCTTGTCCGCCCGGTAAATGTCCCCGA
The DNA here is from genome assembly GCA_964590435.1 of uncultured Planctomycetia bacterium. Taxonomy (GTDB): domain Bacteria; phylum Planctomycetota; class MHYJ01; order WSZJ01; family WSZJ01; genus WSZJ01. Next base: position 69,861 of record CAZPWT010000031.1, read on the forward strand.
ACGGCCCGAACAGCATCGCGTTGATGTCCGTGTCGATCGGCATCGTGTGCGAACCGTGCCGGTACTTCGGCGTGTGGAAGATGAACTTGTAGCCGTCCTTCGCGAGCGGGTGCGCCGTCTCCTTCGTCTCCGCCCACGTCTTCACCACGTTGCGCCCCTGCCTCACTTCGCACGACTGGTCCTTCGGGTCCAGCCCGTACGCCTCAGGCCCCTTCGCGCGGATCGCCTCGTGCTTCGGCGCCACGATCACGTTCGGCTCGTAGAACGTCGAGTCGATCGGCTCGCGGTGCACCGCCAGGTTCTCCCCCGCGTTGATGAACTCGTCCTCCTCCCGGTAGAACTCCAGCCGCCCCGTCTTCGTGTACCACGGCTTCGAGTCGTACACCTGCTCGTACCCCACCGCCTTCGGGTACGTCCGCGTCATCATCAGCGCCGGGATCCCCTTCTTCGCCTTCTCCTCCAGGTCCTCGCTCTTGTAGCCCTTGCCGCACGTCGAAGCGTTCAGCACGCGCTGCAGGTACGGATGCACGTTCCCTTCCTCGATGAACTTCCACATCTGCGCGAACCGCTCGTCCCCCGTCTGCTTCGCCATCGCCTTCCCCATCAGCATCAGCACCTCGTGGTCGCCGCGCGTCTCGAAGGACCGCGGAAGCGGCGTCCTCGGGAACATGCAGAGGAACGGGTTCGTCACCGACGCAGTCATGTCGGGGAGCTTCATCTCGACCCACGAGTCGACGGCCCAGACGATGTCCGCCCACTCGCACGATGCCGTCCACCACCATTCGCTGACCGAGATCAGCTCCATCCGCGGCAGGACGTTGTTCACCAGGTTGTAGTGCCACTTCACGTTCCCCAGGATCGAGTTCGCGTTCGCGAACATGAGCGCCTTGGTCGGGGTGGGCATGTGCGTCTTGCCCGTGATCATTTCCTTCCCCATCTTGAGCGGGTGGTCCTCGTGGTTCCAGTAGTGCGCCGACTCCGCCCTCCAGTACTGCTTCGGCCGCGCGGGCTTGGCGGGGTCGAGTTCGAGGTCGAACGGGTTCTCGTTGATGTACTGGGGTGCGCCGTTGAACATCGCGACGCGGTAGTTGCCGGCGTAGGAGCCGACGTTCCCGGAGATCTTGCCGATGTTCCCGGTGAGGGCGGCGAGGAGGAAGAGCGACCGGTCCTTGTTGTCCGAGTTGAAGAACTGGTTGGGGCCCATGCCGATCGCGTAGAGCGTCTGGCCGGGCTGGGCGGCCATGTGCTTCGCGAGGCTTTCCACGGCCGCCGCCGGGGCCCAGGTGATTTCCTCGGTGGTCTTCGGGTCGAAGTGTGCGACGTATTCCCACGTCACGTCATAGCAGGTGCGGCAGCGGACCTTGGTGCCGTCCTTGAGCGTGACCTCGACGTTGCCGGAGAGCTGCGGGTCGCCGATCGGGGAATTCGCGCCGACCTGGTCGCGGCTGATCGCCTGCGGCGTGTTCGTCTTCGCGTCCCACCAGACGTAGTCGCCCCATTCCTTGCGGAGTTCCTCCGTGATGAAGGCGTTCTTCTGGCCGCCCGGGGGCGGGGCCTTCTCGCCCGCCTTGAGCACCGTGATGTAGTTGGACAGCGTCGCCTGGTCGCCGCCGAACACGTCCGCGGCGCGCAGCATCTTGAGCGTGTCCATCCGGACGAGAAGCGGCAGGTCCGTGAATTTCTTCACGTAGTCCGCGTCGTACAGCTTGTCCCGCATGATGACGTGCGCAAATCCCGTCGCGAGCGCCCCGGTCATCCCGGGCCGCACAACCAGCAGCTCGTCGGCCTTGCTCGACGTCGCCGAGTATTCGCACGCGATCACCACGACTTTCGTCCCCTTGGCCCGCGCTTCCGTCAGCCAGTGCGCGTCCGGCATCTTCGTCGTGATCCAGTTCATGCCCCAGATCACCACCGTCTTGCAGTGCTCGACGCCGCTCAGGTCCCACTCCACCGTCTGCTGCCCCGTCACCATCGGGTGCCCCGGCGGCAGGTCCGTGTGCCACGAGTAGTTGTCGAACCCGCGCGCGCCCAGCGCCTGTTCCGGGTCCACCCCGCGGATCTTGTGGTCGAGAAGCGCCATACTGTTGGCGAGGCGGTACATCCCGAACACGCGCGTCACGCCGAGGAGCGGCATGCCGCCGCGGAACTTGAGGCACTGCGTCCCCGCTCCCTTCATCGCCGCGATCGTCTCGGGGTAGTAGTGCTGCTTCTCCAGCAGCGCCGCGCCTTTCTCGCCGCTGTAGGTCGTCGCGATGTTCACGAGCACCTTCGAGACGATCTCGGCCGCCTCCTCGTGCGTCACCCGCGTCCACTTGTCCCGCGCCCGGTTGAAGTACTCGCGGGGCGGAAGGCCGTCCTCGCCGCGCGGGAATCCCGAGTCGACCCACTTCTTGTACCCCTCGCGCACCATGCAGTGCCGCACGCGGCGGTCGCCGTAGAAGCGCCGCGTCAGCGCGAGCCCCTTCTGGCAGATGCGCGGGTCCCAGCGGTGCGACGAAACTCGCTTCCCGTCCGCGTCCTGGGCCTCGCCGTACTTCATGCTGGGCCCGATGCGGGTGACGACGCCGTTCTTCACGTAGGCGTTGAGGATGCAGTTGTGCGTGTCGTTGGGCGCGCAGGTGAACGTGAACTGGGAATCCGCGCGGAAGAGGTCGCGGTAGGTTTTTTCCCAGTCGCGGTCCGGGTATTTCTCCAGGGGGTTGGAGATCGGCTCGTCCGCTCCCCATCCGTCGAGGGCGGAGAGGGCGAGGGCGCCGAAGCCGGCGGAGGCGACGTCGGTGAGGAACTTCCTGCGGGTGATCTGGCTCATTTCTTCTCCTCCCAAGTGCGCATGAAGGCGACGAGCGCCTCGAGCTCTTCGTTCGACAAAGCACGGCGGACGGTGGAACCGGTCCCGAACGACGGCATCGTCGTGCCGGTGCGGCCGCGACGGATGGTTTCGAGGAGGTAGGTGTCGGAAGCGTCCGACAGGAGGGCGCGGTTGTTGAGGGCGAGCCCCTCGCCGCCGTGGCCCTCGGCGCCGTGGCAGTTCGCGCACTGCTGGGCGAAGAGCTTGCGGCCGGCCTCGGCGTCCGCCTTGATCCAGCGTGCGGGTTTCGGGTCGGGCTCAGGCTTGGCCCCGCCGCCCATGGACCGCAGGTATTCGATCAGCGCCGCGATCTCGCCGGGGCGCAGGCCGCCTTCCTTCTCGCCCCACGCCGGCATGCGCCGGCCGGGACGGCCGTGCGTGATCGTCGCCCGCAGGAACTCGTCCGGCGCGACGGCGAGGAAGTCGGGGTTGCCGATCGCTGGGAAAGGCGAGGCGCCGGCGTAGCGCATCCCTTCGCCCTTCGCGCCGTGGCAGGCCGCGCAGAACGTCCCGTAGAGGGTGGAGCCGTCGGTCGTGAATTCGCGCTCGCCGAGCCGAAGGGCGCGCATCCGGTCTGGCGGCCAGAACGCCTCCGGGGCCTCGTTGCGGCGAAGCGACATCATGTACAGGACGAGGCTGTCGATCTGCTTCTCGTCGAGGCCGAGGACGGGCATCGCCGACCCCGGGACCACCGTCGCCGGGGCGCGGAAGTGCTCGGCGAACCAGTTCGGCACGGTATGTTCGCCGGAAAGATGCGAGAAATTCGTGAGGGCGGGATCCCGTTGCCCGACGCGCGACAGGTCGGGGCCGTCGTCGCCACCCACGCCGTTCACCTTGTGGCAACCGCGGCACCCGAGCGAATTGAAGAGCGACTTGGCCTCGGAGAGCCTGGGCGCCCCGACCCGCGACCGCAGGTATCCCTTGAGGATCGCCAGGTCGGCCGCAGGCACTTCCCCGAACGACGCTTTCCACGGCAGGTTGCCCGTGCTGAGGCCGGCGTCGGCGCGCTTCCGGGCGTCGAGGTGGCGGGAGTACCACTCGCCGTCGACCTTGGAGCCGGCGGTGGTGAGGTCGGGGCCTTCGCCGCCGCCCGCGCCGCCGGGGCGGAGCGTGCCGCCCTTGCCGTCGAGCCTGTGGCAGGAGAGGCAGTCGTAGCGTTCGAGGAGGGCGTGGCCGCGTTCGACCATGGCGAGGTCGGGGACGGCGACGTGTGAGTGGCAGGTGCCGCAGCCGGCCTCGGCGTACTTGACGGGGATCATCGGTTCGGGCCAGTGCGGCACATTCCCGTGCGCGTCGGCCTTGGTCGTGGCGCGGCCCTGGCCGGCGTGGCAGGCGGTGCACCCCATGTCCGCCGGCTCGTGCACGACCGGCTTGTGCTTCCCGTAGATCCGGTCGCCCGGGATGCCGGTCTCGCCCGGCGCCATCCCCACGTGGCAGCTGACGCAGCGGTCCGCGGCGTTCAGCCCGGGGACGACGATCTGCCGGAGCTGGACCTGGAAATCGGAACCCGCCGGCAGGCTCGCCGCGACGTGGTTCTGCGCCTGGCGCCACTCCGCCAGCACGTTCTCCGAGAACGCCGCCCAGAACAGCACCACCAGCGTCCCGACGCTCGACCACAGCAGCAGGTGTTTGTTGGTTTTCATGGTCCTAGTGCCCCGGCCACTGAGAAGGGGACCAGTAGAAGTCCCAGTTCGGTCCGCGGAAGTACGTCCCGATGATCGTCAGCACGAGGAAGCCCATCAGGAAGCACGTGAAGAGCCCCAGCGCGCCGGCGCGCGTCGAGCGGTAGCGCTTCACCAGCACCACCGAGTAGATGCCGTAGATCGCGGTCAGCACGGTTCCCGGGTTGACGATCGTGATGAAGAGCTGCGGGATGCCCGGGAACCACTGGCGCAGCCACCCGAAGCGGATCGCGACCGTTTCGATCGCGAGCACCGAGACGAGGCCGAAGATCGCCGAGGCGCCGACCAGCCGCCCGCCCCCCGGCCCCCCGAACCACTCGCCCGTGCCGGACTTCTCGCGGTCGAGGTACGGGATCAGCCCGAGCCCGATGATCACGATCGACGGGATGAGGATGCCGCCCGCGAACGCCGAGTGCGCCACCAGCTCCTGCAGCCCGAGGAAGTACCACGGCGCCTTGGCCGGGTTCTCGGGAACGAGCGGGTTGGCGAGCTCCTTGAGCGGCGCGTCCGACACCAGGCTCAGCAGCACGCACAGGAAGAACGTCAGCATGAACACCGCCGCCTCCGCGTAGAACAGGTGCGGCATCGACGGCACCGTGTTCTCCGGCCCGGCGTTCACCGCCGCCGTGCGCCCTTTCACCACCGCCGCCAGCGAGTACGTCCGCTTCGGCGCCTGCGTCCACGTCGGCAGCGACTTCATGTCCGCCGGGCCGAGCTTCTTGTCCACGTCCGCAGGCTTGGCGAGCCCGCCGTCCTTGCGGATTCTCCAGAAGTGCACGCCGAGCAGCACCGCGAGCAGGAGAGGGAGGATCATCACGTGCAGCAGGTAGAACCGGATCAGCGCTTCCTCCCCGACCTCGTCCGAGCCCAGCAGGATGACCTTCTGCAGGCCGCCCGGGTCGAAATGCGGGGTCATGCCGATCGCGTCCGTGACTTCGCGGGGCGACTGCGCGATGTTGGCGCCGATCGTGATGGCCCAGTAGGCGAGCTGGTCCCAGGGGAGCAGGTACCCCGTGAACGAGAGCGCCAGCGTGATCACGAGCAGGAACATCCCCGTCGCCCAGTTGAACTCCCGCGGCTTCCGGTACGACGCCGTGTAGAACACCCGCGCCATGTGCAGCAGCACCGCGACCACCATGAGATTGGCCGACCAGCGGTGGATGTTGCGGAGGAAGCGTCCCGCGGGGACGACGAAGTGGATGTCCTTGATGGAGAGGTAGGCGACGTCCGGGTAGGGCTTGTAATAGAACATCAGCAGGATCCCCGTCACGAGCGCGATGATGAACGAGCTGAGCGCGACGAGGCCGAGCCCCCACGTCGTGGGCCAGCGCAGGCTCCACCGGTGCGTCCGAACGGGCTGGATGTGCAGGAACAGGTTCGAGAACACGAAGTCGGACCGGCTCCGGTCGCTCACCGGCTTCCCCGACCGGAAAATCGAGCCGAGGATCCGGCGCGGAAGCGACTTCATGTTGTCCCGGAAGCCCGCGAGGCCTTCTTCCTGTTCCTTGTCCTGGTCGATCGTGGGCGTGCTCATAGCGACTCCTTCGTCCCGGGCGGGACGGTGCTGCCCTCGTCGATCATCACCGCGTTGGCGCCGGCGGGGAGGACGGCGAGCCACGGAAGGGCCTTGGGGGCCGGCCCGCGATCGACCGCGCCGTCGTGCTTGAACTTCGAGCCGTGGCACGGGCAGTCGAATCCCTTCCCGCTCCACTTGACGATGCATCCGAGGTGCGTGCAGACGGTGGAGAGCGCGAAGACCTTGTCACCCTCGCGGAAGATCGCGACGGAGCGGCCCGGCGGCACGAACGGCTCGCCGTCGGGGAGGCCCTCCGGGAGCGTGACCTTGAATTTCTTCGATGCGGAGGGAAGCACCGCCGCCTTGGGAAGGCGCGCGGCGCCGAGCAGCGAGAAGCCGCAGGCGCTCACGGCCATCGCGGAGGCGGCCATGCCGAGGAAGTCGCGGCGCGGCATTGCTTCCGGGTCGAGCCGTGAGGGAGCGGGATCGGGCTGGGGCTTGCCGGGTTCTGTGGTCATGCGATTCTCCAGTCCACCGTGAACTGCAACCGGTCCATGCTGATCGCCTGCACCGGGCAGCGCTTCGCGCACAGCGCGCAGCGGATGCACCGGTCTTCGTCCTTGAGGATGGCGGAAGAGCCTTCGAGGTCGACGCCCTCGCCGAGGTTGGCGCGGATGGCGTCCTCGACGCCGCCGCCGGGGTTGAGGGCGGAGAGCGGGACGAGCTTGAGGCAGAGCGTGGGGCAGACGTCGGCGCAGCCGCCGCAGAGGATGCAGCGGGCGCTGTCGAAGACGGGGGTGACGCCGCAATCGAGGCAGCGCGACGCTTCGCGCATCGCCTGGTCCTTCGTGTAGCCGGATTCGACCTGGCGGTCGACGCCCGCGAGGCGCTCGTGGGGCTCGACGGTGGGGATCTCGACGCGCCGGATCCGCTCGTAACCATGCTCGCGGGTGTAGTCCTCCTGCGGCGTGAACGTCGTCACCGCGTCCTGGGCGAGCTTCTTGCCCGTCACGAATTCGTAGATCGAGCGCGCGGCCTTCTTTCCCGAAGCGACGGCGTCGATGAGGAGGCGAGGGCCGTGCGCGAGGTCGCCGGCGATGAAGACGCCGGGGGCGGAGGACTGGAGGGTGTCCTTGTCGACCTGCGGCCAGCCGGGGCGGAACTGGCGGACGTCGGTGCCGCCGTTCTCGAGGAAGGAGAGGTCGGTGGTCTGGCCGGTGGCGAGGAGGACGGTGTCGCAGGCGATCGTCATGCGCTGGGCGTCGTCGAAGACGGGGGCGAACTTGCGGTCGGCGTCGTAGACGCGGGTGCAGCGGCGGAACTCGACGCCGGTGACCTTTCCGTCCGCGCCGCGCTTGATCTCGACGGGGCCCCAGCCGTTGAGGCGCTCGACGCCTTCCTCGTCGCCTTCGCGGATCTCGACGGTGTCGGCGGGCATCTCCTCGAGCGTCTCGAGGGACGCGAGGCGCACGGCGCGGGTGGTCGAGAGGCGCGCCGCCGTCCGGGCCGCGTCCATCGCCAGCTTGCGCAGCACGGTGCGCGCCACGTCGTACGCCACGTTCCCGCCGCCGATGACCAGCACTTCCTGCCCGATCGCGATCGGCTCGCCGACCGAGATCGCGCGCAGCATGTCCACGCCGCCGAAGACCCCGGGGCCCTGCTCGCCCGGCAGCCCCAGCCCGCGCGACCGCTTCGCACCCACCGCGATCAGCATCACCGCGTGCTTCTTGCGCAGCTCCGCGAAGCTGACGTCCTTCCCGACCGTCACGCCGCAGCGGATGTCCACGCCCAGCGCCTGGATCACCGCGATCTCGCGGCGGATCAGCTCGCGCGGCAGCCGGTACGCCGGGATGCCGACCGACAGCATCCCGCCCGGCACCTTCTCGATGTCGTACACGACCGGCTTGAACCCCATCAGCGCCAGGTCGTGCGCCGCCGCCAGCCCCGCCGGCCCGCCCCCCACGATCCCCACCGACACCCCGTCCACCTTCGGGATCCGCCCCGCGAACGCCCTCAGCGTCGCCGCCATCTCCTCCGCGTCCGACCCCGCCTCCGGCACGTGCTCCTGCAGCTTCTTCCACACCTCGCCCGGGTCCCGCACCTCCGGCCCCGCCTGCTCGCACGCAAACCGCTTCAAGGCCCGGATCGAGATCGGCCGGTCCGTCGCCACGAACGCCCCGTCCGCATCCGTCCGCGGGATCTTCCCCCGACGGCAGGCCGTCTCGCACGGCGCGCCGCAGACGCGGCCACAAATGGAAGCGAAAGGATTCGGGCCGCGCGCGATGAGGTAGGCGTCTTCGAAGCGGCCCTCTGCGATGGCGCGGACGTAGCCGCGGGCGTCCGTGTGGACGGGACATGCCGCCTGGCAGGCCACGAGCCCCCGGTGGTGCCCCTCCAAGGGCACCTGCACCTCGAACCGGAGGCTGGTGTCCACCGTCATGCCCGTCTCCCGCCGTGGATCATGTCCGCCAGGGTGGTGTCGTTCAGGAAATTGAAGAGGTTGTCGCGGATCTGGCCCCAGCGATTGTGAAGCGGGCACGGGTCGTCGTTGCCGCAGGGCCTGCCGCCGCCGAAAACGCAAAGGTCGTCGGGGTGCGGCCGCTCGAACGGGCCGACAATTTCGCTCAACTTGATCTGGTCGAACGGCCGTGCAATCCGGTAGCCGCCGCCCACACCCCGGCGCGCTTCCAGGACTTTTGTCCGAGACAGCTTTCGCAGGATCTTGCTCATGTATTGCCTCGGAACACGGGCGCCCGCGGCGATGTCCTGCGCCGTTGCGGCGGTGCCTGCCGGGCGAGTGGCAAGCCAGTGAAGAGCGCGGAGGACATGTTCCGAGGTCTCCGAAAGCATCCGCTCGCCCTCATTCACGACTTGGTGGTCCGCTATCCGGACCGCCTGCGTCCGGAAGAATTCCCTGCGGGCAGCGGCCTTAGGTTACGGATAGCGAAAAGCGGGCCGCAGGGCGAATCTGCGATTCCACAGCTTGGAAAGTGGGGTTGACCGTGGCGGATGGCGAAAACTCCATCTATGTGAGGAATTTCCCTACTTCCTTGGCTCAATTCCCGACCCCTCGGTCGCAGCCGGATCGCGATCGGGCCTGTCGGGTCGCACGGGGAGCCCTGATCCTCGCCGACATCTCGGTCGGCGCGGATCTTCGTGGTTTCGCGCGAGACCGAACCGCTCATGCCCTTCCTCGGTTATCCTCTTACCCGCCCGCGGGATCCGGGGAATCCGTGGGCGACAGGCCCGTGACGTCCAAGAACTCATGCTCCTGGGGCGGAGACCATGAAATCGCGCGACCTGAAGCTGCGGCTTGTCTACCCGCGCTTCCGGAAATTCCTGGAAGGGCACGAGCGGCTGAAGCCGCTGATCCAGAAGCACCAGGTCGGCAACTACACGATGCCGCCGCCGCTCGGGCTGCCGATCATCGCCGCGCTGACGCCGCCCGAGGTGGACCTGCAGCTCACCGACGACAATATCGACAAGCCGATCGACTACGACGAGAAGACCGACCTCGTCGCGATCAGTTTCTTCACGCCGCAGGCGACGCGGGCCTACGAGATCGCCGACGAGTATCGCAAGCGTGGCACCAGGGTGATCCTCGGAGGCATCCACCCCAGCAGCGCGCCGGAGGAGGCGAAGCTGCACGCGGACTCGGTGTGCGTCGGGGAGGTCGAGCCGCTCTGGGCGCAGATCCTCGACGACACGCGCGCCGGGACGCTGAAGCCGTTCTACCGCCCGTCCTCGGAATACGACCTCGCCACGCTGCCGATCCCGCGCCGCGACATCTTCGAGGGCAAGGACTACAGCTGGAACGCCCACCTCGTCCTCGTCACGCGCGGCTGCCCCGTGCGCTGCACCGGATGCCCGATCCCGTTCAAGGAAGGGCTCGACATCCGGTACCGGCCGATCGACAAGGTCATCGAGGACATCCAGTCGATGCCGTTCAAGCAGTTCTACATCATCGACGACACCGTGATGCTGCCGAACAAGCGGCGCATCCAGAAATACCTGCTAGACCTCATGGAGCGCACGGCAGGAATGGGGGTCAGCATCTTCCTCGCCTCCACCATGATGATGGACCCCGACCCCGAGTTCTACCGCAAGCTCAAGCGCGGCGGCACGTCCTCCATGTACACCGTCTTCGGTTTCGACCGTATCTCGCGCCGCCTCCTCGCGCCGGACTGCACCCCGGCTGAATGGCAGTCCGGCATCGACCTCGTCCACATGAATGAGGATGCCGGCATCCACTTCTTCGCTTCGTACGGCGTCGGCTCCGACGACCAGGACCCGGGCGTCTTCGACCGCATCATCCAGTTCGGCCACGAGGCCGGCATCGACCTCGCCGAGTTCTACATCGAGACCCCCTTCCCCGGCACCCCGTTCGGCAAAGCCTGCGAAGCCGACGGCCGCATCCTTCACCGCAACTACGAGAAGTGGAACACCGGCAACGTCGTCTTCAAGCCAAAGAAGATGACCGAGGACGAGCTGATGAACGGTTTCCAGCGGCTCTGGGAAGAGTTCTACGAGGGGAAGGACGAGAACCGGACGCTGAGGACGTTTGAAGGGGTGGCCAGCCGGCCGGTTTAGGACGCCGTCATTTCCCCGGCGTCCCGTTCTTCATCAGGAACTCCACCCGCTGCGCCCGGTCCTCCAGGACTGCCCGCTCCGCCGCCGCCACTCGACCGACCTCGGCGAGATGCGACGCGTCGCTGACTTCCTTCGCATTGCCGTAACGCTCCGGGTGCGCGAAGTACTTGATGAGGCCCTTCCCGAAAATCAGCCCGAGCGTCAGCAGCACGGACCCGCCGATGCCCATGGCCTTCCCGGCGGAGAGGGAGGACTGGCGCTGTGCGATGCGATGGGAGCGAAGGTTGCGGCGCAGATTCGCAGGGCTCTGTCGGAAGTGATGGAATGAGCACAGGCTTGAGCACTTCTTCGAACGCCGACGTATCCTGTGGAGCGAGACCCGCGCGGGGAGGACGACTGTGAAGCCGATTCCGGAGGAAGTTCGAAAGCTGGCCGAGTCTATCTACGTCGACCGGACTCAGGATCTCGATTCCAGGTCACAGGACCAAATGAATGCGGTTTTCGAGGACTTCGCAGCGCGCGGCGTCTTTCACAGCGGGCCGTGCATGAAGTTCGCGATCCTCTCGTGGACGGCTGGTGCACGCAAGAAGCTGGAAGTACTTGCCGATGCTTACGACGAGGCGTCGCTCGGGAGGGGACTGCCATTCCACGAGATCGCTGATCCGGTTCGTGAAGCCATCGCGGCGAAGGCGAGCGAACTAGAGCTAGAAGTTCTCAAGCACGTCGAGGACATCTCCAACCGGTGCTCGAACAAGGTGGAACAGTTCGCGCTCGAGATCGCGAAGAAGGAGCTCGAGGCGGGCCGCGATCACTCTCTGAACCGGGTGGAGATCTACCGCCTGCGAATCGGCAAACACACCCCACAGACCTCCCCGGATGACCTCGACGCCTCCCTCGCGGAGTTTACGCGCGTCCATCAGGTGCCTACGCTTTGCGCCTTCGTCATGATGAGAATCGCAGCGCGCGCTGAGGACGACGCGGTTTTCCAAGAGATCAAGAAGGCCTGCGCGACTCGGGGTGTGACCGCGATCCGGGCGGACGAGAAACCGTTCCACCGAGAACTCTGGGGAACCATTCGGACCTGCCTTCACGGTTCAGGATTCGGGGTCGTCGTGCTTGGGAAGGACGACCAGAAGAACACGTGGTTCAACCTAGGGATCGAGATGGGACACATGGTTTCCCAAGGGAAGAAGATCTGCATCCTGAAGCCCGCTGATGTCGCGGTGCCCGCCGATATCGCAGGGATGATCTACACGGAATTTGGGAAGCCTGGTCCGACGGAGATGCTGGGCGCTGCGCTTCTCGATTGGTTACGAAGAAACGAGCTGGGACTCGCGTAGCTCGACGAGAAGAACTGGACCAGTTTGAGTTAGAAGCAAGTCACCTGATGGGGAGATCGGAACACCCGGACTCTCATGTGTGGCTCGAAGCCGGATCGTTTCAGATGAAGTGAGCCGCAAGCGCATGCTCGCTCGCAGAAGTAGGAGTGAGGAGCGTCGTCCACGCGCCGAAAGTCGACCTCCCGTCTTGCCGCCGTAGCGACCACTCGAGCACCTGGATGCCCGTAACCGTTGGCCCCGTACGCTGCTACCCAGGTGATTTCGGGAGAGCCCGGAATCATCCCGGGCCAGTAGTTAGCGTCCGATCCGTGGTGTGGCAGCAGGAACGTCGAAACTTGGGGGAGGACGTGCTTGAAGAAGCGTTGGAAACGGTCTCGACGCCGTTTCTGCTGAAGCGGCATGTCTCCGAGCCCCATCCATGCGATTCCTCTAGGTTCATTCACGCTCGCAACCCTCGGCCCCGAATACAAAGCCATCGAAGACCGGTTTCTGTCTTTGAAGACTTTCGTGTACAGCTGCGCGAGCTTCTCCCTGTTCCCGCGTTTTCGAAGCAGCTCCACAGTGCGTTTCAGGCAGTCCAAGTCTGACGCGGCCTTGAGTTCCTTAAATGCCCGGACTACCACTACTCGAAGGCGAGCCGCGCGTTTCTCGTCGGGATTAACGAACGGAACCAAGTCCCAGAGAACCCGCCCTCGCACACCCAAGCAGACTGACTGCCCTCCCCGAATCACCTTGACGTCTTTGCAGCCTCCGCCAACATCCTCCACCAATTCCCGTGGCATCGCTTCACCGGGAAGGTGCGGTCGAATGCCCACCAAGTCCTCGTCGCCCCCTTGGCCTGATGGAGACTCGGGCGAGAACTGGCCCTCGTCGCCTGGACTGACGACGTATCTGATGCGCTTTGCACCACGATGAGCCAGCCACGCTGTCGGATTCAGAAGCAGTTCAGAAGTGCTGACGGTGACTCCACCGCGGAAAGACGCCTCTGCGAGGAGCTCTATTCGCTCAAGAGGTGAGAGGTATGGCAGTACAACCGCGTCGCATTCCACCGATCCCATCAGTTGCTCGACGCCGCTTACGTGGTCGTGATCAAGGTGCGACAGGAAGAGCACGTCGAGGAAGTTGATCTTCCGGACGTAACTCTGGATCTCTTCGTCCAAACGGCTGAGGTTGTTCGATCCACAGTCGTAGACGTAGTTGAACTGAAACTCCTGGCCCGCACCAAGATGTCCTACATGAAATCCGCCCTGGCCGACAGGGTGCTGAGCACGAAGGTGCTTCAGATGGACACGGTGCAGAATCATCGAGTGCATCCTCCCTTGCAAATGGACCCGCCTGGAGTCGAACCAGGACACTGACCATTATGAGTGGTCTGCTCTGTACCATTTGAGCTACGGGTCCGGGGCGCCGTCGTCCGGTGGCGCGTGGCGCTCGGCCCGGGGGACGGCTACGACGCGAAACCGCGGCGTATTCGGGCGGCTTCTGGGAAGAAGATCGCAGGGACCGAGTCGCTCATCCGGGGAAGTCTACCACTTCGGTGTCTGCCGATACCGCTCCCGCGAGAGCGAGGATTGCTAGGGTTCAATCGGAGTCGGGGAACGGGAAGCCTGGCCGGTTCTTCCAGGCGTCCAGCGTCTCTTCGTTGCTGGGGAAAGTCTGGTGGAACAGCGAGTAGTACTTCTCGACCATTCGGACCGCAAGGTCGATTGTCGCGTCGAGCTCGCCCCACGTCGGCAGTCGTTGAGGTTTCTTCTTCGAGTCATGAGCGATGTAGGAATTCACCATCGCCTGGACAACCTTCATCGCGTGGACAAGCTCCGCTTCGTCTTGAGCCACGCCGGCCGGATCGAGGTCGGGGCGCCCATCCGGAGCGAACTTGTCGAAGTACTCCTCGGCGCGTTTCTTCCACTTGTCCCGAGAGAGTTCCTCCAGCCAGGCTCGGTCTGCCGCAGAGAGATTGTCAGGTGTCCTCGGTGCGAGCACTCCATGCATCCAGGCCGCCAACCACCTCTCTCGAGTGAACTCGTTCGCTCGCTCCCTGATGTCGTCCATGAGGTTTCTCAGCGAATGGGTTCGTTCGTCGTCGTCCACGAGTCGCCTGAGGCTTAGACAAAGCGTGTGGGTGTACATGTGCATGATCCACCGGTGAAATTCTCCGTCCACTCCGTGCGGCTTGGATCTCACCACCCGGTCGAACCGACGAAAGTTTTCTCTCATCGAGCGCAGACTGAAAACCTGTTCGTACATGTGCTCGGCGTGCTTCTGAAGCTCGCCCGGGAATGGATTTCTGATTTCGCTCATCCCGTATTGAACACCGTGGCCCGGCGAGAGGTTCACACCGGAACCGGCGGTCGGACGATTGCCGGGCTAATGGGCGACTTGTTGTCCTGTCGGCATGAGATCGAGGGTAACGACCTCGTCCCGCAGGTTTTGCTACTGGAGGTGCGCCTAGCGCAGCACCATCTGGACCGTCGAGTGCTCCATCAGCTGCTTGATGATCTGGAGCGAGAGGCCGCCAAATGAACATGGATCACGTCTCGGTAGGGCAACGGGTACCCCGCAGTGTTGTCCACGTGCCACCCGAGCGCCTCCCAGAAGGGGTTCACCAACTCGACGCGGCATTCGGTTTCGTTGAACGCGGGGTTCCTGTACTACTCGTGGTCGCGGTCGAATTGCTCGACCAGCTTCTCGACCTGCTCCGGGACCTTCGCCATGCTTGCGCCCCGCTGAAGAGTGTCGGACTGCCATAACGGAAAGTGTGGGTGCCCCGATCGGCCGACATCCTACAACCCTCATCGCGGTCGTGGTAGGGTTCCGCCCCCATGCTCGTCTCCGTCCTCCTCCCCACCTTCAACGAATCCGCGAGTCTCCCGCTCGTGCTGCCGGCGATCCGCCAGGCGCTGGCAGGGTTCGACCTCGAGCTGCTCGTCCTGGACGATGCCTCGCCCGATGGCACTGCTGACGTCGCAGACGAGCTCACCTCGGGGTACGGATACGCGGTGCGTCGCACGGGGCCGAGGGGCTTGTCCCACGCGGTGATCGAGGGCTTCGCCCGCGCGAACGGCGACGTCGTCGTCGTCATGGACGCCGACGGCCAGCACCCGCCTGAGGCGCTCCCTGCCCTCCTGAAACCGATCCTCGACGGAAGCGCCGACCTCACCGTCGGCTCGCGCTACGTGCCCGGCGGCGGCTGCGAGGGCTGGTCGAGGACGCGGCTCCGGCTCTCGCGCTTCGGCTGCTGGCTCGCCCGCAAGGTGACGCCGGTCCGAGACGCGACCTCGGGCTTCTTCGCCTGCCGCCGCTCTGTCGTCGAGGGCGTCACCTTCGACCCGCGCGGCTGGAAGATCGGGCTTGAGGTCATGGTGAAGGGTCGCGCGACGAAGATCGTCGAGGTGCCCTACGTCTTCCGCGCTCGTCGCGCCGGCGCAAGCAAGGCGTCGTTGGGACCCGCGCTGGCGTACCTGGCGCAGCTACGCGCGCTCAAGCGTTACCGGCGGGGCCCCACGCGGAACGGGTCCGTGCCGTAGCCCCCGGGGTTCATGCCGCGGAACGGGTCGGGCGGTTGAGGAATTCGCGGCATCCCGGGCACGCTGAACGGGTCCATCGGGTCGCGCCCGTTGCGCCCGGTCGCACCGGAGAGCAGCGACTGGACCTTGTCGAGCAGGTCGAGGCGCGACGGATCGAGCGACATGGCCCGCTGGAAGTACGTGAGCGCGCCGAGCGAGTCGTTCTCCTCGAGGCTGAGGTTGCCGGCCATTTCGAGCGGTTCCGGGTTCTTCGGATCGTCCTTGGCGATCTTCTCCAGCTCGAAGATGGCGAGCCGCGTCTGGCCTGAGCCGTGAAGGAGATCGACGAGCTGATACCGCAGCGCCAGATCCTTCGGGTCCTTCGCGATGAGTTTCTCCAGGATCTTCTTCGCCAGCGCCCACTTCTTCAGCCCGGCGTAGACGCGGGCGAGGTTGCGTTGGGCGAGTGCGTAGTCCGGATCAAGTTCGAGCGCCTTCTCGAAGTACTGCGCTGCCTCCGCGAGCAGGTTGCATTCGGCGCAGGCCGATCCCAGGTTGTTGAACCCCTGCTTGATCCCGACGGTGGCGGCCGCGGATTCGGCGAAATCAGCCTTCGCCCCGGCTGTGTCGCCCCTGCCCGCGCGATCCACGCCACGCGCCAGCAACACTTCACCCACGATGACGTTCGCGGTGTAGTCCTGCGGGCGGTCGCCCAGCGCAGAGAGGTCGTACTTCTCGAACAACCCCTTCTGCGGAACGAACGCCTCCTCTTCCTTCACGAGCCGGTAGAGGATTCCCTCCTGGACCAACTTCGCGCCCGGCAGCCCCGCGAGGCTGCGTTTGTTCGTGAAGTAGACCGGGCGCTTCGTTGTCGAGATCAGCCAGGTCTGGAGCCGCTGGTCCACATCCGCAGTCGGGATGTGCGAGAGCCCGCCGCCGAGCTGCGCGGGCGCGAGGAAGACCAGCGCGGGATCGGTGTACCCGTACTTGTCCACGATCGCGACGTCGAGCCGCCGGCGCTCCACGCCTTGGATGTAGATGAGCGGGAAGGACGAATGGTCGCCGGAGGGGACGATCATCGCATCGGGCGGCAGCGTCGCCAGGATGGCCTCGGCGTACTGGCGGACGATCCGGTAGTGGGACTTGTCGTTCGCGCGGTAGTGGAGAAAGAGTGGCACGAGAGCCAGTCCGCAGGCCGCCCGGGCGAGGCGTTCGGGGCGAGGCAGGCGGATGCGCTCGAGCAGCTTCTCGGCGGCGGCCAGCGAGTACCCGATCCAGATCGCGGCGATCACCCACGCGGGCAGATAGAAGAGCCGGTAGGCCGTCACCTTCTCGCGGTCGCTGACCTCGAAGTTCAGCAGGACCACGAACCCCACCGTGCAGGCCCCGAAGATCGCGCCGAGGAGTAGCCCGAAGCGCCAGTTCCGGCGGATCGCGAGGACCGCGCCGGGCAGCGCGATCCACCCCAGCCAGGGCGTCCACTGATTCGCGGCCGCCGCGATGACCGTTCGGGCCTGAGCCCACATCCCGGCGAGCGTCCGCGGCGCGTGTGTGAACTCGGACGAGTACTGCTTCCGGAAGACGTGGTCGATCACGTCTTCGAAGCTCCGCGGGTTGCCCCAGTTCATGATCGTCGCGGCCTCGGCGCGGATGGGCAGGTAGGCGTAGAGGAGGAGCGGCAGCGCGGTGATGAGGCAGGTCAAGGGCAGCAGCCCCGGCTCGCGCCACAGGCTCCAGTGAACCGAAAAGGCGAAGAGGAGGAAGAGGACAAGGAGCGGCCCCATCGTGGAGTGATTCGTGAGAGAGAGGCCGAGGACGACCGCGGTGGCAAAGAGCAGGCGGTTCGTGCGCTCCTCGTACCAGCACCAGGAGAGGTAGAGGGAGAGCGCGAGGAAGAAGGTATTGAGCGTGTAGACCTCGGCAATGACGGACTGGCTCCAGAAATCCACCGAGAAGGCGAGCATCAGGCTGGCAGCGGCTGCCGCAGCCCGCGAGGCGGTGAGGCGCGTCAGGAGGAGGCAGATGACGCCGACAGTCGCGGCCGCTGCAACCGCCGAGAGAAGCGCGACCCGGAAGGCAACGCTGCCGATCGGAATCCAGGTGAAGACCTTTCCCAGCAGGCACCAGAGCGGGTAACCCGGCGGGTGAGCGACGCCCAGGACCTTTGCCGCGGTTACCAGCTCGCCGCAGTCCTCGCCCGTGAGGTCGCGGGCGCAGGTGAGGAGATAGACGAGGAACGCCAATGCGGCGCAGGCGAGGGCGAGGCGGCGATCGGCCCTCGACGGGGCGGTGGACTCAGGGCGCGCGAGCTGCGAGTAGAGGAAAGGAAGCGGCGATTGACGCGGTGCGTCAATCGGCTTCAGCCCTTCCTGCCGCAGAAAGGCCCGCACGGATTTCTCGGGCAGCCGCGCGCCCAGGGCCAGATCGGAAGGCGACAGAGTCGGAGCGTGGGAAAGCAGGTAGTCGCGTTGACGGGGCGTCACTTCGGCGTTGAATCCAAATGAGAATTCCGAGGGAGGAAATCCGCTGAACGATTTTTCTGCAATTTTTTCTTGCGGGGCATTTGAGGGAAGTCTTAGAACACCCGCTCGCAGGATCAGGCATTTTCCGATGGTTTTCGCAGCAGCATCAGTCTCAGGGCTCACACCATGCATGTGGATCACTCCGCCGCAAGGCTCGTGCATCTTCGCCGCGTCTTAAGGGCTGGCAGCGTCGTGGCGCTAGTCGCCCTGGTAGGGACTTTCGCTCTGGCGGACGACCCGCTCGTCGATCCGTCCTCCTCCCTCGCGTACGAGGCGCCGAACGTCACAGGGTCTGCGACCGCGTGGCACGACCTCGGCACCGAGGCGACCGCCAGCGCGTGGAACGTCTCCGGACGGATCGCTGCCGGGAGCCTGCGCGTGGATGCGACGCAGGGCTTCCTCACGTTCGAGTACACGGGAATCAAGTGGGGAAGCACCAACGGAACCTGGCTTGTGCAGCCGTCGCAGGTGGCCGGGATGGATGCCTTCACCCAGCGCGGTAACGGCGTGATGGAGCAGGTCACGGTCCAGGACGCGGGATTCGAGGACGTGGTCCACATCCCCAGCTCAGGCGGGGCTGGAAAGTTGCAGCTTCTCGGCAAGGTCACGACCCAGATGGAGATCGAGCGCAGCTTTGGCGGCGACTCGACCGCCACGGTTTTCACGACGGACGGTCCGGTAAATTTCGTAGATGCGCAGGGGAACCGCGTCCTTGGCAGCGGCCTCACGCGCGTCCTGGACTCCAGCGGGCGCACCCACGACTGCGACATCACATGGACCAAGGTCGCGGACGGGTTCACCTTCGCCGTCGCGGTCCCCAGCTCGTGGCTCAACGCATCCATCTACCCGATCACCGTTCACCCTCTCGTCGGAAAGCCCGAGGCGATCAGCACGGAGTCGGTCAGGGCGGATCTCGAGTCCCAGTGTGCGTACGGCGCGGGGCAGTACTTCGTTGTCTGGACTTCCAAGGCTACCTCGGCTCTTGCCGTGACCGCGCTCACCACTTCTGGTGAAGATGTCTACGCGCGCCGCGTGGCGCCGGACGGCAGCTTCATCGGCCCGAGCTTCGCGGTTGCGACGGGGAGCGCCGTACAGAAGAACCCGCACGTGGCCTTCGCTTCAGGAGGCGGCGGGGTCTTCGCTGTCGTGCACAAGGACGGGAACAACGTGGTTCTCAAGCGTTACAGCGCACTGGGTGGCCTGCTGTCCACCAGCACCGTGAATGACCCGGCGCTCTCAAATCGCGTGACGACGGTCGACATCGCCTCGAACGGGACGGATCGCTTCTGCATCTCGTGGATCGGGTACAAGCCGGGGGAGACTTCGCGCCGAGTTTGGGCTGAGGTCCGCGCGGCGGACGGAACGGTGATCGCAGGGGACACGGTCGTGGGATCTGCGCCGGGGACGATCTTCAACGCGCGTCCGAGCGTCGTCTGGAACCCGACGCTCTCTCAGTGGTTCTTCACGTGGGAGTCCTACGACGACGCCGTCGTCGCGCCGCCGAAGCAGGTGATCGGGCGCGCGTTCGACGCGACGCTGGCCTCCGCAGCGTTTGCGGAGATCGTGATCTCTGCCGGAGCCGGGTCGAACTACGACGCGCGGATCGCGTGGAGCGCGACGTCGAACGAGTACCTGGTCGCATGGGACAACAATCCGCCGACCGGGACCACCAACGTCCGCGCCCGGCGCATCGACGCGGCCGCCGGAACGCTGCTGGGCAGCGAGTTCAACGTGGAGATCAGCACGAGGTCAAGCACGGATGTGGGCGTGGCATGGATTCCGAATTCAAATCGCTGGGTCACCGTGTTCGAATTGTCCGGCGGCGGACGCGGCGTGTTCGGCCAGGCCATGCTCGCGGATGGGTCGCTCACCGGTCCGCTGTTTGTCCTGAGCGACGGGCTCGATTTCGGCGAGATGGAACCCGCGCTGACCCGGAACGGCGACCTAGACCAGTACCTCTCGACCTGGACCGACGGAAGCGCCACGACGCAGGACATCTGGGGAGGGCGCCTTGACCTGACTCCGCCCGCCGCGCCGGGGCCGGTTTCAACCTCCAACACGGGAAGCTCAATCACGCTGAGCTGGCCCAAGGGCACCGACTCCGACCTGCGGACCTTCCTCGTGTACCGCGCGACCGCGGCCGAGGGGCCATTCGGCGCAGGGGTGCCCGTGCTGCCTCCCGCGGGCTCGACGGTGAGCTACACCGACACCTCGGTGACTGCGAACACTCGGTACTACTACATCGTCCGCGCCGTGGACACTCACGCGAACGTCAGCGATCCGTCGTCCGTGGCGTCCGAGATCATCGACACGATCCCACCCGCGCCTCCGACCGGTCTCGCAGCGACGCCGGGGGACACGACGGTTGCCCTCTCCTGGAGCCCGAGCCCGGAGGCCGACCTCGCGGGCTACAACGCCTACTACCGAGCGAGCGGCGCAACGACCTGGATCAAGTCGAACGCCACCCTGTTGGGGACGACGACTCACTCCGTCACTGGCCTGACGAACGGGCTCGCTTACGAATTCTCCGTGACGGCCCTGGACACCGAGCCGAACGAGTCGGCTCACTCTGCCGCCGTCAGCGCGACGCCCGTTGATTCGACCGGGCCGGCGATCCCGAGCGGGTTGGCTGCCACAGCAGGAAATCGCAGCGTGGCTCTGGCTTGGACTGCAAACTCGGAGGCGGACCTCGCGGGGTACAACGTTTATCGCAGCGATGCCGTCGCGGGAACCTACATCCAGATCAACACGAGCCTGCTCGCCAGCCCCGCGTACTCGGACACCGGCCTCACGAACGGGACGCCGTATTTCTACAAAGTCACGGCCGTGGATACGTCCTCCAACGAGAGTGCCCAATCCTCCGCAGTCTCGGCCACGCCGCGGTACACAAAGCCCACCGGACTCACGCTTGATTCGACCACGGATTCCAGCGCGACGATGTCTTGGACCGCCGTCGCTGAGCCGGATCTCGCCGGGTACGACGTCTGGAGGAGCGGCGTGAGTGGGAGCGGATACGCGAAGCTCACCGCCAGCCCCATCTCGAGCACCAGCTACACCGACTCCGGGATTGCAGCGGGGACCTACTTCTACGTCGTGACGGCCGCGGCAACGGGAGGCGACCAGAGTCCGAACTCGAACGAGATCGGCGCCGTCATCACCGGCTCCGCTCCGCCCGCAGCACCGACGCTGGACGCCGCGAACACCCGCAAGACGAATGACAGCACGCCCAGGATTTCAGGGCACACCTTGGGCGGATACCTCGTGAAGCTCTACGAGGGCAGCACCTACCTGGGTTCGGGCTACGCGGACGCCGGGGGCGGATTTGAGGTCAGCACGGAGTTCATGCTTGCCGACGGCGAGCACGTGATCCAGGCCACCGCCCAGGCCACCTCCGGTTCGCCTGCTTCGAGCCTCAGTTCCGGGAGGATCGTGACGGTGGACACGACGCCGCCTGCGAAGCCGACGGGGCTCAAGATTCTCTCAGGCAACAACTGGATCGACGTGAGGTGGGATGCCAACACGGAAGAGGACCTCGTCGGGTACGACGTCTTCAAGAAAGTCACCGGCTCGACCGACCCTTGGGTGAAGCTCAATTTCAATCCCTTGATCGAGAATCGTTACGTCGATACGGCGGTCACGAACGGAACGAGTTACTCCTACAAGGTCGTCGCAGTCGACGACGCGAAGGACGAGGAGTAACCATGAACACATTCCCCAAGAAGGCGTGGTTCCTCGCGGTCCCCCTGGTCTTGGCGCTCGGTATCGGTCTGCTCCTGATCCGATCGAGATCGGGACCCGAGCCCGAGGCGCCGGAAACGCCAGCGGCAAAGCCCCCAGCCCGTCCTGCTCCGGCTGCTGCGGGTTCGACGTCCACTGCCGGCGCCGCAGCACCCCGCCACGCCAAGGGCTCGGAAGCAGAAGCGGCCGCGCTCGACACTGTTTCGGTTCGCGGGCTGGTGCAGTCCTACTCGGAGTGCCTTCAGCGGGGCGATGAGAAGAACGCGCTGACCCTGCGTCGGGCGATTCAGGCGAAGGGCACGTTGGCGAAGTCTGTGATCGACCAGATGGTCAAGGAAGGATGGGTGCCGGCCCAGTTTCACGAACAGTTGAAGAGGGATTGCGATGAAATTCACTAACTCTCTCCCCGTTGTCTTCCTTCTGGCCTTCGGCCTCGCGGCCTCGGTCGGCGCACAGGAGCCGGTCCGCGTTCCGGATGCGAACTGGCCGAAGTGGTCGCCACCGCAAGAAGACTGGACCAACGCCAACATCCCCGCCGTCGATCCAGGCGGAAACCGCCACGGCCTGAAAGTCGTGGCCGTGCCGGGCGGATCAAAGCTCCTTCACGTTTCCACAGAGTCGGCACATCGCAGCACCGATCCAGCGACGCGAGACACGATCCTTGAGACGGTGGCCACCGCGAGCTTCATCGGCGACTCGCAGATCGTGGCGACCCCGGATGGCGCGCTTCATGTTTACTTCCTGTCTCCAGGAGTGGGTTCGGGAATTGATACCGCCACGCAGGTTTGGTATGCGACCAAGCCCTTGGGTGGCACTTGGGGTGGTTTGCACCCCGTCTCCTCCTCGCACCTGTTCAGCACGCCACCTCCGGGGGGAGGACCTGGGCTGCTGCACCAGCGTGACGCCGTCGAGGCCATCGCCGCGAGCGTCACGGACACCGGCGCGCCTGTTTGCTACTACCTGCAGCACGAAATCTACGAGCACAGTCCTGTTCCATTTCCAGGCGTCGACTACAACCGGCACGGGCTTTGGCGAAGCGTGTCGGGGGGTGATGGATTTGAGATGTTCACCGGGGCGTACTCGGCGGGACTGCACGTCGCGTCCTCGGTCGGCGGCCCGCAGCGAATCAAAAGCCACCGCGGACGACTCGCCATCGTGGGGATCTCGTTCGGCGACACGATCGCCCCCCGGGTGAGGTACTACGATGGCGCGAGCTGGGTAAAGATCGCAGACCTTACGGCCGACACGACCTTTGCTCCCACCGGCCTGACGGTAAATCTCGACGCGCTGGGTGCGGACACGCCGCACATCATGTGGAGGACGAGCGGCGGGTACGGATCGCTCGGCGGCTTCGCCCACTCGTTCGACAAGGGAACTACCTCGCCCGAGTTGTTCAGCTCCGTGTACGACGCCAGCGTGATCTCGGGGCCGGATGGCAGTTTGCACCGGTTCTTGCTCAAGGCGGGCACCAGCGGGACGTATACGCTGACCCATGCCGTGCTCACGCCGACTGGCTGGTCAGCGGAATTTGCGTTCGCGCAGAACTTCGCGTTCAGCGGATCACCGGCGATCACGAGTCGCTTCGTCAACTCGGTGAATCAGTTCTACGTCGCAATCGGCGGCGAGGTCGGCGTCGTGGCCGCGATGTCGTTCGTCGGGTGGGAGGACAACCTCGGATTTCAGGACGCCGTAGGCATGGCCCCCGTCGGTCCTGGCGCGTCAGCGAACTTGTCGAACGGGAACGTCACGATGTCCCTGCCGCTGTTCGCGCTCGCGGGTCACGGGCCGATGCCCGCGATCTCCCTCTACTACAACTCCCTCGCGGAAAACCGCGGACTCTGTGGCAAGGGCTGGAGTCACTCCTACGACGTCTTCCTCACCTATCACACCGATCCGATCTCCTCGGACAAGTTGGTGCTCCACATGGGGGACGGCAGGAACATCGTCTTTAAGCACGAAGATTCCGGTCCAGGTTGGGTCCCTGAAGACGGTTACGGCCTTTCGCTCCACGCGGTTTATTCCAGCAGTTCGCACAGCTTCACGATCGAGACGGTGGACGAAAGCCTCTGGGTGTTCGATGCCGCAGGCAGGTTGAAGGAGGTCAAGGACCGCGACGGCAACACGCTGACCTTCGATCAGGGAGCCAATCCCGCGGGCACCCCTGCCAGCACCGTCCTCAAGAAGATCACCGATGCTCACGGGCGAATCGTTTCCTTCACGTACGACGTGCGGAATCGCCTCGAGACCATCAGCGACCCGTCGCAGATGTACAAGTTCGTGTATGCGGCCGCGACGGATCGGCTTTCCGAGGTCCATTTCCAGACCGCCGCCGGCGCTGACATCAACCAGTGGAACTTCGAGTACACCGACACTACGGCTTCCTACGGCCTTCTTTCCAGGATCAAGACTCCGCCTCAGGTTGCAGCGGCGGTTCCGGACGCGAAGACGTATGAGCTCACCTACTGGCAGACCGGGAACGAGGTCGGGCGCCTCCAGCTCTGCGAGGACCCGGAGGCTGAGCACGTTGCGGCAGGCGATCCCGAAGCCGCGCCAACGACGTACCGCGCGTCCGGCGCGTTCTTCTACTACTTCACTCCGCTCACAATCGGGACCGCCACCGCATTCCAGACGGATTTTGTCGATCGCGAGTGGAACACCTACTCCCTGAAGCTCGACTACCGGCGAAGCCTTGCCCTCGAGATTTTGGACCCCATCAACGCGACGCCCACTTTGCGGACGTTCGACGAGCGCAGGAATCTGAAGGTTCTCGTTGACCCCGCCTTGAGGACGACGACGTGGACCGTGAATGGGACAGGATCGAGCCGCACCTGGGTGAAGGATCTCCTGAAGGAAGTGCTGCTGCCCGGCGATTCGAACCCCACGAAGTACGAATATCACGCTGACCACAGTGTGGTGACCAAGATCACCCCGCCTTCCGAGCCCACGACCGGAGTCAGTCACGCGACCGTTTATGGGATCGACGCCAAGGGCCATGTCCACACCGTCACGCTTGCAGGCAACGCGCACTCCACGGTGTACGACTTCGACACCGAGGGGAAGCTGCTGTCGGTGACGGACGAGAAAGAGCAGGTGACCACCTACGAATACACGCCCGCCAAGTACGGATTGCCCCGCAAGGTCACGCGCCACATGGTGCCGTCGAGCGCGAACATCGTTGAGGAGATCGACTACAACGAGATGGGCCAGGTGACGAGCAGCAAATCCCCCGGCGGGGGAGTCACCGTCTTCGAGTACGGGGACTTGCACAACCTCACCAAGAAGAAGCTGCCCGACGTCGGGAGCGGCGTGGACAGCTACCAGTATCTCTTCGCGGCGAACGGGCGCCTGACGAAGGTCCTCGACCCCAACCTGAGCAAGGTCGAATACGAGTACAACTTCCTCGACAGGGTGACGCTCACCACGAATTCGGCGGACCTCCAGAGCAAGACCTGGTACACGGCGAACGGCGTCGTCGGCAAATCGACGGACTTCGTCGCAGTTCCCGCCACGACCCCCCGCGTCAGCTTCGTGAAGAGCGACGCGATGTCCCGCCCGTTCGAGTCAAAGCGAAATCTCGATTCGGGCAAGCAGGCGGTTTCGACCCAGGTGCTCGACGGCTCCAGCCTGCCAGTGTCCCAGATCGTGAGCGGCACAGGCGGAAGCCTCCCGAGCTCCAGGACGACGAACACGACGCGCGATCCCGCGACCGGATTGGTAGAGACGGTGACGCTGCCACCGACCGCCGCCGGGGACATCGTGACCCTGAACTACCAGTACGATGCCGACCGCCTCGTCACGAACGTCGAGCTGAACTGGAAACCTGCGGAAGTAGAAGGCGAGCCGACGTTCTACCGCGGAACTCACTACGTGCGTGACGTCCAGGGGCGGATCACCGAGATTTGGGAACTCTCCGAGCACTTTGACGGCGGCGGCTCGAGCGCGCTGTCTGGCCGGAAGACCACGCTGGTGTGGAACGAAGTCTCGGAACTTGAACAGGTGATCAGGCCGCTGACCGAGACCACCACTGCCGTTTACAAGACGACGAGCGACGCTGCCTATCGCCCCACTGTGACCGAAGACCCGACCCACGTGAAGGTCAACCAGAACTGGACCGTGGACAGCATGCCGACGGGCGCGAGTTATGTGATCCCCGGGCACGGGAGTACACCCATCCAGCCGCAAGTGTCGGTTTTCAACCAGCGCATGCAATTTGAGAAGTCTTCTGACGCGCTGCATCCGGGCACTTTCTTTACGCAGAACTACGACGGAGCGGGCCGCCCGACCACTTTCACCGGGCCGCTAGGGCTGTTCTCGAAGAGCGAATACGACCTGAAGAACCGGCTCACTGCCAGCATCGTCCAGCAGGACACAGGCCTGCTGCTCCGGCATGAAATGGAGTACGAGACAGCAACGGGCGACATGACGAAGCGGTCAGCTCCTCCCGGGGCGACAGGGCCATTCTGGACCTTCGCGTACGACGACGGCCATCGGACCACGTCGGCAACCACGCCGATGAACTTCGTGAGCGAGTCCGAATACGACGCCCTCGGCAACCTGACCAAGTACATCGACGAGGACGAGAACACCATCGAGACGGTGTTCGACGCGCTCAACCGGCCCACGTCCACGATCTACAAACACAGCGGCGGCTCCGCATGGGAAACCGTCTCGCGGAAATTCGACGGTGCGGGAAACCTGCTAGAACTTTCGTCCACCGCGACCGGCATCACCGTGAAGTACAGCTACGTGCCCGCGACCGGCCCCGACAAGCACCGCAACGAGCTGACCAGCGTGACCTGGATGACGGGTGCCTCTGTGTGGCGGGAGGTTCGGTATTCCTACGACGAGGGAGGCCGCAGGACCCGGACCGACGTGATGGCGCCAGGCGGAGGATCGTTCGCTTTCAGCCAGATCATGACCTACGACGACGCGGGTCGTTTGAAGACGATTCGCAACGCCGAATTCACGACGCCCGACGCGGTTTTCACCTACGTCCAGGGATTCCTCACCGAGACCTCGCTCCGCAACGGAAACAAAATCTCGCGGGCATACGACGGGAAGGGCCGCCTCCAACTGCTCAGCCACTCGAACGCGGCCGGCAAGGTGCTCGGGTCAATTGAGTACGGGTTCGATCTGCGGGACCGCCGCACCTCCGCCTACTACGCCCACCTCGACCTGACCTCGACCTTCGACTACTTCGACAACTCCTGGCTCAAGTCCGAGCACCACCACCAGTCGCCCGCCGCCGCGCCGACGTGGACGCCTCTGGAAGCCACGATCCCGGGCGGCAACCGCTCGCCTGAGACCGACGAAATCTCCGCCGTTCCCGCGGCCGGGACCGCGACGCTCGACGTGGACATTTCGTACGAATACGACCTGCGCGGCAACCGCAAGGTGAAAAACGACGCCAGCGGCACCACCAATGACGCGACCTACGACTACGACCTCGACGACCGCCTCACCGCCGAAACCCGGGGCGGCGTCGGCATCACGTACGGCTACGCGAAGCGCGGCGACCTGACGACCAAGACGGTGGGCACCGCCACCACGACGTACCTGACCGACCACATGGGGCGGATCACCTGCCTCCTCGGCGACACCGAATCCTGGCACTACACCTACGCGCCGACCGGCGACCGCCTGAACAAGAAGGACGTCACCGTCGGCGGCAGCGGGAACGAGGAGTGGTATCTCTCCAGCGACGGCGACACCCTGATCGACTACACGAAGACGGGGGCAGGCTTGCTGAACTTCAGCGGCATCTACTCCTCGCCCGGCATCGATGGCCGCGTCGCTCGCACCAACGAGCTCGGCGAGACGAGCTACTACTTCGGCGATGCTCTCCAGTCCGTCCATCAGGTCACGAATGCCAGCGGGGTAGAGATCCGCAGGCAGTTTACGGACGCCTGGGGCAACCAAATTGCCGGTGTCGGCTTCGGATCGACGGGGACGGCCGGCGATCG
>CAZPWT010000032.1:0-12857 GCA_964590435.1 uncultured Planctomycetia bacterium
AGGAGGCGAGGGGCGGATGGGGCGGGCCGCCGGGGGGCGCGCAGCCGTTCGCGCGCCCCACGGCGAGTCCGCCCCGTCCGCCCCGCGCCCCCGCAGGGCCGTCACCTCGAAATGAGGGCGCTGGGGATCGAACCCAGGACCCACAGCTTAAAAGGCTGTTGCTCTACCAGCTGAGCTACGCCCTCTCAAATCGAAGAGCGAAAACACGAAACCAAAATGACCGGAAGCGCACGAAAGGCCGCGCGCTTCCGCTCATTTTCGTTTCGTGTTTTCGCTCTTCGATTTGCGGAAAGGCATTTGAGCAGGCTCCGGACTTGTTGGAACGGCACCATCTTATCGTCTGTCGGGCATGAAGAGTTCAGTCGGACCGGTTAGCGCGGTCCGATTAAACCTCCATGATCTCTTTGGTTTTCTTGTCCAGGATCTCTTCCATCTTCTTCTCGTGGTCCGAGATCGACTTCTGGATCTCGTCCTTGAAGCGGGCGAGGTCGTCCTCGGTCATCAGGCCTTTCTTTTCTTCGTCCTCGGCCTGCTTCATCGCGTCGCGGCGGACGTTGCGGATGGCGACCTTGGCTTTTTCGGCGGAGTCCTTGGCCATTTTGGCGAGCTGCTTGCGGCGGTCCTCGGAGAGCGGCGGGATGGCGAGGCGGATGAGCTTGCCGTCGTTCTGGGGATTGATGCCGAGGTTGGACTTCTGGATCGCCTTCTCGATTCCCGGGAGCGCGCTGGCGTCGTAGGGCTTGATGACGATCAGGCGCGGGTCGGGGCAGGAGATGCTGGCGACCTGCTTGAGCGGGGTCGGGGCGCCGTAGTACTCGACGACCATGTGGTCGACGAGCGCCGGGGTCGCGCGGCCGGTGCGCAGCCCCTTGAATTCTTCGGCGAGGACGCCGACGGCCTTGTCCATCTTGTCGTCGGCTTCGAGGATGATGTCGTCGGTGGGCATGCGGTTCCTATCCGGAAATGGTCGTGCCGATTTGCTCGCCCATCACGACCCGCGCGATGTTTCCCGGGGTCTTGAGGTCGAAGACGATGATCGGGATGTGGTACTCCATGCACATCGAGATCGCGGTCGAGTCCATCACCTTGAGGCGCTGGTTCAGGACGTCGAGGTAGGTCAGCTTCTCGTACTTCTTAGCCGTCGCGTCTTTCTTGGGGTCGCCGGTGTAGACGCCGTCGACCTTCGTGGCTTTCAGGATGACTTCGCAGCCGAGTTCCGTCGCCCGAAGCGCCGCGGCCGTGTCCGTCGTGACGTGCGGGTTCCCCGTGCCGGCCGCCAGGATCACGATCCGGCCCTTCTCCATGTGCGCCAGCACGCGGCGCCGGATGTACGGCTCCGCCACGCTGTGCACGCTGATCGCCGTCGCGACGCGGACCTGCGCCCCGTGCTTCTCCAGCACGTCCTGCAACGCCAGCGCGTTGATCACCGTCGCCAGCATCCCCATGTAGTCCGCCGTCGGCGCCGTCACGCCGCGCTTCGACAGCTCCGCGCCGCGCACGATGTTCCCGCCGCCCACCACCACCGCCACCTGCGCGCCGACGTCGCGGGCCTTCAGGATCTCGCTCGCGAGCGAATCGATCTCGTCGATGTCCAGCCCCTTGTTCCCCGAGGCGCAGAGTCCCTCCCCGGAAACCTTGAGCAGGATCCGCCGGTAGCGCGGGGCGCTCACAGGCTCGCGCCGCCCCCCACGCCGACCTCGCTCCAGGCGAAGCGCCGCACGACGATGTTCTCGCCGAGCTTGCCCGCCACGCCCTTCATCATCTCCGCGATCGTCCCCTTGAACTTCTCCTCGTTGCAGAAGGGCTGGTCGATCAGCACCTGCTGGAGGAACAGGCCCTTCTCCAGCTTGCCCGTCAGGATCTTCTCGGCGATTTCCGGCGGCTTGCCCTTGACCGAGTCCGCGTGGCTCGCCTTCTCCTTCTCGATCACGTCCGCCGGGATCTGCTCCCGGTTCACGACCTTGGGCTTCGTGACGGCGACATGAAGCGCGATGCTCTGCGCCAGCTCCTGGAACTGCGGCGTGTTCGCGACGAAGTCCGTCTCGCAATTCACCTCGACCATCGAGGCCAGGCGCCCATTGAAGTGCACGTAGGTGACGACGCGCCCGGCCTTCGCCTCGCGCTCGCCCAGCTTCGCGCCCTTCATTCCCTGCTTCGTCTTGAGGATCTCGAACGCCTTCGTCGTGTCCCCGCCCGCTTCCTCAAGGCAGGACTTCGCCAGCATGAACGGCGCGCCGGTCCTCTCGCGGAATTCTTTCACCTGCGTAGCGCTGATGGCCATGTTCTCGACCTCTGGATATGAAGGGGGGGTGGGCCATGGCCCACCCCGCCCGGTGGACTCGAAATGTTGGGAAGGAGACTAGGCTTTCGGGGCTGCGCCCTCGGCGGCCTTCTTGGCCTCGTCGGCCTTCTTCGTCTCCTCGGCCTTCTTGGCTTCCTCTGCCTTCTTCTTCGCTTCCTCTTCCTTGCGCTTCGCGGCTTCCTCGGCGGCCTTCTTCTTCCGCTCCTCTTCTTCCTTCTTGCGCTGCTCCTCCTGCTGCTTGAGCACGAGCGCGTACTTGCTCTTGCCCTCGAGGACGGCGTCGGCGAGGCGGCTGAAGACGATCTGGATGACGCGCATGGCGTCGTCGTTCCCCGGGATCGGGATGTCGACCGCGCTGGGGTCGCCGTCGGTGTCGATGAGGGCGATGACCGAGATGCCGGCCTTGCGCGCCTCGGCGACCGCGTTCTTCTCGCGCCGCGGGTCGGCCAGGATCAGCGCCGCGGGAAGCTTCTTCATGTTCCGCATCCCGTCGAGGTTGCGCTTCAGCTTCCGCTTCTCGCGCAGCACCATCGACTTTTCCTTCTTCGTGTACAGGTCCAGCGTCCCCGCCGCTTCCATCGATTCGATCTCGAGGAGGCGCTTGAGACGGGAGCTGATGGTCGTGTAGTTGGTGATGGTGCCGCCGATCCACCGCTCCGAGACGTAGTGCTGGCCGCAGCGGGCCGCCTCGGCTTCCGCGACCTTGCGGGCCTGGCGCTTGGTGCCGACGAAGAGCACCTCCTGGCCGTCGCCCGCGAGCTTCTTGCAGAACTCGTAGGCCTGGATGAGGCCCTTGATGGTCTCACGCAGGTTGATGATGTGGATGAGGTTGCGCTTGCCGAAGATGAAGGGCTTCATCTTGGGGTTCCAGCGCGACACGCGGTGCCCGAAATGGACGCCGGACTGGAGCAGGTCCTGGACCGAAACCATCGCCATCTGACCTCCGTAGTGCAGTAAGTTGTCTGTCTCCGCCGAGACCCTGCCCGACTTTCGGGAAGGGCTCCCCCGTGAGGAGGATGCGCAGCTGCGAGACGAAAGGGGGGCCGATTGTACTGAGAGCGGGGCGCGGGTCAAGGAGTAGCGCGAGAAGGCGACGAAAAGGCAACTACAAGACGGCGAATTTCCAAGGAAAGGGAGAACTAGAAAAGGACAACGACAAGTCGTCAGGCGGCGTCGGTTTTGCGGATGAGGGCGCTCAGGATGTTGCGGATCTCGGTGATTTCGGCGATGTCGGGGGACACCTGGATGTGGCGTTTCCAGCGTCGGTCAACGATGCGGAGCCAGTAGCGCGTTTCACGGGATTCGCGGCGCGCGATGCCGAGGTACCTGCGCTTCTCGCGGGGGGTGAGTGCCCCCATGGCTTCTTCCGTGTTGGCCCCCACCGAGCTTCCGGCCCGCGCCAATTGGTCTCTGGCGATCTCCGCTTCCCGCTCATGAGGCAATGCCGAGGTGATGTCCAACACCCGGACCGCAAACTCGAACGTTCTCTCACAGATATCGAATGGTTTCCTCGCGCCCTTGTTCCCGTCCATATTGAAGTTCTCCTTTTGAAGTTGCCGTTTCCTTGGAAATTGCCCTCTTGTAGTTGCTGTTTCGCGCCCTAACAAAGTCCAAACTTATTGAATCCGTTCCCTCCCCGTCAACCCCCCCCTCCCTCACTTCACCTCCACCCTCGCCGTGTAAACCCTCCCCCGATCCCCCGTCTCTCCAATCTCCGCCATCATCACCGACAGCGCGCGCTCGACCTTCCCCTCGAACTTCGTCTCTCCGTTCACCACCACCTTCACCGGCTGCTCCAAATCCATCATCCGGTCGCTCAAATACACCGTCGCGCTCGCCGGCCCCGTGATCGTCACCGTCTGCCCTTCAATCACGGCCTCCAGCGGCCCCGCCGCGTCGAGCCAGTACCACCGCCCCGAGCCTTTCGCCCGCGACAGCTTCTTCGCGAACATGTTGCGCGTGGTCTTCGCGAACTTCGCCATGAACGGCGGGTACTCCTTCGGGTGCACCTCGTGGCCCTTCCCGGCCTGCTCGATGAACGTCACGTCGCAGCCGGCGTCCTTGAGCGCCTTGGCCGTCGCCTTGGCGGGCTTGTTCATCGCCTCCATGTCGAGCTGGCCGATCTCGATGTAGAACGGAAGGTTGCGGAAGTCGGCGGCGCGGTCGGAGAGGTCGATGCTTCCCAGGAACGGCGCGGCCATGGCGAACACGGTGGGCCGTTCGGCGGCGACCGAGCTGGCGCCAAATCCGCCCATCGAGCCCCCGTAGATCAGGATGCGGTTCGGGTCGATGTTGTAGTTCGCCTGCACGTGGTCAAACGCCTTCCACATCGCCTCGATCCCCCCCGCACCCCAGTTCGTGCTCCCGGGCAGGACCAGGATCGCCCCCACGCCGTCCGCGTGCTTCCCGAACCACGCGAGGAACTCCGCCGTGTGCGTCTTCGCGGTGTCGTAGTCCGAAGGGCCGCCGCCGTGGAGGCCGATGATGAGGGGAGCGGGCTTGGAAGCGCTCAGGCCGGGCGGGGTGTGGATCTGCACCGGGTGCTTGCCGTCGCTCGACTCGACGTCGAGCACGTACGTCCCCGTCTTTCCTTTCGCCTTCGTGTTGCCGGCGAGCGCGAGCTTCTCCGCCGCCTCCGCCTGCGCCTTCGTGAGCTTCGTGTCGGCCAGGCCCGCCGCCTTCATCTTCTCCAGCGCCGCCTTCCGGCCGGCGTCGTCGGCCGCCGTGAAGTACTCCTGCGCCGCAGGGCGGACCGCCTCCCACCCCGATTTTGCGGGCGGCTCGGCGGCGGCGACGGCGGCGACCAGGACGACGGCGGCAAATCGGCGCATGGTGACGGTCTCGAAACGGTGTGTCCCCCGGGGAATGGTACGCGGAAGACCCCGTCGGCCTTCCAGCGAACTAGCCGCCGGCCCGGACGGTGCGATACCCGCGACCGGAAAGGAACGAGGCGATCCGGTCGCGGTGGTCTCCCTGCACCTCGATCAGCCCGCCCTTCGCGCTTCCACCGCACCCGAGCGATTTCTTCAGGTCGCGGGCCAGCGCCTCGACGTCCTCGTCGTGCGAGAACCCTTCGAGGAGCACAACCTCGCGCCCGCCGCCGCGCTTCTCGCGGCGCATCCGGATCGTCTCGGTGCGTTTCGGGGCCGCGGCCGGCGGCGGAGGCGGCGGCGCGGGAGCCTCCGGCTCGGGCGGAAGCGGCGGGCAGTGGCAGTCCGGCTCGAACTTGCCGCAACGCAGGCAGGGAATGCGCAGGCCCATTTACTGCGGCGGCAGGTGGGGAGTGCGCGGCCGGTGGAGCGTGCGCCAGTCGTCGGCCTCGTGCATCAGCGCGTTGAGGTCGCTCTCGACCTTCTGCCGGAAGTGCTCACGGACGCCGTCGTCGGCGTTGGCGGGGACCCAGATCGGGTCGCCGTAAAGGAGGCGCATGCGCGACCCGGGGAGGGGGAGCATGAAGCGGTCCCACGAGTGAAAGCGGTAGTGGTGCCGCGCGCCGGCGATGACCGGGACGATCGGGACCCCCGACTTCTGCGCGAGCATGACGATCCCGGCATGGGCGTGATAGCGCGGCCCGCGCGGCCCGTCCGGCGTCACGACGCCGTTGTACCCCATCTCCAGCCGGTCGAGCATCGCCAGCATCGCCCCGCGTCCCCTTCGCGAACTCGACCCGCGCACCGCGTCACCGCCGAAATGGTTGGTCGTGGCGGCCAGCAGGTCGCCGTCCTTGCTCGGCGAGATCATGAGGGAGAACCGGGCGTTGTGCGGCCGGAAGCGGCGCGCCATGTACCAGAGCGTGTAGAGGATGCGGTCGTGCCACAGCGCGAGGAGGACGTTCTTGCGCTCGCCCAGCAGCCGGTGGGCCGTGTACTCCTCGTTCCGGCGCTCGACGAGTCTCCAGGTGCGGCCGACGGTGCGGAGGGAAGCGGTCGCGGCGGCGGCCACCATCCCGCGCCAGCCGCCGAGCGGGCGGACCGTGTCCTCGAACCAGACGCGCGGCGCCGGCGGCGCGGCCGTCGGGATCGCGGGGGTCAGGCTCTCACTCGATGAGGACTTCATCCGCGGTTCGATGGATCCCGTTGACGATGAGGACGGTGACGAAGTCGCGGTCCCCCGGGGCCATCTGGCCAACCAGGGCCTTGATGTCGACGATCTTCTTCCTGATGTCGGCTTCCAGCCGGTCAATCTTGCGCGAAACCTCGGGATTCTCGGCCTTGATGCGCTTGACCTTCTCGAAGACCGAAGCCGCCGCTTCGCTGAGGTCCTTGTCCGGGCGGGGTTTATGTGAATTCGCCATGGGTGAGTTGTAGCCCGTTTGCGTGGGGGAATCAAGGCCGGATACGGCTCCGGAAACAGCAACTACAAAACGGCGAATCTCCAAGGAAACGGAGAACTGCAAAAGGCGAACTTCAAGCGGGTTCGGCAGCGGGGACCGCGTCACCCTCCTTGGCCTGCCTTGAAGTTGTCCCTTTGTAGTTCTCCGTTTCCTTGGAAGTTGAATCGTTGTAGTTGCCGTTTCCCCGCCCAACCCCCGTGCTAGACTTCGACCCCTCATGATGGCCGCGCCCGTCGCGAATCCCCCCGACCTCCCCGCCGACCCCTCGCCGCCGCCCGTCCCGGCCAGCCGGCGCGCCTGGCTCCTCTGGGGGCTCGCGATTCTCGCCTTCCTCTCCGCCCTCGGCGCCTGCGACGTCTACAACTACGACGTCGGCGTCCACCTCGCCAAGGGGCGCTTCATCCTCCAGGAAAAGCATCTCCCCGCGCCGGAGGTCTTCATCACCGCGAAGCGCGGCGGGTTCCTGTACCAGGACCGGTGGCTGTTCCAGGTGGGGACGTGGGTGGTGTATTCCATCGGCGGCTGGAGCGGCCTGACGATCGCGAAGATCCTCATCGTCGCGCTGACGTTCGCGCTCCTCTGGGGGGCGTCGCGCCCCGCCGGGCCGTGGGCCTGCGCGCTCGCCACCTTCCTCGCGGCGCTGCTCATGTACGAGCGCTGGGACATCCGCTCCGAGCTTTCCATCCACCTCGCCCTCGCCGCCATGCTCGCCGTCGCCGCGCGCGGTTCGGCGGCGGGGAAGTGGGTCTGGGCGGCGCCGGTCGTCGCGCTGATCGGCGCGAACATCCACTCGGTCAACGTCGGCCTCCCGGGGCTGCTCCTGATCCCGGCCGCGGTGGCGTGGCGGAAGGGCGACCGTCGCGGCGCGAAGGTCTGGGGGCTGGCGTGTGCGGCGTCGTGCGTGGCGCTGCTCGTGAATCCGCAGGGCTGGGGGATCCTGACCGTGACGTCGGACTACATGCTGCGTTCTCGAAGCGGTCCCGAGTGGTACCGAGGGTTCATCACGGAGATGCAGGGGGTGACGGACGACGTGGCGTTCCCGAGCGTTTCGCTGCGCGCCGTGTGGGTCGTAATACCGCTCGCCGCGCTCGCGCTCGCCGCGAACCGCCGCCGGGCGCGGTTCATGGACGCGGTGCTGTTCGCGGCGGGGGCGCTGGCCGCGTTCACGATCCGCCGCAACATCGCGATCGCGGGCGTGCTGCTGTTCCCGGTCATCGCCCGCAACATCCACGAGGTCGCGGCCGACCTGCTCGCCCGCTTCCAGCCCGCCGCCCCGCGCATCCGCCTCGCCGGCGCCGCGGCGCTCGGCCTTCTCCTCGCCTTCGCCGCCGCCCTCTCGACCTCCGACCTCGCGGCCGTCAACGAGCGCACCGTCCGGCGCGCCGGCCTCGGGCTGTCGCACATCTCGCTTCCCGTGGACGCCTGCGATTTCCTGACGCGCGAAGGCTTCAAGGGGCACGCGTTCGTGAACTGGGACGCGGGCTCGTACTACAACTTCGCGATGTTCCCGCGTTCGCTTCCGACGATGAACTCCGAGGGCGACTGGAACCTCGAGACGCTTGAGGAGTTCAACAACGCGGCCGAGCGCCCCGCCGAGTGCTTCGCCGCCTACGCCGCCCGCTACAACCTTGAGCTCGCCCTCCTCACCCACCAGTCCAACGGCACGCGCACCGCGATCCAGTGGCTCGCGGCGTCTCCCGACTGGGCGCTCGTCTGGCGCGACGAGTGCGCCGTGGTGTTCGCGCGCCGCGAGGGCGTCAACCGCGAACTCGTGAAGCGCCTCGCACCGCCCGCCGTGCCCGCGGTCGCGGCCGGTGAGCCGGGCGGACTCTGGCCGTGGGGCGAAGGGAAGCGCCGCGCCGCCGCGGTCCGGAGCTACCGCATCGGCACGCTGCGGGCGCTCTTCCGCGAAGACCCCCAGGCCGACTACGAAACGGCGATCCGCCTCTGGCCGGGGTACCCCGAGGCGCACGGGAACCTCGGCGCGGTGCTGGGGGAGAAGGGCGTCGCCGGCGCGGAGGAGGAATTCCGCGAGGCCACGCGCCTCGCGCCGAAGTACGGCCGCGCCTGGCAGAACCTCGCCTTCTGGTACACGACGCGCGGCGACCTTCCCGGCGCCATTCGCACCCTGCGCGACGCGCTCGCCGCCGCTGACAATGCCGACGTCCGCGTCCAGCTCGCCAGCCTGCTCCTGCAGACGCAGCAGGCCTCGGCGCTCGACGAGGCCGAGATGCACGCGAACGCCGCGCTCAAGCTGCGCCCGGGAAACAGGGGGGCGCTTCAGGTGATCGAACTCGTGCGGAAACTGCGCGGGCGCTAACCGGTCGCCGGCTTGCGCTTGAACCTCGCCATCGGCACGTCCACAACCAGCCACGCCACCGCGCCGACTCCCGCGCTCGCCGCCAGCACCGCGACCGGGCTCGTCCACCCGGTCAGCCGCAGTACCGGGTAGTGCAGCAGGAAAATCGGGTAAGCGAGGTTCGCGAGGAACCGGTCGAGCAACCCCAGGATCGGGTGCACCGCCGCCGAGCGGAACAGGAACGGGATCGCGATCACGATCGCCGCGTACAGCGGGACCAGGACGGCGACCATCGGTTTCTCAGGAAGCGCCGGCGCCGCGAGACGCCAGGCGATCACCCCCG
The DNA here is from genome assembly GCA_964590435.1 of uncultured Planctomycetia bacterium. Classification (GTDB taxonomy): domain Bacteria; phylum Planctomycetota; class MHYJ01; order WSZJ01; family WSZJ01; genus WSZJ01. Next base: position 9,278 of record CAZPWT010000032.1, read on the forward strand.
CGAACAGCGCCGCGATGCCGATGCCGAGCAGCGCCGGCCGCGCGACAGCCGCTTCCACCGTCGCGCGGTGCTCGACGTGGAACGAGCGTGCCAGCGAGCCGGCCATGAAGAAGACGAGCGCCGCGGGGAAGAACCGGTAGATCCACGGGTCCGGCGCGAGCTTCAGCGCGAACATCGCGCCCCACACGCCGAACGACCCCGCCGCGACCGCGAGCCGCGCGCCGACGCCGCGCCGCACGATCCACGGCGCGACGAGGTAGAACCAGCACTCGATCGAGAGCGACCAGCACGTCGGCAGGAGCAGCAGGTGCCACGCCTGCGACGCCGTCGTGCGGAACGCCGGCGTGTACGCCAGCCCGCCGTCCCGGATCTCCATCCAGTGGAACGCTTCCTGCCCGAGCGGCACCACCTGCCCCGCCGCCGCCGCGACCGCGCTCCCGCCCTTCACCTCGCCCCACGCCGCCCGCGTCGGGTTGTCGTTCGCGAACATCAGCCCCGCCGCGGCCGCGAGGCAGACGAAGTAGAGCGGCAGCAGGCGGAGCGCGCGGTTGGCGAAGTAGGCGCGAAGGGCCCCCGGCGCGGCGTAGGTCGTCGTGAGCGTGAGCGTCATGTAGTACCCGCTCACGGCGTAGAACGACAGCAGGCCGAGCGGTCCGGTGAATCGCGCCGCGCCCGAGCCCTCGGGGGTGACGTGCGAAGCGACGATGAGCCAGCAGAGGAGGAGGCGGAAGGCGCCCAGGGGGGGTCACCGCGGTGTGGGTTGTGGAGGGCTTGTACTCTCCGGAGGCGGTGGGGAGCAAGGCGAAAGGCGGTGCGAGCGGCGAGCGGCGAGCGGCGAGCGGCGAGCGGCGAGCGGCGAGCGGCCGGGAAATGACGGCTCGGGTTCGAGCGCCGCTGGGGTTGTTATCATCGCGGGTGATGCTCCATGCACTTGTACTGGCGGGTGGTTCGGGCAAGCGGTTCTGGCCGCTGTCGCGCCGGGCCACGCCCAAGCAGCTGCTCGCGATCGCCGGGAAGAAACCGATGATCGCCGAGACGGTCGAGCGGCTGCGCGGGCTGGTGCCGCCCTCGCGCGTCCATGTGCTGACGAATCGCGCGACGGTGACGGCGATGCGCAAGGCGCTTCCCGGCGTCCCGGCACGGCAGATCGTCGGCGAGCCCGACGGGCGCGACACGACGGCCGCGATCGGGCTGGGCGCGGCGCTGGTGTCGAAGCGCGACCCGGACGCGGTGATGGTGGTGCTTCCGGCGGACCACGTGATCCGGCCCGCGGCGGCGTTCCGGAAGTCGCTCGCGGCGGCCGCGGCGACGGCGGGGAAGAGCGGCGGGCTGTACGTGTTCGGCGTGAAGCCGACGGGGCCCGCGACGGGATACGGCTACATCCGCCGCGGGGCGCGCGCCGGGGCGTCGAAGGGCGTGCCGGTGTTCATGGTCGAGCGCTTCGTCGAAAAGCCGGACCTCGCCACGGCGAAAAAGTACCTCGCCGACGGGCGCTTCCTGTGGAACGCCGGCATTTTCTGCTGGCGGGCGAAGGACATCCTGGCGGCGATCGCGCGGTACAAGCCTGCGATCGGGGCGGCGCTGGAGAAGATCCGGCGCGGCGGGGCGGCGGTGCTGGCGCGCGAGTTCCCTCGGATCGAGAAGGTGTCGATCGACTACGCGGTGATGGAGAAGGCGCCGGACGTGAGGGTGATCGAAGCGGCGTGGGGGTGGGACGACGTAGGGAGCTGGGCGTCGGTGGGGCCGTACCTGCCGCAGGACGGCGCGGGGAACGCCGCGCTGGGGGACTTCCTCGCGGTCGAATCGACGGACTGCACGGTGCTGACCGACGGTCACCTGGTCGCCGCCGTCGGCGTCGAGGGCCTCGTCATCGTCCGCACGAAGGACGCTACGCTGGTCTGCCGCCGCGACCGCGCGCAGGACGTCAAAAAGCTCGTCGACCTCCTCGAGGCGCAGAAACGCGCGGGCCTCCTGTGATCCGCGCCCTCGGCATCGACACCGGCGACAAGCGCGTCGGCCTCGCCGTCAGCGGCCCCGGCGGCATGGTCCTCGGCATCCCCGTCATGGATCGGAAGGACTGGGAAGAGGATCTCGACAAACTGGCGAGGCTCGTCGAGGAGAAGCGCGCCGAGATCGTCGTCGTCGGTCTGCCGCTGAACATGGACGGAAGCGAAGGCCCCCGCGCGAGGATCGCGAGGGAGTTCGGCGACGCGCTCGCCGCGCGCATCGCCGTGCCGCTCGAGTACTGGGACGAGCGCCTGTCGAGCGTCGAGGCGGAGGACAGCCTGCGCGGACTCAAGATGTCCAAGGGCGCGAAGCGGGCGCACACGAATACCGTCGCGGCGCAGGTGATTTTGGAGTCGTGGTTGAGGGAGAGGGAGCAGCAGTCGTGACGACGACATTTCTGGACAGTGCACTTCCTGGGATCGCACCGCGGTTGCCTTCGTTCGTCGCCTGAAGGTGGCCTGAGCGCGTGGACTTTCGAGGGAGGAGAAGTTGCCGTGGACAACTCGCGAAAATCCAATCTTCCCGACTGGTTTCACTACCACTCGTTCCCGCGTAGAGGAAAGAACACCCCGGCGGAGACGGAGAAGGGGCTAGCAATTCTCGCGTCGATGATTGATTCCGGCTTCCTCCTTGCGCCAGAGGTCACTCCCTGGCCGGGTGAATCCAAGGGCCTCTCAAAACGGCGAGAGGGTCACGTGAGCATGGAGCGCCGGATTTCTTTCACACACCTGAATCCATCGGACGTGCCGGCTCATTCTGAAAAATTCGGAACTTTCGCTCTTGAGTACGACAACGTGTCGCTGCGGACGCTCGGCGCGCTCCCCGTGCTTTACGTGCCGATTGGCGAGACTTACGAGGGTTACAGCGGACTGGGAGTCTCCATGGCCGCTCGACTTGCGGACTTGCAGACCCTCCTGGAGCGACTTGACTCATTCCTCAAGATGGCCCAATCCTGTCCTGACCTGAATACACCCATGGCAGTCGCTCCGGACGGAAGCGGTGGAGTTGTCGTGTCACCCGTAGCCACGGGGGTTTCGTCAATCACGGTGCCCAAGGAACTGCTGGAGAGAATTCGTGCCGACACTGGGGACCCCGGACTCATGGACGTCAAGCAGCCCACTTCGCTCGGCGGAACCGTAGGATTCCTGCAGACGATCCTCCATCTCGCAACCTTCGGGATTCAATCGTTCGAGGTTCAGCTGAACTGTTTTCGGGCCCTTGCCGGTCTCTTCTATCCGTGCGAGCGCGGAGTCGATGACGAGCTGCTCTCCTACTTCCAGCAGCGGGAGTGGCGCATCCCCGGTGGTTTGATGAAAGAAGGAGTCCCCAGCACCCGAAAGCCAAGTGTCAGCGAGGTCGCCCGACTCCTCGAAATCGACCCGGAGTTTTTTGGGAAGAGCATTCAGCTTCGCTCCGGTCCAGCGAGACGAGTGGACGAATGCGAGTTCCTCACCGAGGTCGATGGCAAGCATGTTCTATCGTTCGCGCGTCGACTCTTGTGCCCTGCGGAAGCAGTCGGGAAGGCCAGAGAGATGTTGAAGAAGGCAGGTCATGAGGGACTTCACGTAGTCGA
>CAZPWT010000033.1:0-71729 GCA_964590435.1 uncultured Planctomycetia bacterium
GCGCCCCGCCCCGCCCCCCCCCGGGGGGGCCCTTTTCCGCCGTCCCCCCCACCCCCCAACCCGCAACTCGTAACTGCAGTGAGCAATTCCTCGCCCGCCGCCGCACGGCGGCCTACGCTTCGACGGATGCCACGCGAAACGCTCGTGCTCGTCGATGCGCCCAACTTCATCTTCCGCGCCTTCCACGCGCTGCCGCGGCTGTCGTCGCCGGACGGCGCGCCGACGGGCGCGATCTACGGGTTCGTGTCGATGCTGCAGAAGCTGGTGCGCGAGCTGAAGCCGACGCACCTGGCGGTGGTGTTCGACCCGAAGGGGAGGACGTTCCGGGACGAGGCGTACGCGGAGTACAAGGCGACTCGGTCCGAGACGCCGCCCGAGCTGGTGGTGCAGTTCGACCCGATCCGCGACGTGGTGCGGGCGTTTCGCGCGCCGCTCGTCGAGACGCCGGGGTTCGAGGCCGACGACGCGATCGCGACGCTCGCGCGGCGCGGCGAGGCCGCGGGGATGGACGTCGTGATCGCGAGCGGCGACAAGGACCTGTGCCAGGTGGTGACGGAGAAGGTGAAGCTGCTGGACACGATGAAGGACCGGATGAGCGGGCCCGCGGAGGTGAAGGAGAAGTGGGGGGTGCCGCCGGAGGGGATCGTGGAGCTGCTGGCGCTGATGGGGGACTCGGTGGACAACGTCCCCGGCGTCCCGGGAATCGGCGAGAAGACCGCGGCCGCGCTGGTGCAGAAGGCCGGGACTGTCGAGGCGCTTCTCGCCAACCCCGATCTCGCGGGGCGGCCGAAGATCGCGCAGGCGCTGCGCGACCATGCCGCCGACGCGAGGCTGTCGAAGATGCTGGTGACGGTGAGGACGGACGCGCCGGTGGCGGAGTCGCTGGACGAGCTGCGGCTCAAGCCGGCGGACCCCGCGGCGCTCCGGGCGCTCTTCACGAAATTCGGATTCACGCGGCTGCTGAAGGACCTGCCGGCGGAAGAGCAGGCGCTGTCGCGGGCGGGGTACCGGGCGGTCGAGACGTCGGCGGGAGTGCGGGAACTGGCCGCGGGGCTGCGCGCCGCGGGGGCGTTCTCGTTTGCGGTGCTCGGGACGTCGCGGGAAGGGATGCGCGCGGCACTTGTCGGGATGGCGTTCTCGACCGGGGCCGGCGACGGCGCGTACGTCCCGCTCGGGCACAGCCCGATGCTGGCGCCGAAGCAGCCGCCGCGGGATGAAACGCTCGCGGCGCTGCGTCCGCTCTTCGAAGACGCCGCGATCGCGAAATCTGCGTACGACGCGAAGTTCGACCTGCTCGTGCTCGCGCGGCTCGGGATCGCGGTCCACGGCCTCGCGTGCGACCCGATGCTCGCCGAGTACGTCCTCGATCCCGCCAAGCCCAACGACCTCGAGTCCCTCGCCATCGCCCACCTCGGCGCCCGCATGACCCCCGCCGCCGACCTCGCCGGCCGCGGCCGCGGCGCCGTCTCGTTCGACAGCGTCGACGTCGCCAGCGCTTCCGCCGCCGGATGCGAAACCGCCGACGTCGCGGGGCGGCTCGCGAAAATCCTGCCGCCCAAGCTCGAGAAGGAAGGACTGGCGTCGCTGTTCCGCGACGTCGAGATGCCGCTGCTCGAAGTGCTCTTCCGCATGGAGCGCACCGGCGTGCGCGTCGACGCCGGGTTCCTCGCGACGCTCGGCGCGGAATTCGACCGGCGGCTCGCGACAATGCGCGACGCGATCTTCGAGGCGGCGGGGGAGACGTTCAACATCGACTCGACGAAGCAGCTGCAGCGGATCCTGTTCGAGAAGCTGAAGCTGACGCCGGGGCGCAAGACGAAGACGGGATTCTCGACGGACGCGGGGGTGCTGGAAGGGCTGGCGGCGGAGCACCCGGTGCCCGCGCGGATCGTGGAGTTCCGGATGCTGGCGAAACTCAAGTCGACGTACGTGGACGCGCTCCCGGCGGCGATCAACCCTGCGACCGGACGGATCCACACCACGTACAGCCAGGCGGTCGCGGCGACAGGGCGGCTGTCGTCGAACGACCCCAACCTCCAGAACATCCCGATCCGGACGGAGGAGGGGCGGCGCATCCGCCGCGCGTTCGTGACCGAGCCGGGGTGGAAGCTGGTGAGCGCGGACTACTCGCAGATCGAACTGCGGCTGCTCGCGCACGTCTCCGGCGACCCCGCACTTCTCGACGCCTACCGCAGCGGCAAGGACGTCCATGCGCGCACCGCAGCCGAAGTCTTCGGGATCCCCGAGGACCAGGTCACCAAGGACCAGCGCGCCCACGCCAAGGTCGTCAACTTCGGCGTCATCTACGGCATGGGCGCCCACGGCCTCGCCCAGTCCCTCGGCATCGACCGCGCCTCCGCCGCAAAATACATCGACGCCTATTTCCGCCGCTACGCCGGCGTCCGCGCTTTCCTCGACCGCACACTCGAGGAAACCCGAAAGACCGGCTACGTCCGCACCCTCCTCGGCCGACGCAGGCCCCTTCCCGACATCAACGCCTCCGACGGCAACCTCCGCTCCGCCGCCGAGCGCATGGCGGTCAACGCGCCGGTGCAGGGAAGCGCGGCAGACCTGATCAAGGTGGCGATGATCCGGGTGGACCGGGCGCTGCGCGACAGCGGACTCCGGGCGCGCATGCTGCTGCAAGTCCATGACGAGCTTGTGTTTGAAGCGCCCGAAGGGGAAGTGCCGCGGCTGGTTGCGATCGTGACGGAAGGGATGGAGAAGGCGATGGAACTCCAGGTGCCGCTGAAAGTGGACGTGGCGGTGGGGGAGAATTGGGGTTCGTTAAAGGGGTAAAACGACAGGGGATGGGGGACGGCGGGAGGGGGATGGGGTGGGCGGGGGCTCGGGCGAGGGCAGAGGGCGGTCTTCTGTCGCTTTGCCTTGATGCCCACGCCCCCGCCCGAGCCCCAGCCCACCCATTCCCAAACCCGCCCTCCCCCGGCCCCTGCCGTTTTCTCTTTGCCCCCCGCACCCCCATCCCTATAATTCGCGCCACTGTTGGCGGGGGTTCCCTTCAGTCCGACTCGGAGGAAAGGTATGCTGAAAGCCCTTCGGTGCGCGCTCGTCGTGATTGCGACCGTGTCCTCGATCCTGTTCTCCACGCCCGCTTCCGCGGGCATGGTCTCCACCCCCAAGCAGGACGCCGCGGACATTCAGCGCGAAGCCGCGAAGGAGCTTCTGAAGTGCCGGCTGGCGGAGTCGGGGGTGAATCCGTCGGTGCTGGAGTCGAAGCTGGACAAGCTGACCACGCCGGAGCTGGCGCTTCTCACGAGCCACGTCGAGGCGACCCGGAACGCGGGCGGCGTCGGCCTGGTGATCGGAATTGCGGCGGCGGTCGTCGTCGGCGTGGTGCTGGTCCTGTTCGAGACGTTCTACCCGGAACACTAAGTGAACGCGTATCGATCCCTGGGAGGCATGGCCGCGCTGGCCATGCCTCTTTTTTTGTCGGCGTGCGGCACGCCGGGGGAGCGTGTGGAAGCGCCGCCGCCGGGGAAAGTGCAGGTACAGGCGAGCCTGCCGCATGGCGGGTTCCTGGACTGCGGGCCGGAGGTGGTCGCGGCGGTGCTCGCGCTGAACGGGAAGCCGGCGGACGTGAAGGAGATTTCCGAGGCGATCTGCGAGAAGACGAAGGGCGGGACGAGCCCGCTAGCGATCGCGGGGTGGATGGCGCGGCAGGGGCTGGCGACGCGCGCGGCGCCGGGGTGCCCTGACGAGACGCTCGCGGCGGCGCTGGCGGCGGGTATTCCCGCGATCGCGATGGTCGAGATCGCCCCGCTGGCGTTCCACTACTACCTGGTCATTGGCGCCTCCGAGGGCGAGATCGTTTGCGCCGACTACGGCGGCGCCGTCCGCGTTTTCGCGCGCGCCGATTTCGAGAAGATCTGGAACCACACGCATCGCTACACGCTCTTCGCCGCCCCCGACGTTTCGAAGATCCCCTACAACGAGGACGACTACCTTCGGAAGCTGGAAGAGCCGCCCTTCCCGCCCACTTTCGTCGACGCGCGGACGCACTACCTGATCGGGCTGGATTACGAGCAGCGCAAGCTGATCAAGCTTGCGAAGATCGAGTATCGGCGGGCGATCGACCAGGACAGCCGGCGGGTCGACGCGGCGCTCGCGCTGGGGAACATCTATTTCTTCCAGGAGTCGAACGTCGTGCAGGCGATCAAGGCGTACCGCCGCGGGGCGCACGCCGGCGGATCGTGCGCCAACAACCTTGCGTACCTGCTCTCCGAGAAGATGGACGAGCCGGAGGAGGCCTGGAAATTCGCGCTCGCGGCGGAGGAGCAGTGCGTGCGCCGCTCCGAGCCGTGGTTCCAGGCGCTCGACACGCAGGGGACGGTGGCGCTGAAACTCGGCCGGCCGCGCGATGCGCTGGCGTCCTGGAAGCGCGGGGCGGAGGCGTACGGGGACGGCGAAGCGGCGAAGCGCGCGCCGTTCTGGGCCGGCGCGGCGCGAGCGGCGCTGGCGGCGGGAGACCGCGCTGAGGCGACCGAGTTCCTGTCGCGCGCCGAAAAGGACGGGCTCGACCCCGCGGCCGCCGCCGAAATCCGCGAACTCCTCCGGCAGCCCTAAAAAAAAAGAGCCCGGCTCGAGGCCGGGCTCTCTTCGTTTCGTCCCTTCGTTACGGCAGGTAGCTCGTCAGGAACCCGTGGTCCCAGAGCAGCTCCGACAGCACCACGACGCCGACCGCGATCACGCCCGCGCAGATCGCCACCACGCCCAGCGCGTTCCCCGCGTTCTCCGTCGCCATCACGTGCGCCACCGCCATCGACCGCGCTTCCGACGACAGCATCGTCGCGGCTGCAGCGACCTGCGCGCCCTGCATCCCCGCGCGCTCCGCCGCCGCCTTCAGGATAGCCACCTCGACATCGGCCTTCGACGTGGCCGGCGCCTTCGGCGTCGAAACCATCCCGGCCTGGGCCGGCCCCGTGAACAGGGTCGTCGACAGCAACGCCATCGTGACGAGCGCGATGCGGCAAACCTTCAGCATGCGATCCTCCTGTAGCCGGACTCGAAAGACAGCCCCCGCTTCAATGAGGCGGAAGTCTAGGACGCAGGGCGGGGAAGAGTCAAAACCTATTTGCCCGGGTCGCCCTCGTATTTTTCGAGGGCGGCGTCGAAGGCTTCGGAATCGAGCTCGACGACGACGCTGGAAGCGTAGAGCACGAGGCGCTTTCCGTCGCGGGGGGTCTTCTCCCAGAGGACGGGTTTCCCGGGGGGCAGGTCCCGGGTGATGGCGTCGAGGGTGACGTGGAAACCGGCGTGGGACCAGTTTCCGCTCTCAAATTCCTCCGGGGAGACCCGGACGGCGTCCCGGGGGGTGTTCAGGAGGCGAACCTCGAGCAACCCCGCCGCCTTCAGGTCGTCCCAGAGCTGGACGCCGCTGCGGGGCGCGTCGCCCTTCAGCTCGAAGTACTTTTTCACCCGGCCGTGGAGCTCCGCGAGCACTGCTCGCCCTGCGCCCGCCACCTGCTGGTCGCGGTAGGCCCGGATGTCCACCTTCCACTGCCCGCCGTCCCGGATCGCAGGCAGGTCGACCACGCCGTTCCCCATCGCCAGCACCAGCACCGCCGCGTCCCCCTTGATGTCGACCTTCATGAGCTGCGCCGTGAGAGTGCGCAATGCCGCCCCGGCGTCGCGCGTATTCGCCCCTTCAAACCCCACGAGGTTCGCCTTGAGCAGCGCGATATTCTCGGTCGCGACGCCGATCTTCACCTTCATGAACGCCCCCGCCGGCGTGTCGGGGATCTCGACGTCCTGCGTGCAGAACGGGCACGTGAATGTTTCCGCTTCCGCCGCGGGCGGATCCTCGGCGGAGGTCGTGGGAAACGGGAGGCGGCCAACGGCAAACCCCGCGGACAGCACGGGGAGGAGGGCGAGCGCGATCCGGGCGCGAGTCATGGGCAGCTCCGGCTGTAAAGGGTGCGGGGCAGGGCAGACCACATCTTCTTACAAATGCCTACAATAACCCGCCCCCATCCCCGTTGGTCATAGCAGGAGCCGCGATGGACCTCGACTTCGTCCGGCAGTGCCAACGAGGCGACCCCGCGGCCCTGGCCAAGCTCGTCGATCAGGTCCAGGGGCCGCTCATGGGGTACCTCTGTCGGATGACCGGAGACAGGGTCCGCGCGGAGGACGCGCTTCAGGACACCATGCTGCGCGCCCTCAGGGCGCTCCCCGACTGGAAACCGACCGGGTCGTTCGAGGGCTGGCTGTTCACGATCGCGAGGAACTGCGCGATGGACGTCCTTCGGGACAAGCCGATGGCAAGTCTCGACGGGGAAGAAAACCCCGGCGCGCAGGTGCCGGGAAACGAGGAGCCGGCCGAGGACAGGATCGACCGGGGAATCATGACGGCGAAGTTGCAGGAAGCGCTGGCCGGGCTGCCGAAGGACCAGCGCGAGGTGGTGTCGCTGAGGATGTACGGCGGGCTGTCGTTCAAGGAGATCGCGAAAGTCACCGGGTGCCCGCTCAACACGGCGCTCGGGCGAATGAGATACGCGCTTCTGAACCTGAAGAAAGTCCTGGCCGGCGAAGTCCTGGAGGAACGACCGTGAGCTGCGAAGACATCCGGAACCTGGCGTTGCTGGCGGCGTGCGGGGAAGCGGCCCCGGCGGAGGCGGCGAGCGTGCGCGAGCATGCTTCGCGGTGCCCCGCCTGCGCCGTCGAGATCCGCGCGCTCAACGACGGCCTCGAGATCCTCAAGCACGTCCCGCGCGAAGCGCCGTCCCGCGAGACGCGGGAAGCGCTCGGCGCGATGCTGCTCCGCGAGGCGCCGGTCCGCGTCGCGCCGGCGTTCCGCTTCTGGGCCGCCGCCGCCGTCGCGCTCGTCGCGCTGTCGGCGGCCGTGCTGGCGTGGAAGCTCGGCTCGTGGGATGCGAAGAAGCCCGTCGACATCGCGAGAGGCACGGACAAGCCGGTCGTGACCCCGACTCCCGCCCCGACGCCCGCTCCCGCACCGCGCAAGGCCACGCCGAGCGCCCTGGCGTGGGTCCCCGCCGCCGACACCGAGTCCGAGACCCTCTCGACCCTCGCCGACGCCGTCCAGGAAATCCGCGGCACGAGCGTCGCCTCGACCGCCTTCGACCGCACCGCCGTCTGGTTCGGAAACTCGAACGCCGCCGTGGACTCGTTCTACGACACGCTCGACGAAATCTCCGTCTCCCCCGACAAATTCTGACACGAGGCCAGCCATGACCCGCATCGCCACCTTCGCCCTCCTCGCCGCGCTCTCGTCCCTGTCGTTCGCCCAGGGCTCGCCCCCTCCGGACGGGCCGGGCCGCCCGCCCCGCGGGCCGGCCGGCGGCGGCGACGAGGAACGCCGCGCCCTTCACGACAAGATGCGCGACCTCGACGACCGCCTCGCGGCCATCGAGAGGCGCTTCCAGGACGGCTCGATGTCGAAAGAGGAAGAGGCGAAGCTTCGCGACGAGGCGAAGCGGCTCCAGGCGGAGCGCGGGGAGGTGGAGAAAAAGCTGCGTTCGATGGGGCCGCCGCCGGGGGGCGAGGGGATGGGGCCGGGTGGGGACCGTCCGGGGCCGGGGCGTCCTCCGGGGGAGCCGGGCGGACCCGGCGAGCCGGGGATGGGGCCGCGGCCGATGCGGACGCCGGTGTCCGCGGAGGACCGCGAGAAGGCGATGGCGTGGCTTAAGGAGAACGAGCCGACGAGGCTGGAGCGTCTGGGCGAGCTCAAGCAGCAGCGGCCCGACGAGTACGAGCGCGCCGTGACGCAGATCGCGATGGAAGTCCGCGACCTGCTCGCGATGAAGCAGAACGACCCGAAGCGTTACGAGCGGCGGATGTCGCAGCGCAAGCTGGACTACCGGGCGAACGAGCTGGCCGAGAAGATCCGCGGGGCCGGGGAGAACCAGGACACGACGGCCGAGCGCAAGGAGCTGAAAGACGTGCTGGGCAAGCTGTTCGACCTGCGCGAGGAGGACCGCGAGCAGGAATTGAAGCGGCTGGCGGACGAGCTGACGCGCCTGAAGGAGACGATGGCGAAGCGGCGCGAGTCGAAGGACAAGCTGGTGGAGAGGCGGATGGAGGACCTGCTCGGGGAAGGGATGGAATGGGATCCGGGGAAAGGGACGGGAGGGGAGCAGCCGCCCCCGCCGAGGTAGGGGGGGGGAGTTGCGGGTTTGTGAGTTCGGTTCGGAGTTCGGGGTTCCGCGTTCCGGGAGGTTTCGGGATTCGGGTTGTCAGCAGTTGGCGGAGTCCGGTTCGACTCGAAACACAACCGCAACTGCACCCGCAACCCCAACTCTGAACGTCCCGGAACGCCGAACCCCGAACTCCGAACTGAACCCGCAAACCCGAAACGCCATCCGCCCTACCGCCGCTTCCTCTTCGGTGAGGGAGGTGCCTTCCGTCCTCGCTTGACCCCCGTCACCGCCTCCACGTCCGTCGCCCCCGCGTCCCGCAGCGTCCCCGCCTTGTCCTTGAGGTGCCGGATCGCGTCGCGCAGTTCCGCGGCTTTCTCGAAATCGAGCTGGTCGGCCGCCTCGAGCATGGCGCGCTCGAGCTCCAGGATCGCTTCCCCCGTCTCGTAGTCCTTCTCGGTCAGCCCGACCAGCGCGCGGGCCATCGATTTGGCGCGGATCTCGCCCTCGATCCCCTCCTGGATCGCCTTCTTGATCGTGCGCGGCGTGATGCTGTGCGTCACGTTGTAGGCGAGCTGGATCTCGCGGCGGCGGTTCGATTCGCCGATCGCGCGCTCGAGCGACGCCGTCATCTTGTCGGCGTACAGGATCACCTTGCCGTCCACGTTGCGCGCGGCGCGGCCGATCGTCTGGATGATCGACGTCTCGCTGCGCAGGAAGCCTTCCTTGTCGGCGTCGAGGATCGCGACGAGCGTCACCTCGGGCAGGTCGAGCCCTTCGCGCAGCAGGTTCACGCCGACGATGCAGTCGTGCGCGCCCTGCCGCAGCTCCTTCAGGATCTGCACGCGCTCGAACGTCTGGATCTCGGAGTGCAGGTACTTCGCCTTCACGCCCTCCTCGCCGAGGTACTCCGACAGGTCCTCCGCGAGCCGCTTCGTCAGCGTCGTCACGAGCGCCCGCTCGGATTTCTTCGCGCGGTCCTTGATCTCGCGGATCAGGTCCGGCACCTGCCCCTCCGCCGGCCGCACCACGATCGTCGGGTCGATCAGCCCCGTCGGCCGGATGATCTGCTCCACGGGCACGCCGCCGGACCGCTTCAGCTCGTACGGCGCCGGCGTCGCGCTCACGAAAACCGTCTGCCCGACGACCGTCTCCCACTCCGCGAACTTCAGCGGCCGGTTGTCCAGCGCCGACGGAAGCCGGAACCCGTGCGCGACCAGAGTCTCCTTCCGCGCCCGGTCGCCGTTGTACATCCCGCCGATCTGCGGCACCGAAACGTGCGACTCGTCCACGATCGTCAGGAACCCCTTCGGGAAATAGTCGATCAGGCACGCCGGCCGCTCCCCGGCTTTCCGCCCGCTCAGGTGGCGCGAGTAGTTCTCGATCCCGTTGCAGTACCCGACCTCCTGCAGAAGCTCCAGGTCGTACTTCGTCCGCGCCTCCAGCCGCTGCGCCTCCAGCAGTTTCCCCTCGCCCCGCAGCTCCGCCAGCCGCCCCGTCAGCTCGTCGCGGATCGCCTCGATCGCGCTCACCATCTTGTCTTGCGGGGTGACGAAGTGCTTCGCGGGATACACCGTGTAGTCGTCGTACAGGTACAGGTCGCTTCCCGTGACCGGGTTGATCTCGGTGATCTTCTCCACGGTGTCGCCGAAGAGCCGGACGCGCACGGCCGTTTCCGCATAGGCCGGGTAGATCTCGACGATGTCGCCCTTCACCCGGAATTTCCCGCGCGTCAGGGCCGCGTCGTTGCGCTCGTATTGGAGTTCGATCAGGCGGCGGAGCAGCCGGTCGCGCGGGATGTCGTGCCCGGTGCGGATCGGGACGACCATCGCCCGGTAGTCCGCGGGAGTGCCGAGGCCGTAGATGCACGAGACGGAAGCGACGACGACCACGTCGTCGCGACTGAGCAGCGCGGACGTCGCCGCCAGCCGCAGCCGGTCGATGTCCTCGTTGATGTCCGCGTCCTTCTCGATATAGATGTCCTTCTGCGGGATGTACGCCTCGGGCTGGTAGTAGTCGTAGTACGACACGAAGTAGTGCACGGCGTTCTTGGGGAAGAACTCGCGGAACTCGGCGTAGAGCTGCGCCGCGAGCGTCTTGTTGTGCGAGATCACGAGCGTCGGCCGGCCGGTGCGCGCGATGACGTTGGCCATCGTGTAGGTCTTGCCGCTTCCCGTCACGCCGAGCAGCGTCTGCGCATTGCGGCCTGAATCGAGACCGGCCACGAGTCTCTCGATCGCCTCGGGCTGGTCGCCCGCCGGCTCGTACGGCGCGTGCAGTTCGAACGCCGCCCGCGACGAGGCGCGCCGGTCGTCGCCGGACGGAACGGGCGAGAGGGAAGGGTTGGGGCCGCGGGACATGCAGACATTAGACGTCGGGCGGGGAAGCGGCGTCCACCTTGACGCTGTCAGTGACCTGCTTCGTCGTGCCGGCGAAGAAGGAGCATGTCCGGCGCTTCTGACGGGTCCTTCGTCGCGGCGATGGGGTCGGGGTTGTTTCCCCAGGCGACGTCGGGGGCGTGAAGCGGCACGGGGGTCCACTGGTAGCGCTGGATCTCGCGGTTGAACACGGTCCAGTCCACGAAGTCGATCGAGCGGCGGATGACGGCGAAGCGCGGGGGCGTCCTGGAATCGTCCTCGACGCGGAAGGCGGCGATGCCGCCGCGGATCGGGTTGGGGAGGTAGAACATGAGGGGGACGTCCTCGTAGTTGATGAGGATTTCGTCGTCCGGTGCGGCGTTGTTCCTGAGCCATTCGGCGACGATGCGGTTGGGATCGGGGCGGCTGCCGAAGACTTCGGAAGCAACGACACGGAATTCGGCACGGACGAGCCATCCGGTTTCGCGTCCCGCGGAGGCCGGGAGAAGCGGGAGCACGGCGCTGGCGGGGAGGCTGAACCACGGGGTCACCGCCAGCAGCAGCGCGCCGACCGGCGCCAGCCGCGGCGCGCGGTCGCCGCAGCCGCGGACGAGAACCCAGGCCGAGAGCGCGCAGCCGGCGGGGGCGAGAAGGATCACGTAGCGCAGGAACGGGTACGGCGCGACGCTCGGGATCCAGAGCATGAGCGCGGCGTAGAGGCCGCACGCGATTGAGACGAGCCGCCGCTCGTGCTGCGGAAGGCTCTTCCAGCGTCGGGAGAGAAGCGCCGCGGCGGCCAGCACAACGACGACCGGCGCGACGTGCGTGTTCATGTTCGACAGGTTTTCGCTCCACCGCCCGAACCAGCTCCCGGATTGGGCGGAAACGCGGGCGTGGAGTGAAGAATCCGCGAGGCCGTAGAAGAGCGCGAGCGGGGCGAGCGCGACGGCAAGGCCGGTCCACGCCGCGAGCGTTTTCGGCAGGTTTTTCCGGTTGGCCGCGATGGAGTCGACGAAGAGCACGACGAGCACCGGCACGATGGTGCCATAGTCGACGTTGAAGAAGCTCCACGCCGCGACGACGAAGGCGAACGCGCCCCCTCTTCCGCCGCGCTGCCAATGCGCGTAGGCCGCCAGCGTCGCGACGAGCATGCAGGTCGCGAGCGGGTAATAGCGGGCCTGCCGGCTGTGCATGATCCAGTAGGAATTCAGCACGAGCAGGAACACCGCCAGCACCGCCATCAGCGGGCTGTCGAAGGCGCGGCGGACCAGCGCATACAGAAGCGCGATCGTCGCAAGGCCGGCGAGGGCAAAGGGGAGCCGCGCCCCGAGCGTCGAATGCCCGAACACCTTCAGCCCCGCCGCGGCGACCACGAACTGCCCCCACGGATGGAACTTCCACGCGGAATCCGCCTTGTAGTCGCCGCGCTTCACGAAGTAGTCGACGGCTTCCTGCGGCGTCTTGGCGACCTCGTTGATGTGGCGCGAGTCCTTCTCGGAGAACAGGTCGTTGGAGACGAAATTCCTCCCGTCCCACGCGAGCGGCCGGCCGTGGACCAGCATCCGCTCGCCCAGCACCGCCGTCGCCGCTTCGTCCTGCCACAGGTACTTCTCCCCGAGGCCCCAGAAAAGGAGCACGCAGGCCAGGACGCCGAGGGCGGCCACCGCGGGGACTTCCCAACCGAACCGGCGTCCCGGTTTTGCGGCCGGATCCGCCTCTCCCGCTTCGTTCATGTCCGTTCCCGGCGCCTCCGCGATGCACGACTGTGGGCGCCAGCATACTCGCGACCCGGAGCCGGGCTTACGGCTTCTTGACCGGCACCTCGGCCGCGTCCGTCGACTCGCGGTTTCGGCCCGCGAGGAATCGCCGCGACTTTCCGAAGGGAAGTTCTCGCCGAAACGATTCCACGATATTAGTTTCAAGACGAACCGGTCCGGGGAGAACGTATGCCCTTTGCCGTGACATCCTCATGCCGTTCCAATTCGGGCGGTCGCGCCGCGCCGGCCCGGGGCGGACGGGGTGTTTCCGGTGCAGGAAGCGCCCTCCGCGGCATGCGCCGGCCTCCATGGCTCCTCACCCTGGTGCTCGCGTGCTGTGTCTCACAGGGTCACCGCGTTCCTCAGCGAAACGGACCGCGTCGGCCTCGAGTCCGAACTGCTCTGGTTTGACGGCAAGAAAACCCTGCAAGGCAGCTTCCTGTTCGACGACGACGCCTTTACCGAAGGCTCGCGGGTCATGACTGGAATCCTTCTCCGCCAGTTCTCCTTCGAGTACGAACACCGCTTCCTCGACGGAATCCCGGAAGTCTGGGCCGGGATCGGCCTCATGCACTCCGTCGCCAGCTTCGGCATCTACACCCACCCCCACGGGACCGGCGACCTGGAGGAGACGTTCGCCTGGATGCCGTTCCTCAACCTGGAGACGCGCTTCCCGATCGGCGGCCCGCTGGCGCTCGTGTCCCGCGCCCGCCTCGCGGCGTTCGGCCTGCCCTGGGTCGGCCGGTCGCGGCAGCGGATGTTCCTGGGCGAAGAGGCGGCGGACGCGCGGCTTGCGGACGTCGAGGTGGCGCTGAGGGTCAGCCCCCTTCGTGAAGTGAGCATCGAGGCCGGCGTCGAATTCATGTCTCTGATGCAGCACTACATGGGCCCCGAGAAGGACGGGGTTTCCTACGGGAACAACCGCCTGCGCATGAATGCGATATTCCTTTTCATCGGGATCACCGTGGGATTCTGAAACCCCGCCTCGCTGGCGGATGTATGTCCGGACACACACGCTTCCCGGAGCCTCCATGCGCCGTCTCGCCGCCGCCGCCCTCGTCGCGCTCGTCGCCGTGTCGTGCTCGGGAGAGCCCGTTCCCCCCGACGCCGAGCTCGAAAAGGCCGCCGTCGAGGTCGAAGGCAAGCGCGTGGCATTCGTCGACGGCGTCGCCTACCTGTTCAACGCCGACTCGAAGAAGTGGGAGTTCTACAAGCGGATCATCGAGAAGGGGTGGTTCGAGAAGAACTACGCCGTCGAGGGCGACCGCGTGCTCCGCATCGCAGACGACGGCAGCAAGGTCGAGGTCTCGCGGCACTTCAAGTCCGGGTTCGAGGACGCCGCCACGATCAAGGACCTGATCGGCCTGAAACCCGGCTGGACGGCGTTCACCCTGCAGTCCCCCAAGGCCAGGGAGATCGCGGACTACGTCAAGCTGCGCCAGCGGATCCTGAAAGAGGGCGCGCCGTTCCTCGACAACGTGGTCGAGCCCTCCACCGCAAAGGCCCACGGCGGCAAGGCTGCGCTTCGCACGAAATCCGTCGCGCGCTCGAAGGACATGGTCTGCTCGAAGGCGTCGCTGGAGACGGAGTTGATTCATTTCCGGAAGGGCGACGACTTCTGGTACAGCGCGTGGTACTTCGTCGAGGATCGCGTCCCCTACACGCTCATGGACCTCGAGTCGACATGGATCGAGGGGCACTCCGGCATCCGCATCACCACGTCCGACGCCGGCCTCGGATTCGAGCTGAAATTCCCGCCCAAGCCGCACTGGCGCCCGACGACCCCGACGCCGATCCCGGTGGGGAAGTGGTTCCGGGTGGTGGCGCACATCAAGCTGGACGAGAAGGACGGGGTCTGCGAGGTGTGGCAGGACGGCGTGAAGGTCTGCGAAGGGAAGGGGCAAACGCTGCCGTTCGCGGACACGATCTACAACTCGCTGGAGGTCGGGATCAGCGCGACCGAGGTGGACAGCACGGTGTGGGTGGACGACGTGGAGGTATCGGACAAGGAGATTAAGTAGCGCCATCTTTCTTCGATGCGTCGCCGCGCTCGCTGTGCCGCAGCGGCAGGCGCTTCTCCACGACGGGCGTCAGGTCCGACGGCGGCGGGCGCAGCTTCGCGGGCCGCGCTTCGGGCGGACCGAGGTCGCCCGGCTGGACGTGCGCGCCGCCCGCCGCGCCCATGAGCGCGATCAGCGCCTGAGGATCCGACCCGCGCTTGGAAACAATCGCCCCCGCGACTCCCGCGACGAGACACGCCACGAGATTGAGCGGCGTCAGTGCGTCCTCGATGAGGAACTCTCCGCCGTGCGACCCCAGGATGACGATTGCCTCGGCGGCGGAAAGGCCCCGGGCGCGGGCCGCCATGATGGCGAACCCGACCAGGTTGCCAAGGAGGCACGACCAGAGCGACAGCGCGCCACCCAGCAGCATGACCCGCGGGTCGGAGCGGCGGCCGGCGATCCGGACCGCGAGGCCGACGAAAATGCCGGCGCTGACGCCGAGAAGGGCGCTTCGCAGTTCCCAGAAGCCGAGGACGAGTCCCCATCCGGTTGCGCAGAGCAGCGCCGTGAAGGAGCCGGCCAGCGATGCGATGAGGAGGGATCGCGGCGAATTCGCCACGGGCGCGGGCACACCGTCAACGGGGGAGTTCACCGCAGGATGGTATTCGATCGCGTTCCCGGCGCGCTTTGCACCGTGCTAGAATTCACCGCATGAAAGTGGTCATCCTGGACGCCAGCGAATCCATGATCGAGGAACGTCGCCACGCCGGGAGCGACCGGCGGGACGAAATGTGGGAGGGCGTGTATCACATGGTTCCGCCGCCGAACGAAGAGCACCAGGTCATCGTTGACGGCCTTTTCGTGCATCTTTCGGTCTACTTCGCGAAGCACAAGCTCGGTGTGCTGCGGACAATCAAGGGAGTCCGCGAGGCCGGGAACCCGAAGCTGAACTACCGGGTGCCGGAGTGGATCGCGATCCGGGCCGGTCGCGAAGGAATGCTCAAGAAGCGGAGCAGCTACGTGGACGACGGCCCGGATGTGGTGCTGGAAGTCCGCTCGCCGGGGGACGAAACCGACGAGAAGCTGCCCTTTTATGAGCGGGTCGGCGTCCGGGAGGTCCTCATCATCGATCCCGAGACCCGGCACGTGGAGTTGTACAGACTGAGGTCCGGGAAACTGAAGACCGTTTCCGCGGCTGCTGATGGGTGGATTCACTGCGAGGGGCTGCATGCCCAGTTCAAGAGATCCGCAAAGTCGAAGGGGAGCTCGGCGCTGCTCATCCGGCTCGAACTGGACGGTGTGGAACACGCTGTCTGATCGTTCGGCTAGCGGCGCCCTTCCCCCATCTCAAATCTGGTGATGAAGATTCGGCTGGATTGAGGCATTTCAGAGTCGCCGAGGGGTGAGCCCGCCGTGAGAACCTCGAGTCCGCACCCTTCAACTTGGTCCTGGCTTACGACTGTGATGCTGTTGCGAACGAGTTCCACATGGGCAGGGTCCGTCCCTTCCGTCGTGAATAGGGCTATTCCGCTCCTGGCAAGCTGCAGCCTCACTGATATTACGTAGAACGGACCGTTGCCGGTGCTCTCCATGGGCCTGGTTTTCAATTCCGGCGCAAGCCCATGCATCACGCGATCGACCTGCAGCAGCATCGGGTCCGCAGAACTCCCCGGCCACCTCACGAACCCGAGCTGATGCGTGAAAAGCTGGAACGGCGGAACGTGATACTCCGCGAGCTGGAATCCGCCGCACTCCATTTCAAGCACGAAACTCATGAGTTTTCAGTGTCCCTTCCCCGCCTCCACGCCCTTCGCCGCCTCGGCGACTTTGACCGCCTCGAGCGCCCCGGCCTTCCACGTCTGGACCTGGTTGCGGCCGCTCTTCTTGGCGACGTACAGCACCTCGTCCGCGCGCGACACGAGTTCCTCGGGGGCCTTCATGTCCGCGGACCACTCGGCGACGCCGAAGCTCGCGGTGACGCTGAGCTTCTTCGTCTCGCCCTGGATCGTCTTGGCCTCGAGTTTCTTGCGCAGCCGCTCGGCGAGCGCCGCGGCCTGCTCGGCGCTGGTCTCGGGGCAGAGCACGCCGAGCTCCTCGCCGCCGTAGCGGTAGGCCTCGTTCGAGCTGCGGATCGACTCCTTTACGATCTTCGCGACTTCCTTGAGCACCATGTCGCCCGTGAGGTGGCCGTAGGTGTCGTTCACGTTCTTGAAATGATCGACGTCCACCATGATGAGCGCGAGCGGTTCGCCGTGGCGGCGCGCGATCGCCTCGTGGTGGTGGAGCTGGTTGGAGAAGTGCCGCTTGGTGAAGAGCTTGGTCATGCCGTCGCGGATGGTGCGTTCGTAGAGGTCGGGGGTCTTGATCGCGAGCGCGACGAAGTTCATGAGCTCGTACAGCTCGCTCTCGAGGCGTTTCGCGAACGCGGCGCGCTCGGCGCCGTCCGCGTCGAGCGGGATCTCGACCTGCAGCGCGCCGATCGTCTCGCGGTCGGCGGTGATCGGGATGGCGAAGCGCAGGACGGCGCCGTCGTCTCGGGAGACGAGGCGGCGGGCGGTGAAGGCCTCGCCGGCGATGCCGCCGTCGATCTTCGCTCGCGCGATCTTCGCAGGCTCGGTGACGGCGTCGCCCTCGCGCCACACGGCGCGGAGCTGCAGTTTGTCCTCGCTCGACAGGTGGATCGCCACCAGCCCGTTGTCCGGCGTCCCCGCCGCCTGCGCGACGAGCCCGAGGACGCGCTTCGCGATCGCGTTGAACTCCAGTTCCTCGCGCAGGACGAGCATCATTTCGCGCGCGGCGGTGAGGAACTCGACGCGCCGTTCCAGCGCGTGCTTCGAGCGCGCTGCCTCCTGCCCCGCGGTCAGGTAGACGTTGGCCTCCTTGGCGAGTTCCTTCTCGCGCCGCCCCGCCAGCGCCAGCAGCAGCCCGAGGACCAGCGCGTAAACCGACGTCAGCGCCGCGAACGCCGCCAGCATCGGGATCACCCCGCCGCGGTTCGCCGCCGTCTGGTACTCGTCGCTGAACTGCCAGATCGTCGCCAGCACGAACGTCGCCGCCGGAAGCGTCGCGAACAGCGCAAACCACGCGAGCCGCTTCTTCACCGCGCCTCCGTCAGAAGCGCGATCCGTTCCGCCGCGCGGCGGGTGACGCCCTTGACGCGGCGGACTTCGGCGGGATGCGCAAACCGGCCGTTCGCGGCCCGGTCGGCGACGATCCGTTCCGCCGTCTTCGGCCCGACGCCGGGGAGGAGGTCAAGCTCCCGTGCCGAAGCGGCATTCAGGTCGAGCCGGAGGGGAAGAGGCGCGGGGGCCGGCGGCGGGAACATCGAGGGGACGGCCGCGCACGCCGCCGCGAGAGCGGCGGCCACGGCGGCGACGGCCGCGGCGCGGGATGTCATGCCGCCATGTTAGGGCAAGGTTACCGGGCGTCAATGCAGGTGGGCCTACCCGGCGCGGCGGGACCGGCTTTTCGCGGGGTCCGAGCCGGAAGCATTCGGAGTTCGACGGGTGATCCTGAACCCGATCGGCTCCTTCTTCTTCTCGGCCGGATCCGACAGCTCCTTGAGGACGGCGAAGACGGCCTGGAACTGGGCCTGGGTCGAGCGTTCGAGGTCGCCGATCCGGCGAGCGAGGTGTTCATGCGACGACAGGATTTCGCGAAGCCGCACGAAGGTCCGGACGATCACCAGGCTGACATGGATCGCCCGGGCGCTTCTCAGGACCGCGGACAGCATCGCCACGCCGTGCTCGGTGAATGCAAATGGCCTGTACCGGGAACCGCCCCACGCCGGCTGCCGGCGCCCGAGCTTGCGCAGGGAAGCGCACTCCTTTTGAGAGAGCCGGAACATGAAATCGGCGGGAAATCGAGCGCTGTTCCGCTTAACCGCCTGGAGCAATGCCCTCGTTTCGACCTCGTAAAGCCCGGCGAGGTCGGCATCGAGGATCACTTTTTCCCCCCGAAGGAAGATGATGACGCCCTCCACGCGAGCGGAGGGAACCAGGGACATCGAGGCGCTCATGACCCTGCTTCTCCGAATTGAAGATTGTGATGAACTATAGCATATACAGTGAGGAAGTCAAGGGGTGAGATTGAAGAATGTCGCATGCTGGGACGATGACGACCAGTTCGCGGCAATCTTGAGATCACAGATTGTGATCTCAAGTTTCATCTTCCCCGGGGGGAGAAGCCCCTCGGGCCCAACTTGAGATCACAATTTGTGATCTCAAGATTGTTCTCCCGGCGACGAGAAACCCGGAACCCGGGTGGATTCAGTTCACCGGATTCAGCGCGGCCCTGCCTGCCAGCACCGCGAGCACGTTCTCCGCCGCAATCGTCGCCATCCGGTTGCGCGTCTCGAAGGTCGCGCTGCCGATGTGGGGGAGCAGCACGGCGTTCTCCAGCCCGAGCAGCCCCGGGTGGACCGCCGGCTCCTCCTCGAACACGTCGAGCCCCGCGCCGAAGATCCTCTTTTGACGCAGCGCGTCAACGAGCGCCGCTTCGTCCACCACCGGCCCCCGCGACGTGTTCACCAGGATCGCCGTCGGCTTCATCTTCGAAAGGAACGCCGCGTCCACGAGGTGCCTCGTCTCCGGCGTCAGCGGCGTGTGCACGCTCACCACGTCGCACGTCGAGGCGATCTCGTCGAGGGAAGCGCTTCGCCCGCCGCACTCCTTCTCGAACTCCGGCTTCGGGGTCCGCGAGAGGTAGAGGACTTCCATGCGGAAGCCCTTGGACATGCGCGCGACCTCCTGGCCGATGCGGCCGGCGCCGAGGATGCCGAGGCGCTTGCCGACGAGGGTCTGGCCCTGGAGGAGCAGGGGGTCCCATCCCTTGAACCGGCCGTCGCGGAGAAATCGTTCGGCCTCGCCGAGGCGGCGTGCGGTGGCGAGGATGAGGGCGAAGGCGAGCTCGGCGGTGGCCTCGGTGAGGCAGCCGGGGGTGTTGGTGACGGTGATGCCGCGCTGTTTCGCGGCGGCGAGATCGATGTGGTTGGTGCCGACGGACATGGTGGCGACGACGTGGAGGCCGGGCGAGTCGAGGATGGCGGGGCCGATCGTGTCGGTGAGCTGGCAGAGGAGCGCGGAGCAGCCGTCCACGCGGCGCGCGATCTCGGCCGGCGTGAGCGGCCCCGGGTTCATGTCGACGGTGACGTGCGGGAAGAGCAGCGCGAGGCCGGCTTCGGGGATCGGGCGGGTGACGAGGACGCGGGGCATGGCCACAGCGTAGGCTGCGTCCTGCGAGCGGGCAATCGTTGCGAGCGACCCGGGCCGCGCCCACAATCCCGGCCATGCCGCGCGTCCTGGTCCACGCCCTCGTCCTCGCCACCTACGACTATATGAACACGTCGCAGATCGTGGTCCTGTTCGCGCGCGAGCTCGGCAAGGTGCGGGGGCTCGCGAAGGGCGCCAAGCGCGAGAACGGGCCGTTCCAGGGCGGGTTCGACATCGGCTCGGTCTACGACGTCGAGCTGCTGCGGAAGACCGAAGGGCTGGACCTCCTGACGAAGGCCGCGATGTCCGAGGATTTCCCGCGGCTTCGCCAGGACCTGCCCGCGCTCTACGCCGCCTTCTACATCATGGAGCTCGCCGACGCGCTGACGGTCGAGCACGACAGCGAGCCGGAGTTCTGGGAAGCGACGATGGGGGCGCTACGCCTGCTCGACCGCGGCGCGCCGCGGGACATCGTGCTCTTCGCGTTCGAGGCGGCGGCGATGCGGCACCTGGGGTTCATGCCGCGGGTGGACGACTGTGCGGGGTGCGGCGGCAAGCTCCCGGCGCGCCCGGCGTTTTCGCCGCGGCTCGGCGGGGCGCTCTGTGCGGCCTGCGCCCCGCGCGACCCCGGCGCGCGCCTCGTCTCGGCGGGCGGGCTCAAGATGCTCGCGCGGCTTGCCGAGGGGGCGATCCCGCTCGAGGCGCTGAGCATCGAGGGGCGAACGGCGGCGGATTTGCGCGCCGCCTTCGATTTGTACTGGCTCAACCTGCTGGGGAGGGAAGTGCGGAGCGCTAAGTTCATCGCGAGGTGACGAGAGGGCGGAGAAACGACAACTTCAACGTTTCCCGCGTCTTTCGGGCCTCTTGCACCCTCCCGCCCCATCAGATACCCTTCGCCGCCCCAAAGTCCCTTTTTCCACAGGAGCCTGACACGCCATGATGCGGACCCTGGTGATGGTGAAGCCCGACGGAGTGCAGCGCGGACTCGTCGGCGAGGTGATCGGCCGTCTGGAGCGCAAGGGCCTGAAGATCGTCGCCCTCAAGTTCCTCAACCTCGGCAAGGATCGCGCGGAGAATCTCTACTCGGTGCACAAGGAGCGGAAGTTCTACTCGTCGCTCATCAAGTTCGTCACCGGAGGCCCCGTCTGCGCCATCGCGGTCGAAGGCCCCGCGGCGATCACGCTCGTGCGCAACCTCATGGGCGCCACGTTCGGCACCGAGGCGGCCCCGGGCACGATTCGCGGCGACTACGGCGCCTCGCGCTCGTTCAACCTCGTGCACGGCTCCGACTCCCCCGAGTCCGCCGCCCGCGAGCTCCCCATCCTCTTCGATTCCAGGGACTTCGTGGACTACAAGGTCCTCGGCGCCCCCTGGGTCTACGACGAGGCGGAGGACAAGTAAATGAAGGGACCGGCCCGCTTCCTCTGGAGCCCCGGCGACGCGGCTGCGGAGGGCGGGCGGGTAGGGCCGGCGGCGTCGGCGTGCGCGCTGGCGGCGTTTGCGCAGGGGGTGGCGCTGAAGATGGTGGTGGAGCGCCCCGAGTTCTCGCACAAGGACGCGCCGCCGGTGGCCGCGGGGTGGTGGTCGGTCGGCGCCAGCGTGGCGTGCGTCGCGCTGGCGGCGTGGTTCATCCGAGCCACGCTCATGGAGCTCACGCTCGACTTCCGGCGCAAGAGCCGCAACATGCGGCCGACGCTGCGCGCGACCGGCTGGGTCTCCGCCCTCGCCGCCGCCATCGGCGCCCTCTGGGGTTTCGCCGCCGTCCTCCTGGTCCCCAAGGGCGCGCCCCCCGTCATCACCTTCAAGGAGGGCGACCCCGTCACTCACGCCACCGTCGCCGCCACCCTCTGGGTCCTCACCGTCCCCTTCGCCGCCCTCTGGCTCTGGCGCGCGGTGTGGGAGGGAAGGGCTGCCGCGCGGCTGTACGGCAAACCCGTCGCGCTCGGCGTCGCCGTCTCGATCGCCGCCGGGCTCGTCGCGCTTCTCCTCGCCTTCATCGCCGTCCCGAGCGCCTCCGCGCAGTACGACCGGATCTCCCACGCGTTTTCGCGCTGAAGCGGGCGCCATGACGACTCCTCCCGCCACGCCGGACCCCGCCGAAGTCCTCCGCGCGAAGCTCAAGGCCGCGGTGGAAAAGTGGCGCGACCGGGCGCGCGGCAAGCTCTTCAAGCTCAAGCAGGCCGCAGAGGACACGTCGAAGGCGGACGAACTCCGGCTGTTCGGCGAGGTCCTGAAGGTCAACCTCGCGCAGGTCCCGCGCGGCGCCGAGTCCGTCGTCCTGCCGAACATGTTCGGCGGCCCGGACCTCACGATCCCGCTCGAGAAATCAAAGTCCCCCGCCGAGAACATGCGCGCCTATTTCAAGCAGTACCAGAAGGCCCTTCGCGGCCACGAGGAAGTCGCGCGTCGCCAGGCCGCCGAGGAGCGCTCGATCGCGCGCATGGCCGGCATCGACGCCGAGATCGCCGCCGCCGACCCCGCGAAACTCCGCGAAATCGAGGCGCGCCTCCAGGAACAGGGGCTCTTCCCGCGCCCCGTCAAGATGCGCGAAATCGTCCGATCCGAAAAAAAAGGACCGAGGCGCTTCGTTTCAGCCGACGGATTGGATATCCTCGTGGGCCGCAAGGCGGAGGAGAACGAGGAGCTGTCGCTGAGGCTGGCCCGGGGGAACGACGCCTGGTTTCACGCGGAGGACAAGGCGGGGGCGCACGTCGTGGTGCGGCTTCCGCCGGGGACGGAGATCCCGCAGGAGACCCTGCTCGACGCGGCCACGCTGGCGGCATACCACTCCAAGCTGCGGGGGCGTCCGGTGGCGGAGGTGACGTGGACGCTGGCGAAGTGGGTGACGCGGGCGCGGCATGCGCCGAAGGGGACGGTGATCGTGCAGAAGGGGAAGACGATCCGACTGAGGATAGAGCCCGCGCGGCTGGAGCGGCTGCTGGAGCCGGCGCGGCGCCTGGGAGAGGAGTGAGTCATGGCGGGCGCGAAGGGTCAGAAGAGGTGTCCTGCGTGCGGGAAGGGTTTCCGCGCGAGGAACCGGGTGCACGTTTACTGTTCGCGGGAGACGTGCAAGCTGGCGCGGCGCGCGGGGTACATGAAGCGGTACATGTCGGGATGGAAGAAGAAGCACCCGAACTACTGGAAGACGGAGCGGCAGAAGGAGTACATGAAGCAGTGGCGTGAGTCGCATCCGGAGTATTTCAAGGACTGGCGTGAGAAGGCGAAGAGGCGTGGGCGGGCGCGGTAGGGCATGGCGATCCTGGGGGCGGGGCTGGCGTTTGCGGGCGGGCGCTGGGTGGAAGGGGTGGAGGTCCGCCATTCGGGCGGGGTGATCGAGTCGGTGCGCCGCGTTCGCGGTGCAGGGCGCGGGGTGATCCTGCTGCCGGGGCTGGTGAATGCGCATGCGCATCTCGAGCTGACGTTCCTGGGCGGGCGGCTGGCGCCGGCGCCGTTTCCCGAGTGGGCGGCGCGGCTGATGGAGGAGCGCGCGAAGCGATCGGCGGCGGACGTCGAGGCGTCGTTGCGCGAGGGGATCCGGCTTTCGGTGGCGGCGGGGACGGCGGCGGTGGGGGACTTCGCGTGGCTGTCGCGGAATGACGCACTGCGTCAATCCGGCCTGCGGGCGGTGAGCTGGCGCGAGGCGCTGGGGATCGCGCCGGGGCGGGCGGACGAGGCGGCGCGCCGGGCGCTGGAATTCCTGGGGAAGCGCACGGCGACCTGGACGGCGGGGCTGGCCCCGCACGCCCCGTACTCGTGCAGCGGGGACCTGTACCGGCGGCTCTTCCGCGAAGCCGCCAGCGCCGGCGTCCCGTTCGCGACGCACCTGTCCGAACTGCGCGAGGAGATCGAGTACCTGCGGACGGGCCGCGGCGCGTTCGCGGACATGCTGCGCGCGATCGGCCGCGACCCCGGCGGCTGGCGGCCGCCGCGGCTGCGGCCGGTCGCGTACCTCGCGCGGCTCGGCGTCCTGCGCGGCGCGACGGCGGCCCACGCGAACTACCTTACGCCGGCGGACATCACGGCGCTCCGCCGTGCCCGCGCCGCCGTCGTCTGGTGCCCTCGCACCCACGCTTTTTTCGGCCACCCCGCCCACCCCGCCCGCCGCCTGCTCGCCGCCGGCGTCCCCGTCGCGCTCGGCACCGATTCGCTCGGCTCCTCGCCCTCGCTCGACCTGCGCGAGGAAATCAAGGCCGCGATGGGGAAGGGGTTCTCTCTCGAGGAGGCGCTGACGATGGCGACGGCGCACGGGGCGAGAGCCCTCGGGCTCAAGCGCTCAGGGCGGATCGCGCCGGGATACGCCGCGGATTTCACGCTCATCGCCGGCGATACCCCGATGGACGCCCTGGCCGGCCCCGTGGCCGGCGTCCTCGTCGCCGGCCGCCGCCTCTCCGCCTGACGATCGTTTCTTGACACGGACTCGCGCTTTTTGAAAATGCGCCGGTCCGAGGGAGAGGAAAAATTTCATGCTCTGTCGCTTCGCCACAATCTCGTTCTGTCTCCTGTCCGCGGCCTGGGCCCATGCCCGCCCGCAGGCGGCCGCCGTCCGCATCGGCGGCCCCGCTTCCGCCATGAAACCCCGCCACGGCGCCCGCGCGCTGCTGCTGGTCGCCGAAGTGCCGAAAGCGCGCGTCGAGCTCCGCGACAGCGAGGACCGCGAGGACGTCGTGGTCGTCGCCTGGGCCGGCGGCGCCCCGATCGCGCGCCGCGCCGGCCGCACCGACGGCGGGCTCGACAACGCGTTCGAGTGTGATTGGCCCGAGGCGGGCGAAGCGGACCGGTTCGAGGTCGAGTTTCCTTCGCGCGACGAACGCGTCGAGGGGCGCATCGTGCGCCCGCCGCCGCAGTGGTCCGCGCTTCCCCCCGTGCGCGCCGAGGCGATCGGCGGCTGGATCTGGAACGAGCGCGACTCCGGGCAGGAGTCCGCCGCGGTCGCGGGCGGGAGGCTGAGCGTCGGCATCGGGAAGGGCTTCTGGATCGAGGCGTCGGCGGAGACGTCGGCGGGGACGGCGGAGCGGAACGGTGAAGGGACGGTGCCGGGGAAGACGGTGTTCGTGCCGGGGACGCCGTCGCCGAATCCGAGTCCCTCGCCGAGCCCGAATCCCAGTCCGAACCCCAATCCGAATCCGAATCCCAACCCGAACCCAAATCCGAACCCAAACCCCAACCCCAATCCGAATCCGAACCCCAACCCGACGCCCACGCCATCCCCCAGCCCCACCCCGACGCCGACCGGCACCACGACCAAGTCGCGTTCAACCACCCGCGAAACCCGGGAACGCGACTACGTCCGCACCAATACCTACCTCGCCGGCGTTCGCTACGACGCCTTCACCGCCGGCCCGCTCACCGTTTTCGCCGCCGCCGACGCCGGCGTCGCCCACCGCCGCTTCCAGCACAGTGACACCGAGTACGACCCGGTTGCCGAGGCGCGGACCGGAGTGGAGTTCCGTTTCTCGGAGGAAGCGCGCCTGACGATCGACCTGCGGGGAAGGGGCTCGCGTTCGCTCGATTCGCGCGGAAGCCACGAGTGGCAGGGGGCGCTTTCGCCCACGATCGGCCTGTCGATCCGGTTCTGAGCACGGCCTGGATTTCGGAAGGAGTGGACCATGAGGATCCTGTTCGTGTTCGCGCTCGCCGCGGCGGCGTCGGCCGAGCCCGCGCGGGCGACGCTGAAGGTTTATCCGCCGGACCGCGCGATCGCCGTCCGCGCGCCCTCGGCGACGGCCACGCTCGAAGTGATCCCTCGCGGCGCCGCGAGGGCGACGCTGCAGGTCCAGCCGGACGACGACGGCTACTGGCGCCTCGAGGCCGTCCCGCTCGCGGCCGGCGCGGTGCTCGCGGCGGGCGGGAAGCCGCTTCTCGAGATCGTCGCGGGGAGCGGGGAAGCGCCTGCCGGGCCGCCGGCGCTGCTGGAGGCCGGGGAGGCGGCGATCGAGACGCCGGTGCCCGCGGGAACGGCGCCGGGCGCGTGCGCGCTGGAGCTGGCCAACGAGGGCGCTTCGATCCGGCAGACGTTCGCGGGGGCCGACGTTTTTATTTCAGGCGAAGGTGCTTCCGCCCGCGCGGTCTTCACCGGGACGATCGCGGCGGACCAGGCGGGGGCGAATGCGGCGACGGTGACGGCGGGGGCGTACACGCGGTCGTGGACGGCCCGCGTCTACTCCTGGCGCTGGACCGCCGAGCGCCCCCGCGTCTCCCGCGGCGAGGCCGCGCGGTTCCGCCTCGAGATCGACGGCCTTCCCGAGGGCGCCGAGTGCGACGTCACGCTCGCCGCCACGGGCGGCCTCCAGCTCGTCGAGGCCCCCGGCGCGTTCACCCCCGCCGGCGAAGGGTGCTGGACGGCGCGGGTGCGGGAAGGGACATTCGTGTTCGAGGCGCCGGCGGACGGCGACGCGGTCGTGACGGCCGACCTGGCGCCCGTGTGCGAATCGGGGAAATGACGATGAAGCGGATCTCCTGGGTGCTGCTGGCCGCGCTGGCGGCGGGGTGCGCGAGCGAACCGGCGCCGAAGTCGAAGAGCGCCGAGGTGGCGTTCGACACGTACCGCAGCGACTGCGCGGCGGCGCGGCAGGCCTGCGAGCGCGCCGCGGATTCGAGCGGCATGGAAAAAGGGACGCGCGGGCTCGGGGCGTTCCTCGAGCAGTGGGGCGCGAACCCGAAGCTCAACCCGCCCGCCGACGCGGTCGAGCGCGGCAAGGCGCTGCGGGAGCGCTTCATCGAGCTCGACGCCACGCTGCGCTCCGCGCGCGCGATCGCCGACGGCACGGGGGAGGACGAGGCGACGGTGGAGGCGATCGATGCCGCGCAGGGTGCGATCCGCGGGCTCGTCGCGGCCATCCGTGAGCTGTCGACGGAAGTCGAGAAGGACATCATCGAGTTCGCCACACGCGACCGGCAGAACGAACTCGCCCAGCGCCTGCTCGCGTCGGCGCAGGACATCAAGGAAACCACGCTTCCCACCTGCGAAAACGCAGCCCGGGCGCTGTCGAGCGCGCGGGATGCGCTGAAGCGGGCGCGGGCGGCGGAGTAGGAGGGGGCATGGCGAACGCGGCGGTGAAAGCGCTCCTGGCGCAGATCGGGGAGTTGCGCGAGGGGATCGAGGGGTTGAAGGCGGACGTGAAGGCGATCGACGCGAAGAGCGGGATGATGCGGACGTTCGAGGCGGGGGAGGCGGCGGCGCTGAAGGGGAAGCTGGCGCGGGCGGAGGGGTGCCTCGCGGCAGCTCGCGACGCGAAGAAGGCGGACGAGGCGGCGTGGCAGGCCGAGCGGGCCGCGCGGATGCTGAACGACGTGGCCGTGACGCTCGCGCTGGAGGCCGCGGAATTCCGCCGCGAAATGATCGCGTTCCGGGCGCGGCGGCGGGAGGAGGCGGACCTCGCGCGCTACGAGCGCTCGGTCGAGCGCGCGCACCAGACGTTCCTGACGCTCGCGAACCTGCTCGGCTCGATCGTGGCGGCGATCCCGAAGATCGGATGAAGCGCCTCGTGCTGCTTGCCGTCGTGCTCGCCGGCTGCGCGGCCGATCCCGCGCCGGGGCCGGCCGCCCCCGCGGCGGATCGCATCGCGGAATTCACGCCGCTTCGGCTCGGGCAGCCGTGGCTGGGCGGGGCGCTGGAAGTGACCCGGCTGCGGCAGGACCGCGCCGGCGGCGCGCTGCGGCTCGCCGTCGGGATCACGAACCGCTCCGGCGGCGCGCTCCAGCTCCGGTGGCGCTTCCGATACGTCGACGCGGACGGATGGGAAGTCCGGTCGCGCGACAGCGCGAACTGGCGCGAGGCGACGATCGCGGCGGGGGAGGAGTGGCGGTGGGAGGGTGAAGCCGAGGCCCCGGGCGCGGAAGTCGTCGGGATGGATTGGCGGCACGACCGGGCGGACTAGCTTCCTTCTTCGCCCTTCGCCGGCGCTTCGATCGCCTTCAGCGCCTTTTCCGCAAGCCCGGCCGCGAGGGCGTTGACGTCGCGGCGCGTGCCGGAGGCGGTGAATTCCTCGCGGCGGGTCTTGCCGTCGCGGAGGCGGAGGAGGACGAGGCGCACCTGGGCGCGGTCGCCGTTGACGCGGACGTCGCCGCAGAGGACGGCGTCGGCGCCGTGCGTGCGCGCTGCGGCCTCGGCCGCGGCCTCGATGTCGGACGCCTCGGCGATTTCGCCGCACGACCGCGAGGGCGGGAGGACGACGACGCGGCCGCACTCCTTGATGTCGCGGCGCAGCAGGTCGGGCACGGCGGTGCGGAGCCAGTCGCCCTCGGGGCCGGCGAGCTCCGCGATGAGCAGGATCGGGCGCGCCGTCCAGGGAACCCCCGGCGCCGGGCGGCGATCCGGGGTGGCGTCGGAGGGAACCGCGGGCGTCGGGGCCTTGCCCGCGACGCCGTGGACGGAAGAAGGCTTTTCGAGAGACGGCTCCGCCGGCTTCCAGTCGCGGATCCGGCTCGCCGCGACCGCGCCGCCCGCCAGCAGCAGGATCGCCGCCGCCGCCACCGCGGGCCACTTCAGCGACGCCACGCGCAGGGCCGCATCCATCGCGCGGATTGCTTCCCTCGCCGTCGCGGGCCGTTCCGCCGCGTCGCGCGACATGAGGCGCTTCACGAGCGCCGCCACCGGAAGCGGCACGGTCGGCTCGAGGTCGCGGATGGCGATCGGTTCTTCTTCCGCGATCCTGCGGCGGAGTTCCGCGGCGTTTTCGGCGACGAAGGGGATGCGGCCGGTGAGGGCGTGGTAGAGGGTGACGCCGAGGGACCAGAGATCGGCGCGCCCGTCGACGGCGCCGGTGCCGTGCTGCTCCGGGCTGGCGTATTCGGGCGTCCCCGCGAACTGGTGGGAGTCCATGACCTCGCCGGCGATCGGCTTGGCGACGCCGAAGTCCATGACGGTGACGTGCCCGTCCGGGCCGACCATGATGTTCGCAGGCTTGATGTCGCGGTGGGCGAGCCCGGCGTTGTGCGCCGCTTCGAGCGCGCGCGCGACCTGCCGGCCGATGTCGAGCGCGCGGCGCCAGCCGATCCGCCCCTCGTGCTTGAGCAGCTTCTCCAGCGTCCGCCCGTTCACATACTGCATCGCCATGTACATCACCCCCGCCGTCTCCCCGGCGCGGTAAGTCTCGACGATGTTCGCGTGGTGGACGCGCGCAGCGGCCTGGGCCTCGTGGAGGAAGCGCTCGCGGGTGGCCGAATCGCGGACGGCCTGGGACCGGATGAGCTTGACGGCGACCGGGCGGTTCAGCGCGAGGTCGCGGGCGCGAAACACGGCGGCCATGCCACCCCGGCCCAGCGGCGTCTCGATGAGGAATCCATCGAGGGTTTTGCCGGGGAAGCGCTCCAGCGGCGTTGTTTCGGTGACGGGTTCCACGTTGAGGGGTGTCGTGTGTTCCTGGGTGTTAGACGTTGGAGGACGGCCGGGCGCTCGAAGGAAATGATAAAAAACTCATCGGCGGAATTGCCTGCAATTCGCACGCCGGGAGATGGATATTTGATCAATCACATAAGGCGTTGTGAATAAAGGACTTGTGAAGTCACCAAGCTCCCGATTCCGGGGCGAAAATGTATGGTTTCAGGGCATCCTGTACCAATATGAACCACCTACGACACCGTCAGCCTCACGCTCACGTCAAAAGCCCACGCCACATCCAGCGATACCTCCACGACATAGCCCACACCGCAATGCCTTCCGTTCCACGGGCAGAACGACTCCGGCAGCTTGATCTCGAACGGCACCTCGTCCCCACCGACGCTCTTCCCCGGGAACCGGATCGCGCTCTCGATCACTTCCGCCTTGCGTGCGTGGCCCTTGGCAACCGCCCATTCCATCCGGATCACCTTCACGTTGACCCACCGGACCGTTTTGCCGGCAGGATTCCCGACGCGGAATCCGCCTGAAATCGTCGCGCCAGGCCCGATCGGTCCGCCGTTCGTCCACGCCCTCACGAACACGCTTCCCTCCGTCCGCCCTTCCTGCGGCGTGGTCTTCGCCGTGGCCTGCGGCACGACCCGGATCGGGTACTGCGCCGTCAGGTCGAACGAGCGCGGGATGTCGACGACCGCGTCGAGCGCCCACGTCACCGTCGCGTGGCTTCCCGAGTACCCCGCCGGCGCACCGGCCGGCACGTCGAACTCGAACGGGTATTCGTAGACCCCCGCCTTCAGCACCGGGTGCGCCTTCGAGCTCATCGCGTCCCCGACCGATTCGAAAAAACCCAGCGGGTCCGGCGCACCGAAGAACCCGACGCGGTGACGCGCCCACTCGTGGCTCTCGTGGTACGTCCGGCTGTGCTTCCCGCTTCCCACCGTCACCCGCGTCCGCTCCAGCCCCGTCCAGTACAGCCGCACGCCGCGCACCGCGCGGTCCTTCGGCCAAAGAAGACGCAGCACGCCCCGAAGCGGGTTCCCCGCGAACGCGTACGGCTGGTCCAGGAACAGGTCGAACGCCCCGCCCGCGGGGATGCGTCCCGTGTGCGGCGGAAGAGGCTGCCTCGCGGGGCGCTTCGCGGCGGGAAGCGCCATGGGGATCGCGGCCGGCGGCGCCTCGATGTTTTTTTTGCGGTGCGTCGTCTTCGGCTCGCCCGCCACGTGCGCTTCCGCCTGCGGGATCTGCGCCGCGCCGGTCCGGATCTTCTCGCCGAGCCGCGCGAATTCGTCCCGCTCCAGCGAGGAGAAACAGACGTGGTCCAGCGGGCCGTCCTTGCCTGCCAGCACCACCCGCCCGGCGCCGAACGAGCCGCCCTCCACCTCGCACCCCTTGATGTCTTTCAGCGCCACCGCGCGGATCGCCACCGGCCCGCCGAACCCGCGGTCGCCGACCAGCACCCGCGTCTTCGTCGCCACGACCCACGTCTCGCCGGGATCGCCCGCACGGTTGCGCGACGACGAAACCGCCCACGCTTCCGTCTCGCGCCCCAGCGCTTCCTCGAACTGCTTCCGGATGTCGATCGGGACCGTCGTCTTGAGGGTCATGGGGGGGAAGTGTGACAAACGGCGGGCGCGCTTTCCACGTTCCTCGCCGCGGGAAACGGCATCGTTTACAATTCCCCGATGCCCGAATCGCTCACCGACCCTTCAGGACTGCGCGCCGCCATCGAAGAACTGCGGCGCGGGCGGCGGTTTCTCCTCGTCACGCATGCGCGTCCCGACGGCGACGCGCTGGGAAGCGAACTGGCGCTGGGGCGGCTGCTGGCGTCGCAGGGGAAAGAGGTGGACCTGGTGGTGGACGGCGGGACGCCGCCGGACCTGGTGTTCCTGCCCGGGTCGTCGCGGGTCGGCGGCAAGCCGGAGCAGGCGCGGCCGCCGTACGACGCGGTCGTGATCCTCGACAGCGCCGGGATCGACCGGATCGAGGGGATGCGCGCCGCGGTCCCGGCCGGCGCACGGATCGTGAACATCGACCACCACGCGAGCAACCCGCGGTTCGGCGCCGTGAATTGGGTCGAGCCCGAGTCGGGCAGCGTCGGCGAAATGGTGTACGCGCTTGCGAAGGAAGCGGGCTGGGCGCTGGACCGCGACAGCGCGACGTGCCTGTACGTCGCGGTCGTCACGGACACGGGCCGCTTCATGTTCCCCTCGACGCGTCCCTCCACGCACCTGCTGGCCGCGGACCTGCTGCGCCTCGGCGTGGAGCCCGGCGCGATCAACCGCGAGATCTGGGGCTCGAAGTCGCTCGCGGAGCTGAAGCTGCATGGCGAGGCGATCCGCGCGGTGAAAACCGCCGAGGGCGGCCGCATCGCGTGGACCAAGCTCACGCAGGAAATGTTCGACGAGTGCGGCGTCGTCCCGACGGAGAGCCAGGACTACGTCTCGATGGTGAAGAGCATCAAGGGCGTCGAGGTGGCGATGCTGCTGCGGCCGATCGACGCGCACCAGGTGAAGCTGAGCGTGAGGACCGAGCCGAGCTGCGACGCCGCGGTGCTCTGCGCGCGGTTCGGCGGGGGAGGGCACAAGCGCGCGGCCGGCGCGACGCTGAAGATGTCGCTCGCGGAGGCGGAGAAGGCCGCGGTGTTCGCGGCGACGGCGGAGCTGAAAAAGTAGCCATGGACCCGAAGAAACTCCTGCGGGACCAGCTTGCCGACTGGAAGTCGTGGGGGATGGACACGGTCCCGAAGGCGGACGTGGCGGTCACGCCGGCGGTCGACGAGGCGAAGGCCCCTTCCGCCATGAGCCCGGACCTCGAGGCGCTGCGCGCGCAGGTCGCCCAATGCACCGCATGCACGCTGAGCACGACGCGCAAGCAGACCGTCTTCTGCTCCGGCAACCCTTCGCCGCTGATGTTCGTCGGCGAAGCGCCCGGCGCGGACGAGGACGAGCAGGGCGAGGCGTTCGTGGGCGCGGCGGGGAAGACGCTGACCAAGCTGCTCAAGCAGGTCGGGATCTCGCGCGACCAGATCTACATCGCCAACGTCCTCAAATGCCGCCCGCCCAACAACCGCCCGCCGGAACCCGCCGAGGTCACGGCCTGCGCCCCCTTCCTCCGCCGCCAGATCGAGTTGATCAATCCGAAAGTCATCTGCGCGCTGGGCAAGCACGCCGCGTTCTCGCTCATGGGCTGGGAAGGCTCGATGAAAGCGCTCCGCGGCAGCTGGCGGCTCATGGACGGCCGCTGGACCACCGCCACTTACCACCCTTCCTATCTTCTTCGCAGTCCCGGGGATACGGAAACGGTCCTGACCGACCTCCGCGGCCTCGTCGACAAGCTCGCTTCCCTCGGCGCGCGTCTGTAAAAAATCTGCAGGGTTTACATCCCCCCGGCCGTCTCCCTGACAGAGCGCTTGAGAGTCGGGTCGAGCAGGGATGGGTCGAGGCCCTACGATGGAAGAGGCCACCGCCTGACCCCCGCCAACCCAGGCCGGAGCCGATTCCTGTCCGGCCCGATTCCCAGGCGCTCGCGTC
Source organism: uncultured Planctomycetia bacterium (assembly GCA_964590435.1). Taxonomy (GTDB): domain Bacteria; phylum Planctomycetota; class MHYJ01; order WSZJ01; family WSZJ01; genus WSZJ01. Next base: position 32,306 of record CAZPWT010000033.1, read on the forward strand.
GTTTTCCTTGACTCGCATTTTCAACGGGCCTACAACAGCCCGCTTAAAGTCCCTCGCAGTCCGGCTTTAAGTCCGCCCTTTCGGGAGAGTTCCATGGCCAAGGCCGTCTGGGGCGTAGACGTCAGCAAGTTCAGCGTCAAGGCCGTCCGGCTGGTGCCGCTGCGCGAAGGCGCGGCGGAAATCACCCACCTCGACGTGATCGAGTACCCCATCGGGCAGGAAGGCGCCGACGAGGGAACCCAGATCCGCGAGGCCCTCACCCAGCTGATGAAGCGCCAGAAGCTGGGCGGCGAGAAGATCGTCGTCTCGCTTCCCGGGCACACGACGTTCAACCGCTTCATCAAGATCCCGCCCACCGAGCCCAAGAAGGTGGCGCAGCTGGTGAAGTTCGAGGCCCAGCAGCACATTCCCTTCCCGATGGACCAGGTCGTCTGGGGCTACCAGCTGGTGGAGAAGGAGTACGGGCCGGGGGACGAGCTCGAGCTGGTGCTGTTCGCGGTGAAGAAGGACATCATCTACCAGTTCCTGTCGCACCTGAACGCGGTTAATTTCCCGTGCGACATCCTGCAGTTCTCGCCGGTCGCGCTCTATAACTTCCTGGTCCACGACCAGGACGTCGGCACGAACTGCTTCGTGCTCGACATCGGCGCGGAGAACAGCGACCTCGTCGTGATCGACGGCGAGAAGTTCTGGATCCGCAACATCCCGATCACGGGCAACACGATCACGAAGGCGCTGCAGCAGAAGTTCCAGATCCCGCTGGGCGAGGCGGAGAAGCTGAAGGTCAACGCTTCGAGCAGCCAGCAGGCGCAGAAGATCTTCGGCGTCGTCCAGCCGGTCCTGCGCGACCTGGTCGGCGAAATCCACCGCTCGATCGGCTACTACAAGTCGCTCTCCAAGACGGTGCGCTTCGAGAAGATGATGCTCGTCGGAAACGCGAGCAAGACCATCAACCTCCAGCGCTTCCTCAGCCAGAACCTCCAGATCGAGGCGCTGAAGCTCGCGAAGCTGAACAAGTTCAGCGTGTCGAACAGCGTCCCGGAGGCGCAGTTCCAGGACTACCTGCCGACGCTGGGCGTCTGCTGCGGCCTCGGGCTGCAGGGGATGGGCGTCGCGCGGAACAAGATCAACCTCCTGCCCGAAGAGGAGATGAAGAAGCGCGAGTTCGCGAAGAAGAAGCCGATCTTCGCGGCCGCGGTGGGCGTGCTGATCGCGACGACCGGCCTGATGTATTTCAAGGCCGATGCGGACAGCGCGAAGTGGAAGGAGCTGGCGACGAAGGCGGAGGCGGTGACGGGGACGTACAAGAACTTGTCGGGGCAGTACAAGAAGAAGGATTCCGAGGCGGCCGCGGCGGCGGTGGAGCCGGTGAAGCTGAAGGTGCTGGCGCTGCGCAGGGACGCGACCACGGCGATCTTTAACGCTCTTTCCGAGGTTCTCCCGGACAACGAGTCCGAGGCGGTGGTCAAGGCGAACGGCCAGGTCTGGCTGCTGCGCGTGGACGCCGATGAGGCGCTCGAACCGGCGAACGACCCGACCGCGCCGAAGGGCGTGTCGTCGGAGACGAACAAGCTCACGCTCGAGATCGAGGGCGGCGTGCCGGCCCAGACGTCCTCGAACGACGCGCTGAACCTCGTGAAGTCCAAGCTCTCGGACCCGCTGGTCGAGCTGCTGAAGACCAAGTACGGGATGACGGTCGAGGGCGAGCCCTCCATCGAAGTCCCGGACCAGAAGCCCTTCAACAAGCTGATCACGAAGAAGGACGAAGCGGACGCGAAGTTCACGGCGGCCCAGTTTGGCGGCCGGACGTTCCATCGCTTCCGGCTCAACATCACGATTCTTCCGTCGAAGGCACCTCCCGCGGCTCCGGCCGGCGGCGCAACCCCCGGCAACAACAAGTAGAGAGGCGAAACCGTGGATCTGAAGAAAAACGGCTTCCTGGTCGGGATCGTCGCGGGGCTCGTGGTGGCCGGCGGCATCCTGGGGGCGCTTGTCGTCCCCGCCTGGTCGGCGGCCGGTGAGGAGAAAGACAAGGTCACCAACAGCTTCGGCAACGACCTGAAGGCGATCACCACCGGGGCGCAGGTGCCGACGCAGCAGTGGGTGGACGGGCTGAATGCCCACGCGCAGTCGGTGAGCGAGGAATCGAAGAAGCTGTACACGTTCTTCAACGCCTCGGACGTGGCGCTCGAGCGCTGGTTCGACGACAAGGAGCCGCAGAAGGGCGTGCTCATGTCGCGCGCGACCGACGGCATCCTGGGGATGCTCAAGGACCTGCGCGCCGCGATGGGCGACACGAACGTGCCGAAAGACGGCACGGCTCAGTACGGCGAAGCCAAGGTGCTCGGGTTCGAGTTTCCGCTGTCGGCCGAAGTCACGGACGACACGGAGTCGAAGCGCAAGTGGATGCGGGTCTACAACATCCACGCCCGGATGAAGGAGGCGCTTCTCGAGGGCAAGGCGCAGCGCTTCTACAAGGTGCAGTTCTCGAAGGTCCCGGGCCCCGCGGAGATGACGGCGAAGCAGAACGAGCGGCCGCTGACGAACGACCTGGGGATGACGATCCCGTTCGTGGTGGAGGCGTCGTTCCTCTGGAAGGACATCCCGGCGTTCACGAACGCGATCGTCCGGTACGACCCGGCGAAGCCCGGCCCGATGTTCCGCATCGTGATGATGAACGTCGAGCGCGACCTGTCGCCGGCGTTCATGCCGACGTCGGAGATCAAGGAGGACGTTGACGCGGCGGTCTTCAACTCGGGCAACTGGAAGCCCAAGGAGCCGACGGAGCCCGCCCTTCGCGTGAACGTGCTGGTCGAGGCGTACAACTTCACCTTCCCCCCGGAACGCCTGAAGTAAGGAGCCGCGCCCATGGCCGTTGACATGAAAGAGATGATGATCGAGAAGGGCGACCAGCTGGCGATCGGCGGCGCCGTGCTGCTGCTGGTCGGCTACGCGGTATACGCCTTCGGGATTTCGAGCGATGCGGAGCTGACCTCGCTGGATGCCCAGGTCAAGCAGGCGCAGGTGAAGATCCAGACGAACCCGGCGCCCAAGCGCGAGAAGGCCGACTTCTCGCCCACGGCGAACGCCTGGGGCGCGGAGGCGACGGGGAAGCCCGCCGGCGCGCGCAACTGGATCTCGATGTTCAAGCCGAAAGTCACGGCGAACGTGAAGGGCGACACGGGCGGCCCGAAGCCGCCGGTGCTGAAGGACAAGTTCCTGACGACGCCCGTGATGGGCGCGCCTGAGACGGAGCTGGGGCAGGTGAAGGTGAAGTGGACGGACGGCAAGGTCCCGCCCGGCGAGGAAGCCGCGGCGATCAGCGAGTACGAGGTGTTCCGCCAGGAAGCCGGCAAGGGCTGGGCTCCCCTCGCCAAGGTCAAGTCGCGCGACTACACGGACAACACCGTCGAGCCGAAGAAGAAGTACGCCTACAAGGTGAAGTCGAAGACCAAGGACAAGACCAAGGACGGCAAGCAGGAGACCGACTTCAGCCAGGTCGTCGAGGCGACGGTCCCGTCCGGCGTCGTCGTGGTCTACACCGGCGGCAGCCCGCAGGCCGCGGCCGTCACGGTCCGCAAGTTCATCGGCGGGCAGTGGAAGGAGCGCAAGTACACCGTCCTGCCGAAGAACGAGGAGCGGAACCAGACGGGCGACATCGGCAAGATCGAGAAGGAAAAGGACCCGGACAGCGGCAAGATGGTCGAGGTCGACTACCGCACGAACTTCGTGCTCAACGAGATCCAGAAGGGCCGCTTCGCCTTCAAGCGCATGGAGCGCCGGAACAAGATCGTGGACGGCGTGCTGCAGACGGAGGAGGTGGAAGTGGACGCGGAGCGCGACCGGATGAAGATCCTGTTCACCAACGACGAGGGGAAGCCGGTCGAGCTGTGGATGGCGGACGAGAAGGAAGAGGAGCCGAAGTAGCCCGAAGGAACGAAACGCACACCCGGCCCCGCGGCCGGGTGTTTTTTTTCGACATGGCGCAGGGTTGCGGGCCGCTCCGCGCGTCATCCCTGCAGGGTCGGGCGGGGCCGCTTCCGTATCCGGGGAGCGAGCCATGGACATCCGGGACATGCTTGAGTCGCGCGGGCACGCAATCGCGATTTCCGTTTCGGCGGCGCTTCTGGCGTCGGCCGCCGCCTGGGCGGCGCTGGGGCGGGACGGGGAGAGGGAAGCGCTGCTGGCAAGGGCGGAGAAGGCGCGGGCGGTGCTGGTGACGAGCCCGGTGCCCGAGCGGGCGAAGCCGGATTTCAGCGGGATCGCCGGCGCGTGGGATGCCGGCGCGGTGGCGGCGCCGCAGGGCAAGAAGGCGTTCGTGAGCGCGCCGAAGCCGCGGGTGACGGCGCGGGTGATTCCGTCGGCGACGACGGAGCCGGGGCCGGTGAAGCTGGTCCTGCCGGCGGTCCCCGTCCCGGCGGCGACGGCCTCGCCGGGGCGCGTGGTCCTGAAGTGGAGCGCGCCGGCCGCGGGGGCGAAGATCGCGGCGATCGCCGAGATCCGCATCTGGCGGCAGTCGGCCGGCGAACGCGAGGCCTCCGTCGTGGCGAAGCTTCGCGGCGACGCGGTCGAGTGGGCCGACGAAAACGTCCGTCCGCGCGCGACCTACGAGTACCGCCTCCAGCTCGTGACGGCGCAGCCGACGGCCGACGGCGCGCAAGAATCCGCCCGCTCCGCCGCCGCCACCGCGACCAGCCCTTCCGACGCCGACATCGCCTTCACCGGCGGCTCGGAGTCGGCGGCGATGATTGTCGTGAAGAAGTGGTCCTCAGGGGAGTGGCGCGAGGAGAGGTTCGTGGTGAGGCCGAAGGACGAGGCGGCCGGGCGGGACGGCGTGATCGGCGGAGTGATTGTAAAGGCCAACCAGCGGGTGGACTTTTCCTGCGGTTTCGTCCTGCATTCGATCCATCGCGAGACGAGGCGGTATTTCATCATGGTGCCGGAGCGGCGCTTCGACGGAAAGGTCGTGCAACTCGTCCCCGTGCGCCGCGAGCTGTCCCGCGAGTGGCTCCGGATCGAGTTCACCGACGACGCCGGGACACGCCGCCGGCTCTGGCAGAACGACCCGCTCCCCGAAGGCGCCGAACCCCTGACCGAGGCCGACCGCTAACCCCTCGCAACCCGCAACCCCCCGGAACTCCGAACCCCGAACCCCGAACCAAACTCCCAAACCCAAAACCCCCAACTATTTTCGCGAACTTTCTTGCATCCCTCATACCCCCTTCCTATACTCCCGCGGTCCGGAACTGCTCCACAGTTACGGAACCGGCGCCGTGGCGCGGCGCTCGGGGGGTGGCACCTTAAACATTGAGGGTTAGCCGCATGAGATGGACTGGATGGGCCCTGCTTTCGGCACTCCTGACCAGCTCGTTCCTGGTTGGCTGCACTTCTTCCGAACCTGCCCGCGAGTCCAAGGCTCCCGCTTCCGAGCGGCACGCCGAGGCTCAGCCGGCCGCTCCGGCCCCGCGCAATGCGGCGGGCCCGAATGACGCGGGCGGCGGCGGCGGCGCGGCGGGAGGCTACGACGAAGTCATGCGCCGGCTCGAGGAGGAAATGAAGCTCTCCGAGCAGGAGCGTGCCGCGCTCGCCAAGGGTTACGCCGAGGGCGGAAAGAAGTCGTTCCAGGAGCTGAACTTCGAAAAGGCCCGCGATGAGTTCCAGCGCGCCGTCGATCTCGCTCCCGGCAACGCCGAGTACCGCGAGTGGCTCGATCGCAGCCGCCAGCAGCTCTCCAACCACGTCCCGGGCTACGACCGGGCGGTGATGGAAGCGCTGACGGACCGCCTGCTCGCCCGCAAGGAGCAGGCCCGCATCGAGATCCAGGACCACCTCGCCCGCGGCAACCGCGCGGTCACCGAAAAGGAATACCAGCTCGCGATCGACGAGTACACGGCGGTCATCGAGCAGATCCAGTGGTTCCCCTACCACCTCGACCTCGAGGCGGTGAAGGGCGAGGCCGAAGTCGGCCTCAAGCGCGCGAAGGACCTGAAGGCGGAAGCCGACCGGGCCCGCTCGCTCGAGACGGTCAAGAACGCCGAGAACGAGAGCAACATGCGCCGGGAGGAAGACCGCGCCCGCCGCGCCGAGACCATCGGCAAGCTCTTCAACGAGGCCCAGGAGGAATTCGAGCGCGAGCGCTTCGGCATCGCCGAGGCCCTCTGCGACAAGGTCCTCCAGATCGACCCGAACAACGACGACGCGGCCGACCTGAAGGAAATCGCCGTCATGGCCCGCCACAAGCAGGCCGACAAGCGGATCCTGACGTCGCTGAAGAACGAGTGGAAGTGGCAGTTCCAGAAGATCGACGAGAAGATGGTCCCGCAGACGCGCGTGGTCGAGTTCCCGGACGCCGAGATCTGGGTCGACGACGTGCAGAAGCGTATCCCGCGCGGCATCCAGAAGGCGGAGCGGAAGATCAGCGAGTCGGAGCGGAAGACGTACGCCGCGATGAGCTCGATCAAGATCTCGCTGAACTTCACGGACACGCCGCTTCCGGAAGTCGTGAGCTTCATGCAGGAAGTGACGCAGCTGAACATCATGATCGACCGGCGCGCGATCGAGGACCCCGAGTCCAAGACCGTGACGTTCAAGGTCGACGAGCTGGCGTTCGACCAGGCGCTGGACCTGATCCTGAAGATGGCGGACCTGGCGTATCGCGTCGACGAAGGCGTCATCGTGATCACGTCGAAGGAAGCCATGCAGAAGGAGACGGTGCTGGAGCTGTACGACGTGCAGGACCTGACGATCAAGATCACGAACTTCAAGGCGCCGGAAATCAGCCTTGAGACGGCGGGCGCCGCGGATTCGGGCGGCATCGGCGTCGGCACGACGGGCGGCGAGGAAGAAGGCACGGCGATCCCGGGCGAAGACCTGAAGCTCCTGATCAGCCAGAACATCGCCCCCGGCACGTGGGACACCCCGCCGAACTCGATCGAGTACCAGAACGGCATCCTGATCGTCCGTCACACGCCGCAGACGCAGGGGCAGATCAACAGCTTCCTGCAGCGCGTCCGTGAGTCGACGGGGCTGCTCGTCACGATCGAGTCGCGCTTCCTGACCGTGCAGGAGCACTTCCTGGAGGACGTGGGTATCGACTACCGCGGTCTCGAGTCGACGAACAATTTCGAGCCTGGTTCGCGCGGCCCGATTCCGGTGCTGGACGACTTCACGAGCCCGCCGGCGCCGGTGTTCTTCGACGGGACGGGCGGCGCTGCCCCCGGCTCGCCGGTCGGCCCGGAATCCGGCTTCTACGGCACGTTCGGCCCGGACAACAGCCGCGAGCTGCGCGGGATCGTCGAGCACCTCGTGGGCGGCAACGAGCTGGTGAACTTCTTCTACAACAACATCTTCTCGAACACGGGCGGCCTTGGCCTGGTGTTCACGCTGGTGGACGACACGTCGCTCGAGGCCATCCTGAGGGCGACGCGGAAGGACGAGAAGAGCCGTATCCTGACGGCGCCGAAGCTGACGGTTTACAACACGCAGCGGGCGAACGTGTTCGTGGCGTCGCAGATCGCGTACATCCGTGACTACGACATCGAAATCGCGCAGGACGCGGCCATCGCCGACCCGGTGGTGGGCACGTTCCAGGACGGCATCGCGCTCGACGTGCGGCCGACGATTTCCGCCGACCGCAAGTACATCACGCTCGAGATGAGGCCGACCGTCGCGACCCAGGTGCAGGACATCACCAATTCGTTCGTCGACATCTTCCCGGACCCGACCCGTCGCGCGATCCCGGTGCCCGTCCGGATCGAGACGCCGATCCTGCGGATCCAGAGGGTGAAGACCACGGTGACCGTGCCGGACGGCGGGACGCTGCTCGTCGGCGGCCTGACCGACATCTTCGACAGCCAGTACAACAGCGAGGTCCCCCTCGCGAGCGACATCCCCATCGTCTCGTTCTTCACGAGCCGAAAGGCGGATGTGTCCGAGCGGAAGAGCCTCCTGATCATCATCCGGGCCAAGATCACGATCATGGAAGAGGAAGAGGCGGACCGGTTCGGCAGGAACGTCAAGCGGTAAGCTTCGAGCAGATCAACGCCCCCGGGAGCGAACCTCCCGGGGGTTTTTCTTTTTCGGGCGGGGGGCGGGTCGTTGACGGCGACGCACCCGCGGCTATTATGAACCGCCCGCCGGCCCGTCCGTTCTTATCCTCGGCAGGGGAACTCTCAGGAGACACCGGAGTCATGAAATACCTCTTCATTCCCGTCCTCGCCCTCGCGCTCGCTCTTCCGGCCGCCGCGAAGGACCGCATCAATTTCAAGAAGACCGACAAGGGCGAGCAGAAGCCCGTGGAAGGCACGATCGAGAAGGAGGACTGGAAGGAGGTCGTGATCAAGCTCGAGGGGTCGGCCTCCGGCACGTACGGCTGGGACAAGATCGCCTCGATCGAGTACGGCGAGGAGCCCGCGGGCGTGAAGGCGGGGCGCGGCGAATACGAAAAGGGAAACAAGGAAGGCGCGGCCGCGGCGTTCCTGAAGGCCGCCGAGGGGCTGAAGGACAAGCCGATCTTCCTCGCGCACTCGTACTTCCTCGCGGGCCGCTGCTTCCAGGAAATCGGGAAGTTCGACGACGCGATCAAGGCGTACGACGACCTCGCGAAGGCGATCCCGGGGAACCGGTACTTCAAGGAGCTGCACGACAACCGCGTGTCGTGCTACCTGAAGAAGGGCGACCGCGCCGGCGCGCAGGGAGCGATCAAGGAAGCGAACGATGCCGCGAAGGCGCTGTCGGTCGACCAGCCGTTCCAGATCCTGATGAGCCTGAAGGAAGCGGAAGTGCTGGAGCTGGACGGGAAGGACGCGGAGGCGACCGGAAAATTCCAGGCGGTCGCGGCGCAGGCCGGCGTGAAGTATCCCGCGATCGCGGGGAAGGCGAAGCTCGGCGTCGCGCGCGTCCAGATGAAGACGAACCCGACGTCGGCGCAGGCGACGTACGAGGGCATCACGAAGGAATTCAAGGGGCAGCGCGCCGTGCTCGGCGAGGCGTTCGTCGGCCTCGGCGACTGCCTGTTCGCGCAGGGCCAGTCCAAGGGCGACCTCGACATGGTCAAGCGCGCGGCGCTCGCGTACGAGCAGACCGTGGTGCTGTACTTCCCGGCGGAAGGCCAGCCGACGGCGTCGTACGAGAAGGCTCTCGCGGCGGGCGGGGGAGCGTACGTGCTGCTCGCGCAGAAGGCCGGCGCGGATCGCGCGCGCGAGCTCTACGCCACGCAGGCGCGCTCGATGGCGATCACCCTTCTCGACCAGTTCCCCGCGTCGAGCATGAAGGCGCAGGCGACCGACGTGCGCACGAAGGCCGACGACGAGCTCGCGAAGGTGCCGAAGAGCAAGTAAGGCCGCCGGATAGATCAGAGGGCCCGGGAGACCTCTCCCGGGCCCTTTTCTTTGACAGCGGCCGCGGTCTCCAGAATTCCAGCCCCAAAACCCCGATAAATGCTTCGTTATCCTTGACTTGCTTCCCGCGTTCGCCTAAAACTTACCCCTTACGGCTGGGGGGTCTTACCCGCTGTTCTCCACATTGGAGGGGTCCCATGACAGTCTCGTCGCGCTCGCGGATCCTGTCTTTTGCCCTCCTCTCTGCTTCCATCGGCGTCGTCGGTTGCGCTTCCGGGAAAGATGAATCCGGAAACAACCCGCCGCGGGATGCAGGAAGGCAGCACGAAGTCGCCGCTCCTGGCGACGCCGGCGGCGGTGTCGCCGGCGAGGAAGGCCGCCTGGCCATCCAGCGCCAGGAGGACGAGTTCATCGCGGAGAAGATGTACGAAACCGCGAGAACCAAGATGCACGCCAACGAGTTCCAGGCCGCCCTCGACGACCTGGAGCAGGCCCGCAAGCTGAACCCGTCGAGCGCCAAGATCCGCGACCTCTACAACGAGGTCTCGCGCATCATGAACCGCCGCCCCGGCGAGTGGGGCGCGACCCTCGACTGGGCTTCCACCCAGCTCTCGGTCAAGATCGCGCAGACCCGCATCGAAGTGGAAAACCACTTCCAGCAGGGCGAGCGCCTGATGGCCGAGACGCAGTACGAGGACGCTGAGCGCGAGTACAACGCGGTGATCCAGAAGCTCAAGTGGGTCCCGTACGACATCGGCATGAACGACCAGCTCGACACGGCGAAGAAGCGCGCCGCCGACGCCCGCGAGAAGCAGAAGCGGCAGGCGGACGAGCTCGACAAGCTGCGTCACGAGATGGCGCTGAAGGAAGCGGAGTCGCGCGAGAACCAGGAGCGGCAGAGGTTGAAGGAGCGCGTCCGGGAGCTGATGGAGATCGCCCTGGAGCACTTCGACAACCGCCGTTTCCAGAAGGCCGAGATGGTCTGCGACGAGATCCTGGCGCTGGTGCCGAAGTTCCGGCCGGCGCAGGAGCTGAAGGAAGATGCGGGCCGCGCGGCGATCAACAAGGCGTACGAGCAGTTCCTCGAGCTGCGCCGCGAGCGCTTCAAGTCGATGCGCGAGGAGATGCTTGAGAGCGAAGTCCCGTACAGCGAGGCGCGCAAGGTTCGTTTCCCCTCGGAGGACGAGTGGAAGCGCATCGTGGAGCGTTCCGCGAGCCTGTCGCTGAACAAGAGGACGGACGTGAAGGAAGACGACGAGGTGCTGGCGATCAAGTCGAAGCTGGAGACGACGAAGATCGACCTGGACTTCACCGATTCGACGCTCTACGACATCGTGGACTTCATCCAGGAGTTCGCGAAGATCAACGTGGTGATTTCGGCCGAGGTGCGCAAGGAAGGCATCCCGGACAAGAAGATCAGCTTCGCGGTGAAGGACCTGGTCCTGAAGCACGTGCTGCGGCTGCTGCTGCAGCAGTACGACTTGGGCTACACGTTCGAGAACCGGGTGCTGCTGATCACGCAGCCGAAGCTGGCCGAAGGGCGTCCGGTCCTCGAGGTGCACGACGTTCGCGACCTGCTGGGCAAGATCCCGGACTTCCCGGGCCCGAGCATGGAACTGACGGCGGGCGAGGGCGATTCCGGCCCGTCGACGACGTTCGTCCCGCCGGAGTCCGAGGATTCGGTGGTGTCGGCCGAGCAGCTCGAGACGCTGATCAAGCAGAACATCAGCCCGCAGAGCTGGACGGAGCGTGAAGGCGAAGTCTCGATCGCGCTGACGGGCAACCAGCAGCTGCTGGTGGTCCACACGCCGAAGGTGCAGGAAGAAATCCGCGGGTTCCTTTCGAACCTCCGCTCGTTCACGGGCGCGATGGTCTCGATCGAAAGCCGCTTCCTTGCGGTGACGGACGACTTCCTCGAGGACCTGGGCCACGAGTTCCGCGGCCTTGAAGGGCGCTCGATGGAGTCGACCTCAAATGGGCTGGGTTTGGCGGACTTTTCGGACGGAACCGTCACAGGTGGATTTGCGGATCCGCCGACCGGAGTCCCGGGTCCGGGAACCGCCGGCGACCGCATCGGCGAAGCGGGCCTGTTCACGCGTGAGCACTACGGCGGCCCGAGTGATTTCTATGACTTGCGCGTGCGGTCGGTGTATCCACTGACTTCTCCGCTGGTTACCAACATTCCGGATTTCCCACTCGGGACCCGGTTGACGAACAACGGCGGCATCGGTCTTCAGTACCGAATCCTTCGCGAACTCGAGCTGAACAGCGTGATCCGCGCGGTTCGCAAGAGCCAGAAGGCGTCGGTTGTCACGGCCCCGCGCGTCACGGCGTTCAACGGGCAGCGGGCGCACATCCTGATCGCGCAGCAGCAGGCGTATATCCAGGACTACGACGTCGAGATCGCCCAGAACAGCCGTGCGTACGACCCGGTCATGGGCATCGTGCAGGACGGCCTGGTGCTCGACGTCCGCCCGATCATCTCCAACGACCGCAAGTACATCACGCTGGAAATGCGCCCGACGGTGGCGAAGCTGCGCATCCTGCGCCTCTTCGATATCACGCCGGACGCGACGGCCGACGTCATCACGAACCCGGACCAGTACATCCAGCTGCCGACGATCGACCTCCAGAGGGCCCAGACGACCGTCCGTATGCCTGACCAGGGCCACCTGATCCTCGCCGGCCTCAAGAACTCGATCGACCGCGACCTGTCCTCGTCCACGCCCTTCCTGTCGGACATCCCCATCATCGGGTGGCTGTTCGCTCGCAAGGGCAAGTCGATCGAGCGCCGTAACCTGATCATCATCGTCAGCGCCGAGATCCTCGACCTCGCCGACATCGAGCGGGGCCAGTCGTTCGGCCGTCGGTAGACCTTCAGCCTTCGACGACGGGCCCCGCCGAAATGCGGGGCCCGTTTTTTTTTCGCAGGGGGGCCCGTGAACCGACTCGTCGCCGGCTTCATCCTCGCCCAGGCCCTCTTCGTCGCGTCGATCCTCGCCCTCCGCGCCCCCGGCAAGCTCGTCCCGGCGCAGGACCCCCGCACGGCCTGGGAGCCGCGCGTCCCCGTCCGCCCCGGCTGGACCCACGTCATCGTCCACCACTCCGCTTCGGCCACAGGCAGCGCCTCCCACTTCGACCGGATTCACCGGGAGAAGGGCTGGGAGGGGCTGGGATACCACTTCGTCATCGGGAACGGCTCCATGACCGAGGACGGCCGCGTGGAGCCCGGGGAGCGCTGGCTGGAGCAGCGGGACGGTGCCCACGCGAAGCCGGAGTGGAACACGCGGGCGATCGGCATCTGCCTCGTCGGGAACTTCGAGGACGCCGAGCCTACGCCGGCCCAGCAGGCCTCCCTGGAAGCGCTGTGCCGCTGGCTGTGCGCCCGGTGCGGCATCCCCCCCGCCAACGTCGTCGGCCACGGCGAAACGCACGGGAACGCGACGCTGTGCCCCGGGAAGCGGCTGGACCTGGATGCCCTTCGCAAGGCGCTGGCCCGCCCGGGGCAGGGCGGGTAACATTCCCGCGTGCGAAACTCCCCGGGCACGCCGTTGCAGGCGATCTTCTTCGACATCGACGACACGCTCTATTCGACGAGCGACTTCGCCGCGCGGGCGCGGCGGGCGTCGATGGAAGCGATGGTCGCGCTCGGGCTGAAGATGCCGGCCGAGGAGCTGGTGCGGGAGCTCGAGGAAGTGATCGCCGAGTTCTCGAGCAACTACGAGCACCATTTCGACAAGCTGCTGCTGCGCATCCCGCGGAAGGCGTGGGAGGGCGTGAACCGGGCGATCCTGATCGCGGGGGCGATCGTCGCGTACCACGAGACGAAATCGCGCGAGCTGGCGCCGTTCCCGGACGCGGTGGCGCTCCTCAAGCGGCTGGCGAAGACGCCGCTCATCCGCGGCGTGATCACGAGCGGGCTCGAGATCAAGCAGGCCGAGAAGCTCGTCCGCCTCAAGATCCTGGACTGCCTGAGCCCCGGCGCGATTTTCATCAGCGACCAGATCGGGATCTCGAAGCCGAACCGCAAGCTGTACATGCGGGCGTGCGACTCGCTCGGGATCAGCCCGAAGGCCGCGATGTACGTCGGCGACCACCCGCTCCACGACATCGACCCCGCCAACGCGATCGGGATGACGACGGTGCTGGTCAAGCGCGGGGGGAAGCACGCGTCGGAGCAGGGGAAATCGAAGCCGACGCACGAGCTAAAGGACATGGCGGAGCTTGCGGAAATCCTGGGGCGGGACTACATCCTGAACCTTTAGCCCGGCCTAAAGCCGCGGGTCCATGCACTCCGGCGCCGGCGGGGCCTCGCCGGTGGCCTCGGGAAGGGCTTCCTCGGGCACGGCGGGAACCTCCTCGGGCAGCGGCGGCAGGTCGCCGGCCGCGGGGGCGACGGGGGGAGCGGAGTGGGGCACCTCCGGGGAAAGCCCCTTCTCGAGCAATTCCCGCGAGCCCGCGGCCATCTCGCTCCACGGCACGAACACGGTGACGCCGCCGGTCTTCAGGCGCACGCCCTTCCCGGCCACGGCGGGGTCGTCGACGCGTTCGCCGCGGAGGACATTGCCGTCGGCCATGGGGATGGCGACGTCGTCCGCGGAGGCCGCGGCGGCGAGGGCGAGGGTGAGGGCGATGGAGCGGAGGTCTCTCACGATGTCGTTATCGGCCGCGCCCGGGGGGCGGCCTGAGTGACATTCTACAGGGGGGGTGCTAGACTTTTGCCTTCAATCCGGGCGCGGCGGCTCCCGGCTGACGCTTCCCGATCCTTTTATTTGCACCCGGAGACTCCCTTGAAAACGCGCAAACTGAAGCTTCCCGGCCCGCGGGGGAAGGCGATCCTGGCGAAGGACGAGCGGTTCATGTCGCCGTCGTACACGCGGTGCTATCCGCTGGTGGTGGACCATGCGTCGGGGATGAAGGTCTGGGACGTGGACGGGAACGAGTTCCTGGACTTCACCGCGGGGGTCGCGGTGTGCTCGACGGGGCACTGCCATCCCGAGGTGGTCGCGGCGATCAACGACCAGACGCGAAAGTTCCTGCACATGGCGGGGACGGACTTCTACTACGCGCCGCAGAGCGACCTCGCCGCGCGGCTGGCGGACCTCGCGCCGATGAGCGGGCCGAAGCGGGTGTTTTTCACGAACAGCGGGACGGAGACGACGGAAGCGGCGTTCAAGCTGGCGCGGTTCCACAAGAAGCGGCCGCGGATGCTGGCGTTCCTCGGGGGGTTCCACGGGCGGACGTTCGGGGCGCTGAGCCTGAGCGCGAGCAAGCCGATCCAGCGGAACGGGTTCGCGCCGCTGGTGCCGGAAGTGACGCACGTGCCGTACCCGAACCCGTACCGGCCGCCGCTGGGGAATTCGAAGACGACGGGGATCGAGTGCGTGAAGTTCATCGAGGACGTGATCTTCCACCGGAGCGTGCCGCCGGAGGAGGTCGCGGCGTGCATCGTGGAGCCGATCCAGGGCGAGGGCGGGTATGTGGTGCCGCCGGACGATTTCTGGCCCGCGCTCAAGGCCCTTCTCGACAAGCACGGCATCCTGCTGATCGTGGACGAGATCCAGAGCGGCCTGGGGCGGACGGGGAAGATGTTCGCGATCGAGCACACGGGGGTGGAGCCGGACATCGTGTGCATGGCGAAGGGGATCGCGAGCGGGATCCCGATGGGGGCGATGGTGGCGCGGGAGAAGCTGCACACGTGGAAGGCGGGGGCGCACGCGAACACGTTCGGCGGGAACCCGGTGGCGTGCGCGGCGGCGCTGAAGACGCTGGAGCTGATCGAGGGCGGCATGATGGCGAACGCCGCGAAGGTGGGGGCGTACCTGCGGAACCGGCTGCACCAGTTCGCGCTCCAGTTCGACATCGTCGGCGACGTGCGCGGCCGCGGGCTGATGGTAGGGATGGAGATCGTGAAGAACCACGAGACGCGCGAGCCGTTCCCGCAGGCGCGGGACGCGATCGTGGACAGCGCGTTCTACCACGGGCTGCTGATCATCGGCTGCGGCGAGAGTACGATCCGCTTCTGTCCCCCGCTCGTGTGCTCGACGAAGGACGTGGACGCGGCGCTGCCGATCCTGGCGGACGCGATCCGGCATGCGGAGAAGGGGCGCTGGACGTCGCCGAAGGTGTCGAGGGCGCGCATTTAGGGCTGAACCCGCCACGGGGAGGAGGAGCGGATGTTCCGGAAACTGTTCCTGAAATCGTCGCTGTTGGTCGCGGCCTGCGTTTTCCTCGCCTCGTGCGCGACGAACCCTTACACGGGGCGCGACCAGTTCACGCTGCTGTCCGAGCAGGACGAACTGGAGATGGGGGCGCAGGCGTACCAGGAAGCGCTGGCGGGGGAATCGCGGCTGACGGACGACGCGGGGTACGACGGGCGCGTCGAGCGCGTGGCGCGCCGGCTGGCCGCCGTGATGGACCAGGGGTGGGACGGCGTCCCGCCCCCGCGCTTCCAGTGGGAATTCCACACGGTGGACGACCCGAAGACGGTGAACGCGTGGTGCCTGCCGGGCGGGAAGATCTGCGTCTACACGGGGATTTTCCCGGTGTGCCTCGACGACAACGGGCTCGCTGTGGTGCTCGGGCACGAGATCATGCACGCCGTCCTGCACCACGGGAACGAGCGCATCTCGCAGAACATGGTCGCCGGGATCGCCGGCACCGTACTCGCCGAGGTCATCGGCCGCGACGACCAGGACAAGAAAGACACCGTCGCCGGCCTCTTCGGCATCGCCGCCGCCGTCGGCGTCCTCCTGCCCTTCTCCCGCGAGCACGAAACCGAGGCCGACGAGCAGGGGCTCTACCTCGCCGCGCGCGCCGGCTACGACCCGCACGCGGGGGTGGAGGTCTGGAAGCGGATGGAAGCGATGGGCGGCGGTGGGACGCCGGAGTTCCTGTCGACGCACCCGAGCCACGGGAAGCGGATCGAGAACATGGGGAAGTGGATGCCGCGCGCGGACCAGCTTTTCGCCGCGGCGGCGAAGCAGCAGACGGCGGCGCTTCCCGCCCCCGGCGGTGCGCGGATCGCGCAGGCGGCGACGCAGCGGGGGCACGTGGCGGCGTCGCAGGCGGGGTACGTGGAGGTGGAGGAGGGGGAGGGGAAGGACGCGAAGAAGCGGCGTGTGGGGGTGCTGGAGTTCCGGGTGGACCGGTCGCTGTACGTGGAGACGGCGGCGGTGGACGGGCCGGGGAGTTTCAAGCTGGACGTCGAGGGGAAGACGGGGGTGCCGGGCGGATCGACGCGGCAGATTGCGCTGGAGAAGAAAGGCGTGAAATCGGCGCCGGCGGGGAAGTACCGGGTGAAGCTGAAGGGGAAGATCGACGGGATGCCGTGGGAGGAGGAAGTGGACTTCGACCTGAAGTAGCCGTGTTGGGGATACAATAGGCCTGTCGACACCCGCCCTTACGAGGAGCCTCCATGGCGAATTCCCGAGTCCGCGAAGACGGCGCGCGCGCGCCGAAGCCCAGCGACCGCATCGGCCAGTACCTCGAGATGATGGACCGCTCGATGAACGAGGTGAGCTACGAGGAGCTTCACTGGGAAGGGTCGATCGAGCAGTACCTGGCGATGGTGGTGGAGAACCCGCGGCTGATCCGGAATTCGTACCAGCGGCTGTACGACATGATCCTGTCGTACGGGTACGAGCAGTACTCGGAGCACCGCGAAACGCTGGTGCGGTACAACTTTTTCAAGGACCCGATCGGCAACGGGCGGGACGCGATTTACGGGCTGGAGCGGTCGCTGGTGGACCTGGTGAACGCGATCAAGTCCGGGGCGTACTCGTACGGGGCGGAGCGGCGGATCCTGCTGCTGCACGGGCCGGTGGGGTCGTCGAAGAGCACGATTGCGCGGCTGATGAAGCGGGGGCTGGAGACGTATTCGCGGACGAAGGAGGGGGCGCTGTTCTCGTTCGCGTGGGAGGACGCCGAGGCGCCGGGCGGGTTCGCGGCGTGCCCGATGCACGAGGAGCCGCTGCGGCTGCTGCCGGCCGAGGTGAGGGACGCGATGCTGAAGGACCTGAACGCGTCGCTGGGCCCCGGGGCGTACCACCTGCGGGTGGACGGGGACCTGTGCCCGAGCTGCCGGCGGACGTTCAACGACCTGATGGCGAAGTACCGCGGGGACTGGCGGAAGGTGCTGGGGCACGTGAAGGTGCGCCGGCTGACGTTGAGCGAGAAGGACCGCATCGGGATCGGCACCTTCCAGCCGAAGGACGAGAAGAACCAGGACTCGACGGAGCTGACGGGGGACATCAACTACCGGAAGATCGCGGTGTACGGGTCGGACTCCGACCCGCGCGCGTTCAACTTCGACGGCGAGTTCAACATCGCGAACCGCGGGATGATCGAGTTCATCGAGGTGCTGAAGCTCGACGTCGCGTTCCTGTACGACCTGCTCGGCGCTTCGCAGGAGCACGTGATCAAGCCGAAGAAATTTGCGCAGACGGACATCGACGAAGTGATCATCGGGCACACGAACGAGCCCGAGTACAAGCGGCTGCAGAACAACGAGCTGATGGAAGCTTTCCGGGACCGGACGCTGAAGATCGACATCTCGTACAACCTGAAGCTCGACAACGAGATCCGGATCTACGAGCGCGACTACAACCTCGGGAAGGTGCGCGGGAAGCACATCGCGCCGCACACGCTGGAGGTGTGCGCGATGTGGGGGATCCTGACGCGGCTCGAGGAGCCGAAGAAGGCGAACCTGACGCTCCTGCAGAAGCTCAAGCTGTACAACGGGAAGACGCTGCCGGGCTTCACGGAGGACAACATCCGCGAGCTGATGGAGGAGACGGAGCGGGAGGGGATGGAGGGGATCAGCCCGCGCTACATCCAGGACAAGATCTCGAACGCGCTCGTGCAGGTCGAGGACGGCGGGTGCGTGAACCCGTTCATGGCGATGAACGAGCTCGAGGACGGGCTCGCGCACCACTCGCTGATCACGAGCGACGAGCAGAAGAAGAAGTTCAAGGAGCTGCTGGCCGTCGCGAAGGAGGAGTACCAGGACATCGTGAAGAACGAGGTCCAGCGGGCGATCTGCGCCGACGAGGACGCGATCAGCCGCCTCTGCGCCAACTACATCGACAACGTGAAGGCGTACACGCAGAAGGAACGCGTGAAGAACCGCTACACGGGGCAGGACGAGGAGCCGGACGAGCGGCTGATGCGGTCCATCGAGGAGAAGATCGACATCCTCGAGAGCCGCAAGGACGACTTCCGCCGCGAGATCATGAACTACATCGGCGCGCTGGCGATCGAGGGAAAGAAGTTCGACTACCGGTCGAACGAGCGGCTGCAGAAGGCGCTCGAGCTCAAGCTCTTCGAGGACCAGAAGGACACGATCAAGCTGACGAGCCTGATTTCCAACGTCGTCGACAAGGAGACGCAGGAGAAGATCGACGTCGTGCGGTCGAGGCTGATCAAGAGCTACGGGTACTGCCATATCTGCGCGAGCGACGTGCTGTCGTTTGTCGCGAGCATTTTCGCGAGAGGGTCGGCGAAGGAGTA
Organism: uncultured Planctomycetia bacterium; assembly: GCA_964590435.1. GTDB lineage: Bacteria > Planctomycetota > MHYJ01 > WSZJ01 > WSZJ01 > WSZJ01. The sequence goes on from CAZPWT010000033.1 coordinate 51,154, forward strand.
GGGAACGGCCGTCGAAGGTCGAAAGTTGAAGGTCGAAGGTAAAGGCCATGCAACGTGACCTTCACCTTCGACCTTTGACCTTCGACTTTCGACGTCGTTCTCAAACCGGGACCGTCCAGCAATCACCCATGGTCAAGAAAATCGAAAAGGACTTCTCCCGTTTCCGCGCGATCGTCCGCGGCAAGATCAAGTCCGAGCTGCGGAAGTACATCACGCGCGGGGAGCTCGTCGGCAAAGTGGGGAAGAACCTCGTTTCGATCCCGATCCCGCAGATCCAGATCCCCCATTTCCGGTACGGGAAGAACGACGGAAGCGGCGTGGGGATGGGGCCGGGTGAGCCGGGGACGCCGCTGGACCAGGGAGAGCCGGGGGAAGGGACGGGCGCGGGGGACCAGCCCGGAGACCACCTGCTCGAGGTCGACGTCCCGCTCAGCGAGCTGGCCAAGATCCTCGGCGAAGAGCTCGAGCTCCCCAACATCAAGCCCAAGGGCTCGCGCACGATCGCCGCCGACAAGGAGAAGTACACCGGCATCTCGCGCACCGGCCCCGAGTCGCTGCGGCACTTCAAGCGCACGTACCGCGAGGCCCTCAAGCGCTCGATCGCCCTCGGCATCTACGACGAGAAGAACCCGATCGTCGTCCCGTGGCGCGAGGACAAGCGCTTCCGCTCCTGGAAGGTCCACGAAATCCCGCAGAACAACGCGGTGATCATCTACATGATGGACGTGTCGGGGTCGATGGGGGACGAGCAGAAGGAGATCGTCCGCATCGAGGCGTTCTGGATCGACACGTGGCTGCGGTCGCAGTACAAGAAAATCGAGACGCGCTACATCGTCCACGACGCCGTCGCGCGCGAGGTCGACCAGCACACGTTCTTCCACGTCAAGGAGTCGGGCGGCACGAAGATCTCGAGCGCGCTCCAGATGTGCTCCGACATCATCGACCGCGACTTCAACGTCGAGGAGTGGAACATCTACCCGTTCCACTTCTCCGATGGCGACAACTGGGGCTCGGAGGACACGCGCCGCTGCATCGAGCTCCTCGAGCAGAAGCTCTTCCCCGTGTCGAACGTGTTCTGCTACGGGCAGGTCAAGTCGGCGTACGGCTCGGGGCAGTTCAAGAAGGACCTCGACGAGAAGTTCGGCGGCGAGGACGCGCGGATCATCACGAGCGAGATCAAGGACCGCGAGGGGATCTACGACTCGATCAAGGACTTCCTGGGGAAGGGCAAATGAGCGGAAGCACGCGCGGGATCAGGGGCGGGCATTCGCGCTCGGGCGGGCTGCGCGAGGAGATCTCGCGGCACGCTTCGAAGATCCGCGAGTATGCGCTCGCGTACGGCCTGGACCCGTTCGACACGTCTTTCGAGCTGATCGACCACGACGAGCTCAACGAGGTCGCGGCGTACGGCGGATTCCCGACGCGGTATCCCCACTGGCGCTTCGGGATGCACTACGAGGAGCTGGAGAAGGGGTACTCGTTCGGGCTGCAGAAGATCTACGAGCTGGTGATCAACAACGACCCGTGCACGGCGTACCTCATGAAGTCGAACTCGATGGTGGACCAGAAGCTGGTGATCGCGCACGTCTACGGGCACAGCGACTTCTTCAAGCACAACTACTGGTTCTCGCAGACGAACCGCAAGATGCTCGACCAGATGGCGAACCACGGGACGCGGCTGCGGCGGTACGTGGAGAAGTTCGGGGAGACGGTGGTCGAGGAGTTCCTGGACGCGTGCATGTCGATCGAGAACCTGATCGACCCGCACAGCGTGTATTCGCCGAAGAAGCGCAAGGTCGTTGAGCACGTCGAGGACCTCGAGCGCGACGTCACGCCCCGCAAGATCCGCTCCAAGGAGTACATGGACCGCTTCATGAACCCCAAGGAGTTCGTCGACCGCCAGAAGAAGGCGATCGAGGAAGAGATCGCCAAGAAGCGGAAGCTGCCGGAGCACCCGGAGAAGGACGTGCTGCTGTTCCTGCTGGAGAACGCGCCGCTGGACAACTGGCAGCGGGACGTGCTGGCGATCGTGCGGGACGAGGCGTACTACTTCGCGCCGCAGGCGATGACGAAGATCATGAACGAGGGGTGGGCCTCGTACTGGCACTCGCGGATCATGACGGAGAAGGTGCTGTGCGACGCGGAGGTGATCGACTACGCGGAGCACCACGCGGGGACGCTCGGCACGCGCCCCGGCGTGCTCAACCCCTACAAGGTCGGGATCGAGCTCTACCGCGACATCGAGGAGCGCTGGGACAAGGGCCAGTTCGGCGCCGAATGGGACCGCTGCGACGACATGCAGCGCCGCCGGCAGTGGGACATGAAGCTCGGCCTCGGCCGCAAGAAGATCTACGAGGTCCGCATGATCCACAACGACCTCACGTTCATCGACGAGTTCCTCACCAAGGAATTCTGCGAGCGCCACAAGCTCTTCGTGTTCAAGCACAACCCCCAGACCGGCCGCATGGAAATCTCCGACCGCGATTTCGCGAAGGTCAAGGAGCAGCTCCTGTTCCGCCTGACGAACAGCGGCTACCCGATCATCCGCGTCGAGGACGGCAATTTCCGGAACCGCGGCGAGCTCAAGCTGGCCCACGAGCACGCGGGGCTCGACCTCGACGCCAAGGAAGGCCGCGACACCCTGAGGAACCTCTTCAAGGTCTGGAAGCGTCCCGTGCACATCGAGACGATGGCGGAGGGGGAGAAGAAGCTGCTGAGCTTCGACGGGCAGAAGGTCGTGGAAGAGGGCGTGGAATCCGAATAGTCCGGCTCGAAGCAGACCTACACGTTCCAGTCTCCGTAGAGAGCTGCGCCTTCTTTCGACCCTTCAGGGAGTCGCCCACTGACAGGACGACGGATCCAGGAAGGATGTGACTCGCGGATCTCAACGCAGAAGTAGAAGTGGGGAGTCACGTCCTCGGATGTGCACTCGAGCGAGACCGAGGTTGCCAGGGAATTGGAAACAAACAGCGCCGCGCCGCTGCACAGCGGGCATCGGAGGGCCTCTAAAGTCGCGATGGGAGAAGCGCGTTCAACCAGCAGCCTGAACTCTTTGCGGAAAGATCGCATCTCTAGCTTTTCTCGCCTTGCCTGGCTCCAGCGGCGGTATCGCTGAATCAGAAATTGAATCATGCGTCCGCCCCGCGTTACTTCCGGGTCTCGACGACGACCCGGTCGATGCGAACGCCGGTGCCGCGCGCGAAGAACAGGATGTTCCCGGGCTTCACGCCGCGCGCGTCGGTCGTGGAGACCAATTCCTTGTCCCCGATGCCGACGCTGACGTGTTCGCCTGAAAATGTGATCCAGAGGTCGAAATACTCCTCGCCGGGCGACGGGATCTCGACGCTCTTCATGTTCTCCGGCTTGACCGAGGGCTTGGTCGGCGTCAGGCACGCGATCATCGCCTTCGCCTTGTCGCCCTCGGCATCCTCGATCCCAGCGCCCCAGCCGGAGCCGTCTTCCTGCAGGCGGAACGCGAACCCGACCACCGGGCGAGTCCATTCCTCCAGCAGCCCCTTGCCCGGCTTGGGCCGTTCCCCTCCCTTGATGCGCTGGTTCCGCTCGATGAACTTCACCCGCGCGCGGAAAGTCCCGTCCAGGATCGACACGGGGTCGGCCGGCTGGACCGCGCCCGAGCCGACCAGGACGCCCTTCTCCGCCATGCGGAACCCCTTGCTCCAGTTGCGCATGTCGAGCATGTCCTCGGGCCCGTCGAACTCGAACGTAGTCCGCTCGCCGCCGCCGGGAAGATCCTCAATGCGGCCGGTGGCGACCCTTTCATCGTGCTCGCGGACGCGGTCGGCGAGCTTGGCGACGTCGCCCTCGATCGCCTTGTACGCGTCGGTGTCCGACATGGCCTTGAGGGCGGCGAGAGCCGCGCGCGCCGCGGGCCAGTTTCGCCCCGCGACCGACTCGGTGAGCGTCCGGTAGCGGTCCAGCACTTCCTTCTCGCGGTTCACCGGAGGCGCCAGTTCGGCCGTCCCCGCCTGCGTCGTCCCGGGTCCCCCGGGTTTCGGGCCAGGTCCCGGCTCCCGCCGGCTCTTCACCATCGCCACCACGATCGCCGCCAGCAGGAGCACGGCGGCGACCCCGGCGCCGATGAACAGGAGCCCGCCGGCCACCGCCCGGCCCTGGGCGGCGACCTGAACGGGATCCGCCGCCGCCGGAAGCGCGGACGACGACACCGGCGTCCCCCCGCGCTCCAGCTCGTCCAGCGCCGCGATCAGCGCGTCGCAGTCCGGGAAGCGGTCCTCCGGCTTCTTCGCCATCATCTTGGCGATCACGTTCTCCACCGCGACGGGGACGTCGGGGTTGGCGTCGCGCAGCGGCCGCGGAGGCTCGCTCACGTGCTTCATGATGATCGCCAGCGGCGTGTCCGCCTGGAACGGCTTCTTCCCGCACAGCAGGAAGTAGAACGTCGCGCCGAGCGAGTAGATGTCGCCGCGCCCGTCGATTTTCTGCGCCTGCGCCTGCTCCGGCGACATGTAGTCGGGCGTGCCCATGATCTGGCCGGTCGTCGAGAGCGACACGCCCGAGTCGAGCGTGCGCGCCAGCCCGAAATCCGCGACCTTCGCCGCGCCGTCCTTCGACACGAGGATGTTGTCCGGCTTGATGTCCCGGTGGATCACCCCCGCCGCGTGCGCCGACGCCAGCCCTCGCGCCGCCTCGCGCACGAATTTCAGCGCTTCCTGCCACGGAAGCGCCTTCCTTTGCGACACGAGGCGCCCGAGGGATTCGCCCTCGACGAACTGCATCACGATGAAGTTGTAGCCGCCCTCGTTGCCGACGTTGAGGACCTGGACGATGTTGGCGTGCTCGAGCTTCGCGGCGGCGCGAGCCTCGCGCTGGAAGCGCTCAAGCGCGGTGGCGTGCGACGTGAATTCCGGCGGGAGGATCTTGATCGCGACCTTCTTGTCGAGCCCGAGGTGCAGCGCTTCGTAGACCGCGCCCATGCCGCCGCTGCCGATTTTGCGGGAGATGCGGCATCCCCCGAGCGTTTTCCCGATGAGCGGGTCCTTCCGCTCCGGCGCGAGCGTCTGCGTTTTCGCCGTGTCGCTGATCGTCGGCGCCTGGCTCGCCGGACGCATCGGCTCCCCGCACTTCTTGCAGTTCGCGGGCATCCCCGGCCGCCATCCGACCGCGCGCACGTCGACGCCGCAGCGGTCGCAGTGAAGGCGCGCGGCCGGGCGGGGAGGTGCGGGGGAAGGATTGTTCACGGGGCGATTCTCCGAGGGCATCCGGCGTTGTCCTTTTGAAACCCCGGGAACCCCCCGAGTTGCGCTTCTTAAACCTTTTCGAATTATAGAGATACGGAAATTCCCTTGCAAGCGGACCCGCCGTCGCGAAGATACACCCCCTCCGGCCCCCCGGAAACCCATGCGCCTCCCCCTCGTCGCCATCGTCGGACGCCCCAACGTCGGCAAATCGACGCTTCTCAACGCGCTCACGCGCCGCCGCGTTTCCATCGAAGCGCCGAAGCCGGGGACGACGGTGGACCGCGTGACGTCGGTGGTGCAGCGCGGGGAAGCGGTGTTCGAGGCGATGGACACGGCGGGGATCGTGGACGAGAAGGACGACGACGTGATCGCGCAGGCGCAGGCGCAGGTGGGGATTGCGCTGGAGCATGCGGACGCGGTTCTGTTCGTGGTGGACCTGCGGGACGGGCTGACGCCGGCGGACTCGAAGATCGCGGAGCGACTGCGGCGCGGGAAGGTGCCGGTGGTGGTCGTCGCGAACAAGTGCGACTCGGAGCGGACGGTCGGGCAGGAGGCGGACTTCTACCGGTTTGGGTTCGGCGCGCCGGTCGTGACGAGCGCGCTGACGCGGCGCGGGCTGGACGACCTAGCCGAGGTGGTGCACACGAAGATCCCGCCGGAGAAGCGCGCGGGGGCGGTGCCGGACCCGGGGCTGAAGATCGCGATCATCGGGCGGCGCAACGTTGGCAAGTCGACGATGGTGAACAAGTTCGCGGGGGAGATGCGGGTCGTGGTGTCGCCGATCCCGGGGACGACGCGCGATTCCGTGGACGTGCGGATGGAGATGGACGGGAAGAAGTTCACGCTGATCGACACGGCGGGGCTGCGGCGCAAGGGCAAGGAAGACCCGATGGACCATTTCGGCCGGGTCCGGACGGAGCGCGCGCTGCGGCGGTGCGAAGTCGTGTTCTTCATGGTGGACGCATCCGAGACGGCGTCGATCGTCGACAAGAAGGTCGCGCAGGCGATCGTCGACGCGGGGAAGCCCGTCGTGCTCGTCCTCAACAAGTGGGACCTCGCGCAGAAGGCGCGGCGCGACCCGGAGGAATACCGCGAGTACTACGACGAAGTCCTGCCGGGGCTTTCGTTCGCGCCGATCGTCTGCGCGAGCGGGAAGTCGGGGTTCAACCTCAAGGAGCTCCTCAAGCTCGCCGCCGAACTGCACAAGCAGTCCGGCTTCCGCGCGCCGACGTCGTTCCTCAACCGCATCATCGAAGAGGCGCAGGAGTACCACGCCCCGGCCCGCCGCGGAAAGCTGCCGAAGATCTACTTCGCGAAGCAGACCAAGATTCACCCGCCGGAATTCGTCCTCGTCGTGAACAATGTCGAGGGCTTCTCGGACGAGTACCGGAGGTACATTGAGAACCGGCTGCGGGAAGCGCTTCCACTGGCGGAGGTGCCGATCCGGGTGTTGTTCGAGGCGAGGATGCGGAAGCCGAAGGCCTGAGGACCAAGCAAAAAGGGCGGTACGCAGATGAGATCAGAACTCGCAGAAACGTCGGCAGAGACGGCTTCTCCCACCAGCGCATTCCCGTCCACGCCGTATCCGCGGCCGTTTCCGCGAAATCCGCTTCTATCCGCGTCCAGGCCTTTCCTCCTTTTCCTCCTCATCCTCCTCCTCCTCGCCGGCTGCGGGAAGCCCGCCGGCAAGGCCGGCCCCGAGGGCGCGACCTTCGCCGGCGACGTCCTCGTCTACGCGCGCGGCGCCGACTCCAAGAAACTCGACCCGCAGGCGATTGAGGACGGCGAGTCGGTGAACGTCGTGACGCAGATCTTCGACACCCTCGTCGCGTTCGAGGCCAAGGGGACGAAGGTCGAGCCGGCGCTCGCGACGTCGTGGACGTCCTCGGCCGACGGGAAGACCTGGACGTTTAAGCTGCGCGCCGGCGTGAAGTTCCACGACGGGACGGCGTTCGACGGCGCGGCAGTCGCGGCGAACTTCGACCGCTACCTGAACCCGAAGTCGCCGCTTCGCGCGGGGCTCACGGAGACGCCGTACGACTTCCTCTATAAGAACATCGTGAAGGTCGAATCTACCGCGGCCGACACGGTCGTCTTCACGCTGACCGAAGCGAACGCCACGTTCCTCACGAACCTCGCCATGTTCCCGGCGTGCATCTCCAGCCCCGCCGCGATCGCGCAGTGGAAGGACGGGTACGGCCAGCACCCGGTCGGCACCGGACCGTTCAAGTTCGTCTCGTGGGAGCCGACGCAGAAGATCGTGCTCGAGGCCAACGCGGAGTACTGGGGCGGCTGCCCGAAGTCGAAAAAGGTCATCTACGCCGTCATCGCGGAGAACTCCGTCCGCGTCCAGCGCCTCCGCGCCGGCGAAATCCACATCATCGACGGCGTTCCCCCGGGCGAACTCGACGCGATCAAGGGCGACGCCGCCTGCCGCGTCATGATCGAGCCCGGCATGAACTTCTCCTACCTCGCGATCAATTGCGAAAAGGCGCCCTTCGACCGCCCCGAGGTCCGGCAGGCGGTCGCGATGGCGATCGACAAGCAGGAACTCCTCAAGCTCGCGTATCGAGGGATCGGGCAGACAGGGCCCAATGCGCTTCCCCCGACGATCTGGGGGTACAACGACAAGGTGGCGGACTACCCGTACGACGTGGAGAAGGCGAAGGCGGCGATCGCGGCGGCGGGGATCGCGGGGAAGGAGATCGACCTGTACGTGATGCCGAACCCGCGGGCGTACGTGCCGGACCCGGCGAGCGTGGGGGCGGTGGTGAAGCAGCGGCTGGAGGCGATCGGGCTGAAGCCGCACCTCGTGAGCCCGGTGTGGGAAGGCGGCGTGTACCTCGGCGAGCTCAAGGCGGGGAAGCACGACATCGCGCTGGTCGGGTGGATCACCGACAACGGCGACCCGGATAACTTCCTGTTCACGCTGTTCCACTCCAGCGCGATCCCCGAGCAGAACCACGCGCACTGGCGCTCGAAGGAATTCGACGCGCTCGTCGAGAAGGCGCAGCGTGAGCCGGACCAGGCGAAGCGCGCGGAGCTGTACCGGCAGGCGCAGGACGTGATGCGCAAGGAGACGCCGGTGGTGCCGCTGGCGTACCAGCCGAACATCGCGGCGACGCGCGCGAACGTCGAGGGGTACGCGCTTCATCCGATGGGGCTCGTCCGCCTGAAGGACGCGTTCGCGAAGAAATGAGGTCGTTCCTCCTCCGGCGGCTCGCCCTCGCCGTCCCGACGCTGCTGGGGGTGTCGTTCCTCGTGTTCGCGCTGGCGCACGTCGGCGGCGACCCGGCGCGGGCGATCGCGGGGGAGAAAGCCTCGGCGGAAACGGTGGAGCGCATCCGCCGCGAGTACGGCCTAGACCGCCCCGTCGTGGTCCAGTACGCGTCGTACATGGGCGGGCTGGTGCGCGGCGATTTCGGGAAGTCGTCGCAGACAAAGCGGTCCGTTGCGGAGGACCTGAAGCGGCATTTCCCGGCGACGGTGGAGCTGGCGACGGCGGCGCTGCTGCTGGCGGCGCTGTTCGGCGTGGCGGCGGGGGTGATCGCGGCGCTGCGCCCCGGGTCGTTCGTCGACCTCGGCGTGATGAGCGCTTCGCTCGTCGGCGTGTCGGTCCCGGTATTCTTCCTCGGGATGCTCGTGCTCGTCGCATTCCAGGGACTTCTCCCCGGGGGCGGGCGGCTCGACTTCATGACCGATTTCACGGCGGACCGCACCGGATTCCTGATCCTCGACGCGCTGCTCGCCCGCCGCGCGGACGTGGCCGGCGAAGCGCTTCTCCACCTGCTCCTCCCGGCCTGCGCGCTGGCGACGATCCCGATGGCGGTGATCGCGCGGCTGACGCGCGCGTCGATGCTTGAGACGCTGTCGAGCGACTACGTGCGCACGGCGCGGGCCAAGGGGCTGCCGGTGCTCGCCGTCGCGCTCAAGCACGCGCTTCGCAACGCCATGATCCCGATCGTGACGGCGATCGGGCTGCAGTACGGGACGCTGCTTTCCGGCGCGGTGCTCACGGAGACGGTCTTTTCGTGGCCCGGGATCGGCCGCTACGTCGTGGAGTCGATCAAGGGGAAGGACTTCATCGCGATGCAGGGCGCGATCCTCGTGATCGCGGCCGCGTTCGTCCTCGTGAACCTCGCCGTCGATCTCCTCTACGGTCGCCTCGACCCGAGGATCTCCCATGCCTGAAATGGGGCGCGCCTGGCGGAAGATCCGCGGAAGCCGCGCCGCGATGGCGGGGGCGCTCCTCGTCGCGCTCTATCTCGGCGCCGCCGCGTTCGCCGGGCTCGTGCGCCGCGGGCCCCGCGAGATTTCGGACGCCCAGCTCGAGGCGCCCGGGGCGGGGAAGTGGCTCGGCACGGATCATCTCGGGCGCGACGTTCTCTCCCGCGTGCTCCACGGCGCCCGGTGGTCGCTGTTCATCGGGGTCGTCTCTGTCGGGGTCGCTTTGGCGATCGGCGTCCCGCTCGGCCTCTTCGCCGGCGCCGCCGGCGGCGCCGCGGACGCCTTCGTCATGCGGGCCGTCGACGTGATGCTCGCGTTCCCCGCGATCCTCCTTGCCATCGCCATCGTCGCCACGCTCGGCCCCTCGCTCTTCCATCTCATGCTCGCGGTCGGGCTCGTCAATGTCCCCGTCTACGCGCGCCAGGTCCGCGCTTCCGTCCTCCAGGTCCGCGAACTGGACTACGTGACGGCCGCGCGGGCGCTGGGCGCCGGCCGGGTGCGCATCGTGATGTTCCAGATCCTCCCCAACGTGCTTGCGCCGATCGTCGTGCTGGCGACGCTGGGGGTCGGGACCGCCATCCTCGAGGCCGCCGGGCTCGGGTTCATCGGGCTCGGGGTCGAATCCGATACCCCGGAGTGGGGGACCATGCTCGCCCTGGCGCGCGACCACTCCTTCATGCGCTATCCCTGGACCGTCGCGGGCCCCGGGATCGCCATCTCCCTCGCCATCCTCGGGTTCAACCTCCTCGGCGACGCCCTTCGCGACGCCCTCGACCCGCGCGCCTCCCGCCTCTAATCCGCGCGCTTTTATTTTCGGTTTTTTGCTTGACCGTTTCGCTCCATGCAAATACCCTACCGGGCTCTTCCTCGCGCCCTAACTCCGCAGACACATTACCTCTGGGAGGCATACCCCACGATGGCTGAAGCTGCCACCGTCTCCAAGCTCCGTGACATTTTCGAGAAGGACGAGATTTCCCTCGCGCAGGTGCTGGAAGCCCGTCGCGAAGCCTACGGCTCCATCGAGCGCCGCCACGAACTGGCGCGCATCGTCGAGGGCAAGGATGTCGACCTCGAGAAGAAACTCGGGGACAACAAGGGTCTCTCGCGCAAGGCCGCCGGGCAGTGGATCCTCGGGCGCACGAAAGAAGCGCTGGAGTCGTTCTCCCACGTCCGGCCCTCCAAGGAATCGCTCTTCGTGTCGGCGCTGGCGGCGATCGACGCCAACGATGCGGAGAAGGCGCTCGAGCAGCTCGAGAAGCTCAAGGGCCAGGACCTCGCGGCGGGGGACGGCGTCCTCGTCGAGTCCGCGCGCTTCGAGGCGCTGGAGAAGCTTGGTCGGCACGAAGAAGTGATCGCGGCGATCCCGAAAGCGGTGAAGGCCCACGGGGAGCACCCGGACCTGCTCTGCCACGCGGGGCTGTGCTGCGACCTGACCGGCGCCTACGCGGAGGCCGAAAAGCACTACGCGCGGGCCTTGGCGCTGAACCCGGACCACGAGCCGACGCTGTTCCGCCTCGCGTACAACCACGACCTCCGCGGCGAGGACAAGGAGGCGCTCGAAGTCTACGAGCGCCTGCGCCTCATCCGCCCGCCCCGGGTCGCGACGCTGCTCAACCTCGGCGTCCTCTACGAGGATCGCGGCGACTACCAGAAGGCCGCGGACTGCTACGAGCAGGTCCTCGACGTTTACCCGAATCACCAGCGCGCCCAGCTCTACTACAAGGACGCCCGCGCTTCCCTCGGCATGTACTACGACGAGGAAGCGAAGCGCAAAGAAATGAAGTGGGGCAAGCTGCTGTCGACGCCGATCGCGGAGTTCCAGCTTTCGGTGCGCAGCCGCAACTGCCTCGCGCAGATCAACGTTCAGTCGCTCGGCGACCTCGTCCGCAAGACTGAGGAAGAGCTGATGACGGTCCGGAACTTCGGCGACACTTCGCTGAAGGAGATCCGCGAGCTGCTGCAGTCGAAGGGGCTGCGGCTGGCGCGTCCGGGCGAGGCGGGGACGGAGCCGGCGCTGCCGTCGGATGTCCCGGCGCCGATGCCGGTCGTGGCGCGTCCGAAGGAAGACGTGCTGCAGAAGCTGATCGCGGAGTTCGAGTGGAGCGCCCGCGCGAAGAAGGCCCTGGAGTCGCTGGGCGTGAGCGTGCTGGCGGACCTGACGCTCAAGACCGAGAAGGAGCTTCTCGCGGTCAAGAACTTCGGGACGACGAGCCTGAACGAAGTAAAGCAGAAGCTGGCGCAGTACGGGCTGTCGCTGAAGGAAGGCTAGTTCGGAGGCGGGAGTTCGGAGACGGGAGAAACGACACGGGGCGCCTTCGGGCGCCCCGTTTTCTTTTCACCGCGGCCCTCTTTCACCACCGACTCCCAGCCACCGACCACCAACCGCACTTTGCCTGACCCCCGAGGATAGCCGACAATCACTCCATGACCGCCGTCCCCGCCACCCCCGTGATGCCCGGCGTCCCCGACTGGTTCTGGATCGCGAGCGCGGCGGTCATGGGCGGCGCGATCGGGTCGTTCCTGAACGTCTGCATCTACCGCATGCCGCGCCGCTGCATGACGATCTCGCACCCGCGGCACTCGCACTGCCCGCGCTGCGGCCACGCGATCCGCTGGTACGAGAACATCCCCGTCCTGTCGTGGCTGGTGCTGCTGCGCGGGAAGTGCGCCGGCTGCCGGATGCCGATCTCGCCGATGTACCCGTTCATCGAGGCGCTGACTGCCGGGTTCTTCGCTCTCGCGGCGATGCTCGCGGTCGAGGGCACCCCGGCGTGGCTCGAGGGGACCGGCACTGACTGGCTCCGCCCCGCCGTCGCGACTCCCGGCATGCGCCTCGCCTGGTTCGCGGTCGCCGCCTGGTTCATCTCCGGCCTCATCGTCAGCACCTTCGTCGACTTCGAGTTCCGCATCATCCCCGACCAGGTCTCCATCAGCGGCATGTGGATCGCCCCCGCCCTCTCGCTCGCCCTCCCGTGGCTCCACCGCCCGATCCTCCGCCTCCAGCCCTTCACCAACGTCGACTCCCTCCTCCCCCCCGCCTGGGGACACCTCGAGAGCCTTTTTGCCTCCCTCACCGGCGCCGCCGTCGCCGCCGGCGCGATCTGGATGGTCGGGTTTTTCGGGAAGGTGGCGTTCCGCAAGGAAGCCATGGGGTTCGGGGACGTGAAGCTGATGGCGTGGATCGGCGGGCTGCTCGGCTGGAAGGCGTCGATCTTCACGTTCCTGATGGCGTCCTGCCTCGGCGCCGGCGTTGGCGTCCCGGTCATGATCGCCAACCGGCTCACGAACGCCTGGCGCGCCGCCCGAGGCAAGCCGCCGATCCCGTTCGATTCCTACCTCGCCTTCGGCCCGTACCTCGCCGCCGCCGGCCTCGCGATGTTCCTCTGGTACCCCGCGATCGACGACTGGGCGTTCAACACGTACCCGAAGCTGCTGAAGCGCCTTCTCGGCGCCGCATAACTCCGCATTTCGCTTCAGGCCGGCCCCCTCGCGCGCCGATGTTCCTGCAGAGCAGGCTCAAGTTCCGTCCGCCCATTCCACAGGAGAGGGATCATGCGCGCCTTTGCGAAGGCACTCGCCGTCGGCGCCCTCGGCCTCGCGGCCGCGGGGTGCTCCACCACCGAGCTCGAGGAACAGGTCCGCGACCGCGACCAGGAAATCGCGACGCTTCAGCAGGACAACGCCGACCTCCGCAACCGCATCGCGGCGAAGGAAGGGTCGCTGCAGGATCTGCGGCAGCAGCTGGCCGAAAAACCGAAGGAAGTCATCGTCGAGAAGACCGTGACCGTCCCCGCCAAGCCCGCGACCGCGCTCACCGACGCCGGCTTCAAGGTCGACGAGCGCGCTGACGGCACCGCCGTCCTCCTCGAGAGCGGCATCCTCTTCGAGAGCGGCATGGCCAACCTCACGCCGGCGGGGAAGGAGTCGATCGCGAAGCTGGTGAAGGTGCTCAAGAAGGACTACCCGGGGCGGAAGATCCGGGTGGAAGGGCACACGGACAACCAGCCGATCCGGATCATGACGACGCGCGGCTTCAAGTCGAACTGGGACCTGTCGTATGGCCGGGCGAAGTCGGTGTTCGACGAGCTGTCGGCGGCCGGGGTGGCGAAGATGTGCATCGGCTGCTATGCCGACACGCGTCCGAGGGCGGACAACAAGTCGGAGGCCGGCCGCAAGGAGAACCGGCGGGTCGAGGTGCTCCTGGAGAAATAGCCTAGTCCCGGACGATGGTTTGGGGTTGCTGCGAGAGGAAAAAGCAACTTCAAGACGACGAACTTCAAGTAAGCGGCGAACTTCAAGACTGCAACTTCAAGGATTCCTGCGAAGGTGGTTTCCCTGATCCGCTGGGGAGTGTGCATCGCCGGCGTAGCTGCTCCGCCCGGCAGCCTTGAAGTTGTCTTCTTGTAGTTGCCGTTTACTTGAAAATTGAAACGTTGTAGTTGCTGTTTCTCCGGGCTGTCTGCGCCCTCGCACTCCCTCGCTACCCTTCCGCGCCTTCGCCAGCCTTTCCATGTAAACTCCCCCCATGCGCTTCGGCATCATCTCCGACATCCACGGCAACTGGGAGGCCATGCAGGCCGCCCTGGCGCGCCTCGACAAGGAGGGCGTCGATGAGATCGTCTGCCTCGGGGATGTCGTGGGGTACGGCGCGGACCCGAAGAAGTGCGTCGAGGAGATCATGCGCCGCAAGATCGTCACGATCCGCGGCAACCACGAGCGGTACGTGATCGGGGAGATCGACGAAGCGCTGAAAGCCGACACGGCGAAGTCGATCGAATACACGCGGGCGCAGCTCAAGAACGAGGAGTACGTGGCGATCGAGGAGTGGCAGAACCGCCTCCGCCACCCGGGAGGGTTCCTGATGTGCCACGGCTCGCCGCGCCACAAGGACGAGTACGTCCTCACGATCGACGCCGTGGTCGGCTCGCTGCGCGTCCTCCAGACCGAGTTCCCCGACACGAAAGTCGCCCTCCACGGCCATACGCACATGACGTCGCTCTTCGCCCCCGGCCAGGTCGTCAAGCCGATCCACAAGACGCAGGAGATCGCGCTCGACTTCTCGAAGGTCTACCTCCTGAACCCCGGGAGCGTCGGCCAGCCGCGCGACCGCAGCCCGCTATCCTCCTACATGATCCTCGACATGGAAAAGCCGTGCGCCACGTACTTCCGCGAGGAGTACGACCTCAAGGCCGCGCAGGCGAGGATCCGTGAGGTCGGCCTGGCCGAGAAGTTTGCGGCGAGGCTGGAGACCGGGACGTAAGGCAGTGTTGAGGGGTGAGAATTGAGTGGTGAGTGACGGCGCGGTTCGAGCGAATGTGATGTGAGTCGAGGTTCGGGGCGGCCGGGCCAGCGATGGCCTCTCCTGCGCGGCGTTGCGCGGCATTGCGGCGGCGCTGGTGACGGATCACGACGACTGCTATTCCATTCCGGGGACTTCATGCCTCCCATCGGCGAATTCAGGTGCTCAGCGTGCGCGTTCGCGCTCCCCATCGGGAGGCTGCTGTACGTCGTGAACGCCGCCGGCGAGCGGGTGAAGGCCCCCCATCCCCTCGAGTTCGCGATCCTCCAGAACGTCTTCGGCCGTCAGCCCGCTCCTGAGGAGACGCGCACCCGGACAGGCTGGCTCGCCTTCTGCGTGTGCCCCGGGTGCCGCGCAACCTTCGAAGTCGACCTCGATCGCGAGGGCAAGAATTGCCCCGTTTGCCCGCAGAGCGCCCTTCTGGAAGGCGAAGAACTCGAAGGAAAGCGCTGCCCGATCTGCGCGCAAGGCACTGTCAGCCGCCAAGTCACCGCCTACACCTAGCGCCAGGCCCGTGGCCGTACTCGCAACCCGCATCTCGCACCTCGCAACTCGGCTCTACCCCGGCGGCAAATTCGTCATCGTCACATGCACCCCCGGCATCTTCACGAGCTGCTCCTTCACCTGCTTCAGGTACGCCTCGATCTTCTCGTCCATCCCCGCCGGCGCCTGCACCGCCATGATCCGCACCCCCTTCGGCTGCGCCAGGATCGTGCTCTCCCGCGGCGTCAGGTCCCGGATGATCTCGTCGCAGTTCTGGTAGCGCTTCTCCCGCTCCTTCTCCAGCGCCTTCATCATGAAGCGGTTGAGGTCCTCGGGGACCTTGGGGTTGATGTCGCGGGCGGGCGGGATCGGGTCGCGGAGGTGGCGCTTGAGGATGACGTAGGGGTCGGCGTCCTCGAAGGGGCACCGGCCGGTGGTCATCTTGTAGGCCATGATGCCCAGGGAGTAGATGTCCGCGCGGCCGTCCACGGCCTTGCCGCGGACCTGCTCGGGGGACATGAACTCGGCGGTGCCGATGACTTCCTCGTTGTCGGACTGCTCGCCGGGCTGGTTGACGCGCGCGATGCCGAAGTCCATCAGCTTCACGTCGCCGGCGGGGTTGATGATGATGTTCCCGGGCTTGATGTCGCGGTGGACGATCCCGCGCTCGTGGGCGTACTGGAGGGCGCTGGCCGTCTGGCAGAGGATGTGCCGGCACTGGTCCCAGGGAAGCGTCGCGGTCTCAACCATCTTGGCGAGCGGCGTTCCCTCGACGTACTCCATGACGATGAAGATCGTCGCGTAGGCCGTCTCGGTGTCGTAGACCTTCACGATGTGCTCGTGGTTGAGCTGCGCGATGATCTGCGCTTCGAGGCGGAAGCGCTTGGAGAACTCTTCGTCCAACGACAGTTCGTGGCTGAGCATCTTGATCGCCACGGTGCGGTTGAGCGTGGTCTGGAGGCCCGAGTAGACGACGGACATCCCGCCGCGGCCGAGCTCGCCGAGGAGGCGGTACTTGCCGACCGTCTTGGACGACATGAGGTCGGACTCGCTGAGCCGGCGCGCGAGGATCTGCGTGAGGAACTTCGACACGCCCGGGTGCGTCTTCGTGAGCGCCGCGAACGTTTCCTTGTCGAGGATGATGCACTCGGTCGGCCCGTCGGCGAGCACGTCCGCCGACCGCGGGTCGCCGGTCATCAGCGCCATCTCGCCGAAGACTTCGCCCGGCCCCAGCGACGCGACGAACTTCTCGCGCCCCTGCGAGTCCAGGATCGGGATGCGCACAGCGCCGTTGTACACGATGTACATCGCGTCCCCCGGCTCGCCCCGCCGGATGATCGCGTCGTTCGCGGCGTACTTCTTCGTCCTCACCAGCGGCCCCAGCCGGTCGAACGACGCCGGGCTCAGGGACGAAAACACGTCCAGGGACTTCAGGAAGCTGATCGCGCTCATGGGTGCGGATTGTAGCGGCGGGGAAGGGGGGAGACGCGAGATTTGAGCAGCGGTCCTGAGCCGGGCCGGTCGCCGGCCAGAATCATGGCCCTCGCGGCGGGGAGCGCGGTTCCGAAGTGCCTTGTTTCCGCTGGAGGAAGGGTGTTGCCTGAGCCGGCGGGTTCGACGCGGCTGGGGAGCGGTTCGCGGGAAGGAGGGTGGCCACCAAGGACTTTCCGGCGCGCATGGGAGGTCATTGGGTCGCTGCCGGCAATAGATCGCGCTGCCGCTGAACGACCCGGCTTCAGAACTCTATCGCTGTCGAGCGCGCAGCACGAGCGCGAGTATCACCGCTGCACCTAGAGCGGCCGTTCCCAGGAGAACGCCTGTCTGGTTTGACCCTGCCGGCGTACTATCGTGAGCCGGACGCGCGGATTTTCCAGGAATTGAATTCTGCTTCTGGGACCGCTGAGATGAAGCCGGAACCGGGGCTGGCTCTTGCGGCCCCGCGGGCCGCGGTTGGATGGCTGGAGGAGTGTCTCTGGCCCCGTCCAGCTCACCCGCGGTCGACCATCCGAATCGCTCGTCAATTCTCGACTTGAGCGCGGTGATTGCAGACTCCGACACCACCCCCGCCTTTCGGAGGGCCGAGTACGCGGTCTCAAGATTTCCGGCATCCGCCTCCAGCTCGAACCTGAGCACCTTTTCTATGTAGGTTTGAATGGCAGCAGAGGCTTGCGATTTTCGCCAATCGTCTAGACTCCCGCTGTTCTCCAGGAACTTGAGGATGACCCGGGAACCGAAAAGATCGTCTAGCGTTGCGAGGTCCGTGAGCAGGGCTCGGAAGGTGTCGGCGTCCCTGCTCGCCACCCGGCACAGGATTGCATACCCATCCGCCGAACGAGTGCCCTCGTACCGGTCTTCAGGAGTTGTTTCGCCATGGCTGAGTCGAAGGCCGTACTGGATGGCTTCTCGGTCGTCGCCAGCGTCTGCGAGGAGCATCGCAGCGGCCACCCTGTCGCCGGTGTCCTCACCGGGGTTTGACAGAATTGCCCTGAGTGCCGCAAGTACCTCAAGATCTTCATGATGGCCGAGACTGCCCAGAAGCTCCAGCCGAACTCCTGCGGGAGTGTCCGATCGAAAGGCGAGAGACCTAAGTTCCGAACGGCCCGACGTTTCGCCCAATTCTGATCTGAGGCACAAGATCGGAGCGAGAACGTGGAGATCGGCCGGCCCCTGGAAAGCGCTCGTGCTGAATTTGGAGAGAACTTGGATGATGTCAGCAGAGTCTCCGTCCACCTCAGCCTGCGAGATCTTCCGCAATGCACTACAAGCTCGCCTCGCGCGAGCCTGGTTCTCAGGAGCCGAGTTGCCCAAGGATTCGCGTAGTTCCTTTTCCAGGTGATCGACTGCCGCTCTCCGCAGATCCGCCTGGCTTGTCCCACCTCGATGCGTCGCCGCTGAGGCGAGATACGTCTCCACGATGCCTTCCGTCGAAGGCTCCTCGGCCGAGCCGACTCGTGTGGCGCACACCAACAGCGCGATGATCTTCGCCAGCGCGAGGTAGAATCGTAGGCACCACTTTCGATGCATGGGCGACGGCCTCATGGCTGCGCTGTTATCGGGGCACGATGACGTCAGACATCTTGAGGATGTGAAGACGGACTTTCTTGTCCTCCGCGGCCTTCTTGAGCTTCTTGATGTAATCCGCAAGTCCAGCTCGTACCACGACAGAGGTCGACCCGACATCGTGCATGAGGATAATGGCTCGTTGAAGTTTTCCGGTCGACTTAGCCTCGTCCATTTTCTTCAGTACCGCCTTTTCGGCATCGTCGAAATTTACCTGCACTTGCGCGCTCCAACTTTCCGCACCGCTGGTGCCGTCTCCAAGATAGTCCGTAAGTCCTTCGTCCTTCTCAGCTTGTGTGATTCCAGCGTCGTTTACCGACTTCGGCACCTCAACTTCTTTCTTCTCGCCGACGCCGTTGATTGCAGCGCTGTCAACGAACCCTCTGGCAAGATCCTTAGCGAGCGTCGCCTCTCCACCGGGTGGCCTGATGAGCTTGGGCTCAATTCCGATGGCATCCTTGATGAGCTTCTTGATCTTCTTTAGCTTATCGGCGAATTCCTCCGTCAGAGCGTAGGAGAGATGGTGCTTTTCCGGATGAACTCCGTGGATTGCGACCTCGTGCCCCCCGTCCTTCATCGCCTTCAGGTTTGCTGCGCCGGTCTTTCCTTTGATTCTCGAAGTTTCCACGAAGAAGGTGCCACTGGCGCCGTTTTCGGAAAGGATCTTGCGAATCATGCTGGTCTGGTTCTGTTCGTCCTCCGGGGCGAGTCCATGGGGCCCATCGTCGAACGTGAGCGCCACTAGGACCTCCGGCATTGGCTCCTGCGGAGGCGGGGCCTGCGCCCAGAGCACTGTGCTCAACTGAATGACCACGAAGCTAACCAAGGGCAAGAAACGGTTCATTCGTCCCTCCTATTGTGACCTCTTGCACTTTCAAGCAACGGTGGCAAGGGCGACGGCGAGTCGTTCTTCGATTATCCGGGAGTCCTCCTTCGAGAGAGACAAGCAGGAAATCTGATGGCGCCAATCTGCGAGACGAAGGTCCAGCAACATTGAATGAAGAGGCGGGAGTGTCTCCGCTCGCTGGTTCTTGGCGACTTGGATGTGAGCGACCTTGACGAGGGTCAGCATCAGCAGTGCGAAAGGAGCCTGTCGTTCCACGGATTTCGCTTTCCATCCGTGAACGCCTTCGAATCCCATGAATTGCTTGGCCTCGCGGAAGCACTCCTCGATTCCCCATCGGGCCGCGTAGAGCGTAGCGACATCTTCCGGGGACATCTCGATGTCGGTCGTGAAGAAGAAGTCGTCGGGTTGTTCGCCCTGCGGGTCCCGGACGATGACGATGCGCAGCGGTGTGCCCTTGGCCACGTGATACCAGAGGGAGACGAAGCTGTGGATGAGCCTCTGGCGTTTCCGGCCGTACTGAACAACGACAACGCGCCGGAAGGCGGCGTTCTGCGCGATGTCCGCGAGCGTGTCCAGGCGCCGCCCCTTCAAGCGCGGACGTCCTTTGCGGCCCTTGCGACTTCCTGCCGGGGGCAGCTCATTAAGTGCCGCATCGCGGCGAAGACGGGACACGAAATGCACGCGCTCGGGCAGGAGCCGGATGATTTCTCTCGAAGCAAAAGCCCCGTCGGCGACGACGCGGATTTCTCTCCCAGGAATCCATTCCCGGACCTTACGGATTATCTCCAGCGCCAGTTCGAGCTTCGTCTTGAACACGAGGCCATCCTTGCAGTCGTCCTCCCTGCGGAACAGCACCGCGCCGATCGGCAGGGAGAGAACCCGGGTCGGCCAGAACGGAAGCCGAACCAGCAGGCAGGCAACCACCCAGTTGTGGGCCCAGTGAACGACGTCGTGGGTGCGGGTGGACTTCGCCGCATCACGAAACCAACCTGCAAAAGCGATAGACCGGCCCCATCTCTGCGCCGTGGTGTCGTCCACCGCGATCTCGAGAAGGCCCTTCGGACAGAGGACTGGAAGGAGGATCTGGACCAGGAGAACCCTCCAGACCTCATCCATACTCCAGGAGGCCTTGGAAAAGAAACGGTTGTAGGACGCGACGTGCTTTTGGGCACGCTCTCCGGCGCACGAGGTGACGTGCGTCAGGGTACGCCGGCCCAGACAGGTAACCCATCCCCAGGCGATGGCTGCGAAGGATTGCGCCGTCGGCTTGGAGAAGCAGCCGGAAAAACTAAGGATCAGCTGGCGAAAAGACGATATAGCGTCAGTAGGGAACATGACCGGCCTCCGTGTAGGGTGCCTCGCAACACCTTCATCGGCAGGCCGGTCGCTTTGTTTTGAGCCAAACTGGAGGCCTCGAAAGGCCTCAAGAAGTGCAAGAGGTCAC
>CAZPWT010000034.1:0-99806 GCA_964590435.1 uncultured Planctomycetia bacterium
CTCATTTCCGAGGGTGAGGCGGCTCCCGCGGGCTGGTCGCCCGCGGTCGATTCGTCTCTCAGAGAGGCCGATGTCGTGGAGGCTGTCGCACTTCACTAAATGCCGTATCCAGGTGTCTCAAAATCGTTGTCAACTACCGCAGAGCGGTGAGGAGGGTGTCGAATCTGGTTGTCCGCGGCGCCAGATCGGTATTTGCACCCCGGAGATTTGTCCAGTACTTGATCGGGTCCCTGAGCGACATGCCTCCCGGGCCCTGGAGCAATGTTTCAAGGTCCGGCGCTGCGCTGACCTGTTCCACATTTTGCATGAAAGTCTTGTAGCGACTGGCGGCCTCGGCGGGCGCAGGAAGGTTGGCGCGGTTCAACGCTACGACCGACCAAAGCGTGTAGAGGTTCGCGAAGCTCTTGGCGTGGGTGCTCACAACATTCCCCGATTTCTCCATGTCGAGCAGATAAGTCTTAACAGCGCTTAACGCTGCGTCGAACTCCTCCTCGGTTCGAAAGATGCCCAGCATTTCAGGTTCTTCGGATTCAGGTGAGAGGTCGTCATACTTTGCGAAGTGTTCGTCTAGGGCATCCTGATCGAATCCCTGCGTGCTGCGTTCTAGCAGGACCAAGACTAGTTCGGCGA
This sequence comes from uncultured Planctomycetia bacterium, assembly GCA_964590435.1. Classification (GTDB taxonomy): domain Bacteria; phylum Planctomycetota; class MHYJ01; order WSZJ01; family WSZJ01; genus WSZJ01. The sequence continues at coordinate 631 of CAZPWT010000034.1, forward strand.
TGGCCTGACTGTCCGCCATTCGTCGCTCCCGCGCGGCGGTTGCGATTCCAAAAGTCTTCCACTCGCTTTTCTTGGCCTCCTCCTCGATCAGCTTCATGAACCATCCGTCAAATTTCGCATGGCGTAGCTCCTGCCGAGTCAGCTTGCGAGAATTGCGATTCAGCCGGTCGAACACATCGTTAATGATCGAGGCATCAGCGACGTTCACCATCTCGACCGTGAGCTGGTAATTCCAGAATCCCTCACGGAGCGATGGCTCGCCTTCTAGTTGGGCCCAGTTCTTCCCGTCCAAACGGATGTCGCCGTAGTCCTTCTTCATGCGTAACTTGCCGGCGACAAAGGCCAGAATAGTTTCGAGGCGCTGCCGCCCGTCAACCACGTGATACTCGGTCTTCCCGTCGGCGGTGACGGTCTTGTGTAGAAAGATCGCTGGACTTGGGAATCCCCGGAAGATCGTGTCCAGGAAGAACTGTCTGTCCTTGCGCGTCCACACGCTTCGACGCTGATATGGAGGACTCAAATCGAGCTGCTTATTTCGATCCAGATCGAGAATCCAAGAGATGTCTTGGGTGGTGGGTCTGCGCTGAAACGGGAGGTCCATGGTGCATCTCCGATTTGTTTGGATCGCTTGTGGTCGATCTCCGTGAATTGAGTGGCAACTCGACTTCGTGCTCCCCATCGTCCAACGCCTACTCAGCTCCGGACATCCGCGGCGTGGAAATTACTCGGTCACTGGGGATTCGGGTACGGGCCAAGAAATCGCTCCCCATTGAAGTGGATGAGGTGTGTTGGAGATTCGGCCACCCAGACTTCCGTTTCCCACGCAATATCCTTTAGGTACTTCAGCAAGGTTTTGCGATCGAGGAACGCGGTTACGAAAACGAGCCCGGCAGAGGACTTGCGAAACAGGTCTTTGAGTTCCGCGTGGCGCTTCGGATTCACGGGTCCATGGCTCGTCACCGCCTCAATGAGAACAAGCCAATTGCGCTCTCGGTGCAACACCAGTACGTCGGGCATCTTTCCGTGCTGATCCATCGTCACCCCGATCGCCGCTAGCGCTGAGGCGTTCAGATATGCCTCCTTGTCGCCTGTGTCACCGACGTAGATCAACTGTGCACCGGGCGTGAAGTGCGGGCAGAACTCCTCCACGATCCTCTTGACGAGAACGTTCTGCCCACCAGGAGTCAGCTCGATGCACTTGCCGGGCTCGACCGTCACGCTTAGGCGGCGGAGTTTACGGTGCTGTTCATATCGGCTGAGTAAGGCCGGTTGCGACGTAAGGAACGCCCTCACCCGAGAATCCCACTTGCCGGAACCGAAGCACCGGAGCATCTCGAGCACAGCATCCGGAACTTGATACACATTGTTCGGGCTGTTCACGGCCCGGTTAGGGTCGTCCGGATTCTGGAGCGCAAGTCCCGCCTGCACGAACTGATGTATGGTGAACCGCCGGACGGTCTCCCGGGAGTTCGGCGCGTACTTCTTTCCGTAGTGCTCAGCGAACAAATCCATCATCTCCGTGATGCCGAGTGCAGGAGAGGAGGCTGCGGACCAAGCGTCAGACGGCTTTAGTCCGAGGAGAGCCAGCAGGGTCAACGCAGACCGTTCGTTCTGTTGCTCCGCAGGGAGTCCGAGCGCCTTGAGGATTCCCTCCGCCTCTTCCAACTTTCGCTTCGCCGCGATCGGATTGATGGACTTCTTTCGTCCCGCCATGTGGATCAGAGTCTCCTCGATGAAATCGTCCAACTCAGCCTGCCCGAGATGCTTGCCTCGAACGAGGTGGCCTAGAGCCTTGAGTTCCTTCGCCGAAGGGTACCTGAAACTCCGCAGGTCGGTCGCGTTGACCTGGGTGTGCCCGTTGAACTGCCTAAAGAACGAATCGGCCAAGGTCGAGTTCAGGAATGCGGCGAGGCCGTGAGCGAGGTCAGGCTCCAGTCCACCGCCTTCGTTGTGAATGAAGTTCACGTGATTCTCGAACGCAGCGCGGCCGACGCCGAGACCTCTCGCATCGAACACGGCCGCGACGATCCTCTTTCGTTCCTCCTTACTTGAGAACCGCTTAACGAGCACGTACGCCCCTGAAGGAAGGATCAGTGCTTCAGTCTCCGCGCTGAGTGCAAGTGCATTCGGCTTTCGCGAGTCCGGGTCAGGCCAGGTCACTCCACCTGCGTCGAAGTGAGATGGATAGATAAGGGGCACCGTGCGCGGGCCCGGCTCGGGCCGCAAGAACTCCCGAACGCGGAAATCGACTACTCGTCCTGTCGAAACGGAGGCACCCACTTCAGAGAGGGTCGAATTGAAGCTCTCCATGCGAAGCCGAACTTGATGCTCAAGCTCGTCGGTCACGATTCGAACAAAGCAGTCTGAATCCGCCGGTCTCACCAGCTCATCGTGCGTCGTTTCCCGAATGGTTTGCCATTCGTCCTCAGGCCCTTCATTGGAACTGATCACAACCGGACCCTCGCGATCCGTCGTCCGCGTGGCCTGAAGGATGATGGTTTCTTGGAGGACGGCGTCATCAGAGAACGAGCGGGTTCGGCTTTCGAAGACGTGAATCCTGCGAATCGCCATCTCCTTCAAGAAGAACTGGCGGAAGGGCCGGAAATAGGGCCCGTTGCAGAAACTCCGAGGGGAGATTGCGACCAACTCGGCGCCCGGCTCCAGCAATTTGACGGTGATGCCGAGGAATGCGGAGTACAGGTTGGAAGTCTCGATTCCTACGGACCGGAGCAGCTCACGCTCACGCGATTCCATGTTGATCTTGCGGTAGGGGGGATTCAGGATGGCGCAGTTGAACGTCTCCCGCGGCCGAGTCTGCGTGAACAGTCCGCCGGAAAGTCCCGCAGCCGCAGAAACTAGGAAGTCCTCGTTCCGAAGTTCTCCTTCGAACTCAATTCCGGCGAGCTTGCACTCGAGTTCGCAGGCCTTCAGAGTTTCTCGAAGGTGCCCCAGAAGCGCGCTATCGACCTCGTAGGCCGTGGCTATGATTCGCTTCGGACGGCGGTCCTCCGAGCAGCACCTGGCAACAAACGCGGCGGTCAGCGCGCCGGCTCCTGCACCAGGGTCAAGAAGTCGAACTTCGTCACACGGCGCAGAGAAGAGCGAGGCCATGAATCGCGCGATGGGAGCCGGGGTCAGAAACTGTCCGAGATCCTCTCGTTTCTCGTCATCACAACTCCGACTCGCCTGAAGTCGGGCCACCTCCACGAGGTTCATCAGGGAACTCGGGGATGCAGGCCAAGCAGCAACGGGCGCATTCTTGCGGAGAACAGTCATCCTTGAACCCTCCACGCTGGGGAAAATCGACCGGACCGAGGCCTCGGGGACTCTCCAAGACTTGGGACTGTCCGGCCTTGTCCGCCAGCGGGATTGGCGAACTGACTACCTCGGTTGTAGCTCCCCGGGCACTCACTTTCAAGACCACCTGCCGGGATCTCTCAGACTGTCTTGCGGCGACCATTGAATCACGAGAAAACCTCCGCCGAAAGTCTGCGGCTCCCTTCCCCGCTGTCGCGTTCGTCGCAACCCGTTAACCTCGCAACCACCCCTTCCCCACGCTCGCCGCCGTCCTACGATTCCGTTACCTTGTCGCCATGCGCGGCCGCAACTGGGCGAAAGTGATCGTCGTCGGCGTCGTCTACTCGGTGATGACGACGGTCGGCGTGCTCTGGGTCATCGCGCGCGACGGCCGCGAAGCCTTCTGGCACATCGCGGCGCACGACATGTGGTCCTCGCTCGGGCTGGGCGTCGGCCTGGCGACCGCGGTCCTGTGGCTCTCAGGCTGGGCCGCATCCCACACGAACTGGGGGCGCACGCTCGATGCGTTTTTCGCGCAGGTGTTCGGCGGGTTCACGCTGCTGCACTGCGCGGCGACGGCGCTGGCGTCGGGGGTCGGCGAAGAGATGCTCTTCCGCGCGGCGCTGCAGCCTTCGGCGATCGCTTTGGCGGCGCGCGGCGTGGGGGGCGGGTTCTTCGCGGGGCTCCTCGGCATCCTGCTCACGTCGCTCGCCTTCGCGGCCGTGCACATGCCCTTCCGCCGCGAACTTGCGCCCTGGACGGTGTTCGCGTTCGGGACGTCGGTGGCGTTCGGGGCGATCTACGCCTGGACCGGGAACATCGCGGGGCCGATGCTGGCGCACGCGCTGATCAATGGCGTGAACCTGGCGCGGATCGCGCGGAAGGGAGCGCCGGCGGGGCCGAAGCTGACGATCCACGAGAAGGGCGGGATGCTGGAGTTTGAGAGGCGTTGAGTCTTTGACCGCGGCGCGGCTCTCCCGGACGATGGGCGCATGAAGCTCCCCACACGCATCGTCCTCCACGTCCTGCACATGCCGCTGCGCTTCCCGTTTGAGACGTCGTTCGGGCGGGTCGTGCAGCAGGAGACGATCCTGGTCGAGGCCGAGTGGGACGGGCTGTCGGGGTGGGGCGAAGTCCCGGCGTCCGCGCAGCCGCACTACTCGAGCGAGACCGTCGTCACCGCGGCGTATGTCATCCGCGACTTCCTGGCGCCCGCGCTGTTCGCTTCGCACCTCAAGTCCCCCGCGGGCTGCCCGGCGCTCTTCCACCGCGTCCGCGGCCACGCGATGGCCAAGGCCGGGCTGGAGACGGCGCTGTGGGATCTCGAAGCGCGCCGGCGCGGCGTGCCGGTGTCGCGGCTGTACGGTGCGACGCGGAAGTTCATCGAGAGCGGCGTGTCGCTGGGGATCGAGCCGATGGGGTCGCTCATGAAGCGCGTGGAGGACTTCGTCGCGCGCGGTTACCGGCGGATCAAGCTCAAGATCAAGCCGGGCTGGGACGAGAAGCCGCTCGCGGAGGCGCGGAAGCGGCTTCCGGCCGGCTATCCGCTGACGGCCGACGCGAACGGCGCGTACACGCCGGGCGACACGGCGCACCTCCAGCGGCTCGACCGATTCGATCTCGACTACCTCGAGCAGCCGCTCGGCCACGAGGACCTCGCCGACCACGCGGTGCTCGCGAAGAAGCTGCGCACGCCGATCTGCCTCGACGAGTCGATCACGTCGCCGGACCTCGCGCGCAATGCGGCGCGGATGAAGGCCTGCCGCGTCGTGAACATCAAGCCGTCGCGCGTCGGCGGCCCGACGATGGCGATCCGCATCCACGACGACTGCCGCCGCGCGGGCATCCCCGTCTGGTGCGGCGGCCTCCTCGAGTCCGGCGTCGGCCGCCTGCACAACGTCGCGATCGCGGGGCTCCCGGGGTTCACGAAGCCCGGCGACCTCTCGGGGAGCGACCGCTACTACTCGCCCGACGTGATCGACGAGCCCGTCGCGGTCGCGCCCGACGGCACGATCGCGCTGCGCGACCGGCCGGGGATCGGCGCGGACGTGCGGGCGGACGTGCTGCGGAGGCGGAGGGTCGAGAGGATCGTGCTCAGGAAGTAGACGGCCTTTGTGATAATCACGGCATGTCCGACGAACTTGTCACGCTGGAATGCCCCTACTGCAACGCGGGCCTGGACATCTACCGGGACACGACGTCGCTGACCTGCCATCAGTGCGCGAGAGTCATACGGGTCACCCGGCGCGGCCGGGCCATCGAGCTGGACACCATCGCAGCCCGGGTCATGGAAGTGCGGCCTTGGCCGGAGTTCGTAACGGCAGAATCTGAGATCTCACAGATCGAGCAGTCGCTGGCGAAGCGTCGTGAGGAAAGACGGCAGTTCGACTTGTGGGTTCATCGCCGCCGGATCGGACATGGCGTTAGTAACGCAGTCGCGGTCGTGTTTGTGCTGGGGCTGGGTGCATGGGTTGTTCATGACAAAGATGAGTCTTCACAGCTAGCCATGGCGATCCTTCTGGGCGGGTGCCTCGCGATCATCGGAGTGTTGGCTCTCCTGGGGCGCCATAACACACTGAGATACGAATGGTCGAAGCGCTGGCCTTGGGGGTGGCGTCCCAACGGCAGGGAGTCCGTCATGCTGGAAACTCTCGAAGGCGAAATCGGCCGGCTTGAGAAACTTCTGAGCGAGAAGAAGCAACCGGGGAGAAGCGCTTGAATCGGCGATACCGGTTTGTCTTCGTGATCGTCACCGCAGCCCTGCTTGTGGTTTGCGGTCTCGCAGCCTGGAAATTCCGCCGCAGCGGTCGCTGGCGCTATGCGGATAGTTTCTCCCCGGGTTGGTCGCTGCCTGCGAAGCCACTGACTGTGATGACTTACAACATCGAGTTCGGGAATCGCCTCCCGGAGGCGCTCGAGGTGATCCGCCGGGAATCGCCCGATGTCGTCTGCCTGCAGGAGATCCGTGAGTCGCAATTGTCTGAGATCGAGAGCGCTCTCGGCATGTCCGGGGTGTGGTGGGCATCGTGGAACTTGTTCGGTGGCGGCGAGTGGGGAAATGTCGTGCTTTCCCGTGGCCGGGTCTCGGAGGCGCACTCCATCCCAACGAGCTCCGGTGGGTCTTTCGGGGTCTGGGCTGTGGTGGAAATCGATGGCGCCCGATTCGTCGTCGCCTCCGTCCACCTGATGCACATGAAGACCGAAGGCGCAGGCTTTGCCGCTCGGGAGATAGAAATCCAATCTCTCCTGAATGCTGTCGAGAAGGCGGGGGCCCCGGTTCTCATCGCAGGCGACTTCAACAACCCCCCGATGGGTGGGAACTACGGTCTCCTCACGAGCAAATTCACCGACCTGGGCGAAGGTTCGGGGGCAACACTACCCTCCAGCGTGCCGCTGGTGCGGGCGGACTATGTGTTCGGCACCAAGGAGTGGAAACGCAGCTCGGCGCGACGGATCGACGTCAAGATCTCGGATCATCGGCCGGTGGTCGTGGTGGTGGCCGCAGGAAAGTAATCCGCAGCCCATGTCGCGGCGGGTAGATTCGCACTTCCGATCCCGAGAGAGGTTGCCATGGAAGACGACCGCATCAACAGGCTCTGGAACTTCAACGACCCGGCCGCGACCGAGGTGCGCTTCGTCGAAGTGCTTGGCCGCGCGGACTATGCGCCGGGGATGGCGGCGCGCGCAGAGCTGCTGACGCAGATCGCGCGGTCGCAGGGGCTGCAGCGGAAGTTCGACGAGGCGCGGCGGACGCTCGGGGAAGCGGACGCGCTCATCGGTTCGCTGGGCGATGCGGCGAGGGTTGCGCGGATCCGGTGGCATCTCGAGCGCGGCCGCACGGACAATTCCTCGAAGACCGGCGACCGCGGGCGCGCCGACTTCCTCAAGGCGCTCGAGCTCGCGCAGGCCGCGGGCGAAGAGAACCTCGCGCTCGACGCCGCGCACATGATGGCGATCATCGAGCCGCCCGACGCGGCGCTCGAGTGGAGCGCGCGGGGGATCGCGATGGCCGAGGCCGCGACGTCGGAGAAGGCGAAGAACTGGCTCGGGCCGCTCTACAACAACACCGGCTGGACGTACCACGACCGCGGCGAGCACGCGAAGGCGCTCGAGCTGTTCGAAAAGTCGCTCGCGTTCCGCGCCGCGAAGAAGCAGGAGGCCGAGACGCGCATCGCGAAGTGGACGATCGCGCGCTGCCTGCGCTCGATGGGCCGCATCGACGAGGCTCTTTCCCGGCAGCAGGCGCTTCAAGCCGAATTCGAGGCTGCGCAGAAGATCGACGGGTACGTCTTCGAGGAGCTGGGGGAGTGCCTGCTGGCGCTGGGGCGCGCCTCAGAAGCCCGTCCGTGGTTCGCGAGAGCGCACGCCGAGCTCTCGAAGGACGCCTGGCTCTTAGCCAACGAAAAGCCGCGTCTCGACCGCCTCGCCGTCCTGGCCCAACCCTGACCTCGCCGCTGGCCGCTCGCCCTACACCTGGTTCAGGTTGACGATGCGCTTCCGTCGCTCTTGGACCTGCCCGCGCAACTTCTCCTTGATCGCGACGGGGTCGCGCAGGCCCTTCAGGAGGAGTTCCGGCGTGGACGTGTCGCTCGACGCCACTTTAACGGTGCCGACGTCGAACATGCGGTCGATGATCCCCTGGTCCGTGCTCACGTCGTCCACCCGGATCAGCTCGACCTCTTCGATGTGACGGCCGATGAAGCCGGTCTGGATGAAGAGCCGCTGGTTGGTGAGGCGGTACTCGAGGGTGAGCCAGCGCCAGCCGGCGAGGGCGCAGGCGTACAGGAGGGGCAGGGGAGTGAGGACGACGAAGATCCAGATGAACCACGCCTTGTCCTCGAACCAGCTTCCCTTGCGCGACAGCGCGAAGTACGCGATCCACAGGCCGAGGAGCCACGCCCCCGCGCCCACGAACGCCATCCCCATCGCCCGCGGGCTGTAGCCGCCGCGCCAGACGTCCTCTTCCTTCGGCGGCGGCCCGTCCGGCGGCTTCGCACCCCCCGTGAGCTGCGCGGCGGGACTCGCCGCGGGCGCAACGCCCCCCTGCGGCGCGCCGCACTTGTTGCAGAAGGCGCTTCCCTCGGGAAGCTCGACGCCGCATTTGTTGCAGAACATGGGGGACCGGCGCGATTACTTCGCGCCGAACTCCTCGCTGAAAGTGCGGCGGTGGACGCGCTCGATCATCTCGCTCGACTGCTTCAGGTACTTCACGATGTCCGTCCGTCCCCACGAGGGATGCGCCTCGATCTGCTGGAGGATCTCCTCGAACATCGCCTTGCGGTGGTCCATCTGCTTGCCGATTTTCAGCTTCTTGAAGTCGTAGCCCAGCTTGCGCGCCGTGCTGAACACCTTGTCCAGCACCTCCTTCGGCAGCCGCGAGCCGCCCGGCGCTTCGCTCAGGATGCGGCGCACCTGCTCGACCTCGAGCTTGACGGCCTGCGCGATGTCGCGAAGGGTGACGGGCAAGGCGGGCCTCCCGGGGTTAACCATTTCCCTGCGTCGGCGTCCTGGTGGCGGGGCCGGCGGGGGTCTGCGGACTCGTGGCGGCGGGCGGGACGGGCGAAAGGCGCGCGCGGCGGGATTCCTCGTCGCGCAGGCGGGCCAGCTCCTTCATCGCGGCCGGGTAGTTCGGGCAAAGGCGGATCGCCTCTTCCAGCGACCGGATCGCGTCGGCGAGCTGGTTCTTCTGGAGCCAGACACGGCTGAGATTGAAGTGCGGGTAGTGGCGGGCTTCGTAGCGGCCGGCGCGGACGGCGCGCTGGAGGTAGGGGATGGCCTCGTCGAGCTTGCCCTGCTCGATCAGGTAGGCGCCGATGTCGTTGTACGGGTTGCCGTACTCGGGGTCGAGCGCGATTGCCTTGTGGCACTCGTCGATCGCGTCCTGCATCCGCCGCATGAACGAGTACGTCCACCCGAGGAACGTGTGAGCCTCGGGAAGCGGGTGGGCGGCGATGGACTTGCGGTACGCCTCGGCGGCCTTCTCGAGGTCGCCCTGCATCTGGAGGCGGTACCCCTGGTCGAGGTAGAACTCGGCGTGTTCGAAACGATTGGCGCCCACTAGGGGATCTCCAGGTTCTTGTGATAGGTGCACAGGTTCACGCACCCGTCCTTGGTGACCAGCACGTCGTCCTCGATGCGCAGCCCCCCGACGCCCGGATAATACAACCCCGGCTCGACCGTCACGACCATCCCTTCCTTCAGCGGCGCGCCGCGCTTGCCCATCCCCGGCGCCTCGTGCACGTCGAGGCCGATGCCATGGCCGGTGCCGTGGAAAAAACCCTGCGGCTTGCCGTTGATCGTCTCGGTCTTGAAGCCCGCGTCCTCGATCGTCTTCACGACGGCCTTGTGCACGTCCGTCGACTCGACGCCGGCCTTGATCGTCCGGAACGCCGTCTCGCACGCGGCCTTGATCGCCGCGTCCATCTTCTTCACCTGGTCCGACGCTTTTCCCTTCACCCACGTCCGCGTCATGTCCGCCACGTACCCGGTCTTCAGGTTGCGCGGGAATACGTCGAGGATGATCGGCTGGTGCGGGCGAAGCGGCCCGAAGCCGCGGCAGTGGGGGTCGACGCCCTGCTCGCCGCCGGCGACGATCGTGTGGTCGGCGAGGAGGTCGTTCTCGAACAGGTAGATGTCGATCACCTTGCGCAGCCGCTCCGACGTCAGCGGCGCGCCCTGCCACCAGAGTTCGTTGCCGCGGATCTCGGTCTCGCGCAGCGCCTTCTCCGCGCGGCCGTAGGCTTCTTCCGTGTACCGGATCGACTCCCGGATGAACCCGAGTTCCTCCTCGGTCTTCATCGTCCGTTCCGGGTAGAACGGGTCCTTCCGGCAGGTCAGCGTCAGCCCCCGCCCGCGCAACTGGTCCACCAGCTCGAACGGGAACGTCGCCGGCACGAATACCCTGTCCTCGCCGCGCTTCTTGAAGACGCTCACGATGATGTCCGCGACCGACGGCGCCGACATCCCCGCGTCCTTCAGCTCCTTCTCGATCGCCGACATCGAGAGCACTTCGTCCACGCGCGCTTCGGTCTTCCCGCGCCCGAGCTCGAGGTCGTTCAGGACGAGCAGCTTCTTGCCGCCGGCCTCGATGTAGATGACGGGGTCACCGGCCTGGAAGCGCGACGTGTAGAGGAGGTTCTTGTCGTGGGACGAGGCGGCGTAGATGAGGACGGCATCGGGCATCGAAAGGCCTCCGGCGCGCGGGTGGGAGTGTTGACGATAGCAACCGGGGGGCGGGGCATCAACGGGGAACCGGGCGGCCGAGGGCGGCCCGGAAACGGCAACGACAAGACGACGAATCTTCAAGTAAACGGCTAACTACAAGAGGGCAACTTCAAGGATCACGGAGCGGCGCGGGCTTCGAACGGTCTTCATCGAGCCCCCGGTTATCCGGCTTGTCGTTGTCCTCTTGAAGTTGTCGTTTCCTTGGAACTTGAAACGTTGTCGTTGCCGTTTCTCCGCCCTTCCTCTCCCCGCACGGGAATTCCCCCGCCCCCCCTTGCGTTGCAGGGAATGCCGCGCGTCCCTTAGCATGCGGCCCCCATGCGCCCCCTCCACATCGCCGCCTTCCTTCTGCTCGCGATCCCCGCGTTCGCACAGCTCGGGGACTCGGAAGCCGATCCCAAGCTGACCGGTCGGATCGTCTCCGTCACGCCGGCGGAGGCGAAGAAGGGCGACAAAGTCGTGGCGAAGGTGGAAGTCACCGCCCCGGAGACGTGGCACATCTACGGCCTCAAGAAAGGCACGAGCGGCGTTCCCACCAAGTTCACCGTGACGAAGGGGCCTTTCCGGGTGGTCGACGCCGAGGTGAAGGAGCCGAAGCCTCTTCGCCACGAGGAAACCTACGAGAACGGAACGAAGGAAGAATTCGACTATCACGAGGGCACGGTCGTGTTCGAGGTGCCTCTCGAGGTGACGGGCGATGCGGTGCCGGGGCCTGTGAAGTTCACGATCTCCGTCCGTCACATGCTGTGCACGCTGACGATGTGCCTGGAGGAGGGGGAGATCGAAGTTGGCGGGGAAGCGAGAATCCTCGAGGGAGGGACGGCGCCCCCGCCGGACGAGCCGAAAAAGCCCGATCCCGTGGCCGGACCCGGGAAAGCCCCTGCGCCGGCCGCGGACGCCTCGTTCATGACGATGCTCGGACTCGCGTTTCTCGGCGGGTTGCTCCTCAACGTCATGCCTTGCGTCCTTCCCGTCCTGACACTCAAGCTCTTCAGCCTCGTGGGCCAGAAGAACGTCTCCGCCGGCGCGCGCCGGGCCGCCGCGCTGGCCTACACGGGCGGCGTCCTGCTCTGCCTGAACAGCCTGGCGCTCGCGGTGGTCGTGCTGCGGTCGCTGGGCAGCCAGGTCGGATGGGGGTTCCAGTTCCAGTCCCCCGGGTTCGTCATCGCGCTGACGACGCTCATTTTCGTATTCGCCCTCAGCCTGCTGGGAGTGTTCGAAGTCCCCTCGATGGGCGGCGGGGTCGCCTCCGAGGCTTCCCGCAAACACGGGTGGGTCGGCCACTTGATGACCGGCCTGTTCGTCACGATCGTCGCGACGCCCTGCAGCGCGCCGTTCCTCGGCACGGGGCTGGGATTCGCGCTGACTCTCCCGGGCTGGGGGGTGTTCCTGTTCATGTCGGCGGCCGGGGTCGGGCTCGCCCTGCCGTTCCTCGTCATCGGCTTCGTCCCCGCCCTGTTCAAGTTCATGCCCAAGCCCGGCGCCTGGCTCGAGCCCTTCGAGCGCATCATGGGCTTCATCCTCCTCGCCACCGCGGTCTGGCTCATGGACACCATCGCCACCCTGACCGGGTCCGCCGGCCTGATCGGCTACCTCTCGTTCCTCACCGCCGTCGCGTTCGGCGCGTGGATCTTCGGGAAGTGGGGCTCGGATGTCGCCCCTCCCCGCTCGCGGCTCCTGTCGATCGGTTTCGCCGTCGTCCTTGCCGTCGTGGCCGGGAAGCTCTTCCTTGTGACGAAGGTCTCGGAAGCCAGCGCGGGCGAGGCCGCATTCAAGACGTCGGGGCTGGAGTACTCCAAGCACCTCCCCTGGCAGCCGTTCAGCGACGAGAACGTCGCGGCCATCCGCAAGGCCGGGAAGGTCGGGTTCATCGACTTCACGGCGGACTGGTGACTCACCTGCAAGACGAACGAGCGCGTGGCGCTCGAAACCGACGCGGTGCGGCAGGAGATGGCGAAGCTCGGCGTGGTGCCGCTCAAGGCGGATTTCACGCGGTCCAACCCGCTCATCAGCGCGTGGCTGCGCCGTCACGGCAAGGCCGGCGTCCCGATGTACGTGGTGATCCCCGCGGACCCGAAGCGGGAGGTCTGGCTTCTGCCGGAAGTGCTGACGCCCGGGCTGGTCGTGGAAGCGCTTCGCGACGCGGCGGCCGTGGGGAAGTAATCGCCGGGCGACAATTGCTCGAAGCGCTTCGCAAAATCCGTTAAATGACGGCTGGAGCAACTAGGAGAGACGACGATGGGGAACGCGAAGGAACTGTCGGACGACGCATTCGAAACCGAAATCGGCGCCAAAGGCGTCGCGCTGGTGGATTTCTGGGCGACGTGGTGCGGGCCGTGCAAGCGGGTGGCGCCGATCGTGGAGGAGCTGGCGGGGGCGTATGCCGGCAAGGCGCGGATCTACAAGATGGACGTGGACCAGAACCAGGGGACGCCGGCGCGGTTCGGGGTGATGTCGATCCCGACGGTGGTGCTGTTCAAGGACGGGAAGGAAGTCGACCGCGTGGTGGGCGCGCAGTCGAAGGCGTTCTTCGAGGACAAACTCAAAAAGCTGATCGGATAACCATGGGCCTCGCTTCAATCACCGACAGCGAATTCCAGCAGACCGTCGCCTCCGGCGTGACGATCGTCGACTTCTGGGGCGACGGGTGACATGCCTGCACCAAGATGGCTCCCGTGATGGAGCAACTGGCTGCGCAGGTGGCGGGGAAGGCGAAGATCGTGAAGGCGAAGATCGACGAAGCGATGGATGCGGCCTCGGGGCTCGGGGTCATGGCGTTGCCGACGTTCGTGTTCTTCAAGGACGGGCAGGCGCTGGACCGGGTCGTCGGGGGCGCTTCCCTCGACGCGATGAAGAAGAGGCTCGAGAAGATCACGGGTTAGGGCGCGCCGGGGCCCGGACGCCGGCTGGAGGCTCCGATGCGCGCGACATTCTGCGCCGGTCTTTTCCTGGCGATGGCGCTGGTGGCGGCGGCGCAGGACGAGGGTGACCGGCCGCTGGTCGAGGGGCGCGTCGTGTCGGTGGAGCCCGCCGAAGCGAAGCCGGGCGCGACGGTGGTGGCGAAGGTGCAGCTTGAGATCCCCGAGACGTGGCACATCTACCCGCTCGCCGCGACGCGGGCGGGGTTGCCGACGACGGTCGAGGTGACCGCGGGGCCGTTCGCGGTGGGGAAGGGCGCCAAGGAACCTGCGCCGAAGAAGTTCGGGACGGACCCGGACTCGTACGAGGCGCACGTCGGGACGGTGGTCCTGGAGATCCCGCTTGTGGTCGCCGGGGATGGGAAACCCGGCGACGCGGAGTTCGCGCTCACCGTGAGCTACATGATGTGCACGGAAGAGATGTGCCTCGCGCCGACGGACCTGGTCGTGAAAGGCCGCGTGAGGATCGCCGCCGGCGCGGCCTCCCCGAAGGCTCCCGACGACGTCCTGTTCGAAGCGGACATTACGTACGGAAAGGGCGGCGACGAGGACCTCAAGCTCGACATGGCCCGGCCGAAGGACGCGAAGGAGCCGCTGCCGGTCGTCGTGGTGATCCACGGCGGCGGGTGGAAGGCGGGGGACCGGAAGGCGCACGACAACCTGACGTGGCTGCTGGCGCAGCGGGGGTATGCCGCGGTGACGGTGGAGTACCGGCTGTGCCCGAAGCACGTCTGGCCCGCGCAGGTCGAGGACGTGAAATGCGCGGTGCGGTTCCTGCGGGCGAATGCGGAGAAGTACGGCCTCGACGGGAAGCACATCGGCGCGGTGGGGTTCAGCGCCGGCGCGCACCTCGCGCTGATGCTGGGGACGGTCGACGACCCGGCGCTGGAGGGGAAGGGCGGCTGGGAGAAGGAGTCGAGCAAGGTGCAGGCGGCGGTGTCGTTCTTCGGGCCGACGGACCTGCTGGCGAAGGACCTGCCGGAGCAGAGCCTCGGCATCCTGAAGGAGTTCCTCGGGGGATCGCAGGCGGAGAAGGCCGAGGCGTATCGTGCGGCGTCGCCGTTGGCGCACGTGTCGGCCGGCGACGCGCCGGCGCTGCTGATCCAGGGGACGAAGGATCCGCTGATCCCGACGGCGCAGGCGACCGTGATGGCCGAAGCGCTCAAGAAGGCGGGCGTGAAGACGCGCACCGACATCCTTGAGGGCGCAGGGCACGGCTGGGGCGGCGCGGAACTGCAGCGGACGCTCGACGAGACGTACGAGTTCTTCGACGCGGAGCTCAAACCGGCGAAGTAGGAGGCCTTACTTCCAGTCCACCGGCACCTTCTTCGGCCCGCCCCACGTCTCGATCATCACGAACTTCTTCTCGACGCCGTGCAGCCACACGTCCGCCGTGATCTTCACGTCGTCCTTGCAGTAGCGGATCAGCGTGTCCCACTCGCCCTTCCGGAACCACTCGATCGCCTGCAGCCCGTGGCCGCTCTTCTTCGTCCCCAGCGTCGCCGCCGCGACCGAGTCGAGCTTCACGCGGTGCCCGAGGATCCTCGCCAGGTCCTCGAGGATGTCGAACGACTTCACCGTGGACCAGTCGAGTTTCGTGTAGCGCCCGAGCACGGCGTAGTCGAAGTTCTTGTGGTTGAAGCCGATGACGCGGTTGGCGGCGCGGAGGTCCTCGATAAGCGCGTTGACGTCGTTCTCGCGGTAGACGGCGAATTCCTTCGTCTCCAGCGCGTAGGTCACGCCCACCGACATGCGCAGCTCGACCATCTTGTTGCGCCCGCCGACGTCGTCGAACGAGTTCTGCGTCTCGAGGTCGAAGACGAGCGTGCGGGCCTTGGATTTCGGGGCGCCGAAGAGCAGGCCCTGTGCGTTGTCGGTCATGGAGCGCCGATATAACCGCCCCGGGGCGCGAAGGCACGCAAAAGGCGGCGCTACTTGCGGACCTGGATCGTCCGCGTCGCGTCCTTCTTCCGGCCCGGGCGTTCCCCGAACCAGGTCGCGAAGGCGCGGACGTCCGGCTCGCGGATCGCCCTCGCGATGAGATTCTCCGCCGCGAGGCTCCCGGACACCGCGAACGCCATCGACCCCGCCAGCAGGAGCCCGCCCCGCGCGTCGCGCGGCTGCTCCTCGCACCACGCCTCGAACTCCGACGCCCGCGCCGTCCCCGCGATCGCCGCCGCAGGCTGCTGCCATTCCGGGATGTCCTTCGTCCGCTGGTTCAGCGCCGCCACCAGCGCGCCCTGCCCCACGTTTCCCGCCCCCGCGATGCTCTCCAGCAGGACGCCGAGGAAGTGCTGCGGCGTCCGGCCCGACGCATACGTGGCCGAGTGCGGCGCCAGGAAACCCGCCGCTTCAGCCCATTTCGACTGCGCTCCTGCGAGCAGCGCCCGCCAGTTCCGTGCCCACAGCCCCGACGGCGACGGGTGCGTGATCGACCCCTGCGCCGCAGCGAGGCGCTTCTCCGCCTCCGCCAGTTGCCCTTCGGCGAGCAGCGACTCGATGATCCACAGCATCAGCCGGGCGCGGTCCTTGCGCGTGATCTGGTCGGTGAGGTCGAGGGACTTCTGCAGCTCCACGCGGGACGCTTTCTGCTGCGCCGGCTCGAGGCCGAGCCGCGAAAGGTGCGCGTGCAGTTCCATGCGGGCGCCGAGCTGCGTCGGGTGGCTCTGCAGAAGCGCGAACGCGTCGGAGCGGGCCTGGGCCGCGCCGCCGCGGGCGATCCCGATGCGCATGATCCGCGCGCAGACCTCGGAGGTCTCGTGCAGCTCGAGGCGCGCGCCCTTGAGGAGCTGCACCGCGAGGGACGAAGCGAGCGTCGGGGCCTCGGCTTCCGCCGCCGCGAGCACCTCGTGCAGCATCGTCCAGACGGGGATCCGCAGCGGGTCGCCGCGACGCCGGTCGAACTCCTGTGTCAGGACGGACCACGCTTCCTTCACGTTTTTTGCCACCAGCGCGAGCTTGGCCTTGCCGACGGCCTCGAGCGCCTGGTGGCTGGTGTCCTTGAGGGCGGCGAATTCAGAAGCGGCCTTGGCGTTCTGGCCGAGGAGGAGGGCGCAGAGGGCGGCCTTGAAGCGGGCGAGGTAGCCCTCGGAGCGGTCGGCGTGGGACGTGGCGAGCTCGAGGTAGAGGGCGCGGGCCTCGTCGAGACGCTGGAGGGCCATGAGGCGGTCGGGGAGCTCGGAGAAGTCGATGCGGAGGGGGACGCCCTTGTTCTCGACGCGGAGGGCGGAGAGGCGGAGTCCGATGTTCTGCGTCTCGAAGCCGACGTGGGATCCGCGCGGGGGGAAGACTTCGCGGAAGTTGAGGACGCGGACGCCGTCGAAGTCGACGGAGAGGTCGTCGCTTTCGCGGGTGACGACGAGGTCGTGGGGGAGGCGTGCGGCGGCGGTGAGTTCGCCGCTGCGGGCGACGAGGACGTTCTCGCGGATGAGCTCGATGCGGGCGTCCTCGCCGCCGTGGACGCGGAGGACGTAGCCGTCCGGCCCGAATTCCTCGCGGGCGCCGATCGTGACGTCGAGGCGCCACGCGGGTTTCCCCGCGGGGCCGGTCATCCGCGCGGTGAGCCGCAGGTCGCCGGCGAGGCGGGCCTTGGAGTGCAGCCGTGCGCGCGGCCCCTCGGCGCAGACGAGCGAACCCGCGTCGGTCGCCCAGCGCCCGAGCGACTGCTCCCAGCCCTCCGTGCGCGCGGCCCACGGGACCCAGCCTTCGAGGTACGCGCGGATTTCCTCGGCGAGCTCGCCGGCGTTGGCGTAGCGTTTCTCCGGCTGCAGCGACAGCGCGCGCATGGCGATCTGGCAGAGGGCGCGCGGGGCGTCCTGGCCGAGCGGGCGCTTCTCGGGAGGAATGATCTGCCCCTTGATCGTCCGCGCCACGAGCTCGTCGGCGCGGCCGTCGACCGGGAGGCGCATCGTCAGGATCTGGTACAGGATCGTCCCGAGCGAGTACACGTCCGACGCCGGGCGCGCCAGCGCCGCGTGGCCGGACGCCTGCTCCGGCGACATGTACCCCGGCGTCCCCAGCACCGCCCCGTCGCGCGACAGCCCCGGGTCCGCCGCGAGCTGCACCCCCAGCTCCGTCGCCACCGGCTCCGCCACCTCCACCCGCTCCCCGGTCGCGTCCGCAATGCGCGACAGCCCCCAGTCCATCACCATCACTTCGCCGAACTCCCCCAGCATCACGTTCGCCGGCTTCAGGTCCCGGTGCACGATGTGCAGGTGGTGCGCAAACGCCATCGCCTCGCAGATGCGCTGGAACACCTCAAGCAGCGCCCGCTGCGTGTACCGCTTCACGTCCGCCGCCGTCCCGTCCCGCACCCCCGTCAGCACCTCGGCCAGCGACCGCCCCGTCACGTACCGCATCGTGTAGTAGATCCCCAGCCCCGGATCCACCCCCACCCGGTAAATCGGCACGATCCCCGGGTGCGACAGCTTCGACGACAGCGCCGCCTCTTCCAGCAGCTTCCGCGCCACCCCCGAATTGCGCAGCTCCGCCCGCAAAAGCTTCAGCGCCACCTGCCGCCCCAGCACCGGCTCCCGCGCCAGGTACACGTCGCTCATCCCCCCGCGCCCCAGCAGCTTCTCGATCGCGTGGTCGCCGATCGCCGACGGAAGCGGCTTGTCCCTCGGGTCCTTCCGCGGCTCCGTGCCGGGGATCGAGCTCTCCGGGCCGAAGAGCGGCACCGCGGGGACGCAATCCGGGCACAGCCGCCCCTCCGTCCCGATCGGGATCAGCTTGCCGCAGTTGGTGCACTTCCGGATCAGCCCTGCCATGGCCGCAAGTGTAGCCCCGGGCGGGGAGGGGGGCGAAGAGCTACAAATCGAGCGGGGGGCCGGCGGCGAATTTGCCCTTGTCGTCGAGGGTCACGCGGGCGGCGGCGGCGCGGGGGTCGTGCTCGGAGAAGAGGATCCAGCCTTCCTTCGCGGCGCGCTCGAGGACGTCGCGCTTTTCCCGCATGGAGAGGAGGGCGTTGAGGTCGTAGCCCATGACCCAGGGGACGGGGAGGTGCGAGAACGTCGGGATGAGGTCGGCGCAGTAGAAGAGCTTTCCCTCGGGGCCCGAGACGAGAGGAAGCTGCTGGCCGAACGTGTGGCCGTCGCAGCACACGAACGACAGCCCGGGGTAAATCTCCTCCGGGCCGGCGATCACGCGCAGCCCCGGCGCGTCCCCGAGCGGGCCGACGTGCTCCTCGAGATAGCTTGCGCGCTCCCGTTCGTGTGGCTTGCGCGCCCAGTCGAGGTTCGATCGCTGGATCCAGTGAAGGGCCTTCGGGAAGACGAGCTCGAGCGCACCGCGGGAGTCGAGGCGCGAGAGGCCGCCGGCGTGGTCGAAGTGGAGGTGGGTCAGGACGAGGTCGGTGACGTCCGCAGGCTTGACGCCGTGCGCCGCGAGCCCGCGCTCGATCGCGGACCCCGAGAGCTGCAGCCCGTAGATCTCCGCCAGCTTCGCCGTCCACTTTTCGCCCGCGCCGCAATCGACCAGCACCGTCCGGCCGTGGCCGCGCAGCAGCATCGCGCGCATCCCGAGCTCGATCCGATTCTTGCCGTCCGGCGGATTCAGCTTCGACCACATCGTCCACGGCACCACGCCGAACATCGCGCCGCCGTCGAGCCAGAATCGCCCTGTGTCGATCGCGTCGATCCGCCAGCCGCCGATCGAGAGGCTCATTCTCCCTTGTACTCGCAGCGGTTCGAGCACGTCTCGCGCACCGTCACGCACGTCAGCCCCGCCAGCTTCGGCTTCACCCGGTCCCAGATCCACTTCGCCAGCATCTCGCTCGTCGGGTTCTCGAGCCCCGGGATCTCGTTCAGCGTCCGGTGGTCCAGTTCCTCGCGGATCGGCTCCACCACCGCCTTCACGTCCGCATAGTCCACGAACCACCCGAGCTTCGGGTCCACCGTCCCGCTCACCCGGATCTCCGCACGGAACGAGTGCCCGTGCATCCGGCGGCATTTGTGCCCTGCAGGCACCAGCGGAAGCGAGTGCGCGCTCTCGAAACCGAACTCATGCACGAGGTCGACGTTCATTGCTCGCTCTCCGCCGACGGGGCTACGACTTCTTGCACCATCCCCCGCGATGCGAGTCCACCGCCGCCAGGTACAGCTGGCGCGCTTCTTCCACCTCTTCGAAATACCCCTTCGGGAACGCGATCCCCATCTGCATCCCGCACGCGGGGCAGGTGTACAGGACCTCAACGCCTTCCATCGCCTGCGAAATGCAGTCGTCGCACAGACGCACCTCGCCCGTCGACTCTCCGCCGATTTCCTTCACTTCTTCGCACGAGGTGCACTTGGTTTCCACCACGTCTCCCCCAGTTCTCTAGGCCCGAGGCACGAATCCCTTCGCGAGGAGACCTTCCTCGCCCGAAAGGGCCAAGCAATATAGGCGGGAGGGGCGGGGGGTGGAAGAGCTTTCCGCAAGGCCGGGCGAAAATCGCGTGGGCCCAGGCTGCGTCGGCCGAGTGACGGTTCTTGAGCAGTTTTCCTTCTGCGGGCCGACTCCGCCCGAGCCCACGCGATTTTCGCCCGGCCTTGCGGCCTTCGCGCTTGTTCGGGAGACGCGCTCCCGGCATTCTTTGTCGTGATGGAGCACCACCACGATGCGCTGTACGCCCTTCTGGCCGCTTCGCTCGGGTTCGTCGAGCGGGGACGACTCTTGCAGGAGTGGCCGGCCGCGGAGGGGATCCGGGCGAGGCTGCTCCGGCGGGGGCTCCTGACCGCGGTGCAGGCCGAGGAACTGGACCGGGTGGCGGAGGCCCGGACCGCGCGGCACGGGGGAAACGTCGAGCAGGCGCTCGCGGCCAGCTCTTCGGCGGACGCGAGCCTGCTGTCGCAACTTGCCGGCGCGGTCGAGGACGAGCCGCCCAGGAGCGACACGACGCGCGCCATACCGGCGCCGGAGAGGTACGTTTTGGGCGAGGAGCTGGGGCGCGGCGGCCTGGGGCGCGTGGTGTCGGCGTGGGATTCGCGCCTCCGTCGCGAGGTCGCGGTGAAGCTCGTGCTGGACGGCCTGCCGCCGGCGCTGCTTCGCCGGTTCGAGCGCGAGGCCGAGATTACCGGGAGGCTGGAGCACCCGAACATCGTCCCGGTGCACGATTTCGGGCCGCAGGTCGGGGGTGGGCGGCTCGGGCTGTGCATGAAGAAGGTGCAGGGTCGGGATCTCCGCAAACTCCTGGGGGAGCTGTCCGCCGGGGGGGAGGCGCTTGGACGGAAGTACTCGCTGGCGCGGCTGCTCCGGATCTTCCAGGACATCTGCCTGGCGATGGCGTTCGCGCACGACCGCGGCGTGGTCCACCGGGACCTCAAGCCCTCGAACGTCATGATCGGGGACTTCGGCGAAACGCTGGTCGTGGACTGGGGACTCGCGAAGGAGATCGGGACGGAAGAAGTCGAGCCTGAGGGTGGAGCGTCGCCGGCGGCGACCGCCCCGGGAACAACCTCGCGCGACACGACCCGCATCACGAACCCACCGCAGGCCGGCAATGCGATGGTCACGGCCGACGGAACCCTGATGGGCACGCCCGCGTACATGGCGCCCGAGCAGGCCGCGGGGAAACACCGCGAAGTCGACGCCCGCAGCGACATCTACGCCCTCGGCGCCATCCTCTACGAAATCCTCACGCTCCGTCCCCCGGTCCGCGGCGACTCCGTCAACGAGATCGTCACGAACGTCCTCGAGGGACGCCTCATCCCGCCCTCCGAACGCGTCCTCGCCGCCGGAAGCCAGCGCGGCGGCGACCCCGCCCGCCCGATTCCCCCCGAGCTCGAGGCGATCTGCCTCCGCGCCATGGCCTTCCGCAAGGAAGACCGCTTCGCATCCGCCATGGACCTCCACGATGACGTCCAGCTCTTCCTCGAGGGCGCCAAGCAGAAGGAGCGCGAGCGGCAGATGGCGGAAGCCTGCGTTCGCCGGGCGAGGGCCGCGCTGGGGAGGCAGAAGTCGCTGTCCGCGGAGGCCTCGGAGGTGCAGGCCGAGTCCGAGCGGATCTTCAATGGCTTCAAGCCCCACGAGGACAAATCCGCTTCGTGGGCCGCCGAAGACCGCGCCCGGGCGCTGCGCCGGGAGGCGGCGGAAGCGCGGGCGGAGGTGGACCGGCTGGTGACGGAAGCGCTGGGGCACGATCCGGAGCTGGCGGAAGCGCGCGGGATGAGGGCGGAGATTGCGTGGGAGAATTTTCTCGCGGCGGAGAAGCGCGGGGACGGGGCGGAGGCGGTGCTGCAGCGCGGGATCGTGGAGCGCTACGACGACGGTTCGAGGCGGGCGCGGCTGGAGGGGACGGGGACGCTGGGTGTCGGCGTCTCGGCGTGGCTGTGCGCCTGCCTGTCGGCGGGGTGCGAAGTTGCGCCGGGGGACTGGATCCAGCACGGGTATCACCGGCTGTCGGGGAGGCTGGAGGGCGGGCGGCCGGAGTCTGCGGGGTTGCCCGACCTCGAGCCGGCGTCGCCCGTCCGGTTCCGCGTTCACGGGCCGGGGTGCCGCCTTGTCCCCGTGGCCGGCGCGCGGGTCTGGGCGTGGCAGTACGAGGAACGCGACCGGCTGGTCGTTCCCGTCACGCCGAAATCGCACCCCGGCGCGAAATCCGGCGGCGGGCCCGCGCCGGTCGCGGCGGTGTTCGCGGCCGATTCCCCGTTCCGCCCCGTCGGTCCCGGCGTGTTCCTCGGGCGGACGCCGATCGAACGCTGCCCGATGCCGATGGGCTCCTGGCTCCTCGTGGTCGACGCGGACGGGTTCGCACCCCAGCGGATGCCCGTCGAAGTCCGCCGCTGCGCCGACGTGCGCCAGGACGTCCTCCTGTTCCGGCCCGGCGAGCTTCACGCGAACGACGTCCCCGTCGCCCCGGGCCTGTTTCATTTCCAGGGCGATTCCGGCAACCCTTACACCATCTCGCCACGCGACCCCGACCTCCCCGTCTTCGCGATCGCCCGCTTCCCCGTCACTGCCCGCGAATACGCCGAGTTCCTCAACGCTGTATCCGAAAAGGACCCAAGCGCCGCCCGTGCCGCCGCTCCACGCGCCGCCCCGGGCGCTCCCCCCGACTGGCCCGGCCCGCCCTTCCACGTCCCCACCACCGCATGGCTCGCCGGCGCTTCTCCCGAACAGCGCGCTCTCGCCCACCGCCCCGGAAGCGACTGCGCCGAGGACTGGCACGAGGACTGGCCGATCGTCGGCGTTTCGTGGGCAGACGCGATGCGATTTGCGGCCTGGAAGCGCGAGCGGGACGGCGTGGCGTGGGTGCTGCCGACGGAGGAGGAGTGGGAGAAGGCGGCGCGAGGCGTGGACGGAAGGGGATACGTGTGCGGCGAGTACCTCGACGATCGCTGGTCCTGCCTGAACCGGTCGTTCCCGGACGGGCCGCACCCGGCGCCGGTCGGCGCGTTCCCGCAGGACGAGTCGCCGTACGGCGTCCGGGGAATGGCCGGGAATTCACAGGATCACTGCGTGTCCGTCCCGGGCCCGGGCTACCAGCACTGGCGGCTCATGCGGGGCGGCGCGTGGACGGCGACGGCCTGGAGGGCGCGCACTTCCGCCCGGGTCGGTGATTCCCCGGCATCCATCGCCCGCCACAACGGCTTCCGGCTCGCGCGGTTGATCCGGGTCGGAGGTTCAGAACCCGCGAAATGAAGTGACGACCTGAGCCCCGGCGGCGCGCAGCATGACGAGCGCTTCCAGCGCCTGCTCCAGGTTGTCCTCGGGAAGAAACTCAAGCATGACGATCGGGCGGGCCGATCGGATCGCCTCGCGCCCGAGCCATGCCCTGAGGACCTCGACCGTGAGCCTTCCCTCCGGTTTCGCCTCCGCGGCCCACGCCGGGGGAGGCGGCCTGGGCGGCGCCTCCTCGCCCTCCGCGGGAGGAAAGTAGATCGAGTCAGGATGGTCTCCGCTCAACTCCGTTATCCTGAGCGGGCCGGCGCGGGCGCCGATCCAGAGGTGGTTCCAGTCGGAGCTGTCGTGTTCGTCGATACGGCGAGCGCCCTCGAAGTAGAAGAGGCAGGAGCAGCAGTGGCTCACCTCCACCGTGACGGGAACTTCCTGCTCCCGGCCTTCCACGGTCACGAGAAACGCGATGTTGACGCAGTTTCCTTTCGCGATGAGCGCCTTCAGGAGCGGGCCGACCGCGGCAAGCCGGATGCCGGCATCGGCCCGGATCAACTTCGGCTCCCGCGAGCGCACCAGCGGATGGCGAATTTCGTCCATGTCCTCAATCGACACCCGTACCCCTTCGCGAAGGATGCCGCCGCCGGACGTGACCGTGAAATGCACCGTGCCCGGCTGGATTTCTTCCGCATGGGCGACCGCCGGGGGCATCTCCCCTCGAGGAGTGGAGCAACCGACCAGCAGGAGGACCAGGAGCCGTCGCATCGCGGTGATTGTACGGGCGCCCGCACTTCTGCGGTACCAACTGCCAGAATCTTCGCGTGGCGCGAAGATCTCGGAGGCTCACATCGGTTCTCGGGCGGATTTGCCCTGAGCGAGCGAAGCGAGTCGAAGGGCCCGGCGACTTCTTCTCCTCCCGTTGACAGCCCCCTCCGGTCGAACCTAGCATCGTCGGCTCGATTCGCGGTTCGGCGCTTCTCACTCGGTCCATCCAGGGAGATCACGCATGAACGACGCCCGCCGTCATCCGAACCCGAGGGACCCGCGCGTGGTGGACGAACTGATCGAGCGCGCGAAGAAGCACCCGCTGGGGGTGGAGTTCCTGTCCAAGGGGTACCTGGACAGCGTGGCCGCCGGGCTGGAGACGCACGCCTTCACGGTCGAAGCCGCCCGCGAACGCCTGCGGCGCGAGGGAGAAAACGCTTGAGCAGCTGGAAGAAACTGCCGAAGAAGGTCGAGCTGGCCGACATCACGATCCGCGACGGGTTCCAGCACGAGGAGAAGTGGATCCCGACGAAGGCGAAGATCTGGATCGCGGAGGAGCTGATCCACGCGGGGTACACGCGGCTCGAGGTCACGAACCTCGGGAGCAAGAAGGCGATGCCGCAGTTCGTGGATGCGGAAGAGGTGCTGAAGGACATCCGCACGAGCAAGCGGACGGCGGGGAAGGCGCACGGGGTCGAGCTGACGGCGGTGACGATCCGCGAGAAGGCGGTGGACGAGGCGATCGAGCTGCGCGCGAAGGGTCACGGGCCGGACCGCATCCTCATGATGGTGTCGACGTCGCCGTCGCACATGAAGAAGAACAGCGGCCTGGACCATTCGGGGTACTGGGCGGAGGCGGAGCGCTGCATCAAGCGGGCGCACGCCGAGGGGATGAAGTTCAACGGCACGGTCAGCACGATCTGGGGCTGCCCGATCGAGGGGCCGACGAAGCTTGAGGACGCGGTGCAGTTCACGCGGCGGTGGTTCGAGATCGGCGCGGACGACGTCGAGCACGCGGACCACGACGGCTCGGCGCCGCCCAACAAGGTTTTCGATTACTTCTCGATGGTGCTCGAGGAGATGCCCGACCCGAAGAAGCACGTCGCGCACTTCCACGTCACCCGCGGCTGGGGGCTCGCCAACGTCGTCGCGGCGCTTCAGGCCGGCATCACGCGCTACGAGAGCACGCTCGGCGGCATCGGCGGCCAGCCGGCGAATTTCTTCGAGGGCTCGCCGATCCCGGGGACCGGCAGCTACTACTACCAGGATCCCAACAACGTCGGACTGATCAACACCGAGGACCTCGTCGTGATGCTGGACGAGATGGGGATCGAGCACGGCCTGGACGTGGACCGCATCCTCGCCACGGGCCGCATGGTCGAGCGCATCGTCGGCCGGCGGCTCCGCAGCGAGAGCATCAAGAGCGGACGGATCCCCAAGAAACACACGGGACGATAGCGATCTCCCTTCTTCCACAGGACGGCTGCAGCCCGCGGGCCAATTTTTTCCTTGCAGGGCGCAATGAGACAGCGTGTCCTTTACCGCAGGGTGAGGGACTTATCGATGGCAGGGCGGTGGTTAGGGGCAATCCTCGTGCTGGCCTGCGGGTGCGGCCACGGGGAGCCTGAGAAACACATCGATTCCATGACCGTCGAAATCACAGGCCGCGCCCTGGAATGGATCGTGCGCTACCCGGGGAACGACGGCGTGTTGGGCACCGCGGATGACGTCCTCGACCGGCAGAACCTCCATGTGCCCGTCACGGCCGATATCACCGTCCTGCTGAGAAGTGATGACTATGCGTACACGTTCGCCTTGCCGGCCCAGGACTGCAGGGAAATCGCCGTGCCGAATCTCCTGTTTTCCGTGCGCTTCAGGCCCGGAACGCCCGGCACGTTCGAGATCCGGGGTGACGACATGTGCGGCGGCGACCATTCGAAGCTGCAGGGGAAGTTGATCGTGGAGTCCCAGTCGTCTTTCAGGTCGTGGCTCAAACAAGGGAGCAAGTGAATGTCCAACCGAACAGTCCCGGGCAGGCTTCGTGAGGCCGCCATTCTCCTCGCCGGACTGGCGATGCTGGCGGGCTGTGAGCAGTCCAAACCGCCCGCGCCACCTGCCCCGCCGAAGCCCGCCCCGGCTCCCGCCCCCGCGGCCCGCAAGCCCCCCGTCCTTGCGCCCGGCCCCGAGTTCCTCCTGTTCGACCAGGGAGGCAAGACGTGCTCCAACGAGGACTTGCTCGGCAACTTCTGGGTCGCCGACTTCATTTTCACCAAGTGCTCCGGCGTCTGCGTCGGGATGACCTCGAGCATGGGGGTCCTGCGCGCCGAAATGCTGAAGAAGCCGGAATTCAAGGACGTTCGCTGCGTAAGCTTCAGCGTGGATCCGCAGACCGACACGCCCGCCGTGCTCTCGACTTACGCGGCCAGCAACGGGGCGGCCGTGACCGGATGGACTTTCCTGACGGGGACGCGTGACGCGGTCTGGAAAGTCTGCAAGGAAGGAATGAAGCTGCCTGTCGAAGAAGCGCCTGCGGGAAGCGCATCGATGCCCATCGTCCACAGCCAGCAGTTCGTGCTGGTCGACCGCGAGGGTTGGATCCGGGGCTATTACGACGGGCTGACCGCTGAGGGCAGGACGGCGCTGCTGGCGGATCTCGCGCTGGCCGCCGCCGAACCGCCGGCGCGGAAAGTGCTGTATCCCGAGGACGTCGCCAACCCGCCGTGGCTCAAGGAGAGGGCGGCCAGACAGATCGCCGACGCAGGCAAGTTGGAGGCTTTCCACGATTTCCACTTCACAGACCAGGTTGCATCGAGCGGCATCACGTTTCACCACCATGTCGTGGACGATGCTGCGAAGCTGTTCAAGAAGAACCACTACGATCACGGGACCGGCATGGCGGTGGCCGACGTCGACGGGGACGGCCGCCTCGACGTCTTCTTCGTCAACCAGCTGGGGCGAAGCGAGCTCTGGGTGAATCGCGGAAGCGGCCGCTTCGAGGATTTCACGGCGGCCTCGGGGATTTCCCAGGGAGACCGGATCGGCGTCGCCGCGTCGTTTGCGGACATCGACAACGACGGCGACCCGGACCTGATGCTCACGAGCGTCCGCGGTGGAAACCTGCTCTATGAAAACGCCGGGGGCGGGAAGTTCACGGACATTACGGCGAAAGCCGGGGTCGGGTACGTCGGGCACTCGGCGGCCGCGGTGTTCTTCGACTTCGACCGGGACGGCCTCCTGGACCTCTGGCTGTGCAACGTGGGGGTATTCACCACCGAGAAGCGCGGGCGCGGTGGGTATTACGTCGGGGTGGAGGATGGGTTCGCGGGCCATCTGAAAGCCGAACGCCTCGATGCGAGCATTCTCTACAGGAACATGGGCGGCAATGTCTTCAAGGACGTCACCCACGACCTGCAGGTCGTCGATCTCGGCTGGAACGGCGACGCGACGGTGATGGACGGCAACGGGGACGGCTTGCCCGACCTCTACATGCTGAACATGCAGGGCCCGGACGAGTACTACGAGAACGTGGACGGCAAGTTCTTCGCGAAGAAGAGCCGCGCAGTCTTTCCGGCCACACCCTTCGGCTCCATGGGCGCCGAGGTGCTGGACTACAACGGCGACGGTCTCCTTGATGTCTTCGTCGTGGACATGCACACGGACATGGCCCCGGCGGACGGCATGCCTCCCGACAGGGAGAAAGAGAAGATCCCCATTAACCAGATGTTCCCGAAATCGATGCTCCACACGGACGCGCCGCTGGTTTGCGGCAATGCCCTCTTCCGGAACCAGGGAGGCGGTCACTACCAGGAGGTCTCCGACGAAGCCGGGGCCGAAACCTACTGGCCCTGGGGCATTTCCGCGGGAGACCTGAACGCGGACGGGTTCGAAGACGTCTTCGTGACCGCGGGCATGGGCTACCCGTTCCGGTACGCGATCAACAGCGTTCTGCTGAATCAGGCCGGCCGGAAGTTCGCAGACGCCGAATTCATCCTCGGGGTCGAGCCGCGAAGAGGCGGAAGGACCTGCATGCCGTGGTTTGAGCTGAACTGCGGAGGGGCCGACAAGGGCCACAGGGCCGCGCCCAAGGACTACCAGGGCAGGGCTATTGTCTGGGGCTCCCTGAGCACGAGGTCTTCCGTCATCTTCGATATCGACGACGACGGGGACCTCGATATCGTCACCTCCGAGCACAACGACGTCCCGCAGGTCCTGATCAGCGATCTCACGGATCGGAGGGCGGTGCACTTCCTGAAGGTCCGCTTGACAGGCTCGAAATCGAATCGCTCGGGCATCGGGGCTACCGTCACGGTCAAGGTGGGCGAACGCCGTTTGGTCCAGGCCAACGACGGCAAGTCCGGCTACCTCGCCCAGAGCGACTACCCCCTGTACTTCGGCCTTGGGGACCCCGATCACGCGGACTCGATCGAGGTGCTCTGGCCTTCCGGGGCACGGACGACGATGCCGGGACCGATCAAGTGCAATACGCTGGTGAAGATCGAGGAGAAGTGAAGCCGGTGTGACAGGCGAACGTCCTCGGGCGGCGCTGGATTTTTACGGACACCCTTGCGCAAGGAGGAGAAGCATGCGTTTCGCACGGCTGGTTCGGAAAATGCTCATCATCGTGGCGCTCGCCGGCGTGGCCACCGTCGCCACGGGCTGTCCCCACCACCCGCACCGTCCCTACGTCCCGCACCCGCACTAACCGTCGAAACCCGGGGTGCGCACCCGGCCGTCCCGGTCGCACCCCGGCCTACGTCTGGGCTCCCCTGGCTTTCAACGCCGCCGCCAGTCGTCCCGCGGCCGTCATTGCGAAGCCGCCCCGCCGCGCGTCCTCGGCCAGAGGAGTGCGGCTCAGGAACTCCACCACGCCGCGCGTCTGCGGTCCTTCCACCGCCGGCACGAACACCCCGCCGCGCAGCCCCGCCGCCTTCGCGCCTTCCTTGCGCCGGAACGTCATCTCCGTCTCGAGGTCGAGGCAGATCACCGGCCGCCGGTTGAGGAACGCTCCCCACAGGAGCCCGATCCCGTACTTGGTGGGGCTCGAGACGCTCGCGTCCCGGTACGCCTGCATCTTCGGGTCCGCCATCCAGTACGGCCCCGGGTCGAGGCGCTGCTCCCCCGAATCCGGGATCCACGCCTGCCCGAAGTCCCACTTGCCGTAGGTGCAGATCTCCCTCACCCCCGTCGCGATCGCCAGCTCCGGCGAACCCGCGTCCGCCACCGCTTTCGTGAGGGACTCGAGGAAGCGGTAGTCCTTGTCGCTGAGGACGAAGTCGAAGAAGTGTGATTCGGGGGGCATGGCGGTGAGAGGGATGATACGCGAAACGGGCGGGCGAAGAGCCTACCAGCGGAGGTCCGAGGACTCCCCGCCGGCGATCGGGTCGGGGAGTTTCTGGGCCAGTTCCGATCCCAGGAGCGCGTCGCCCTGCCGGTAGCACAGCGCCAGGCGCTTGAGCGTGCATTCCTCGGCGCTGCAGTTCCAGGGGTGCAGGTGCCGCCGCACGTTCTCGCACGAATCCGCACCGGGGAGCTTCTTCAGGTCTTCCACCGCCGCGGCCCGCAGGCCCCGCAGTTCCTTGAGGTCGGCCGCCTTCGCGAATTCCCGCCCGCGCTCCAGCTCGGCCGAGAGTCGCTCGGCTTTCCACCAGCCGCGCACGTAATGGCAGATCCCGCGCTTCGGGTGAACCACGTACATCTCGATCCCGCCGTGGCCCTCCGCCGTGTACGCGAGTTCTTTCGTCTTCCCGTTCTCCAGCCCGGGCACGTCCTTCGCCGCGACCCAGACCGCCACGTAGCCGCGCAGCGACCGGACCGTTCCCGGGGCGGCCAGCGCTTCCCGGAGTCGCACGCCCTCGACGGTGGCGGGCTCCTCGCGCGTCCCGTCGCCGCGCACGACAAGGCACGGCCAGTCCAGCTTCGCCGCCTGCTTCAGCCCCTCCTCCGTCGTGTCCGCCCAGATCGTCGGCCCGCCGTGCCCCAGGATCCGCTCCAGCCGCGCCCGCGCCTCGGCGTCCTTCTCCGCCGCCAGCGCCGCCGTCATCGCGTCCCGCGCTTCCACCCACCTCCGGTCCAGCTCCGTTTCGCACGCCTCGCGCCGCGCCGCGTCCTCCGAACGCAGGCCCTCGAGGAGCGCCGAAACCGGTTCCGGCGCAGGGTCGCCCGCGGCGGCGAGAAGGGAGAGCAGGGAAGCGAGGGCGGCGGCGAGGAATCGCGACATCGGGGGCTCCTGGAGTTCGGGACCGAAATCAGACGCCCGGCGGCCGCGGAAGTTCCCGATTCTCCCCGGGCTCGATCCCGGTATCCTCGCCGTCCCGGGCGCGCTTCGCCCGGACTTGGGAGACACCGCATGGGCCTGAACGAGAAACGCAAGATGAAGGAAATCCAGGACACCGCGCTTCCGGAACGCACCCGGGAGCTCCTCGAGATCACCGGCTCGCCCATCGCCTACGACATCGACTGGCCCGCGTTCCAGGACTCCTTCGAGGCGCTCAACTTCCTCGACAACGTCGCCTGCCACCGGCTCAACATGGCGCTGCGCGTCATCTGCGTGGACCAGCTTGGCAAGGACGCGGTGAAGGACGCCCTGAAGAAGGTGCGCATCGTGAACGTCAAGGACCTAGCTGCCAAGAAGCTCGAGTTCGGCGGCGGGGTGCTCACGATGACCGGCGCGTACGCCGCGGGGCTGTCCGGCGCGTTCTCCGACAACGAGATCCGCGCAAAGCTGATGGAAGGGCTGTAGGCCTGAGTCGCATGCAGACTCTTCTCTTCAGAGGCCGAGCCGTTTGAGAAGCCTGGCCGTCGTGTGCACTTCGATTCCCGTCCCATCGAAGTCGTGGTCATTCGACCAGACCGGCGCATCGAGGTGCAGCGCGAGTGCCAGAACGTCTGAGTCGTCCGTGTCGCGCCCCCTCAATCTCCGGGCAGCCTCCGCCAGCGACCGAACATAGCTCGCCGCCGGATGAACGGCCGCCGGAAGCGCCGCAAGCGCCAGCGCCACGTTTCCCGGGTCGAGCCCCTTCCGCACGGCCATGGAAGCCGCGTAGCGGGCCACCTCGTCCAGGGTCGGCTCCGCCACGTGGATCGTCAGCCCGGGCGATGCGAACACCCTCGCCGCGGCGCCCCCGACGATCGCCGACAGCAGAACGTTCGCGTCAGCGACGACGAGCGCGACGGGTTTGCTTGAACTCGGCAAGGATCTCGGCCTCCGTGGCGCCCTTCTTCTTCAGCTGCCTCGCGATGTCCGCCGTCAGCATCTGGAACACCTGCCGCCGCAGGTCGAGAGGAAGCTGCTCGCCCAGCTGCGGCAGGAACACGCCGGCCACACGGCCGCGCCGCAGAACGAGCACCGGCTCGCGCGAGCGGAGCATCGCCGTCGCCTTGTCGCGGAACTCCCGGACGGATGCGAATCTCATGTGGTCACCTTGGTGACCATTATACACAAATAGTGCGACACGGTGCCCACCTAATAGGCCCGGCGGCTGACTCAACCCACAAGAGTCAGCGTTTTCGTTTCTCACCGTACCCCGGGAGTCTGCGAATGAGTCCCTCCATGGAATCCGCGACTCGGAGCGCTTCCTCCTTGGAGGTGGTCGCCGCCCGCACGAAGTTCGTGTATGAACACTCCAGATCCCGGGCGGCAAGCTGCTGGTCCTCCGAGGGCTCCTGGAACATGCCCACGAGCTCCCGCCGAACTCGGGGGGCCTTGGCACAAAGCCAACTAGCCTCCACGCATGCCCGGAACATGTTCGAATTCCCGAGGAAATCCCGGACGTTCTTTAGCCCTTCGACGAGGTCCTCTGCTGAATAGGGGCCCGGATGGGGGTCCGGGTCACCGGTGAACGGGCTGCCGAGTAATCCCTGGCCGAATCGGAGTTCACACTCCCGATTCGTCGGTTCCGAAATCCCCAATGTGGCCAGATAGGAGGGATCTGGAACGCTGCTGGGGGCGTCTCTGCGGAGAATAAACGTGATGCCTCCCATGAGTTCGCTGCCCGCATCTGGAGGCGTGGAAATCACATCTGCGGGGGCGATCCATTGCCACCGCCACTCATTCCGGATATTCCGAATGACGACGGCGTACCGGTTTCCCTGCTTCCATCGGACCTCCGGAAGTCCGCCCTCACCTGAATTCCAGTTGAAGTAGCGACTCCGACCGTCCGTCCGGAATCTGCCGAGTTGGGGCGTATGCGGAAAGGAATTCCCAGACCAACCGTACGTGTCCAGAAACTGGACCTTCTCTCCATCTTCGCAGGCGATGCCGAGAAACTCCGTGTCAGGGGGCACGTTTTCAAC
Source organism: uncultured Planctomycetia bacterium (assembly GCA_964590435.1). GTDB lineage: Bacteria > Planctomycetota > MHYJ01 > WSZJ01 > WSZJ01 > WSZJ01. Next base: position 32,718 of record CAZPWT010000034.1, read on the forward strand.
AATGACGCCCATTCGGTCCTTGGGGTGGTCGTGGCGATAGATGAGCCATTCATTCAGGTAAATCAGGCCGATCGGGAACCCTATCAGCAGTGCAAGGCACCCGATTGCCAGCGGCCACCGAGACGGTCTTCCAGGACCAGACGCGCTTTCCATGTGCGCATGGTAGCAGTCCGGGTGGCCGCCACGATGAGCGTAACGGAGGCTATCGGTGTGCCGGTTCAACCTGTGCGGGCAACGCAGTCTGCTTCGTCAATTGCGCAAGAAGAGCTTCGGCCACCTCCTTCGCCTTCCCCCCCGTCTCGTTCGCCGGCCCGACGCACGACGGACATCCGCCGGAGCACGGGCACGCTTCCAGCAGTTCCATCGCCCGCGCCATGAGTTGCGGGTGCAACTCCCAGAGCGCCTGGGAGAACCCGACGCCGCCGGGGAAGGAGTCGTAGAGGAAGATCGTCGGGCGGAACGTGGCGAGCGCTTCCACGGGAACCGAAGCGTCCTTCAGTTTGACCTCGCGGGCCTTGCTGACGCGCTGGCCTTCCATCGCAAACCACTCGGCCTCGGTGTCGCCGACGACGTGGTGGAGGTCACGGCGGTCGCACATGAGGAGGAACGGGGCGAGGTGGTGGAGCAGGTAAGCGAGCCCGGTGGTGCCGTCGAGCAGATCGGCGCGGCTGTACCCAAGGTCCTTGAGCGCGTCCGGCTCGATCGTGAACCAGTAGCTCGTCGTCTGCATCTCGTGGTCGGGGAGCTGGACCTCGCCGAAGCCGACGTTTTCGCGCGTCGCGAACTTGATCTTCTTGAAGCCGCTGACGCGCCAGGCGACGTGGACTTCGCCGTGCTCGCGCCTGGCGGCCGGGGCGTCGGCGTGGTCGAAGATGTCGATGACGCGGACGGAGGTGTTGGTGATGGCCTCGGTGTAGTAGTCGACGTCGACGGGTTTGACGTAGGCGCGGTGCTGCGCGTAGTCGAGGCGGGTGACGTGGTACGGCTTGCTCTCGCAGAGGTAGATCGCCTCGGGGTAGACGGTGGACGGCGCGCTTTCGAAGTCGACCTCGGCGATGACCTTGTTCTGCTGCGACTCGTCCATGATGACGAAGTTCTCGTTGTTCACGCTCCGGAGCGGCACGGTGTCGGCGGGGTAGACCTGGCTGGCCCAGTGCCACGAGCCGCCGGCGAAGTGCAGGATTTTGCGTTCGCCGAGGACGTCCAGGATCTCCTTGATGGTGCCGAGGCTGGAAGCGGGGCCGAACGCCTCGCCCGCCGGGAGCGGGAGCTCGAAGCACGCGCACTTCAGGTGCTCGACGAGGATCGAGAGGTTGTCCGGGTTCACGAGGCCGTGTTCCGGCGAGCGCCCGAAGAAGTACTCCGGGTGCGCCGCGAGGAACTGGTCCATCGGCTCGCTGCGCGCCACGAACGCCGCCACCGACAGGCCGCTTCGACGCCCCGCGCGCCCGGCCTGCTGCCAGAGGCTTGCGATCGTTCCCGGGTAACCCGCGATCACCGCCGCGTCGAGCGCGCCGATGTCGATGCCGAGCTCGAGCGCGTTGGTCGAGACGACGCCCTGGATGTTCCCGGCGCGCAGCTCGCGCTCGATCTCCCGCCGCGTGTTCGGCAGCAGCCCGCCGCGGTACGCGCGGATCCGCCCCGCGTCGTGCGGCATTTTCTCGAAGCGCTCCTTCAGGTACGTCGTCAGCACTTCCGCGTTCAGCCGGCTCGTCGCGAACACGATCGTCTGCACGCCCGACTTGATGAACTCCTCCGCGATCCGCCGCGCCGCCGTCACGTACGACCCGCGGATGCCGAGCTCGCGGTTCACGATCGGCGGGTTGTACATCAGGAACAGTTTCTCCCCGGCCGGCGCCCCGTTCTCGTCGATCAGCTCGACCGGCCGCTCGACCAGCTTCTCCGCCAGCTCCCGGGGATTGGCGATCGTCGCCGAGCACAGGATGAACTTCGGGTCCGACCCGTGGAACCGGCAGATCCGCTTCAGCCGCCGGAACACGTTCCCGAGATGGCTCCCGAACACCCCGCGGTACGTGTGCAGCTCGTCCACCACGATGTATTTCAGGTTCTGGAACAGCTTCGCCCATTTCGTATGGTGCGGCAGCACCCCCTGGTGAAGCATGTCCGGGTTCGTCACCACGATCTGCCCGCTGGCCCGGATCGCCCGCCGCGCGTCGTCCGGCGTATCGCCGTCGAAGGTGTGCGCCTTGATGGAAGCGCCGGTGCCGGCGATGACCTCGTCGAGTTCCGCGAGCTGGTCCTGCGACAGCGCCTTCGTCGGGAACAGGTACAGCGCGCGGCTGGAAGGGTCGTCCAGGATCGCCTTCAGCACCGGCAGGTTGTAGCAGAGCGTCTTCCCGCTCGCGGTCGGCGTCACCACCACGAAGTCCTTCCCGGACAGCGCCAGCTCCGCCGCCCGCGCCTGGTGGACGTACGGCCGCTCGATCCCGCGTTTCGCGAAAGCCTCGCGAAGCACCGCCGGCACCGCCGCCGGCCAGTCCGCGTACCGCGCCGCCCGCGCCGGCAGCTTCTTCATCCCCGCCAGCGTGCCCTTCTTCGTCCACTCCTCGACGAGCCGGTCGAGAAGGGCCTGCGGTACCGAACTCATACCTAACTCCTGGTCGAAAAAAAAGAGCCCGCGGGGGGCTCGGTGGGATTTGGGAAACGGCTAACCGTTCGACGCGGCCTTGACCTCGGGGCGGTTGCGGCGCTCGATGCCGAGGAGCTGGTACACCGTCTCCTTCAGCTCCTTGATGTCGGGCTTCGCCACGAACGCCTCCGCGCCGGCCTTGATCACCTTGGGCTTGAGGCGCGGGTAGCCGCTGAACACGACGACCGGCGTCCCCTGCAGCTCCTTGGACGCCTTGATGAACTCCAGCACCTTCTCCCCGCGCATGCCGGGGATCTTCAGGTCGAGGATGATGATGTCGGGCTTCGCCGTTCCGCAGGCGAAGAGCGTGTCGACGGCGTTGTTGGCGACGCGCACCTCGACGTCGATGCGCACGTCGAGCGAGAAATTCGCCTTGAGCGCCTTGAGCAGGACCGGGTCGTCGTCGACCATCAGGATCCGCTTCTTCTCGCCGCCGATCTCGGTGCGGTCCAGCTCCTCGCGGGGGATGCCCAGCCGGTCCATGAACTCGGTGAGGTACTGGCGCGGGACCCGCAGCTCGCCCTTGTCGCCGCGCGTCTTGTACCCGCGCAGGATGCCCTCTTCGTGGCGCTTGAGGACGGTCGGGACCGAGATGCCGCAGATGCGGCCGACTTCGGCAGAGGTAAAAAACCGCTTCATGAGGGATCCTTGACGCGAGTAATTAAGCCAATGGAGTGTAATTCCGCGAGGGGGGGCGGGTCAACAAAAACGTTAAAATGGTAAAGGCCGTCCGGATCGTGAGGGACTGCGGCAAAGATCACGCCCCTAAAGGGTTGCGGAGTTTTCAGCGTTTCACGCCGTACCGGTATGCACGCAGACAGACCCCGGGAAAAAGCCTGCGGGTCAAGCTGCGTCGGTCCAGTGACGGTGGTTTGAAAGGTCAGTCGGTTGCGGGCCGACTCCGCCCGACCCGCAGGCTTTTTCCCGGGGTCTGTCTGGATTCGAGCCGACTCCTGGCGGCGGGCTCAGTCGAGGCCGCCTCGAAGCCGAAATAGGAAACAGCTAAATTCCGGAGCGCCCATGAAGCCCCTGATCGGCCTGAACCTGAACCAGGATGGGAACCTGTTCGTGCTGCAGCAGCCGTACTGGGAGGCGGTGACGGCGTCGGGGGGGATCCCTGTCCCGATTGCGCCGCTGGCGTCGCTGGACGACGTGGACGCCATCCTCGAGACGCTGGACGGGCTGGTGCTGACCGGCGGCGGGGACATCGACCCGGCGCGGTACGGGCAGCGGCCGCACAAGTCGCTGGCGCCGGTGTCGCAGCCGAAGCACGACTCGGACTTCCAGCTTGCGGCGCGGGCGCTGGAGTTCGAGATGCCGATCCTCGGCGTGTGCTACGGGATGCAACTGCTGACGGTGCTTCATGGGGGCGACCTGGTGCAGGACGTGCCGACGATGGTGAAGGGCGCGCTGGAGCACTGGGGAGAGCCGCCGAAGGACGGGGAGCACCCGGTGCGGATCGAGAGGGGAAGCCTGATCCACCGGATCCAGGGGTGCGAGTCGATGCTGGTGAACAGCCACCATCACCAGGCGGCGGGGAAGACGGGGAGTTTCCGGGTGACAGCGCGCGCGGAGGACGGCGTCATCGAAGCCGTCGAGCCGGCGAAGCCCGGGAAGTCGTTCCTGCTGGGAGTGCAGTGGCATCCCGAGCGCATGAAGGACAAGCCCGGCGGGTACGGGCCGTACCGCGCGCTCGTCGAGGCCGCCTCGTGCTACCGGGACGGGAGCGGGTTTGACGTGACGATCCTGCGCTGACCCCCGTTTCAGGGAATCGTCCGGCAGCCCGGTGTATAGTGCCCCCGAAAGCCCAAACTTTCATGGTCAGGGTTCAACGGGGGCCCTATGACTCGACCGCTGTGGATTGTTCTGAGCCTGGTCCTGGCGGCTCAAGTGTCGCCGGCGCAGGAAAACAGGGAGTACACGTCGAAATCGGGCAATTTCCGGATGCTGTACCCGGATTCCTGGAAGCGCGGCGGGCGGCCACCGGAGAATTTCGAGGTCCTGCTGACCCGGGGCGTCTCGGCGATCATGATCGCCGCCACCGAGACGAACGTCACTCCCGAGGACATCGCCGAGGACGTCGAGTCGAACACCAAGATGCTTATGGACGGCGCCTGGCGCGAATCGCGCCGCGAACTGGCCGTGGCGGGGGAGCGGGCGATCGAGGATCGCTTCAATGTCCACAACCAGGGGTTCGAGGGCGACCTCGTCGTCGCGGTCTTCTGCCACCAGGGAATCGCCTACCGGGTCGTCGCGGTGTCGACGAACATCGAGGACGGTGACGTCCTTTCCGATTTCCACTTCATCCTGAAGAACTGGTCGTATTCCAGGGACCGCGACGACTGGCTGAAGAAGAACGAGGGCAAGCCCGCCCCGCTGGCGATGCTGGGCGGCCGCGTCGAATTCACGCTGAACCGGCCGCGGTGGCGCGAAACGACCCTCGAAGACGAGACGAGCTGGCAGACTCTCGACCACGCGGGGTTCGCGCTGTTTTCCGGCGGCGGATGGATCAGCGTGGAGGTCGTGAAGGCCAACGGCGCGCAGGACCAGGAGCTGAACCGCCTCGGTCACGACCTCGCCCGGTACTTCACGGATTCCCGGATCGCCGTCGCCCGGGCCGACCTGTCCTCGGGTGCCGGCTGGTGCGTTTCCGTGCAGGGAAAACTGAAGGGCGAGCCGCGATACCTTCGCGGCTTCGCGGCCGTCGAGGGCGACCTGGTCGTGCGCGCGTGGATCGAGTGCCAGGCGTCGCGCCGCGAGGACACGCTGCGCGACTGGAAACAGCTCGCCTCGTCCCTCGTCTTCCACCCGCAAGGCAAAGGCCCGCAGCCTCCCGCGTGGACGCCTGTCCTCGACTCCGGCCCCGCCTCCCGCGCGGAACTCGACCCCGCCCACACGGTTTCCCGGCCCCTGCTGAACTTCGCCCGCGCCCAGGCCCTTCTCGCCCTTTCCCCGGATCTCTCCCGCGCGGCGTTCGCCGGCGAAGGCCGTTCGTACGTGGAGGATCTCTCGACCGGGAGGCGAAGCCTGCTGCCCGAGGAAGTGGGACGCGGGACCGCCATCGCCTGGTCCGCTGACGGGAGGCTGCTGGCCTACTCAGGGGACAAGGCCGTTACGGTCGTGAATCTCCAGGACGGAAAGACCGCGAAGTTCGAAATCAGGGCGTCCTCGCTGGCCTTCGGTGGCGCCGGGTTCGACCTGTTCGCCGCCGTCACCGGGCCTGACCCGGGCGCCCGCTTCCATACATCGACGCTGCTTCGGGTCCCAAGGGACGGCGGCAAGCGCGACACGCTCGTGTCGTTTCCGCTCTCCAGGGTGACGTGTGTCGCCGTTTCGCCGGACGGGAAGCGTCTCGCGGTGGGCACGAACGAGCGGCTGCCCCGGCGATCGGAGTCCGGTGCGAACCTGTTTGTCGGGGCGATCGACGGGACCGGGATGACGCGCGTGACGGAGGGGGCGGAGGACGTGACCGCCGTCGCATGGACGGCGGACGGCGCCTCGCTCGTCTTCCTGCGGAGGCTGGCCGTGGACGGGGAAGGGCACGTTCCGTCCTGGGGCGGGCCCCGGGATCTCTGGCGCGTCCCGGCGGGCGGAGGGGCCGCCGTGAACCTCACGCGCTGCGGCACCGTTACGGGGTTCGTCCTCGCAGGCGACAGGGTCGCCCTCGAGTTCAACGACTGGCGGCTTCCCGAGGCCGCGCGCGGCGTCTTCGAGGCCCGGATCCACGACCTCGAGAAGGCCACCGCCGCCCTGCCCCTTCCCGCGCCGCTCGATCGCGCCGGGCACTCGCGCGCCATCCAGGAGCGCCTTGCCCCCCTGCTGGCGCGGAAATCGATCGGCGAGATCGTCCCGACGGCGGAGTTCGTCGCTGAGCTCGCGAAGGGATTCGCGGCGGCGGCGGGCGATGTCTGCGAAACCCGGCTGGATTTCAGCGCGGAGTCGCTCGACAGGTTCTCCGCACTCCTTTCCGAGATCGACGTCTCCTCCCCGCTCTTGCTGGCAGCGGCCGGCGCCTACTACGGAGAGACGCTTCGCCTGGTCTCGGATGCCCAGTGGTCCCTGGGCCCGGAGCCCCTGCAGGCCTGGCTCAAGCCGTCTGATCCCCCGGCGAGCCTCGTCGCCGACGTCGTCCAGCCCTGGGCCGATGTCGCCGCCGTGCTGGCCGGCTCGGAAGACGCGTGGCTGCTGGACGCGGACTCGGCCCGCCGCGAATCGCGGCGCAAACACATCCTCCTGGTCCATCCCCCCTCGGGGGCGCAAGAGGCGGTCCGCGCATTCGAGGGGAAAGGGCTCGAGGACGCGCGCCGGTTGCTCGACGCGGGCGAGGTCGCCCGCGCCCTTCCCATCTTCCTCGAAGAGCTTCGCCGCTTCCCGCGCAGCGACGAGCTCGCGCTCTACGTCATAGCGGCCTGCGATGCGGCAGGGCTGGAGGACGAGGCGCGCCGGTTCGTGGCCGATGCGGTCGACGCGGGGACCGAGGCCATCGCTCTTCTCGTCCGCCAGGCCGACGCGCTGGCGAAGAGCGAGCCCGGGAAGGCGCGGGAACTGTATCGCCGGGCGGCGCACGGCCGCTGGGGAACGGGGGAAGCGTTCATCAAGCTGGGGAAGTCCTACGATGCGACGGGTGAGCGTGCGCTGGCGGAGTCGTGCTGGCGCCAGGGGTGGAGAGGGGCGGACGAGGGGCAGCAGGCGGAGCTGAAGAAGCTGATGGGGGCACTGAAATGAGGATGGAGAGCGCGCCGCGAGCGCGGAGGGTCCTGGGCTTCGCCGTTGCCGCGCTTGCCGTGGCTGCCGGGGCCGCCATTGCCGGTCCGCCCGGCGAATCCGCGATCGCCGGCGATTGGTGGTCGGAAGACCCCGCGGTCCGGATCGTGCTGCGCGCAGACCACACGGCGACGCGATTCCAGCGCGAGGAGCGCGAGCGCGCCGAGGGAAGGTGGGAGCTCGTGGGCTCCAGGCTCTCGCTGGCCTGGAGCGTTGGCAAGTCGAGCGACTTCGAAGCCAGCGTCATCGACGACCAGCTCTCGCTCAAGTCGGACGCCGGGACCATGACCCTCAGGAGGGACGATCCCGAGGCCCGGGAGAAGGAACTCGCCCAGTGCCTGCACGATCACGAGGCGCGCCGGAAAGTCTTCGGCGCCGAGAACGACGACGCGGTGATCCGGAAGACCATGGAAAGCGACGCGAAGACCCGGGAGCGCGTCGAGGTCCTCCTCTCGCTCCTCGCGGGGCGAGGCGACGCTTCGCTCGAGCTCGCCCGCCGCGTCCTGGGAAAGCACTTCCCCGAGGACCTGCCGATGCTCGAGGAGCGCGACGGCAAGAAGAAGGACCGGCGATGCGGCAACAACCTGAAGCAGCTCGGGGTGTACCTGGCGCTGTACGAGTCGAAGTTCAAGAAGTACCCGGAGAAGATCGAGCAGGTGAAGCGCCCCGACATGGCGACCAGCGAGGCGCTGTTCATGTGCCCGCTGCTGGGCGAGGGGCATCGCTACGTGTACGTCTGGTCGAAGGACGGCGACGCGACCCCGAACGACTCGCTGACGCTCTACTGCGACGCGCCACACCCGGACGGCCAGCGCCAGTTCCTGACGTTCAACGGCCGTGCCTGGGAGCTCCCCGAGGAAACGTTCCAGGACGTCCTGCGCACGGGCTCGATCGAGGGCGTCATCCCGGCGATCGAGGACGTGGTCGTGAAGCTGGAGGACGCGGCCGACGGGACGGACCTGGTCGCGACGTTCGTGGGGCGGCGCCTTCGTCCCGTGATGCGCGACGGGAAGCCGGTGTTCCGGGTGACGGTGACGGCCCGCCTGTCCAACATGGACTTCGAGCGCATCCGCGCATCGGAGGACATCGAGGCCCCGGCGATCGGCGACGGGATGGAGATGGAAATCCGGTGGCGCCTGCCGAAAGCCTGTGTCGAAGGGCGGGCGTCAGTCATCCTGGGCTTCACGGATGCGTCCACCGGCCGCTCCGTCGACGCCTGGGAACCTCTGCGGCGGTAGACCATGCGGTAAACGTCTGAAACACAAGCCGTTACGAGATCGCGTGATGAATCCGGGTGACGGCGAGCGGTCGGGGCGAGCGCAGCAACGACGCCGGCCTTTCGGCATCGTCGCGCAGCGAGGTCCGACCGCCGGCGGCACCCGGATTCATCACGCGCTCTCAGCGGTTTGACCACTCCTTGCGGATCCGCGTCAGCCTGCCGGCGAGCCTGCCCAGCCCGAGATTCCCCGTTCCCCCGAGGTGCGACCGCATCCGCATCGCGGCGTCCAGGTCCGGCGCCTTCCACTTGCCGGCCTCCTCCGCAACCTGCCGGTACGCGTCCCGCCACGGCACGCCGCTCGACACCCGCCGCAGCGCTTCGTCCGTCGCGAACAGGTCGGGCGTGCATGCCGCCCGGCAGCGCTTCTCGTCGAACGCCAGGTGCGGCACGACGTGGGCCATCACGCGGAGCGTCGCCAGGGCGTGGGTGATGCCGCGCAGGAATGGTTCCTTCGTGAGCTGGTAGTCGCGGTTGTAGCCGCTCGGCAGGCCGAGAAGGGTCTCGCGGACCTGCTCTTCGCAGGCGTGGACGACCGCGTAGGCGCCGCGCGCGAGCTCGAAGACGTCGGGGTTTTTCTTCTGCGGCATGATCGAGCTTCCGGTCGTGAACTTGTCGGGGAGCCTGATGAATCCGAACTCCTCGGAGCTGAACCAGACGACGTCCGTGGCGAGGCGGTTGACGGAGAGCATGAGGAGGGACAGCGCCGCGAGGATGGCGGCCTCGATGCGGCCGCGGGCGTTCTGCGCCGCGAGGACGTTCTCGTGGACGCGCCCGAATCCCGCGGCGTCGGCGACGAGCTGGCGGGGCATGGGAAGCGGGACTCCGTAGCCGGCGGCGCTTCCGAGGGGGGAGCGGTCGGCGAGGGAGTAACCGACGGCGAGCATGGCGACGTCGTCGGCGACGGATTCGGCGTGGGCGCCGGCCCATAGGCCCGCGGAGGAGAGCATGGCGCGGCGGGTGTGGGTGTAGCCGGGCATGGGGATGCGTTCGTTGTGGCGGGCGAGCGCCATGAGGGCGTGGGAGAGGTCGAGGGCGGCGTCGGAGAGGAGGCGGAGGCGGTCCTTGGCGAAGAGGCGGAGGGCGGCGACGACCTGGTCGTTGCGGGAGCGGCCTGTGTGGACTTTCTTGCCGAGGTCGCCCAGTTTCTTCGTGAGCTCGAGCTCGATGGCGGTGTGGCCGTCCTCGTGTTCCTCGGAGGCGCGGAACTGCCCTTTCTCCCAGCGGGCGAGGAGCTTCTCCATTTCCTTCGTGAGGCGGTCGGCTTCCTTCGGCGAGAGGACGCCGAGCTGGACGAGGCCGCGGGCGTGGGCGATGGAGGCCTTGAGGTCGAACGGGAGGAGCTCGTTGTCGAGTTCCCAGTCGTTGCCGGCGCAGTAGCGCTGCGTGAGGGCGTCGGGGGACAGGCCTTTGAACCAGAGTGTCGGCATGAGACCTCCGAGTTGCGGGATGCGAGTTACGGGTTGCGAGGGTAGCCGGGCGGAGGCGTATCGGCGACGGATTGACGGATCGCCAGGGTCACGGGCCCCGGCCGCGGAGCCGTTACTCGCAACCCGCAACCCGGAACTCGCAACTCCGGTTCAGAGTCTTAAACCCTGCGTTTCAGGGAAACCGAGGAGCAGGTTCATGTTCTGCACCGCCTGGCCCGCCGCGCCTTTCCCGAGGTTGTCGATCGCGCTCACGACCACCAGTCTCCCGCGGCCGTCGGACTCGAAGCCTCCCAGCACCGCACGGTCCGTCCCGCGCACGTCCCGGAAGTCCGGGATCTTCTCCTGCACCTTCACCACCGGCTCCCCCCGGTACGCTTCTTCGTACAGCTCCCGGAATTCCCCCTCGCCCCGCACGAACAGGTGCGCCGTCACGATCAGCCCGCGGAAGGCGGGGACGACGTGGGGTGTGAAGTGCACCATCATGCCGAGCGCCCGCTCGATCTCAGCGACGTGCGCGTGGTGCGCCAGGTGGTAGGGGAGCACGTTTTCGGCCAGCACCTTCGGGTCGTTCCGCTCGTTCGGCTTGCGCCCCGCTCCCGAGAATCCGCTCTTGCCGTCGAACACCGCCCGCTCGACCAGCCCTTCCTTCACCAGCGGCCACGCGGCGAGCAGGCACGCCGTCGCGTAGCAGCCGGGGTTTGCGATCGCATCCGCCGTCGCGATCTCGCCGCGGAACAGCTCGGGAAGCCCGTACCTCCACTCGCCGCGCCAGTCGCGCGAGAGGTCGATGAGGCGGGACTTGGTGAAGAGCGGCGCGGTCTTCCTCGCGATCCCTTCGCTCGTCGCGAGGAACAGGAGGTCTGGGCTCATCGCCGCGATCTGCTCGGGAGTTTTCTCGGAGAAGCGCTCGTCGCCCTGCCAATCGGGAAAGGCGTCCTTGAGCGGCTTTCCAGGGGACGATTCGCTCTGGAGCGCGACGACCTCGACGCCGCCGTGGCCGCGGAGGATGCGCGCGAGTTCACCGCCGGCGTAACCGGAGGCTCCGAGGACGGCGACGGTTTTTCGGGAGGCCATGGGGCGGAGACTTTAGGAATTCCGGGCCGAGATTGAAAGGATGGAGAGGGCCCGGCCGCTAGAATCCGTTCGGTTTCTTGAAAGGAATTCCGATGATCAGGGTGACATGTGTGTGCGGGAACTCCCGGGACGTGGCGCCAATGTTCTCCGGTCGACAGGTCAAGTGTCCCGACTGTGGCGCGATGGTCTCGGTTCCCCTGGCCCAGGCCGTTGCGGGAGGGGACGCGTCGGCCCCGGTTGGACCGGTCACGGAACCGAGCCTTGTGGCGCGGATGACCCAGAGTCGCTTCGAGACCGCCAAGAGTTCTTCGCGCGCCCTCTGCCGGCACCTGCCGTTCACGTCCCTTTCCGGGATCGGGCTTCTCATCGCATTCTTCTGCCTTCCCTGGCTGCGTGTTTCATGCGGCAACATGATTTCCGCCGAGCCGACCGGGTATAACCTGGCCACGAACACGCTGGATTCGGGCGCCCGCGAGCTGCAGGAGACGGCGAAGTCGACGCAGTCCGCCGCGTCCAAGGTCGCGGGAAGTTCGTACACGGAGATGCTCACATCCACGATGAAGCCGGAGGAGGTCGAGAATCCTCCATGGGGAAAGAAGTCCCCGGAGATCTGGATCTTCCCCGGGCTCGGACTGGCTTTGGTCGCCTGGAGCCTGTTCCGGACGGTTGCTCCGTCGTACGGGATCGTTCGGGAGACTCTTGTTGCGCTCACGGCCGTCCTGGCGGCCGGCGGGCTGCTCGCCTACGAGCGGGCGACCTGGTATCGGAAGCAACCCCTGCAGGACATGAAGGCCGATGCGGAGAGAATCATGCGCAAGCAACTCTCCGGCACCCCGGCTCCGCCGTCTTTGTCCGCCGACATGGAGTCAATGCAGAAGGGGATGCTGGACATGGTCCAGTTAAAGGATCAACCCGGCTTCTGGTTGACGGTCCTCTCCCTCGCCGGCGCCACCCTGGCTGCTCTCGGCTGGTTGCTCTTCCGCGGATCCGGCGGGGCTTGAGCCGGGTTGGCTCTTACTTGACCTTCGCCGGTCCCTGGAGCGTGGGCGGCAGCTTCAGCGCCGCCTTGATCGCCTTCTTGATCTGCGGCTCGCGAAGGCCGATCCAGAAGATCGTCCAGTCTGCGAACTTGATCGCGCCGGAGGACTGCTCGAAGTACCAGGAGTTGACGGGGTTCGTGGAGCGGGAGCGCCAGAAGAGCTTCGGGTACTTCTGCAGCATGGCGAGCCAGACGTCGCGGCCGAGCCCTTCGCCCTGCGCTTCCTTGCGGACGGCGAACTTGTCGAGGTAGTCCATGCCGGCGACCTTGCGCATGATGGCGCAGCCGCGGTACTTGGGGTCGAGGAAGATCGAGGTCACGTCGCGCTGGAAGTAGTCGCGGACGAGCTTCCGGCCGAAGCTGGCCTCGATCAGCGTGCGCATCCGGTCGCGGTTGATCCCCTTCCAGCTGTGGTGCTCCTCGATCTCGCTGCCGAGCTTGATGAAGGTGCCGGACCCCTTGACGGTGAAGAGCTCCTTGATGAGCGAGTGGGGGCTGGTGATGGTCACGAACATCGTGGTGGGCAGTTCCTCGAGGAGCTGCTTGGTCTCGCGGAGCTTGAGCGCCATGCCGCCCGTGACTTCGCCGCGCTCCTGCATCCCCTGGAGGTCGGCCGTGAGGTTGATGAAAGGGATGATCTTGCCGTTGGGGTCGCGGACGCCGCCTTCCTCGGTCAGCAGGATGAACTTCTTCGGCCGGAGCGCCATGACGATCGCGCGCGCGACGACGTCGGCGTTCACGTTGTAGGGCTGGCCGTTCTCGTCGAACCCGACGGGAGACACGACCGGGATGCGGTCCATCCGGATCGCGCGGTAGATCGGCTTCAGATCGATCCCCGTCACCTCGCCGACGAACCCGAGGTCGCGGTCGGGATGCGGGCGCGCCTTCACCGCCAGCCGGATCCCCTCCGCGTCTCCGCCCTGCGAGCGGATCGCGTCCACGAGCTTGCGGTTCGCCTCCTCAAGCACCTCGCGGATCACGTCGATCGCCTCGCGCGACGTCACGCGCAGCCCGTTTTTCTTCTCGAAGGCGATCCGGCGGACTTCCAGCTCCTTGTCGATCTGCGGCCCGCCGCCGTGGACGATGACGGGGAAGAGGTCGAGGTTGGTGAGGTACGCGAGGTCGCCGGACAGCACCGGCATGGAGTCGGTCAGCGTCTTCCCGCCGACCTTGATCACGGCGAACCGGGACGGATTCCCCTTCTTGAACAGCCGGAGGTAGTTGTTCGCCTCCTTCGTGTTCCCGATGTTCTTGAAGAAGTTGATGATGAATTCGTAGTTTTCCACGTTCGTTTTCCTCACGGGCGCGGCTTTTTCCGAGCCGCGCGCGAGTCCTTCCGGGGGGTGCCACGGGAGAAACGGGTCGCCGGAACGGGGGCCGCCTCCCTTGCGCTCCTCAACGGGCCTCCGGCCGCGCACGTCGCCGGGCCCCTTGAACAGCCCCTCGCTCACGGTCGTTCGACTCGCTGCGCTCGCTCACGACGGAGTCGCTTCCTTTGACAGTTCATTTGCGATCCCTCCGGGCGGCCGTGACCGTCGACATGCCGAACAGCTTCACGAACGCCGTCGCTTCGTCGGGAGTCCACGCGCTCGACTGCGCATAGACAGTCCCCTTCTGCCTCAGTTCGTTCGGCGATTCGTACGCCACCGGCAACACCGTCCCCCGGTGAAGCTTCACCGTCACCGTTCCCTTCACGTCCCGCTGCATCGCCTGCAGCATCCCCTCGAGGTTCCTCTCGAGCGGATCGTAGAACAGCCCGTTGTACGCCAGCTCCGTCCACTTCTTGCCGATCCCGTCCTTGAACTGGTTCTGCTCCTTCGAGAGCACCGATTCCTCCAGCGCCCGGTGCGCGACCAGGACCGTGTGCAGCCCCGGGCACTCGAACGCGATCCGCCCCTTGATGCCGATCACGCAGTCCCCGGTGTAGATGAACCGCCCCACGCCGTGCTTCCCCGCGACCTCGTTCAGCCGCCGCAGGATCTCAATGCCGTGCATCTTCTTCCCGTTCAGCGAGACCGGCAGCCCGCCCTCGAACCCGATCGTCACGCGGTCCGCCTTCGCCGGCGTCCGGTCGGGCGATGCCGTCAGCGTCCACGCGTCCTCCGCCGGCTCCTCGCGCCGGTCGATCTCGCTTCCCGAGATCGTCACCCCGAACACGTTCTGGTTGATCGAATACCGCGTGTGCTTCTTCGACACCGGGAACCCGCGCTCCTCGAGGAACGCCTTCTCCCGGTCGCGCACCGGGCTGCCGCCCATCGCCTGGAAGTCGCGGATCGGCGCGAGGATGTTGTCGCAGCCGAGCGCGCGGAGGGTCACGTCGAAGCGCACCTGGTCGTTCCCCATGCCGGTGCAGCCGTGGGCGACGGCGTCGGCCTTGAAGCGGCGCGCGAAGTCGACCGACTTCTCGACGATGAGGTAGCGGTCGGCGCACATCACGGGGTACATCTGCTGGTAGGTCCCGTTCGCGCGGATGCAGTGGCTGATGAGGCGGTCGTAGATTTCCTTCCGGCCGTCGACGAAGAAGTGCTTCTTGGCGCCGAGGTCCTTCGCGCGCCGGCCGATTTCGCGGATCTTGTCCGGCGAGAATCCGCCCGTGTCCACGAGGACGGTGATTACGTCCCAGCCGCGCTCCTGCAGCCACGGCACGCAGAAGGACGTGTCCAGCCCGCCCGAGAACGCGAGCACCGCCAACCGGCGCTCCTCGCGCCGCGGGCTCTTCGCCGCCTTCGCGAGCGTCTTCTCGATGCTCGCGAGGGTCTTGCGTTCGGAATCGGTCAGGAGGGCCTCGGCCTGGCGGACGAGCGACGCGGACGTCTTCATCGACGGGGAACCCCGAATGGGCGAGCGGCGGATTATAGCGGTGGGGGGGGTGGGGGCAAGGACATGGGCCTTTTCGCCCGGGCCCCGCCCCGCTACGCTCCCGCCCCATGCCCCCGCCGCAGCGCCGCATGAAACGCTCGCTCATGAACACCGGCGGCGCCATCACGCCCTGGGGAGAGCCCACCGCGGCCGCCAAACTCGCCGAGTGCCTCGACGTCGACCCCGAGGTCCGGCTCCCGTTCACCCACGGCTTCCACACCTACCCGGCACGGATGCACCCCCACACCGCGGAACGCGCCATCGTCCGCTTCGGCGGCCGGTCCGGCGGCGTGCTGGACCCGTTCGTGGGAAGCGGCACGGTGGCGGTGGAGGCGCTGAGGGCGGGGCGGGCGTTCACCGGCGTGGACATCAGCGCCGTCGCGCTCGAGATCGCCTGGGCCCGGACGCGGGTCTTCCGCGGCGGCGAGGAACGCCTCGTGGAACGCGAGGGGACGGAAATCGCGCAGCGGGCGTCGCGCTTCGATCCCGACGAAATACCGCTTCCCGGCTGGGGCGAGGACGTCGAGAGCTGGTTCAGCCCGCACACCCTTCGCGAAGTCGCGCTCGTGGCGCAGCTGATCGACGGCGTGGCGCGGGAGGACCTGCGGCGGGTCCTGCGGGTGGTGCTGTCGTCGATCCTGATCCGGCTCTCGAAGCAGGCGTCGGACTCCGTGACCGTCGTCGACCGCGACTGGCGGCCCTGGCCGCCCAGGGCGACGTACCGGATGTTCGCGGAGAAGTGCAAGGAGCTGGCGCGGAGCTACGGGTTTCTCGCGAAGGACCTGAGGCAGCGCGGGGTGAAGCCGCCGGAGCCGGAGTTCTGGCTGGAGGACGCGCGGGCGGTGAAGCTGCCGAAGGGAGCGTTCGCGATCGGCGTGACATCGCCGCCGTACCCGGGGACGTACGATTACGCGTTCCACCATTTCCTGCGCTACCCGCTGTTCGGCGAGGACCCGGGGTTCGCGCGGGCGAAGGAGATCGGGCCGCGGCGGGCATTCAAGCAGGGAGGGGACGCGCTGAAGCGGTACGAGGCGGACATGACGCAGTGCGTCAAAAACGCGCTCGACGCGCTCGCCCCCGGCGCCCCCCTCCTCGTCCTTATCGGCGACGGCCGCTTCGGCACCCACGACGTCCGCTCCGCCGACCTGGTCCGCTCCATCGCCTCCCGCCTCGGCGCCCGCGTCCCCGCCGGCGCCTCCCAGGAACGCACCGAGTGGTCCTTCGGCGGCCGCACCCGCCAGAAGGCGGAGCACTTCATCCTCGTCGACCGCCCCTGATGCCCGTTTCCGTTTGCCCGGCCCGCCCCGGGCCCGCACAATGTCCCGTCCGGGGGAATTCGCGCCACCCCGCGCGCGTTTCCCTGTTGCGTCTTCAGGGGGCTGTTTCAAGGAGGGATCATGATGTCTCGTATCCTGCCGGCGGCGATCCTCGCCGCCGCGCTCGCGGCGCTTCCGGCATTGGCCGATCCGCCGCAGACTTCCGAACTCGACGGTGAGCACGAGAAGGCGATCCTGTTCGTTGCGTGGAGCCCGGACGGGACGATGCTGGCGTCTGCGGGTGACGACAAGACGATCGTGGTGTGGGACGTGAAGGCGGGCGGGCGGAAGATGCGCCTGGGCGAGCACGACGGCTCGGTCTGCTCGTTCGCGTGGAGCCCGGACGGGAAGCAGATCGCCGGCGCCGATGCCCACGGGCCGATCCGGATCTGGGACCTGGGCCGCCGCAAGCAGCTCAAGGAGATCGAGGGGCACGGAGGCGGCGCGCTGGGCGTCGCGTGGTCCCCGAAGGGCGACTACATCGCGAGCACGGGCCACGACGGCGTCGTGAAGATCATCGACGCGAAGACCTGGAGCGAGGTGAGGTCGTGGAAGATGAAGGCGGAGGGCTGGGGGATCGCCTTCAACGCCGACGGCACGCGCCTCTGCGTCGTGGATGAAAAGGCGGGCGTGGGCGTCTACGACGTGACCGGCTGGCGGCTGATGTACAACCTCCGCGGCCACACGGACCAGGTCCGCACGGCGCATTTCAGCCCGAACGGGAAAATGCTCGCAACGGCGAGCCTCGACGGCACCGTGCGGCTGTGGGACATGGAGACGGGGCGCGCGATCCGCACCCTGCCCGTCGGCGACGAGCGCTGCACCGGCGTCGCCTTCAGGCCCGACAGCAAACAGATCGCCACCGGCTGCCACGACGGGACCGTGAAGGTCTGGGAAGCGGCGACGGGGAACATCCTGGAGGATTTCGACGGGTTCAAGGACAACTTCGCTTCCGTCGCCTGGAGCCCGGACGGGAAGGTCCTGGCGGCTGGCGGAGGTGACAAGTCGGTGCACCTGTGGTCGTGGGAGCCGGTGGCGCGTCCTCCCGATCCGCCTCCGCGCCGTGACGATCCGCCGCGCGTGGACCCGCCGAAGCCGCCGCCGCCGGAGCCGCCAAAGCCGGACAAGTCCGAGATTTCGCGGAAGCAGATCAAGGACCTGGACGCGGCGCTGAAGGCCTTCCAGGCGGAGAACGGGTATCTGCCGCACTCGGTCAACTCGGGCATGGTGGTCGCGCTCTCGGGCGGCCGCCGCGGTGGTTTCTACCGGTTCAACCGCGAGGAGCTGAACGGTCGCAACGAAGTGATCGATGCGTGGGGCAACCCGCTCATCTATCACTCCCCGGGCTCGAAGGGCGCGGCGTTCGACCTGTTCTCCTGCGGCCCGAACGGGAAGGACGACTGTGGCGCGGGAGATGACATCGGGAACTGGTAGTCACGAGACGCGACCGGCCCCCGCGGTTCTTCCGCGGGGGCCGTTTTCATTGGAGCGAGCCGGGCCGGAAGCCGCGGTGTCACTTCGGTTCGACGAAGAACCCGTCGATGGAACCCGGATCCGGCACCGCAGCCGTTCCAAGGTCGAATTCCTGCGGCCCGCGGCGGATGCGCGCCCGGACGTTTCCCGCCCCTGAGAGCGCCCGGTGGACGTCCTCGATGTCCCCCATGGGCCGGCCGTCGATCGAGACCAGGATGTCGCCCTTCTGCAGGCCCCCCGCCGCCGCGGCTTCCACACGATCGAGGAGGACTCCCGCGACCGGAGGATGAAGCGCCGTCCGCCCCAGCCTGGCGGCCTCGGAGGTCGCCGTGTCCGGGCTGATTTCCAGCCACGCAAGAACCCTGTCGCGCTCCGCGTTGGGCCAGGAAGCCGCCGCGATCCCACGGGCCAGCGCGAGAGCCGCTTCTTCGTCTCCTCCGGACTCGCCTCCCACGGACGCCATCACGGGAACCCGCGCGACAGGGAGGGCGAGGGGAAGCGTGCCGGCGAGGATTCGGCGGACTTCGGGGTCCGGCTCCGACGCCAGCGCACGCAGGATGAGCGGCGCGACGGCGAGGTTGTCATCGAAGTGGCGGGAGAGAATCTTCGCGCAGAGCTGTCGCGAGCGCTCGGGCGTGCCGGCCGGATCGCTGATGGCCCACATGGCCATCCGCAGCACGGCTCCGTCGCAGGAGTCGAGCAGCCAATCTTCGCCGCCCCCCGCGCGGCTGTTCTCCAGGAAGGCCAGTACCTCGAACGCATGCGCATAGCCCTCGCTTCCGAGAGCCGCCAGGCCGTGCAAGGTCGTCATCAAGTCCCGCTCGTTTCCCTCCTTCTCCAGGAGCTGCGCCTTTGCCCACAGCTCCGCGGCGCGGGCGGACTTCTCCTCCGGGGTGAACGTAGCAGGATTCTCGCGAAGCTCCTCCAGCTCCTCCCGCAGTCCGGGCGGAATGGGCGGCGGGGCGGTGGGCGGCGGCGGTCGAGTGACTTCCGCCGGGCGCGTCGCCGGGATTTCGAAAGAAACCTCGGCCCGAACCGGCTCGCGGCGCGGGACCAGGAGCCCCGCGGCGACGCCGAGCGCGATCGATGCCAGCAGGATGGCCGCGACTCTCACGGTGCATATCCTTCCGGCCGGGTCGCCAGCCCCAGGGGCATCTCGAACTCCTGCGCGTGCCGCTGCCGCACAACCAGGTTGATGACTTTCCCGTCGCGCAGGACCTGCACCGTCGGCCACACCAGCTTCTCCGTCGCCCGGTCCATCGCCTGCTGGAACGTCGCCGCGTCGATGACGCGGCGGTTTTCGACCGAGATCAGCACGTCGCCGGCGCGAAGCCCGAGGTCCGCGGCGCGCGAAAGCGGCGCCACGCGCACGACGGCCGCCACCCGGTGGGGCGGCTTCTTGAGCCAGAGAAGCGCCTCTTCCGCGGGCGCCGCATCGCTTCCTTCCGACAGCGCAAGGAGGGATGGCTCGACCTCGGTCCTGAGATAGCCCAGCGCGGCCGCGCGGACGGCGGCGCGGCGGGCGCCGGGCCCGTCGGCTCGCCGGGCGACCTCCAGGAGCTGCTCCAGGGGCGGCGGCTCATCCCCGACGAGGAGGCCGCGGCCGAGCGCCGCGGCAACACCGTCGTCGTCCTCGACTCTCAGCCAGCCCAGGAGGCGTTCGGCGCGGTCAGGATCCCAGCCCGGCCGGGCGGGGAGTTTTTCGGCGGCGATCCGGCGGAACCAGGGCGGCGCGAGATCCGGCGTCGCCAGCGCCCAGTTCAACATCGGCACCATCGCTCCGCCGTACGCATGCTCCCGGAACCAGGCGAGGCTCAGCCCGAACGCGAACTCGGTTCCCGCGGGCTGTTCCTCGAAATAGCGCAGCACCTGGAGCGCCGCCGCGTAGCCCTCGGGGCCCGTCGCGGCGAGGTCGTGCATGAGGCGCATCAGCCCCTCGCCGTCGCCCGCATCGTAGAGCGGCGCCGCGCAGGCCCGCAGCCTCTCGATCTTCGCGCGCAGTTCCTCCGGGACGAGCAGGCCGGCGCGCCGGCGGCGCTCCGCGATCTCGCGCGACATCGCGTCCGCTTCCGGATTCACGGCCGCGGCCTGATCCGCCGCGACTGCGCCGGCAGGATCCGAAGCCTGCCGCCCTGCAGGGCTCCCCGGCACGGCGCCCGGCGAGTGCCACCAGCCGCGTGCCGCCAGCGTGGCCAGGAGAGCGGCGACGAACGCAACGCACGATACGGGAAACAGGATTCTCACACCGCCATGGTAGGAAAACGCCGGCGGTTATTTTCGCGCTGTTTCCGGCCCGCAGATTTCGTGCAGGACGTACCGGCCGCTCTTCCCCTTGATCAGCACGTCGACCGTCTTCCCGCTTCCGAACGCGTCCTTCACCTCATTCCAGATCGCCTGGCTCACCAGGATGTCCACGCCCGCGGCCTTCGTTTCCGATTCGACGCGGGAAGCGAGGTTGACGGCGTCGCCGATGGCGGTGAGGCGGCGGGCGCCGCCGGCGCCGACGGAGCCGAGGACGACGTCGCCCGCGTGGATCCCGCAGCCGACGCGGAATCCGGAGCCGAACTGGGACTCGACCCACGGGGAGAAATCCGCGGCGGCGCGGACGAGCCCCAGGGCCGCTTCCACCGCGTCCCGGGAAGCAGTCTCCGGGCGCGCTTCGCCGAACAGGGCGATGAAGCCGTCGCCCATGACGTTGTCGATCCGGCCGTTTGCGGCGCGCACGGCCGCGTCGGCCCTGGCATACCAGCGGTTCAGGATGTGGATCACGTCGTACGCCGGGTGCGACTCCGCAAACGCCGTGAAATTGCGGATGTCGCAAAACAGGATCGCCAGCCGTTTCTCCTCGCCCAGGCTGCGCGGGCCGGTCTCGTCGAACTCGCCTTTCACCAGCGCCTGGTCCTCGACGTCCGTCACGAGCCGCCGCGCGGCGACGTCGCCCCGCACACGGGCCTGGCAGGCGAGCCGCACGCCGGGCGGGAAGCGCAAGCGGTCCGCCATGGCGCGCTCCTCCGCGGTCGGATCCGAGAGGCTGTCCTCGCCCTCGACCACCATCACGCGGCAGGTGGAGCATTTCGCCTGGCCGCCGCAGGCGTGGACGAGCGGGAGACCGGCGGACAGGGAACACGCGAGAAGCGTTTCGCCGGCAGGGCACTCGACGCGGCGGCGGTCGGCGGGCCAGGAGACCTTGGGCATCGGCGGATTATGGCATGCCCTCACTTCGTCTCCGCCGCCGCCTTCTTCAATTCCTCTTCCAGCATTTCCTCGCTCCCGCCTTTCACCAGCCTTCCCTCCGGGTCGATCAGGATCACCGTCGGGAACCCGCGCACTCCGAGCGTCTTGATCGTGTCCCCGGATTCGTCCAGCAGGATCGGGAACGGCAGCTCCTTCCCGCCCCACTTGTCCTTGATGACCGGCTTCAGCTTCTCGTCCAGCTCCGCGAACGTCTTCGCCCTCGCGTCGTGGAACGCCAGGATCTCGAACCTGTCCCGCTGGTCCTTGTGCTCCTCGTAGAACTTCATCAGGCTCGGCAGACTGCCGCCCGTGCACGGCCCTCACCAGAACCCCCAGAACTCCACGAGCAGCCACTTGCCCTTGTAGTCCGACGGCTGCACGTCCTTGCCGACCCCGCGAGCGTCGCTGACTTTCCAGTCGGGGAAGGGCTTCCCGCGGAGTGTTGCGAGCTTGTTGGGGGCGACCTCGAGCTTCCCGAGATCGACCTCTTTACCGTCCGCGGGGATCACGACGTTCTTGATGAAGGCCGCGGTGTCCGGGTGGTAAGTCCAGAAGCGCCACTCGCCCGCCGGCAGCCTGACCTCCCACTTCGTCTCGACGGCGTGCAGGTTGCCGATGCGCGCGGCGCCGAACTGCCACTGCACGGAGGATCCGGCCGGGGAGATGCCCTCGTCCGCGCAGGTGAACTCCCCCCGCACGGCGGACATCGGCCCGAGCTTGAGCGTGACCGGGTTCTTCGCGTCGTCCGCGGAGATGAGCACCGCGGCGCCGCGCTCGCGCTTTTCGTCCATTGCGAGAAGGGCGATTGGCGGGTGGAAGTAGCGGATCGTGATTTCGAACGTCCCGTCGTCGCCGGTGCGCTTGTCCGAGTAGGCCCGGCATTCCTTGCCCAGTTGCCAGTTGTCGCCGATGTCGACGCCGGCGACGCCCTTCCCGTCCGCGTCCACCACCGATCCCTTGAGCACGACGGGTTCATCGGCGCGGGCGACGGAGGCGGCGAGCAGGGTCGCCGCGACGGCAAGCTTGCGGATCATCGATGGGCTCCGTTAACCGGCTTACGGGCAGTACTTCTGCGCGACCCACACGTGCATCTTCGCGATCTCGTTCACCAGCGCCTTGCGGTGCTGCTCCGCGCCTTTCCAGTTGCTGTAGGCGCCGGCGCTGACCTCGGCCCTGCGGTGGCCCGTGTTGTCCAGGCCCCCCTTGGGCTTGATGATCATCGACGTGTCGTGCCACGACTGCCCGCCGCCGACGATGACGCGCGCCGTCGTGCTGCCGAGGTTGAACTCGAGGACGTCCGCATTCAGCACCAGGTCCGCCGCGGACGGGTCCTCCACGACCGTGTAGCCGTAGTGCCTCAGCAGGTCCTCTGCGGTCTTGCGGATCTCGGATTCCGTCCCGGCTTTGTCGAGCTCCGAGTGGCAGTTCGTGATCTTTGCCGGGCCGACGTAGACGTTACGCCCCGCAACCGGGGTGATCTCCCCCTGGTAGCTGATCGGGCCGCAGCCGACGCCGAGAACGGAGCACAGCCCCAGCAGCACGGCGGCAATTCGCTTCATCGTTTCCCCCTTGAGTTCGATTCCGGATCGCGGCGATCCCTGCCGGGCACTCTACTTCGCGACAGTGTAAATCCGGGTCAGTTTCCAGTCGTCCTTGAACCCCACCGCCTGCCAGCCTCCCGTCGCGTCCGGCGGCGAGGAAGGAGGGAGTAGACCACGCGCGGCAAGGGGGGTTCAAGCGCGCAGGGGAACCAAAAAAAACCGCCCCATAACCGGGGCGGCGACGAAGGGCGTCGGTGCGGTTCCAGCGCCTGGTCCTGACAAGTCACGGACGTCCAGCGGACTGTACTTCCACGTCACGGACTTTCACCACCACTGAACGACGGGCGAAGCCACGATCCAGTCACTTCCCGATCACGATCCGCTCAGTGTGTCGCACGGGCCTCCTTTCACTGCCGTTCACGGCCGCACCGAATCGCCCGGCTGGCGCGCGTCGCCGACCGAGGGCACTTCACCGCCAACTCGCCCCGGACCGGACACGCGAAGGACGCGCGCCCTGGCACCGACTCCGCGGAGGCCGCTCGCGATCTGCGGTGGCTGCCGCGGGACCTGTACGCGTCCGGGAGAGTCTCTCGAGGACCTGGCGGGAAGTCTTTGCTCCTGACACCCGCACGGTTCGCTTTGGGGAGCTTTTTCGCTCGTCTCAGGACTCTCGGCGGACCATCTTGCCTTGTGTGCAAGGGGTATGCCGCGCCGTTTCCGGGCAGGAGGCACCTCGTGGGCTGCCTGAGTGGCTCAATTTCCGCGGATCGGTGCGGAAGGAGAGCCAGCGGGGATGCCCGAATCCGGCCCGCGGATTACACTGCTCCCATGAGCACCTCAGCCTGGACGTCCGACCTCGATGCCGCACTCTCCGACGCCCGTGCTTCCGGCCGCAAGGTCCTGCTGGAGTTCGGCGCGACCTGGTGAGGGGGCTGCAATGAGCTCGAGAACGAGCTCGCGGACCCCCGTGTGGAGCCGCTGCTGAAATCGTTCGTGCTGGTGAAGATCGACCTGACGGATCGTTCGCCGGCGAACCCGGGGCGTCCGGTGGCGACGAAGTACGGCGTTCGCTACCTGCCGGACCTGAGGGTCCTGTCGCCGGACGGGCGGGAGCTGGGGACGATCGACCCGGCGGACGCGGACGATCTCGTGGCCCAGCTCACGCCGCACGCGAAGGCGTAACCCGGCCACTGGTGGTGAGTCAGCTCTGATTTCCTGGGTTGGGCCCGAAGGGAGCAACCCAGGAAATCAAGCGTGTCGAATCGCTACCCCAGGATGTGCGTCAGCATCGCGCGCTGGCCGTGGATGCGGTTCTCCGCTTCGTCGATCAGGCAGCTCCGCGGAGAGTCCGCGACCTCGTCCGTCATCTTCACGTTGCGCCGCATCGGGAGGCAGTGCGACACGAACGCGTTGTTCGTCTTCTTCATCTTGTCCGCGCTGACGATGAAGTGCCGGTACGGCTCGCGGACCTTCTTTTCTTCTTCCCAGTTCCCGAAGTAGCCGAGGTTTCCCCAGCTCTTGCAGTAGACGAAGTCGGCGTCCTTGTACCCCTCTTCGATGCTGTCCGTCACCGTGACCGAGCCGCCGTGGGCCTTGGCGTTCTCCCGCGCCTGGTCCATGAACATCGGGTCGAGGTCGTACCCCGGGGGGCGCAGCACGGTCAGGTTCATCCCCATCTTGGTCGAGATCAGCGCGGCCGAGTTCGCCACCGCCGTGTTCAGCCCCTTCGTGTGAAACGTCCACGTCAGCAGGAACTTCTTCCCGTCCGTCTTCTTCATCTTCTCCTTCATCGTCAGCGCCAGCGCCAGTTCCTGGCACGGGTGCACGATGGTTTCCATGTTGATCACGGGAACCCCGGCGTAGCGCTCGATCGCCCGCAGCATCGAATCCTGCTTGTCCACGGTCCAGTCCTGGAATTTCGGGAAGCACCGCACGCAGACCGCGTCGAAGAACCGCCCCAGCACGCGCGCCGCGTCCTTTACATGCTCCTCAGCCTCGCCGTCCATCGGGATCCCTTCGCGCCATTCCATCGGCCACGCATCTTTCCCCGGCTGCAGTGTCACCGCATGCCCGCCCAGTTGCCACGCCGCCAGCTCGAACGACGACCGCGTGCGGAGCGACGGGTTGAAGAACAGCAGCGCGAGCTTCGGCTTCGACTTGAGCGGCTTCCACCCGGACTTCTTCTGCTTCGCGGCCGTCGCGAGGATCAGCTCGATTTCCTTGCGGGTGAAGTCCTGGGTGCTGAGGAAGTTGCGGCCCTTGAGGCTCATGGCGGAGGTATCCCCCTTGAGAAGGGGGGTGATGATACGCAGAGGTCGTGGGAGTCCCAAGAAAGTGGGAGGGCGGTCGGGGTTGGTGGGACTTGCGTCCCCGCGCGGGCCGATGCAGGCTGGCGCACACGTTGCCCGGGAATTCCCTGAATCCAAGGAGGCCGGCATGTCCGTTCTGCTGGAGTTTTCGATGTCCCCGCTCGACAAGGGCGAGTCGGTCGGCAAGTACGTCGCGCGCAGCCTCGCGATCATCGACCGCTCCGGGGTTCCATACCGTCTCAACCCGATGGGGACGGTCCTCGAGGGGACATGGGACGAGGTCATGGCCGTGGTGAAGAAGTGTTATGCCGCCATGGCGAAGGACTGCAGGCGCATTTCGTGCTCGATCAAGGTCGATGCCCGGCGCGGTCGCAGCGGCCGCCTCGCATCGAAGATCGCGAGCGTGGAACGCCGCGTAGGGAAGAAGTTGCGAACCTGAAGAAGAGAATCCTGTGAAGTGGATCACGCGCGAGAAGGTGAAAGTCGACCGGGTCGCCTGTCCCTGGCTGATCCGGAAGTTCGTCGACGCGAGGGCGGAGTTCCTGTTCGTGCCGGCCGAGAAGGTTGCGGAGGTGGCGAAGACGGAGGGCGCGACCTCCTTCGACTGCACCGGGGACGAGCTGGGGCATCACGGGAAGGAGTGCTCGTTTGACGCGATCGTGAAGAAGTACGGGCTGGGCAAGGACCCTGCGCTGGTGCTCCTGGCGAAGATCGTGAACGGCGCCGACACGGACAACACTCTCTGGAACCAGCCCGAGGCCGCGGGGCTCAACGCCATCGCGGAGGGGTTCCGGCACCTCGGGCTGAAGGACGACCACGCCATGCTCTCCGCGGAATTCCCGGTCTACGACGCGCTGTACGCGTACTGCCAGGCGATGGTGAAGCGCGGCAGGCCGAACGGCGCGTTCGCACCGTGAGCGTCTGCTGAGTGGCCGCGCTTCTCGACGCCCACGTCCTCTCGCGTCTGCCGCGCGACGGCCGGCTGCTGTTTGCGACGCGGTTCGTGCGGCTCTTTGCGTACGGGGGGCTGGCGACGGTCCTGCTCCTGCACCTCGCGGCTGCGGGGCTGACCGAAATCCAGTCGGGGGCGATGCTCTCGGCCGCGCTGCTGGGCGACACGGCGATTTCGCTGTGGCTCACGACCGCGGCGGACCGGTTCGGGCGGCGGCGGACGCTCGTGGCAGGTGCGGCGCTCATGCTCCTGGCCGGGGTGGCGTTCGCCGCGACGCGCGACCCGTGGATCCTGACCGTGGCGGCCATCGTCGGCGTCATCAGCCCCGGCGGCGGCGAGGTCGGACCGTTCCTCGCCATCGAGCAGGCCGCCATTTCCGAGATCTCGCGCGGCGAGGACCGCACCGCCATCTTCGCCTGGTACAACCTCACCGGCTCTGTCGGGACCGCTCTCGGCTCGCTGGCGGCGGGGCTGGCCGTGAAGGGCCTCCAGGCGAACGGCGCGACCGCGCCGGATGCGTACCGCGCGGTCGTGCTGGGCTACGGCGCGCTCGGGGCCGTCCTCGGGCTGCTCTTCATCCTGTTGCGCCGCAGCATCGAGCCCGGCGCCCCTCCGCCGGCCCGCTCGCTGTTCCTCGGGCTCCACCGCTCGCGCGGCGTTGTCCTGCGCCTCTCGGGACTTTTCGCGCTCGACGCCTTTGGCGGCGGCTTCGTGCTCCAGGCCACGATCGCCTACTGGTTCCACGTCCGCCACGGCGTCTCCGTCGCCTCCCTGGGCGCCGTGTTCCTCGGCGCCAACCTCCTCGCCGCCGTCTCGGCGCTGCTCGCCGCCCGCCTCGCGGCGCGCTTCGGACTCGTGAACACCATGGTGTTTACGCACATCCCCTCCAACGTCCTGCTCATCCTCGTGCCGCTCATGCCCACGCCGTGGCTCGCCATCGCCGTCCTTCTCCTGCGCTACTCGATCTCGCAGATGGACGTCCCGACGCGCCAGTCCTACACGATGTCGGTCGTTTTCCCCGACGAGCGTTCCGCCGCCGCCGGCGTCACCGGCGTCGCCCGCACCACCGGCGCCGCCCTCTCGCCCGCCCTTGTCGGCCCCCTCCTCGCACACCCGGCCCTCGCCGGCGTCCCGTTCTTCATCGCCGGCGGGCTCAAGATCGCGTACGACCTCCTGCTCTGGCGGAGTTTTCGAAGCGTTGCAGGTGAAGGCGAGAGACCCCGCGCGTAGACGACAAAAAAAGGCCCGGCTCATCGCCGGGCCTTCGAAGTCCCTCCGCCACTCCTACTTCAGGTCGTCCGTTCCGTCGTCGGGCTTCCCGCCGCCCTTCTCATCATCGTCCTTGCCGTCGTCGTCATGCCCCGGATCTGCGCCGTGCCCGCCCTTGCCCTTCCCCGGGTTGTCCTCGTCGTCGTGGTCCCCGTTGTTGCCGTGCCCCTTGTTGCCCTTGGGCTTCCGGTCCTTCGGGTCCTTGTCGCTGTCTCCACCGCCCGGTCCGTCCTCGCGCGGGCCA
Source organism: uncultured Planctomycetia bacterium (assembly GCA_964590435.1). Lineage (GTDB taxonomy): Bacteria > Planctomycetota > MHYJ01 > WSZJ01 > WSZJ01 > WSZJ01. Next base: position 60,148 of record CAZPWT010000034.1, read on the forward strand.
GCGCCGGGGGGCCGCGGCGGCTTCCCGTCAGGACGGGGGCCGTGGGGCGGCCGCGGCGGCTTCATCCCCGGGCCTTCCTTCGGCGACCGAGGAGGCTTCACTCCCTTCCCGTCACCTTTGCCTCCGTCCGGAGGCGGAAGCGGCTTGTCGCCGCCGTCCATGCCGGGTCAGTCGCCGTCTTTGCCCTCTTTGTCGGGAGGCGGGGGAGGACCGGCCTTTTCGTGGTCCCCGGGGCCCGCAGGCCCGTGCCCCTTTTCCTTCTCGCCCGCTTCGTGGCGCGGCTTCTTCGGGGGCCCACCTTTGGGGTGCTCCCCGGCTTTTCCGTGTTTTCCTCCGCCGCCTGGCGGAGGTCCGCCCTTGCCCTCGGCGCTGGCCGAACCGGCCAGGAACGCCGTCACCAGCAGCCCGGCGAAGATCTTGAGAATCATGGCGCGTCTCCAACGGTGGCTCAGTGTCCGTCCCCCTTGCAACAGGAACCGCGCGCCAGGCTGGAAATTGTGCAGATTCCCGGGATATCCGGATTCTCGCCGCGCTCCCTAACCTCTCAGCGCCGGGTAGTCCGTGTATCCCTGTTCCCCCGGCGTGTAGAACGTCTTCATGTCCGCCTCCGCGAGCTTTGCGCCCGTCTTGAGACGCTCCGGCAGGTCCGGATTCGCGAGGAACGCCCGCCCGAACGCGATGAGGTCGCCGCGGCCGGCGGCCAGGTCTCTGTTCGCCCGCTCGACGTCGTAACCGCCCGAGAGGACCGTCGCGCCCTTGAACGCCGCCCGCATCCGGTCGACCGTCGCCGGGTCGACTTTCGGCGCGCCCATGGAAGTGTGGTCGACGACGTGGAGGTAGACGAGCCCGAGGGCGCCCAGCTCCTTCGCAAGGAACGTGAATGCCGCGTCCACCTCCGGGAACGGCGCGATGTCGTTGAACACCCCGTACGGCGACAGCCGGATGCCGACCTTCTCCTTGCCGATCGCGGAAGCGCACGCCGCAGCGACCTCGAGCGCGAACCGGCTGCGCTTCTCGATCGACCCGCCGTAGGCGTCCGTCCGGCGGTTCGAGCCCGGGTTGATGAACTGCTCCAGGAGGTAGCCGTTCGCGGAGTGGAGCTCGATCCCGTCGAACCCCGCCGCGACCGCGTTCTTCGCGCCCGTCGCGAATTCGTCGATCGCTTTCCTGATGTCGTCGAGCGTCATCTCGCGCGGCGCCGGGTGCGGCTGCATCCCCTTCGTGTCCGTCCACATCTTCCCCGCGGCCGCCACCGCCGACGGCGCGACCATCTCCGCCCCCTTGGGGAGGTTCTCGGGGTGACCGATGCGCCCGGTGTGCATCATCTGCAGGAAGATCCGCCCGTTCTTCGCGTGCACGGCCGACGTGACGCCCTTCCAGCCCGCCACCTGCTCCGGCGAGTAGATCCCCGGGATCCGGGCGTAGCCGAGGCCGTTCGGGGACGGCGTCGTGCCTTCGGTGACGATCAGCCCGGCGGATGCGCGCTGCCCGTAGTACGTCGCGACGATCGGCCCCGGGACGTTTCCGGCGCAGCGGCTGCGGGTCATCGGCGCCATGACGAGGCGGTTGTTGAGGGTGATCGGGCCGAGCTTGAAGGTTGAGAAGAGCGTGGCGGGCATAGGAGGCCTTTCGTTGGGGAAGCGGTGAGGCGGGAAATGCTAGCGAGCGATGCGCGATTCCGCCACAGCGCGCGCGGGGGGCGGTTCAGCGGCCAGGTTCCGCATCCCACGGGTCGCGCTTCGCGCCGGCGATGAGAGCGGACCAGCGCGGATGAGCCCGCAGGAGCGTGAAGTCCGGGTCCTCCTCGAGCGCCTGCACGTCGCGGTAGCCGCGCTCGGCGGCCGACTCGAGCGCCTTCATGGCGTCCTCGACGGCCGCGGCGCGGGAAGGATCGCCGGGAGGAAACGTGCCGGCGTGCATGGCATGGGCGCGGGCGGCGAGTTCCCAGGCGGCCGGGTGGCAGGGCAGGAAGGCGATCGCCGCTTCGAGGTGCTTGAGCGCTTCGCCCCACTTGCCATCGCCCAGCGCGCGTTCGGCGCGGGCGACCATGGCGCCCGGGCGCGGATGGTCGGCGTAGTACTGCAGGGTGTAGGCGTCCGCTTCGGCGCGCGAGTCGGCCATGCCGCGCTGTTCGAGGGGGGTGAGCTCGCGGGGGACGACGGTTTCGGCGAAGGCGAGGGCTCCCATGGGGAGGTGGACGACGGCGCCGTCGCGGCGGGCGGCGGCGAAGCGGCCGTCCTGCGAGAAACCGACCGGGCTCGAGAACGGGCGCGGGAAAACGGCGATTTCGTCGAGGGTGTCGAGCCGATAGAAGCGGGCGGTGCCGCCTCCCTCGACGGCGAAGACGTTGCCGGCGGGCGAGGGGACGAGGTAGGTCTCCTGGATCAGCGGCCAGCGCCCGGAGCGCAGGCTGGCGAACGTCTTCGAGTCCCAGGCGCGGATGGTCGCGTCCATCGCCGTCGTGAGGATGGGGCCGTCCGCGACGATGGTGCAGCTGATCGTCCAGCCGGAGTGCCCGACGAGCGTCGTGATTTCGCGGAGGTTCACGGGATCAAAGAGAACGACGCGGGCGCGATCCGCTTCCACCAGCCCCAGCATCCGGCCGTCGTCGCTCACCGCGCAGAAGTCGAACGCGCGGCGCGGGATCTGGAACGGCGGGCCGCCCTTACCCGTGCGAACGTCCCAGAGCCGGCCCTTGTCGCCCTCGCCGCAGGCCAGGAGCCAGTCCCCGTTGTTGCTGGCGCGGAGCCAGACGACGCGGTCCGTTCCCGTATCGGCGTCGAAGAGCCAACCGCGAGTCGCGTCGAAGATCCGGAACACTTTCGGGTAGGGGCTGGTGACGGCGAAGCGGTGGCCGTCGCCGAGGAATCGCACGCTCTCGAGCTCGCCGGCGAAATCCCACGAGCCGAGGAGTTCGCCGGAGCCGTTGTCGTGCGCCTCGAGCCTGCCGTCCGGTGCCTGGACGACGGCGACCGTCCCGTCCGGGGAGACGAACGCGCGCTTCCGGGACAGGTGCCAGCGGAACGTCGGCAGGCAGGCTCCCGGCTCCGCGTCCCAGACGATCGCGGTGCGGTCTCGCCCCCCGGTGACGACGCGCCGCCCGTCGGCGGAGAAGCGCGCGAATTCCAGGTTGTATTCGTGCCCGCGCAGCGAGACGAGGTCGCGCCCGGTGGCGAGGTCGCGCACGATGACGCTCGTGTCCAGCAGGGTCAGTCCGCGCTTCCATTCAGGGTCCATCGACCCGGGGATGAGCCTGAAGCGATCGACGGTGGCGCGGCTCAGCTCGCGCGAGAGGTCGGCTGTCCAGATGTGGAGACCGAGGTTGGAGACGAAGGCGACGCGCGAGCCGTCGGGGTGGTGAAGGACGCCCCAGACTTCCCGCGCCTGGACCGGCGGCCCGGCGGGGTTGGCGGGGTCCGGGCCGGTGAGGCGCATGTCCTTGAGGATCGCCAGGGTCTCGACGTTGCGCGCGAGGACCCGGCCCCCGTGGTCGACGGTGACGATCGTGCGGGAGTCCGCGGAGAAGCTGGCGTTCTGCCAGACCGTGTGCCCCGTGAGCTCGCGCGGCTCGCCCGCCGGGTCGGTGCACCAGAGGAGCGCCTTCGCCTCGCGGGTCCACCCCGCGACCCAGCGCCCGTCCGGCGAAATGTTGGCGGCGAGGACCGGCCACGGCGCGGTGAACACGGCGGCCTTGCCGTCGGCGTCCCAGAGCCTCACGGTGTTGTCGTCCGCCCACGTCAGGACGCGCCCGCCCGACGCCCACCGGGCGCCGCGCAGGAATCCCGTGTGTCCCCGCAGCACGTGGAGGCACCGGCCCGTCGCCGTGTCCCAGATCCGCGGCGCCACGTCCGCGCATCCACGCGGCTCGAATGCCCGGATCCGGTCCTCGTCCGGGTTCCCCGGCGCCGTCAGCAGCCGCTTCCCGTCCCCGCTCCACTCCACGATCGTCACGCCGCTCCGGTGCCCCTCCAGCCGCAGCCTCTCCGTCCCCGTCGCCACGTCCCAGATGCGCGCCGTGAAGTCCGCCCCCGCCGTCGCCACCAGCCGTCCGTCCGGGCTGAACTGCCCGTCGGTGACGTTGTGCTCGTGATTGAGGAAGCGCCGCCGTTCGAGGAGCTGCGCGAGGGAGGTCCAGAGGGCGTTGGTGGAAGCGGCGCCGGGAGCGCGGCGGGCGGCCTCGATGGACACGAGAAGGGCCGCGGTCGGGTTGTCGGCGATGAGGTTGGTGGCGTACGCGGCCATGCGCTGGCCCTGGGCAAGCCGTAGCGACGCCTGGGCCTCGTCCTTCGCGCGTCGCGCTTCGCCGGCCTGGGTGTCCGCCATCTCGCGGGCGCCGTGCTCCGCCGCCGCCCGGTCGGACGCCAGCCTCGCGTAGGTCAGCGAGACGGCCACGCCGGCGACCAGGATGAGGAGCGCGCCGGCGAGCGCCGTCGTCAGCGCGCGGTTGTGCCTCGCGAACCGCCGCAGCTGCTCCGCGGCCGAGTGGCGGTAGAGCGTCATCGGGCGGCCTTCGCGCCACGCCTTGACCTCGGCGGCGAGCGTCCGCGCCGAGTCCAGCCGCGCCGCGCGGTCCTTCTCCATCGCCGCGGCCGCGACGGCGCCGAGCTCGCGCGGCGCGAACGGCTCCACCGACTCCACCGGCGGCGCCGATCGCTCGATGACCGCCCGCAGGATGTCGATCGAGGTCTCCCCGTTGAACGGCGGCTTTCCCGTCACGATCTCGTACAGCATCGCGCCGAGCGCGTAGATGTCCGACTTCTCGTCGACGCGCTCGATCTCTCCCCGCGCCTGCTCCGGTGCCATGTATTGCGGCGTCCCCATGATGTCGCCGTCCATCGTCAGGCGCGTCGTGTCCCCCGACCTCGCCTCCGGCGCCCCCGGCACCCGGGGCGCCCGCGTCTTCCGCGGGGCGCGCTCGATCTCCTCCTCCATCTTGCGCGCCAGCCCCCAGTCGAGCACCACCGTCTCGCCGAAATCCCCGATCATGATGTTCGCGGGCTTGAGGTCCCGGTTCACGACCCCCTTCGAATGCGCGTACGCCACCGCGTTGCACGTGTCGATGAACGCGTCCAGCAGCTTCAGCCGCTCCGCCATCCGCTGCCGCCCCGTCAGCCGGCCGTTCTCCTGGATCCGCTCCAGCCGCTCCTCCATCGTTTCCCCGCGCACCAGCTTCATCGTGTAGTACGCCGCCGACCCCTCCGCCGAGCCGACCTCGTACACCGGCACGATGTTCGGGTGCTCGAGCTGGCCCGTGATGCGCGCTTCCCTGAGGAAGCGCTCCCGGTCCCACGCGAATCCGGTCGCGAGGTGCGGGAGGAGTTCCTTCATCGCGACTTCGCGGCCGACTTCGCGGTCGAGGACGACGAGCACGCGTCCCATCCCGCCGCGGGCGTGCTCTTTCCGGAGCTCGTAGCGGCCGCGCATCCCCGAATCCGGGGGCTCCTCGCCGCCGTCGCCGGGAGGCCCCGGCCGCTGGGTCCGCGCGAACGAGGCGGGCTCCGAGATGCGTACGGACTCGGCGCTGTCGGGAGTCCCGAGGAGAAGTCCCGCCCTCAGGGGATCCGCTTCCATGCACTGCAGGTCCCGCTCCAGGGACTCGCGTTCCGCTGCTGAAGCGGAGACCCAGCGGGTCCCGAGGATTTCCGCGGGGGTGCTGCCCGTGGCCCCCGCCGGGATCTTCCAGCCCCGGGCGCGGGCCAGCTCGAGGATCAGGCGGGCACGATCCGATGATTCGCCGGGTTTCACGGGGGGGGATTGTGCGGGGAGGAAGCGGAGTGCGAAAGGGGGGAGGCGGCGAATTGCCTCGGCCCCCTTCAGCGCGCCCGGGTGGCGAAGGTCGATGCCGGCGACTGCGGGTTGCGGGCCGCGACAGAGTCTGCGTAGACGAGCCAGTACCCCATCAGAGTCACGACGCCGAGAAGCTGCATCACGAACTCGTGCGTGACGAGGCACGCTCCCGTCAGCCAGGAGATTGATGAGTACCTGGCCCACACCTTGACCACGATCACGGGCAACATGATCCCGACGGCGACAAGGACCATCAGGATGTCGTAGACGAACAGAACCAGCTTCTTCCCATCGGTCGCGAGTTGGGAAACCTCCAGGGCTGCCCCGGCCGTCGGCGCGTCCCCGGACAACCTGGCGGGAAGCGACAGGGACAGCGCGTAGGACTTGATGATCCCGGGAACGACGAACAGGGGAAGCCACAGCAGGACCCTGATCCCGACCGAGAGGATGACGGCGAGGCTGGCGGAAAATCCCTCCAGGCCGATCCGGATCGCGCCACCGGTCCCGGAACTCCTACCTCTCCCGAGGGCCGCGAGGGTGCCGAAAACCGCGGAACGGACGAACGCCGTCGCCAGTGTCCCCGCCAGAAAAGTCAGGAACACGACCGTCCAGAAGCCGTCGGGTGTGGGCAAACCACGAACCCAAGCCCGGGTAACAGGTTCCGTCCAATCGGGATTCCCCTTCCCGACGAAGTGGATGCCGGCCAGTTCACAGGCGACCGAAACGAGGGTGCCGATCATCGCCACGCGGACGGCCCAACCCCTGTTGGCGAGGAACAGGCGGAATGCATCGGTGAAGAGCTGACCGAGCGCGCGTTCGCGGCCCCAGCTGGAGCCGGCGTTCGCCGGGGCCGGCGCCGGGACGTCCATGGCGGCGGGAGGGCCGCCGGGGGATTGCGGAGCGTTGACGGCCCAGCCGGGCGCCTGCGTCGCGCCGCACCGTGCGCAGCCCTTCCCCTGTTCTGACCACGATGTGCCGCAATTCGGGCAGGTCCATGCACCCATGTCGATCCTCTCCCGGGCCATCGTTCACAAGCGGCATTCAAACGCGTCAACGGTTGTCACGATACACCAACGGCCTGCGCGGAGGCGGAGCCTACCTCCGGTTCCACTCGCCGATCGCGGCGCCTGCGGCCTCGTCGGTCGCTTTTCCGGCGCTGTCGCCGCCGAGGTTCGTCGCGACCAGGACGGCGAACCCCTTTTCCGGCGCGAGCCACGTCACGCAGAACCACATCGTGTTCGAGCCGTTGTGCGTCAGCACGTGCCCCGTGTCGCCCTCGGCGGCGCCCTTCGCCCACGCAGGCCGGACGACGGTCCCCCAGCCCATCGCGTACGCGTCGGCCGGCGGCGTGTGCAGCTTTTTCCAGGAGTCGGGTTTGAGGAAGAGCTTCCCGTCGGCGCCCTTCACTTCGTCGCCGTGATCGCCGCGGAAATGGGCGGCGACGAACTTTCCCCAGTCGGGGAGGGACATGTGGACGATGCCGGCGGGGCCGATGGCGACGGGGTTGTCGGCGCCGGGCCCGGGCTCAACGGGTTCGCCCTTCGCGTTGTGGCCGCGCGGCTGGTCGGCCGTGTCGCCGGGTTTGCCCGGGGCGCCGAAGCCGAACGACGTGATTCCAAGCGGCGCGAAGACTTCCTTCTTCATCAGGTCTTCCCACGCCACGCCCGTCACCGTCTCGGCGACGTGCCCGGCGATCGCGAAGTTCGCGTTCGAGTAGAGGAACTTCGTCCCGGGCTCGTACTCCGGCGCGTGCGCGACGACGCCCTCGAGCAGCATCCGGCGCGCTTCCGGCGGCGTCCCCTTGCACGCCCACAGTTTTCCCCAGAGCCCGTCGCGGTCGAGCGCCGCGGGGGCGCCGCCGCGGTTGGCGAGGAGCTGTTCGAGCGTCACGGCGCGCCACCCCTCGTCCATTGGCTTCACTTTCGGGAAGACTTCGCCCAGCGTCGTCGTCCATTTGAGCTTCCCCTGCTCGACGAGCCGCGCGACGAGCGTCGCGGTCATCGCCTTGCTGCACGACCCGAGGTGCCAGAGGTCCTCGCGCGTCACCGGCTCGTCCTTCCCTGAGCGCCGCGCCCCGACCGCCCCGGCCATCCGCACGCCGTCCGCCGTCACCACGACCGCCGCCAGCGCCGGCAGCTTGTGCTTCGCCCGGATCGGCTCGAGCACGTCGTCCAGCGACCGCGGCTCCTCGGCGGAGGCCCGGAGGGCGAGGAGGGAAGCGGCGAAGGCGAGGAGGAAGCCCGGCATAGGGGCTCCGGGAAGGGGGGAACGGAGTGGCGGCCGGGAATGCCATTGGACACCGGTTTCGGGGAGTTGCGCGGCAAAAATGGACTCGGGGACGGCAGATTCGCGATCGGGGGTCACAAAACGGCACTCGGGGACCGCAAATCGACACTCGGGGTTCGCGAAACGGCATTCGGGGGCCGCGGAACGGCACTCGGGGATCGCGAAACGGCAATCGGGGGCCGCAAATCGACACTCGGGGACCGCGAAACGGCATTCGGGGAACTCAAATAAGCACTCGGGGGACCCCAAATCCCTTCCTGCCCCTACCCGAGCGCTTCCGTCCTCTCCAGCACCGCGGCGAAGAACCCGTCCATGTCGTGACGGACAGGGTCGACGACGAAGTCATGGCGGGAAACCAGGTACCCCCCGCTGATCCCCGACTGCTTGAGCGTTGCCGCGGCGTCGGCGCGCCGGAACTCCGGGTGCTCGCGCAGGAATCGCGCGATCTGTTTTTCGCCTTCCGCCGGGAGCAGCGAGCACACCGCGTACACGAGCCGCCCGCCCGGTTTCACGAGCGGCGCGTACGTCTTCAGCAGCCGCGCCTGCTCCTCGGCGAGGCGCGGGACGTCCTCTTCGCGCAGCTTCCACGCGATGTCCGGGTTGCGGCGCAGCACGCCGGTCCCCGAGCACGGCGCGTCGATCAGCACGACGTCCGCCTTCCCCGCGAGCCGGATCATCGGCCGCGCCCCCTCGTCGTCCAGCGAGTGCACCCTCAGGTTCTGCACCCCCGCCCGCCGCGCCCGCTCCTTCAGCGCTTCCAACCGGAACGCCGCCGTGTCGAACGCGTACAGCGTCCCCTTGTTCCGCATCAGCGCGGCCAGCGCCAGCGTCTTGCCTCCGGCCCCCGCGCAGCCGTCCACCACGACGTCCCCCGGCCGCGGCGCGCACAGGAACGCCACGAGCTGGCTCCCTTCGTCCTGCATCTCGAACGCCCCCTCCCGGAACGCCCCGGTCCGGAAGACGTTCGCGCGGTAATCGAGCGTCAGCCCCCACGGCGAGAAGCGCGTCGGCTGCGAGCGGATCCCGTCGTGCTCCAGCCACTCCGCGAGCTCTTCGGGCGAGACCTTGAGCGTGTTGGCGCGAAGGGTCACCGGCGGCGCGGACGCGAACGCCTTGAGAAGGGCCTCGCCGCCCGGCAACGCGCGGCGCAGCCAATCCGGCAAGTACCCGTCGATCCCGCGCGTTTCCTTCACCGCCGCGGCGATCGCCTTGCCGATGTCCGCATCGCGCGGCCCCGCCGAAATCCCGCGCCGCGCCTTCAGGAACACCAGCGCCGCATGCTGCGGCTGCGCCCCCCCGACGTGCTTCAGCGCGGCCTCCACCAGCCCTCGCGCCCGCAGCATCCCCTGCACCGTGTCCGCCACGAACCCCCGCATCTTCTCGTCCAGCCGCCCGTCCTCCCGGAACGCCCGCGCAATCACCTTGTCCGGCGCCCCCGGCGACTCGACGCACGCCCGGTACAGGTCGCCGCAGGCGCGGACGAGCCAGGGCGGTGGAAGTGCGGTCTGGCGCGGGTCGCGGTGGGGGCGGGGCATCGGGGCGAGCGACTCTAGAGGCAGGAGGCCCGGGACGGAAGGGAACTCCCATGCCCGCCGAGAGTCAAATGCCTGCTCCCGCCGTGCGCGCTATCATCCCCTTTCATCAGATCTCCGGTCACGAAGGGGGAAGGATGAAAGGGTCCCTGAAGTTCCGCTTCCTCGCGGCGGGCGGCAGCGTGTTGTTGCTGGCCGCCTGCGAGTCCGAAAAACCTCCCCCGCCGCCTCCGCCCGTCCAGCCCGCGTACGTGGCGACCGCCGCCGGCGAGGAAGACGACGACTTCGACTTCGCCGCGATGCGGATCTGGGACACGATTCGCGAGCCGGACGCCAGCGCCCTCGAGGAGGCGCTGGAAAAGGCGAAGCTCACCCCCGTGGCGAGCAAGGTGTGGCGCGCGATCGCGGCGCACCGGTGGACGGAAGCGGCGGAGGCCGGCGACGAGGCGCGAGTACCTTTGCGAAGGGCGCTTCGCGGAGTCCTCGCCATGTCCGGCGGAGATCAACCCCTGAAGACGCGTCCCGTGGCGCAGGCGTACCTGTCGGTCGCGACGACGGCGGAAATGCCTTACCTGAGGGACATCCTCCTCTCGATTCCCCGCGGCGGGTGGTGGAACAGGGGTGGGGGGACCCGCGCCGACGTGCTGGCGACCTACGGCGATTTGAGTGTTTGGCTGGCGGAGCGCGGAAGCGTGCTTGAGGCTGCCGCTCTTGACGAACTTGCAGGCGACCCGTTGCCGGAGCTGGCGCGACCGGCCGCGGCGTCGCTGGAAAAACTCGTCGATCGGCTCGCCCGCCGCCGTCCGGCAGCGCCGTCTGCCACTCCGCGCGTCGCCGTCGAAGTCCGCGCGAGTTCCTGGTTCCCCACCCGCCGGCAGATCGAGCCAGCCCTCCTGGAACAGCTCCGCGCAGCCCAACTCGATGTCGTTGCCGCCGACAGCCCCGACGTCGATGCGATCATCGTCTTCCGATACCGCGAAACCCGTGGCAGCGGCTACGCCTTCCGCGGCGGAAGCGGATATGACCTCTCCGGTACCTTCGTTACCCTCAAGGTCGCCGTCCTCGATCTCGCTTCCCGCCGCCTCCTGCCCGTCGAAGGCGTCACCGCGGACGCCAGCGCCACCAGTCTGGACTTCGGCCTGAAGGAGGACGAACTCGAAAGCCAGTGCCGCTTCAAGGTCGTCCAATACTTCGAGAACAAACCTGAGTTTTGCGCGCTCGGCCGGCAGATCGCCGATGCCCTCGCTTCGGCCAGGACAGCGAAGTAACCGATCATCCCGCCTTGTCCTGTTTCGCCCGAGCCCCGTACACTCCCGCCGGTCCATTCGCCGTCCTTCTCGGAGCTACCCGCCATGGTTCGAATCGCAGCGCTTCTCCTCTGTACGCTTCTCTCCCTCCCGTCCCTCGCCCAGGACACCGCGAAGCCGACGGGAAAACGCGACTTGCTGATCGTCATCGACTGCTCGGGCAGCATGATGGGAGAGACGCCCGACGGCGTGGTGAAGCTGGCGGCGGCCAAGGCGGTGCTCGGGAAGCTGATCGAGAAGTTGCCGGACGACCTGAACGTCGGCCTTCTCGCCTACGGGCACCGCGTGCTGGCGTCCGATCCCGGCACGTGCACGGACATCGAACTGGTGGTCCCCGTCGTCGCGACCGACAAGGCGAACCTGGCCGCGAAGGTCAAGGCGCTGAAGGGCCTGGGCCGCACGCCACTTGCCGCTTCGCTGACCAGGGCCGGCGAGATCCTCAAGTCGCTCGGCACGGACCGCGAGAAGTCGCTGATCGTCGTCACCGACGGCGTCGAGACCTGCGGCGGCGACCCGAAGGCCGCGGCGGCCGCGCTCCAGGCGCTCGGCATCAAGCTCGACCTCGTCGTCATCGGGTTCGACCTCGCGGAGTCGGAGGCCAAGGCGATCGCGGCGATCGCGGAGGCGGGGAAAGGGAAGTACCTCGACGCGAAGAGCGCGAAAGACCTCGAGAAGGCGTTCGAGAAGGCGAACGAGGCGGTGGTCGTGAAGGCGCCGGAGGTGGGGAAGGACGAAATCGTCGGCCAGGGCGCGCCCGGGGCGATCCAGATGGTGGGGATCAAGGAAGGGGAGAACCCGATCGCGTCGGTGCTGATCGCGACGCGTTCCGACGAGGTGAAGGAACTGCCGCGGGGCAGCGCGCACGGGCTCACCTTTGCCGATTACTTCGGCCTCGGCGCCCGCGTCGGCGAGGTCGCCGACGATTCCCCGGCGAAGAAGGCCGGGCTGGAACCCGGCGACCTCGTCGTCCGCGCCGACGATGTCGCGATCACCGACGCGAAGCAGCTCACGGATTTCCTCGCCGCGCCTCCGTCCGCCGAGGACGCCGCGAAACCCTGGCGCCTCAAGGTCGCCCGCTTCCCCCTCGCCGCCGGCATCCTGAACCCGTGGATCGAGATCGACTGCCCGAAGCAGGAAGTCAATTCCGGCGACTACTACGTCTTCCTCTCCGGAAGCAGGGGCAATAACGACACCGGGACGGACGGCACCGACACGAACGCCCTCAAGGCCAACGGGAGCTGGCTCTGCCCGCTGCGCTGGGGCCTGCGCGTCGAGCCGAAAATGACCGTCGAGGTCCCGCTCAACGCCGGCTTCCGTTTCGTCGCCGGCCAGACGAAACACGAAGTCGAAGACGAGGTCCGCATCGTCGACGACCGTCGCGGCGTCGAAATCCTCCGCTTCTCGGCCGCGTCCCTCGGCAAGCTCGAATGGGAAGATGCCCCCACCGTCATCGCGCTCCCGGCAGGCAAGTACACGATGGAGTGGCGCCGGCGTGAGGGGAAGACGTGGTTCGGGATCGCGAAGGGGTACGAGTTCGACGGGAACAAGCTGGTCGATGTGAAGTTCTGAAGTGGCCGGAAGAAGAGCTTCTCAGGACTTCCTGTCGCTGCGGCGACCTGTGAATTCGGGCTCGCGTCAACTCACGCCTGCCCAGACCAAGACTCACCACTCGGCTTTCCGATTAGATTCTCCAGGGCCTGTCGGACGGCAGGCCGTCCGATGACTTCGATGCCGTTTGCCCGTCCGAAATTGTCGCAGTCCAGCACCACGGTCCCGCTGGTTCCTCCGAGCGAGATTGATGCTCCCCGGCGAACTCCGATCACATTCTGCTCGACGACATTCAGGGGTCGCTGCCCACCCAGATGCATGAAGATTACGTCATATTGTGGGAATTGCTGATCCAGCGTCCAGTGCGTGATGAATTGGCAGGGTAGTTGCTGCGCCAACTCATTGTGTTTTTGATCCACCAGGAATCGCAGGATTTCTGCGACTAGATCAGGCAGGACTGACACGATTGACTTTCTATCCGTCACCTCTTCGGCACCCCGCACTCCCGGATCACCGCCCCCGCTCCCTCGCTCAGCACCAGCACCGAGAACCGCTCGACGTAGTCCAGCTCGTTCGTGTTCAGGCTCGTGTAGTCGAACGCGCCGCGCAGGTCGGTGTACCCGTCCTTGTAGAACTTCACTTCGCCGCCCTTCATGCGCGCGTACACCTTGACGTAGGTCTTCGGAAGAGGCTTCCCGGTTCCCTGATGCGCGACGCGCAACTGCCCGTAGTTCTCCACGACGCTCACGGCCAGCTCGTGCGCGTAGCAGGCCTGCGATTTCCGCTTCCCGCTCGCCACGAATTCGACGACGGCGTTAGCGCCGTGGAATTCCTTCGGGAGCTCGAACGAGCAGGTGTTCTTTCCGGCCGGGACGCGGACCTCGTCGGTGCGATTGGGCCGGATGAACGCGAACTGTCCGGACTGCTGCTGGACGAAGGGCTGGCGGGAGAAGAGGAGCTCGATGTCCATGCGGTAGTAATTCACGGTGAGGGACGCGAGGTTTTGCGCGGTCAGCGAGACGGTCTTGCCCTCGACGGTGAACTCGAAGTCGGGCTCGGTGGCGGCGAGCGAGGCCTGGCGCTGGTCGCGGTCCTTGTCGTCGACGACGCGGGCAACGGCGCCGGTGATCTCGTCGATCTGGGCCAGCGCGGCGCGGAACAGGTTGCGCCAGCGGTCGACGGGGTGGTCCTTGTGGCGGGTGGCCGTTTCGCGCGCTTTCTCCGGGTGTTCGCGGGCGAAGTCGGCGTAGACCTTGAGGTAGTCGAACTGCAGTCGAGGGTCGAGGGGTCGAGGGTCGAGGGTGTCGAAGAACGCGAGCGCCTCGTCCACGCGATCCTGGAGGAGGAGGTCGTACGTCACGGAGAGCTTGTCGGTGTCCGTCAGCGTCGCGCGGTAGCGGAGCAGGGACATGAGCCTCGCGTGCTGCTCGGCGAAACGGTTGTTGAGGATCGTGCGGCGCGCGCCGAGTTTCTGGGCCCTTGCGTTGACGAGCGGCGCGTACTCGAGGTGCTGGTAGCGGTGCCGCTCAACCGGGTCGATCGTGACCGGCGTGCTCTTGAGCCAGGGGCCGCTCTGGTCGAGGAACCCGTCCTGGTGCAGCAGGAACTCGCGCAGGTTCGCGAGGTCGTTGTGGTGGATCGCGTACGACCAGAGCGTCGGGTGGTAGATGTGGCGGCGGGACAGCAGCGCGAGGCACTTCTCGTAGAAGCCGCGGTCCTTCACGCGCCACGCGATCAGCCCGAGGTCGACCCGGTCGGCGTTGTGCTCGTCGAGCCACTTCAGGACGTCCTTCTCGTCCCCGTTCTGGCTGATCCAGGCCCAGGAGTGCTTGTCGAGGCTCGAAAGTTGAGTGACGACTTTCATGCGGACGGGCTCGGCGTTCGCGATGAGCTTCTCGTCCTTCGCGACGTGGACGGGGAAGTGCGGGAAAGTGCCCGGGGCCGGGAAATAGAACGCGTACTCGATGGACTCGGTGTTGTAGGAGGACAGCTCGACGTGTCGACCTCTCGTGATGAACCCGTTGCGGACAGGGATCGAACCGGTGGGGATCTGGAGAAGGAGGTCGAGCTTCTGGTTTGTAGAAGTCGGGTTGGTGAGGACGACCTGGCACGTGTAGACGACGTTCACGAGGAACTCGCCCGTGACGTACTTGTCGACTTCCTCGCCGTTTTCCTCGCGCGTGCGATCGTCGTCGCGGAAGTAGTTCTGCGAGACCAGGACCGGAACGCGCTCTGCCGACGGCTCGACCGGTTTGATCTCTTTGTGGAACGCCACCGACGCGGCCTTCCCGGCCAGTTTCATCCGCGCCCCCTCGAACGTCACCGACGGCTTGTCCGCCTCGAACGGCAGGTCGAGCACGGAGAGCGCGAACATCATCTCGGTGAAGTTGCGGCTCGCGTACGCGAGGTTCTGCGACAGGAACGGCCCCTGCCGGCGGTGCGCGGCGTAGTCGCGCCAGAACGGGTTGACCGTGACCAGGTCCGCGCCCTGCTGCTCGATCGGCAGGTGCCAGTAGTTGTTCTCGGCCCACTCCTGCGTCTTGTCGAGCTTCTGGTAGAACTGCCGCATCCGGCCGCGGACCCGGGCGTCCTTCTCGCCGCGCCCGCCCTCGTCGTCAAAATCCCCGCCCGCCGCCATGTCGGCCGCCGACTCCGACAGGCACTCCTCCGCCTCGTCGCGCGGCCCGGCAGACTTCTTCGCTTCCTTGAACTTGCCGCCCGAGGCGCGCCTCGACGGCTTCGGCGCGGCCATGGACGCCGGGGCGCCCGCGGCCATGGCCCGCCCCATCGGCATCTGCATCGCCGTGTCGAGCTTCGAGATCGCCGAGCGCTCCATTTCCATCGCCTGCCGCGCGATCCCCAGCTTGTCCCCCGCTTCCAGCGCGCTTCCGACGATCGCCGAGCCGAACAGGTGGTTGGCGCGCTCGACGTCGCGCGGGAGGAGGTCGTTGAGGTCTCGGACGTGGCGGGCAACGGGATCGCCCTCGTCGTCGAAGCGCTGCGCCAGCAGGATCCGCTCGACGATGTTGAGCCGGCCGAAGGCCCACGGCTGCCGGTAGGCCGACAGGTCGTTCTCGAGGAGCCAGTGGTCCAGGAACGTCTTGTCCATCTTGTTCCGGAGATACGGCTGCACCACGCGCTTGAACCACTCCGGGTCCTTCTTCGCGATGAAGAAGCTCAGCTCGTGGCATGCGAACTCGCTGTACTTCGCGCGCTTCTCGTCCTCCGTGAGCCGCGGCCACTGCAGGACGAACCCGAACTTGGCGAGCTCGGCGTTGTTCGAGAGCGTGGCGTAGAGGCGGAAGACGCGCGCGAGCGTGTCGTAGACCTCGGTCTTCGACGTCGTGATGTCGGCGATGTCGAGCGGCTGGCCCGGGGAGAGGACGGAGACCTGTTTCTTCTCGGAGAAGTGCCTGTCGGCGTCGAGGGCGAGGCGCAGGCGAAGGTCCTCGTGCGGGGTCGTGACTTCGGGGAGGAGCGCGTCGCGGCAGACGGTGTTGCCGGCGTTCACGGCGACGATGCGGAGGGAATTCGCGTGCTTAACGGCCTCGCGCGGGATCGTCACGACGCCCTTCGCGTCGGGGACGAGGTTGAGGAGGACCGCGGCGGGGTTGGCGAGGAAATCGAGGTTCGCGAACTCCCCGCCCTGCTGGGGAGCCGGTTCCGGCGCGGGAGGCGCGGCCATCGGCGCCGCCATCGACGGCTGCGCCGAGGCGCCGAACATCCCGCCGGCCGCCGCTTCCTGCGTCGCCGTCTCCGTCGCGCGGACGGCCCACGGGTTGAGGAGCAGCCCGGGGCGCGCGAGCATGTTCCCCGCGAACTTCGGGGCGGCGCGGCGCTCGAGGATGTAGCGGTACTCGTCGCCGATGTCGCGGCCGGAGACGTAGTGCGACGGCGCCTTGGAAAGTTCCACGGCGCGAGCCCCCGCGACCGGCGGGCGCCCGAGCCCGTCGAGGGCGCTGAAGGCCGGGACGAAGCGCGTGCCGAAGACGTGGACGCGGGTCCGGGGATCCGCGCCGCCGACGGTGATGCGGACGTCCGCCTTGCCGGCGGCGACGGCCGAGACCTGGAGCGGTTCGCGGCCGCTTCGCTCCAGGTGGCGGCGTTCGGAGACGATCCACCCTGCGCGGTCTTCCCCCGGGGCGACGCGCACCGTGATCAGCGCGAAGTCGCGCTTGAGGAAGAGCTGGTAGTCGCCGGCGGGGAGGCCGGCGACCTCGAGGCAGCCGTCTTTCCGGCTGAGGGCCTTGAAGTGGTCGCGCACGAAGGTGCCGCCGGTGAACTCGAGGAGGAAGGCGTCGCGGCGCTGGACCGTGGTTTCCGGCGCGGCGGGCTTGCCGAACTCGTCGGGGACTCCGGTGGCGCCGAGTGGCGCGACTTCCATGAGCGGCACGCGGAACGTCTCGCCGGCGCGGACGTTGATCGCGGAGGGGGTGCGGCTGCGGTCGCGGGGGAGCGTCCACGACTCGCTGACGCCGGACGGGGTCGACACCGTGAGCGAGAGGATGTCACGCAGGTGGCCCAGCTCAACGCGGCCGTTCGCGTCGGTCTGGAGCGTGATGTGGAGCATCGGGACGAGATCGCGGTGCTTGAACTGGACGTTCAGCGCGGTCCCCGCCTTCGGCTCGCCGGACTTCCCGAGGTGGCAGACCACGAACCCCGCCGCCGTGCGCGCCAGGTGGAGGTCCTCGATGTGCGCCTCGGCATCGATGCCGTTCAGGGACACGCTGATCGAGTCCGACAGGTCCTGCTTCTGGTTCAGCGAGAGGTTCTGCACCTTCCCGTGGAACGTGAACGACAGCGACGACAGCCCTTCCGGCACCTGGAACACGTGCACGGATTCCCGGTCTTCCTGCACGCGGAATCCCGGCACTTCCTGGCTCGAGCTGACGCCGTCGCGATCCGTGGAGTGCACGACGAGCGTGGGCTCCTCGAGGAGCGAGAGCGCGACGGGGACGCCGTTCACCTGAAGCGACGGCCTCACCGCGACCTGCGCTTCTTTTTTCCGGATGAGGCTTTCGCGGTCGACGTACATCCCGGCGGACAGCCGGTAGTTCTCGCCCTGGTGCTCGAACTGCTCGAGTGTCGTGAGCCCGCCGTGGCGCAGCAGGAAGGACTGCCGTCCCGGGCGCGTGCTGAACGGCACGTGGATCGCCCCGTCCGGTTCCGCGGCGTATTCG
Source organism: uncultured Planctomycetia bacterium (assembly GCA_964590435.1). Lineage (GTDB taxonomy): Bacteria > Planctomycetota > MHYJ01 > WSZJ01 > WSZJ01 > WSZJ01. The sequence continues at coordinate 77,788 of CAZPWT010000034.1, forward strand.
CGGCCGCCGAGCCAGATGGAGGCGTCCTTGAGGACGTTGCGGTCCTCGTCGAGGACGTGGAAGACGTGGCCCGCGGAGCCGATGCGCTCCACGAACCGCAGGCGGCCCTTGCGCACGAGCGCGCGCGAGCTGATCCCGCCGCCGATGAATTCCACGATGTACACGCCGGGGTTCGAGAGTGCCGGGAAGGTGAACGTCCGCCGAACGCGTCGCATCGGCGGCTCCGCGTACTTGTGCGACTGCTCCTCGCCCGCCACCAGCCCGTCCAGGTCGATGCTCGTGTCCACGTCGCGCCCCGTGGCGAGGAAGTAATTGAGCGCGTTGATCTCGAAGACCTTCACCGCCAGCGACGGCACGTTCTTCACGTCCAGCTCCAGCGTCACCGCGTCCTTCGCCCGGAACCACCCGCGGTTCGTCCGCGCAAAGCCGATCTCCACGCGGTCGTTCAGCGCCTGGCAGAACGACGGGTTGTTCAGCATCGCCGTCCACTGCGCCTTGTCGCCTTCGCCCAGCAGCAGCTTCGTCGAGGCGAACACCTCCTTCAGGAAGTCCGTGTGGATCCACGTCTCGAACGGCTTCCAGTCCTTCGCACCGGCGAACAGGTGCGCGAGGAAGTCGCGCACCAGCTCCTCGTCGTCGGCGACGGCGGCGTGGAGCGTCGCCGCCCGGAAGTCCTCGCCGAGCCCGAACGGCTCCTCGTCCCGCTTGAACTGCTTCAGGTACTCAGGGTTCGCATACCCCACCTGCCGCGGCAGCTTCAGGTACTCCGTGAACCGTGCCTTGTCGTACACCCCGGCGCGCCGGTCGTGGTCCAGCCGGTGATACAGCACGTGCGCCTTCAGCGCGTTGAACTTCGGCGCCAGCCCCTTCACGAATTCCCACAGCCGCGACAGGTACGCCTCCCGGTCCGCCGGCACGTTCTGCCAGTCCACGTCGAACCCCGGCTGAAGCTTCACCAGCCGCGCGTTCACGTAGTTGTCGTCCGTGAGCAGCGACGGCACGAACTTGAGCAGCGCGACGAGCTGTTCCTCGAGCATCAGGGTGTGGATCGTGATCGCCCCGAACCCCCCGGTGTTCCGCGTGTCCTTCAGCTCGGCCGCGACCAGCTCAGGCAGGCGCGCGACGTCGGGACGGAGCAGCCGCTGGAGAAGCGCCCTCAGGCGGTGGCCGTCCATCGGCTCGTCCACGAGCCACTCGACCGCCGCGTCGGTGAACCCGGCCAGGTCCGAGCTGTTGCTGTGCGCGAACCCGTGGCGCTTGATCTCGTCCCGGCTGACCGCCTTCACGTCCAGCGCCGTCGCGTGCTTCGCCTGCCGCCCCTCCACAACCCGCTCGTGGTTGAACTGCAGCCCGAGGTGGTAGCGCAGGTACTCCAGCGTGGCCTTGGGGTCCTTGTCGTACTTCAGCAGGTGAAGCCGGTTGCGGATTTCGCGGAAGAGCTGCGTCTCCCCGTGGCGCTTGTTCCACTGCGCGAGAAGCGCTTCGACGTCCTTGAGGTTTCCGGCCTGCTCGGCGACGAGGCAGGAGTGGAAATAGTGCTCCTCGGTGCCGGCGATGAGGTGTTCGAGGGCTTTCGTGCGGTCCTTCGCGAGGGCGAAGTTCTCGAGCTGGTGGGCGTCCATGGTTTCCTCCGGTGGGGGGCAAAGCGTAGCACCGGAATCCTCCCGAACAAGCAGCGGGAAGCGGCGCCGGTCGCTTGATGGGCGGGCCGGGCCCCGTTAGCGTGCCCCCACCAACCTCCATTTCGGAGCCCGCCACATGCGCATGCTCATGAAAGTGACGATCCCGGTCGAAGCCGGAAACAAGGCCATCAAGGACGGATCGCTCCCGAAGACCATCATGGCCTTCGTCGAGCAGTGGAAGCCTGAGGCCTGCTATTTTGTCGCCGAGAACGGCCACCGGGTCGGCCACCTGTATTTCGACATGAAGAACTCCAACGACCTGCCTTCCGTCGCCGAGCCGTTCTTCCTGAACCTCAATGCCGCCGTCCAGGTGTCGCCGGCGATGAATCTCGACGACCTGAAGGTCGGCGTCGAAAAGGCGATGAAGAAGGCGTAGGCAAGATTGGCACACGAGCGGGCCGGAGCGGCGTGCGGCTCCGGCCCCGTTTCTTTGACGCTCTTTCCCCCGTCCGGGTACGGTTCCGGCCCCCTCCCACCCCCGAGGATTCGATGCCTACACTTGCTCCGCGCGACCTTGTCGAGCGCCTCAACTGGCGCTACGCCACCAAGAAGTTCGACGCCGGGAAGAAGATCCCCGCCGAAACCTGGTCGGCTCTCGAGCAGTCCCTTCTCCTCTCCCCGTCCTCCTTCGGGCTCCAGCCCTGGGCGTTCGTAGTCGTGAGCGACCCCGCCACGCGCGAAAAACTCCTCCCCGTCTCCTGGAACCAGCGCCAGATCGTCGACGCTTCCCATCTCGTCGTCTTCGCCGTCCGCCGGAACCTCAAGGCCGTCGATGCGGAAAGGTTGATCGATCGCATCAGCCAGGTCCGCAAGGTGACGCGCGAGTCGCTCGAAGGCTTCAAGGGCATGATGACCGGCTTCCTGGGAAACCCTCCGGCGGGATTCAAGATCGATGAATGGTCCACACGCCAGGTCTACATCGCCCTTGGCACGTTCCTCACAAGCTGCGCCCTGCTCGGCGTCGACGCATGCCCGATGGAAGGGCTGCAGGCTCCGGAGTACGACCGGATCCTCGGGTTCGGGAAGCAGGGGCTGGGAACCGTCTGCGTGGCGACGGCAGGTTATCGCGCGGCGGACGACGGCTACGCGGGGCTCGCCAAGGTCCGGTACCCGGCGGAACAAGTCATCCTGCGGGTGTAGGCGCTCAGTCCCGCTTCAACTTTCCAGCCCACTCGCGCCATTCCTTCTCGGCCTCCTCGACCTTGCCGTCGAGGACGGCCGAAAGCGCGTCCCATCCGGTCGCGTCTTTCTCGATTCCGTCGCGGATCTTCTCGTAGAACGCTTCCAGCTTCCCCTTCTCCTGCAGCCACAGGCACAGATACCGCGCGGTGGCGTATCGCAGCCCGGAACCGTCGCCGTAGAACGATCCCCCGGTGTACCCGACCAGCTTCTTCCACTCGAGGAACGACCCGTCCTTGAGCGCGCCCTGCAGGATCGGCAGCCGCCAGTTCACCAGCCCCTTGATCTTCCCGTCCGCCGTCGTGCTCTGCTCGAACAGGCTCGACAGCCCCTCGTTGAACCACGTCGGCACCTTCGGGAAGTCCGCTTCCATCAGCGCGTGAGTCATCTCGTGCACCAGCGTCCCCGACCCCGTGCCGATGTTCATCACCAGCGAACGCTTCGACGGCAGGTAGAACCCGTACTTCGACGTCGGGTGGTCCCCCATGAACTCGAGGCAGAACGCGTCGTACTTGTCGTAGTCGGGGAGGAGGTAGACGGCGAAGAGCCCTTCCGGCTCCTTGTCGAAGAACTGTTCGTGCAGCGCCTTGCGGCAGCGCTCGACGGTCGCGACGCAGCTCTCCATTTCCCGTTCGCCGAGGTGGCCGGCGACCAGGAACGGCCCGGCGCGGCGGAAATCGGCGTCCGCGCCGATATGTTCCTCCATGCCCGAGCGGAGCTTCGCCTCCCGGTCCCGGTCCTCGTCGGCCCGGACGGGGGAGCAGGCGAGGAGTCCGGCGGCGGCGAGGACGAGCGGAAGGGCGAGGATGCGGCGCATGGGGAGATCCTATGAAAAAAAACGGGCGGCCGCTCGCGCGACCGCCCGCCAACCGGATCCGGGTCTGGCCTAGTCCTTCTTTTCCACGTCGACTTCCGGGGGCGCAGGGCGGCCCGTCCGGGCGCTCGCGTTCTGCGACTTCGACTTGAGCCCCTGGTACTCGGCCTCGAGTTCGTTCAGGCGGCCCTTGATCTCGCGGCGAAGCTTCTCGCCGGCCAGATTCCACTGCCGCTGCAGCTTGCGCGCCTCGGCCTGGATCTCGTCCATGCGGCACTGGTCGATCGTCTTCTGCTGGTGCTCGGGAACGTCGCCGATCCCCTCGCCCGGCATCGTCTTGTCGCCGGTGCGGCCGAAGAAGTGATCGCCGAAGCCGCGGCCGTCGACGAGTTCGGTGATGCTGAACTGGGTCCACGGGTCGAGGACGTGCTTCCGGACGTACTTCTGGTCGATCAGGGTGTTGAAGTTCTTCGTCTTGCTCACGCGCGCATCGACGGTGCGCTGGAGCATGCCCTTCTTGACCTCGTCCGCCACCTTGTCGTTCGTGGCGATCGGGCGGAGTTCCTTCCAGGCCCACTCGAGTTCCGCGCCGAGGTCGGCGGGAGTCTGGTAGCCGGCCATGACGTCGAGAAGCTTGCCGTCCGCGGTGAAGACGCAGATCTGCGTGTTGTGCTCACCGTCGCCGGTCATGCAGGCGCCGGGCTTGTCCGTCGGCTCGTGCGCATACGAGCTGCCGCAGGTGGACTCGCCGTCGATGTTCTTCCAGGAGCAGACGAATTTCTCGTTGAGAACCTTGCCGACGGCCTTGTCTTTGAGGACGCCCGTCCTCATCGCATGCGCCGCGCTTCAGGTCAACCCGTCCATCTCGCCCAGCATCCGGTACAGCAGGACGAGCTTCCCTTCCTTCTTCGCCTTCGGGAAGGCGTCCTCGTAGGAACGATAGAAGACCACATCGCCGACCTGCACGTAGGGCGTGACGGCGGCGGTGGTCTGGTGATCCGGCTGCGTTCCGGGATCGTCGGCCCGGGCGCAGATGCCTGCGGAGAGCGTGAGGGCTCCCGCGATGGCGAGGATCGAGGCTTTCATGGCTGGCTCCTCTGGAGAAGGGTTTGTGGGACCCGGTTGGTGAGGAGAGGGGGTCTGCAAGCCGTGTGCCGAAGTACGCAGCACTTAAGTCGTTTGACAGCAATGAGTTGCGATTTTAAGTGGGTGTAAAAACCCATCATTTGTAAATCGGATTGTCAAATGGCGGTGCTTTTGTGCGGTGATGCACGACATGTGAAGGGAATTTGCGCAATAGTGCGCGAAACCTCCCCGGACACTAGATTCGCGCGTCCGGGTCCACGCCGAATTCGGCCGCCCAGCGGCGCGCTTCCGCATCCGAAATCTTCGGCTTCTCCATCCCCTCAAGCCGCTCCGGGTCGATCTGCTTCACAAATTCGTTCACCCCGGAGACCTTCCCGCGCAGCGCCTTCACCCGCGCTGCCAGCTCGCGGTCGTTCGTGACGACGCGGATCTCGTCGGGCCTCCCGGCATGGCGGATCCAGTCCACGATCGCGTCGTCCGCCGTCCCCGTCTTCACGTACCGGACCTCGAGCTTGCCGCGCCCCTCCGCCTCCGAAGTCAGCCCCGGCGGGGCCTTCGCGGCGTCGAAGAACACCACCACGGGATCTTTCAGGCGCCGGCATCGGGTCAGCAGGTCCTCGCGCCGCTTCTCGATGTCCATCTCCTCCGCCCCGTCGGCGCGCCCCGCGAACATCACGTTGTAGCCGTCGATGACCCAGCGCATCAGCGGCACGCCAGGAGCCGGCCGCCCACCAGGACGGATTCGGGACGGCCGCGGAGCTTCCAGCCATCGAAGGGGCAGTTGCGCGAGCGCGACTTGAAGGAGGCCGAGTCGACGGTCCAGGTTTTCTTGGGGTCGAAGAGCGTGACGTCGGCGTCGGCGCCGGGCGCGAGCGTCCCCTTGGGGAGGCGGAGGATGCGCGCCGGGTTGACCGTCATCGTCTCGATCGCGCGGGACAGCGTGATATGGCCCGGGTCCACCAGGAATGTCATCACCAGCCCGAGCGTCGTCTCGAGCCCGATCACCCCGAACGGCGCTTCGTTGAACTCCAGCTCCTTCTCTTCCGTCGCGTGCGGTGCGTGGTCGCAGGCGATGACGTCGATGGTGCCGTCCTTGAGGCCGTCGATCATGGCCTGGACGTCGGGGCCTTCGCGGAGCGGCGGGTTCATCTTGTAGACGGGGTCGTAGGAGCGGACGCGCTCGTCGTTGAGGGTGAAGTGATGCGGGGTGACTTCCGCGGTGACCCGGACGCCCATCGCTTTCCCGGCGCGGATCTGCGCGGCGCTGCCGCGGGTCGAGATGTGGGCGGCGTGGAGGTGCCCGCCGGTCAGTTTCGCGAGGATGATGTCGCGGGCGATCATGGACTCTTCGGCGGCGGCCGGGATCCCCTCGAGGCCGAGCTCCATCGAGACCTTTCCCTCGTGCATGCAGCCGCAGCCGAAGAGGTTCGGGTCCTCGGAGTGCTGGATGACGCAGCGGTCGAACATCGCGGCGTACTCGAGGGCGAGGCGCATGAGGGCGGCGTTGTGCACCGGGGCGCCGTCGTCGCTGAAGGCGACCGCGCCGCCGCGGACCATCTGGCCGATCTCGGCGAGCTCCTCGCCCTTGCGTGCCTTGCTGACCGCGCCGATCGGGTAGACGTTGGCGAGGTTGGCGCGCCGGCCCTGGAGGATCGTGAACTCGACCTGGGCCTCCGAGTCGCACGCGGGATCCGTGTTCGGCATCGCCGCCACGCTCGTGAACCCGCCGGCGATCGCCGCGGCGCTTCCCGACGCGATCGTCTCCTCCTCCTCCTTGCCGGGCTCGCGGAGGTGGACGTGCATGTCGATGAGCCCGGGGCAGACGACGAGGCCGCGCGCGTCCAGCGTCTCGGTGGCCTTGGGGGCCTTGTCGCCGACGGAGACGATCTTCCCGTCCCGGATGAACACATTGGCGATGGCGTCCACGCCGCACGCGGGATCGACCACGCGGCCGCTCTTGATGAGGAAGGTGCTCACGCTTTGTCCCCCGTCGCGAACGGCTCGAACCCCGCGGCGCGATGGAGCACCGCCATGCGCACCGCCAGTCCGTTGGATACCTGGTCCAGGATCACGCTTCGCGGCCCATCCGCGACCTCGGGGGTGATCTCGACCCCGCGGTTGAGCGGCCCGGGGTGCATCACCAGCACATCCTTCTTCGCCGTCCGGAGCCGCGCGGCGTTCAGGCCGAAAATCCGCGCGTACTCCCGGATCGAAGGGAACATCGGCGGTCCCTTGATGCGCTCGTGCTGGATGCGCAGCATGTTGACCACGTCGAGCGACGGCAGGAGCTTGTCGAAGTCGTAGGAGATGTGGACTCCGAAGTCCCGCAACTCGTCGGGAATGAGCGTCGAGGGGCCGCACGCCCAGACTTCGGCGCCGAGCTTCGTCAGCGCCCAGACGTTCGAGCGGGCGACCCGCGAGTGAAGCAGGTCCCCCACGATCGCCACCCGAAGCCCTTCGACCTTCCCCTTGTGCTGCAGGATCGTGTCGACGTCGAGCAGCCCCTGCGTCGGGTGCTCGTGCGCCCCGTCGCCGGCGTTCACCACCGCCGATTTCACCTGCCGCGTCAGCAGTTCCGGCGCGCCGGAAGCGGGGTGGCGCACGACGAGCACGTCGATCGCCATCGCCTCGATGTTGAGCGCCGTGTCGATCAGCGTCTCGCCCTTGGATAGCGAAGAGGAGCCTGCCGCGAAGTCCAGCGTGTCGGCGCCCAGCCGGCGCGCCGCGAGGTTGAACGACACCTTCGTCCGCGTCGACGGTTCCACGAACATCGTGACGACGAGGCGGCCCTTGAGAAGCGACGATTTGCGGACGTTCGAGGTGGCGAGCTCGCGGTAGGCGGCGGCCTGCTTCAGGATCAGGCGGATCTCGCCGGCGGAAAGCTCCTGCAGGCCGAGCAAGTGACGCGACGACCAGGCGGGCGAATTGGGCTCGGCCGGTTTGACGGGGGCGGCCTTGGCGCGCGTGCGGGGCATCGAAGGGAGGACTTTACGCCAGACGCCTCCCGCGGTCAAAGAATGCTCCGGAGCGCGGCCTCCACGGCGAGGACGTGCGCCGGCCGGAACGGCGCGGGGCGGGCGTCGGCGGGGAAGGGGAGCCCGAGCGCGCGGAGGGCCGATTGACGCAGCGCGTCAAGCCCGGCGCCCGTCGCGCCCGAGACCGGAAGGGCCCCGGCGATCGTCCTCCCCAGGTCGCACTTCCCCGACAGCCGCAGGTCCGCGCGGCCGCTGGGCGCCGCGGGCGCCACCGGGTCTTCGAGCCAGAGAACCAGGTCCGCCCCCGCCGCCGCTTCCCGGGCACGCTGTTCCGCCTCGGCGTCGACCCCTTGCGTCGCGCCCGAGATCCCCGCGGTGTCGACGATCCGGACCGGATACCCCTCGAAATCGGCGACGACTTCCACCGGGTCCCGGGTGGTGCCGGCCGCTTCGTGGACCAGCGCCCGGTCGCGGCCTGCGAGGGCGTTGAGAAGGGTCGACTTGCCGGCATTCGGGGGCCCGGCGATGGCCAGCGTGCGCGGGAGGGCGAGGGCCGCCCCGGCGTTGGCGCGCGCCAGCAGGCCCCTCAGCCGCGCCGGATCGCCGCTGGCGATCTCGCGCTCCAGCGCCCCCTCGGCGGCAGCGGCGAGGAACATGGCGGCGGCAAGGGTTGCGGCGCGGGGGAGGAGCGCGGAGGCGTCGGCTTGGATGGACCCGGGCGCGGGGAGCGCCGTGTCCGTCCGCACGCCGGCACGGCGGAGCGCCCGGAGCACGGCGGATGTCGCGGCGGCGCCCCCGTGCAGGCCGAGTTCCAGCTTTCCCCCGGCGCGCCAGACCAGCGCCTCGTCCAGTCGTCGCCCGTCCTCCACCAGCCATCGCCTCTCGATCGCTCCCTCGGGAATCTGCGGGCGCTCCATGATGAGCGCGACGGCTTCCTCGGCGGCGGACCCGGACAACGAGATGACCGCGATGCCTCCCTCGCCGGGCGCAGTGAGAAGGCGCGCTACCGCGGGACGCGGTTCGCCGCCGGATCGTGGGGCCGGGTGCATGTGGCGTGTTTCAGGTAGGCCGCGAAATCAAACTCGGGATCCTGGGATTCGGAGTGACAGGTCCGGCACAGTTCCTCCGAGGGCCGCTGGAATTTCCCGCCGCCGGGATGGCTCGCCAACGGCAGGTGGCAGCTTTCGCACTGGACCCCGCGGAAAGGCACGGTGTCCTCCAGCTTCCATGTTCCCCCCGGACGCAGGAATCCCGACACGTGGCAGGACGCGCACTCGTTATCCTGCGCGCCGCCGTCGGGGTCTTCCTCCAGCGTCTTCCAGGCGACCGCGTGAAGGGTCGATTTCCAGTTCGCAAGCTGTTCCGCGTGGCACTTCCCGCAGGCCTCAGCGCCGACATATTTCGGGGAGTCGTGGCTCTCCGCGCTCGCCGTCGCGGCCATCGAGCGAGCCCATGATTTGTAGGTCTCGATCCGCTTCAGGACCTCCGGATGCCCCGATACCTTCGCGGTCAGCCGCCGCGGCTTCATGTCCACCAGGCTGCACTCCGCCGCCGCTGCCGCTTCCCCGTCCAGCGGCCGCCCCAGCCGGACGCACTCCTCGTAACAGTCCATCCGGTACCAGTGCGGAGCCCCCCGTTTGAGGTACAGGTCCGCCACCAGCAGGTCCGTCCCCTTCGAGGGAGGCTTCACGAAGATCGTCTGTGAAACCGACGAGGCGACCCGGATGCGCGAAGCGCCGTCGACGTCGATGGCGATGCGTGGAGGGCCGGGCATGGACGCGAGTTTCTTGAGAAGGGCGTCCTCGAAGCGGTGGCAGGAAACCACGAGGATGTCGATCTTGCCCGCGGAGGCCAGCGCGGCTTCGAGCGCGGCGAGGGGCTCCGTGACGGTCACGCCTTCGATGGGCTCCGAGGCCTTGGGGGCGAAGAGGTTCGTGGCGACGAAGCGATATCCTCCGGATTCCCATGCCCGGAACGGGTCGACCTTGATGGAGGAGTCCGCGAAGCGGAGATTCGTCGCGATGGGGGTGAGGCCCCGCGAATTCAGGAGCGCTGTCGACCTGGCGGCGCCTGCGATGAGGTCGAGTTCCCCGAGGGAGACGGCGTCGGGGCGCGCGACGCCCAGGTAGTCCGCCATCATCTCCGCTTTCTGGAGCCCGGTCTGGTCCACCGAGCCTCGCCTGCGGGCGTCGGTGCCGACGAGGGTATCCCCTGCGTCGAACATTGAGAGGTTCGGGAACTGCTCTCTGGCTTCCTTCACCGCGGTCGCCACACGGGCGATGCCGCCGACTTTCTCACCGTGTCACCCGCAGGGGTAGATCTCCGCCATCAATCGTCCCGAAATCACGAGCTTGAGATGGTCGCGTTTCGAGGCCAGTTCCTCCATCAGCTTGGAGTGTCCCTTGGTGCCGGGAGCTTCCGGGCCCGGCCTGAACGCAATCCAGCAGCCAATCCCGATACCGGCGGCGGTGAGGAACGCAAGGGCGATGACCAGGAGGCGCTTCATGAGTTGCCATGGTAATCGGGAGCGGCGCGGAAGGGGACTTCCCGCAGAAGTGCAAAATCTGCGAAGCGCCCTCGGGTCGGGAGCATCATGCGCTACCCGGAGATGCCCTCGTCTCCCTGCGAACGGTACACGTGCAGCATCCCCTCGAGGGTCAGGCTCGGGATGACCTCGTGGATTTCCGGGAGAAACGGGGCGATCCTCGCGGCGTCCCCGCCGGTGGCGAGCACCCGGGCGTGGCCGCCCAGGGCGTCGGAGACCTGGCGGATGAGGTGGCGCGCGGCGCCGACGGTCCCGTGGAACAGCCCCACCGACATCGCGTGTTCCGTGTTCCGCCCGATCGGGTCGACGCAGGGCGCCGGGTCCACCAGCGGAAGCTGGGCGCATTTCTCATGAAGCGCCGCCGCCTGGATGCGGAGCCCCGGTCCGATGGTGCCGCCGAGGAACTCTCCCTTCGCGTCGACGGCGTCGATGACGATGGCGGTGCCGAACGAGGCGACGATCGCGGCGCCGCGCGTCCTCCGGTGAGCCTCCCAGGCGTTGATGAGCCGGTCGACGCCGACGCGTTCGGGCCGATCGACGCGGGCGCAGATCGGGATCCCGAAATCCGTCCCGGCGCGCTTCGGAGAAATCCGGAACGCCTTTTCCACGAAACTCGCCAGCGCGTCGTCGATCCGCGGCCTGACGGACGCCATCAGCACCAGCTCGACGCTCGACACCACCTTCGATTCCTTGAGACGCTTCCAGAGCCCCAGGATTTCCTCGATGCGGGAGGTGGGGATCCGTTCCTTGAAGAGGAACCGGTCTTCGTCGTCGAAGAAGCCGAAGTCGATGTTGGTGTTGCCGATGTCGACGCAGATGATCATGGGGACCGCCGTGGCGGCGGGCCTCCATCGTACGGCCCTGGGGTTGGCTGCGCTACCGGCCGCCGACCTTGAAAACCATGTCGACCTTCCGCCCGGCGCGCTCGACGGAAATGGTGATCGAGCCTTTCTTTTCGACGTCCGCGGTCCCGGCGAGCTTCTTGATGTCGTCGACGCTGGTCAGGGTCTGGCCCTCCACGGCCTTCACGACGTCTCCCTTGAGGAATCCGCGCTCGGAAGCGAACGATCCGGGCGAGATGTCGTCGAGGACGAGGCCGGCGATTTCGCCTCCCTCGGTCGCGTAGGGGCGAAGCTTGACCTGGCCCAGGAGCGAATCCATGTTTTTCCCGGCGAAGTCGAGCTCGCGCGGGTCGAGTTCCCAGTCCACGCGGTCCGCTGTCTCGCCGGTCTTTTTCGTCTTGAATTCGCCCGGCGCCGACGGGTCCTTCTCCGGCTTGGGCCCCTTCGGCGTGACCCCCTTCATCATCAGGGCCGCGCGCTTGGTGAAGATCTCGAGGTCCTTGCCGCCGTCGTCGAACACGACGCTGGCCGAGCGGATTTCCTTCACGCGGGCGCCGAGGACGGAGTCGCCTTCCTTGACGCGCTGCTGGTCGCCGCCGGAGAGGATGTTGATGAACGCGAGCGAACGCTTCCGCTCGGTCACTTTCATGACGCCCGCAACTTCAACTTTGGTCTCCAGCCCGCTGGGGCCCGCGGTCGCCTTGACCGTCACGTCCCCCAGCCGCGCCGCCCACATCGGCGCAAACTTTCCGCGGTCGACCGGCCCCTCGACCTTCGCCGGCGCCCGCTCGAGCTTCTTGATCATCGCGGGGTAGCCCGAGGCGTGGCGGGGGGGCGGGAAGAGGATGTACACGAACGCGAAGAGGAAGATGCCGAAGGCCGCGATGAAGTTGAGGCCCCAGGTGATGTTCGTGGCGAGAGGGATGCGTTTCATTTCGTGGTGCGCTCGATGTTACGGGGGACGTGGGTTCCGCCCAACAGGAACATGGCGGAGCCCGGGCCCACCGACAGGAGTTGGGCGTCCTGGACGCCGTCGCCCGGGTGGACCAGGACCTGGCCGTCTGACGTATTCACGACCGCGAACGTTCTGGCGGGAGTTGAGGCGATCGTCGTGCCGACGAGCGTGCCGTCGAAGCGCAGCTGCTTGTGCTCAGTGGTGTCCCCCAGTTTCCGGGTCCAGATCGAGCTGGGGTCCGGTGCCGGCCGCGGAATCGGCGTCGTCCGGGGACCCGGGTCGCGGAACGCCAGCTTCGGCCGCGCCGGCGCCCACGCCACGAACACCACCCCGTACGCCAGCGCCGCCGTCGCGACCACTCCGGCCGCCGCGAGGCACGCGTTCCTCATCGCCGTCACCCGCTTCATCGTCATCTCCCGATCCTGAGGTCCGTGTCCGAGGCGATCCGCGTACCGCTTCCCGTGCCGATGCCTTTCATCTCGAGCTTCAGTTCTTCCGGCTGGTCCGATGCGGAGAGGGCTTCCTCGGTCGTGATTTCCTTCGCGTCGACGAGCGCGCGAAGGCTCTGGTTGAACGTCTGGGTCCCGAAGTAGCCGCCGGCGGCGAGGGCCTTGGGGATTTCCGAAAAGCGGCCCTTGGCGAGGAGGTCGTGGAGGGTCGGGGTGCGGACGAGGATCTCGGCGGCGGCGGCGCGGCCGCGGCCGCCGGAGCGGGGGAGGAGGCGCTGCGAGACGACGCCCTCGAGCTGGGCGGCGAGCTGGTTGCGGATGAACTCGTGCTGGTGGGGCGGGAAGAAGTTGAGGATGCGCTCGACGGTCTGCGCGGCGTTGCGCGTGTGAAGCGTCGTGAGGACGAGGTGGCCGGTTTCGGCGGCGTGGAGCGCGGCCTCGATCGTTTCGCGGTCGCGCAGCTCGCCGATCATGATCACGTCGGGCGACTGCCGCACCACGGCGCGCATCGCGGCCTCGTAGGTCAGCGTGTCGATCCCGAGCTCGCGCTGCTCGACCAGCGACGTGCCGTCCGCGAAGACGTACTCGATCGGGTCCTCGATCGTCACGACGTGCTTCGGCGCGGTCGCCGCGATGTGCCCGATCATCGCGGCCAGCGTCGTGGACTTCCCCGAGCCGGTCGTCCCCGTCACCAGCACGAGGCCGCGCGACAGTCCCGCCAGCTTTTCCAGCGTCTTCGCCGGCAGCCCCAGCGAATCCAGCGCCGGGATCACGCGGTTCACCCGCCGGAACACGAACCCCAGCGCCCCGCGCTGCCGGAACGCGTTGCACCGGAACCGCCCCACCCCCGCCACCTCGTGCGCCGTGTCCGCTTCGCCCTTCTCCGCGAACCCGCCCATCACCCGCGGCGAAAGAACCTCCTTCAGCAGCCCTTCCCCGAATTCCGGCGTCACCGCCGGCAACGGAAGCGCCTTGAGCTTTCCGGCCACGCGCAGCGCCGGCGGGGCCCCGACCTTCACGAACAGGTCGGAGGCTTCCTCGCGGACGGCGGTCTCGAAGAGTTCACGGGGGGTCATGGGAGGGGGGCGCGCCCCCTTGGATTGAACGACCGGGCGGGGAGGGAGTTGGACCGGCGCTACCGGCGGCGTTTCTTCGCCGGGACGCGGGCCTTGCGCCGGGCCGGTGCGGCCGGCTTCCGCTTGCGGGCCGTGGTCTTGCGCGCCTTGGCGCGGCGGGCCGGCTCGGGCCGAACCGCGGTCGGGCGGGGGCCTTCCTCGAGCACGACGGGCTTGACGACCTGGGGCATCAGAACGGGAATGTCCGACGCCTTCCCGAGCATGCCGAGCTCGCGGAACAGCCGCATCGTCAGATCCTTGAGCCCCTTGCCCGTCGCGGCCGAGATCGGGATCACGTCCTTCCCGCAGGCCTTCTTCAGCTCCTTCAGCCCCTTCTCCCACCCCGGCACGTCGACCTTGTTCCCCACGACGACCTCGGGCTTGGCCGCGAGGTCCTTCGAGTACTGCTCGAGTTCCCGGCGGATGACGCGGTACGCCTCGGCGGGGGTCGGGCCGGACATCGGCACGAGGTCCACGATGTGCACGATGACGCGCGTCCGCTCGACGTGCTTGAGGAACTGCACGCCGAGGCCGACGCCCTCGTGCGCCCCCTCGATCAGCCCCGGCAGGTCCGCCATCACGAACGACTTGTACCCGGGGCCCGTGACGATCCCGGGCTGCGGGATGAGGGTGGTGAAGGGATAGTCCGCGATCTTGGGCCGCGCGTCGGAGACGTGCGCGAGAAGCGTCGATTTTCCCGCGTTCGGCAGCCCGACGAGCCCGACGTCCGCGATCAGCTTCAGTTCCAACTCCACCCAGCGCGATTCGCCCTTTTGCCCGTCCTCGTATCGCGTCGGGATCTGGTTCGTGGGTCCCGCGAACGACTTGTTCCCGCGGCCGCCGCGGCCGCCCTGGCAGATGATGACGCGCTCTTCCGCCCTCACCATGTCCTTGAGCACGACGCCGGTTTCGCGGTCTTTCACGAGCGTGCCGACCGGGACGTGGACTTCGAGGTCGCGCCCGTACTTCCCGTAGCAATTCGAGCCCTGCCCGGGATCGCCCGAAGGCGCGATGCGGTGGATCTGGTGCGTCAGGTGGTAGAGCGTGTTCATCCCCGCCTTCGCCACCAGCACGATGTCCCCGCCGCGCCCGCCGTCCCCGCCATCCGGCCCGCCCTTGGGCATGAACTTTTCCTGCAGGAACGACACGCAGCCGCGGCCGCCGTCGCCGGCCTTCAGGAACAGGTGCAGGTGGTCGCGGAACATGCGGGTTTCCTGAGACGAAGCGACCCCGCTGGAGGCGGGGCCGGGGAAAGGCGGTCGAAGGTCAAAAGTCGAAGGTCGAAAGCCAGGAAGGCGAAGTTTCGGGTCAGGTCCGGCATCTTTCGTGACCTTCGACTTTCAACCTTCAACCTTCGACGTTCTTCACTAGCAGACGATGTCCTTCACGCGCACCAGCGTCTGCGCCTGCCGGTGACCCAGCTTGCGCCGGTAATTGTCCGTGCGGTCGAACTTCGTGAAACGCACCTTCTTCCCCTTCTGCTCCTTGAGGATCTCAAGGACCACCTTGGCGCCCTTGACCGTCGGGGTGCCGACCTTGACGTCGGCGCCGTTGGCGGTGAAGAGGACGTCGGTGACGTCCATCGTCGTGCCGGGCTTGGTGTTGGGGATGCTGTCGACGGCGAAGGTTTCGCCTTTTTCAGCGCGGAACTGGTGGCTACCGAGGCGGACGATGGCGTACATGGCTGGTTTCTCCGGGGGAACTTTGGGCCGGGGAGTATAGCCGGGGCGGGGAAGAAGGCAAGCCTCCTTCGGCGAAAGTGCCGGCCGACGTTGGCCGCGGGGGCCGCTGCGGGTATCCTGAGGGGTCCCCGGAAGATGCCGCGGTCGGCGGGCCGCGGTCCCACAGGCGAGGATCAAGTGCCGCATCCGATTTCCACCGAGGTCCGGACAGTCACGGTTCTTGCGGGCGAGGCCGTCTTCGGCGCCCGCCAGGAGACCGAGCCGGTCGCGGCCGCCATGCCTGCGCTGGCGGCGCGGCTGAAGGAGATCGTGGAAGCGGCGGGGGGGAGGCTGGAGGGCGCGGCGCCCCCGGAGTTCGCGGCCGTTTTCGGGACCGGGCACGCCGACGACCTCGATCCCGTGCGCGCCGTCCGCGCGGCGCTGGCGATCCAGCGCGAATCCGCCGGGCTGTCGACGCTCATCCGCGCCCCGCTGACCTTCCGGATCGGCGTGTACTCCTGCGAAGTCCCCTGGTCCCCGGGCCAGACGCGCCAACCCGGGATGCTCCAGGAGGCCCTTCACGCCGCCGGCGACCTCGCGCAGGCCGCGGCGCCGGGCGCCGTCTTCGTCAGCTCCCCCGTCATGCGCGCCGCCGCCGCCCGCTTCCGCTTCCGCGCCGCCCCCGGCGGCGCCGAGATGTCCCACGAGGTGATCGGCGAGGTCGAGACGCGCCGGGAGCCGAGCGAGGAGCGCGCGACGAGCACGGTCGGGCGCGAAACCGAGCTGGGCCGCCTGATGCAGGCCTTTGACGCTCGCCACGGCGAGTTCATCCTGATCGAGGGCGACGCGGGCGTGGGGAAGAGCCGGCTGCTCTACGAATTCCACCGGCGGCTGCTGGCGCGCGGGGTGCCGCTGCTGGTCGCGTTCGGGCGGGCCTACGAAGGGCCTCCGGTGCCGCTGAGCGCGTTCGGCGACCTGGTGAGGCACGCGGCCGGGGTCACGGGGCTCGAGCCCGGCGACGGGGAGAAGATCGCCGCGTGGTTTTCCGGCCACCTCGAGGAGTCGATCCCCGATGCGATCGACCGCGAGAACTGCTCGCACCTCATGACGCTCTCGCTCGGCCTCGCCCTTCCCTCGACCCGCGTCGCGCAGATCGAGCCGGGGCGCATGAAGAGCGAGACGCACTATGCGTGGCTCCGCTGGCTCCGCGCGCTGGTCTCGCGGCAGCCCGTCGTGTTCTGCCTCGAGGACCTGCAATGGGCCGACGACGGCACGCTTTCCCTCCTCGAATCGCTGGCGGCCGGCATCGCCGGGGAGCCCTTCACCATCGTCGCCACGCGCCGTCCCGCGGCGAAGACGCCGCGCGGCTGCGTGCGGCTCCGGCTTGAGGAGCTGCCGAAGGAGGCGACGGCGAAGCTGGCGGAGGAACTCTTCCGCGGCCCCGTGTCGGCGGAACTTGCGGAGTTCGTGGTCGAGCAGTCGGGCGGGCACCCGTACTACTGCGAGGAGCTTTCCCGCTATCTCGTGGAGTCGGACCTCGTCCGCGGCAACCCACTCCAGCTCGTCTCCCGGCCGCGCAAACTTCCCGACGGGCTGCACGGGCTGCTCGTGGCGCGGATCGACTCGATGGGGCACGAGGACCGCGACGCGCTGAAGGCGGCCAGCGTGTTCGGGCGGTTCTTCTGGTCGGGGCTGCTCGAGCAGGCGATGTACCGGAAGGTCGACCGCGGGCTGGAGCGCGCGCGGCGGCGGCAGATCGTGGTCTCGCGGCCGCACTCGCTGATTCCCGGCGACGAGGAATACGCGTTCCGGCACGACCTCCTGCGCGACGCCGCGTACTCGCTGCTCACGGCGCGCGAGAAACAGCGCCTGCACCGCGTCGTGGCCGACCTCCTCGAGCCGCACATCCCGTCGGGCGGCCGCCGCATCCGCGCCCTCGTCGCCGTCCACCGCGAGGCCGCGGGCAAAAAGGAAGAGCCCGCGCGGCTCTGGCAGGAGGCCGCCGAGGAGGCCCTTCGCGATTCCGCCTATTCCGAAGCGCTGTCGCACGCCCGCGACGCGCAGCGGCTGGGGCGCGGCCCCGCCGCGCGGCTCGTGGCCGCCCGGGCGCTCGTGCGGCTTGCCCGGCTCGACGACGCCCTCGTCGAGGCGACCGCGGTCGCCGGCTCGCCGGACGCTTCTGCCGAGGAGGCCGCGAGCGCCCGCCTGCTCGAGGGCGAGATTCACGGACGCCGCGGGAACCGGGACGCTTTTCTTGCGATCGTCGAGAAGGTCGCCGCCGCGAGCCCGCCGGGGTTCGTGCTGCCGGAAGCGCTGGTCCGCAAGGGGCGCGTCCTGTGGGGGATGGCGCGGTACGACGAGGCGCAGAAATGCGTCGAGGAAGTCCGGGCCCGGACGAAGGCGCTCGCGACCTCCGCGACCGACCGGCAGGCGGCGAAGCTCATGGCCGAGGCCTGGGCGCTCGAGGGGCAGGTCCGGTGGAAGCAGCGGCGCTACGCGGACGCCGCCGCGGCCTACGAGAAGGTCCTCGAGATCGCCGCGCGCATCAGCGACCGCCTCACCACGGCCTCCACGCTCAACGCCATGGGCGCCCTTCATCGCGACGAAGGCCGCGACGCCGAGGCCCGCGCGGCGTTCGAGCAGGCCCTTGCGATCCTGCGCGAGATCGGCGACCGCATCGGCATCGCGGGAGCGCTCGCCAACCTCGGCCTCGTTCTCCGCGAAACGGGGGACTTCCAGGCCTCAGTCAAGGTCCAGCGCGAGTCGGTCGGCATCTACCGGCAAGTCGGCGACCAGCCTGCCGTCGCCCGCGGCCTCAAGGCCATCTCCGACGCGCTGCTCGACAGCGGCCAGGTCGCCGCCGCGCTTCCCACCATCGAGGAAGCCCTTGCCCTCGCCCGCGGCATCGGCGATCGCTCCGCGGAAATGCTCGCCTTCCGCAATCTCGGGCAGGCCCACGCGTTTCTCGGGGAGGAAGGGCGCGCCCTTTCCGAACTGACCCAGGCGCTCGAGCTCGCGCGGGCCGAAGGGAACGCCTACAACCAGACGCTGATCCAGATTCGGCTGGGCGAACTGCACGGCGACGCGGGGCGCATGCCGGAGGCGGACTCGGCCGTCGCCGCCGCGATGCAGCTCGCCGTGGACAAGGCTGCGGACGACCTGCTGGCGATGTCCCTGATCGTGCGCGCGAGGCTCCGGTCCCGCGTCCCGGGAAGCGGCGCGGCGGAAGACGCGAACCGCGCGATCGAGATCGCCGGGCGCCGGCGGCAGGCCGGGCACGAGGCGCTCGCCCACGCGGCCCTGGCCCGCGTCGCGGCCGATGCCCGGAATCTCCCGGAGGCCGCGGAGCACCTCGCCCGTTCCCGCGAACTCGCCCCGCGCTGCGCCGTCGTCCACGAACGCCTCCGCCTGCTCGAGGACCAGTCCGCGGCCTATGCAGCCCTGGGCGAGGTGGCAGCCGCCGCCGAAGCGCGCGCCGAGGCCGTCGCCCTCGCCCGTTCCCACGGCGCCGCGGCGACCCTCCGCCGCCTCGGCTCCCTCTGAGCGTGCAAAAGATCTTCGTGGGCCAAGGCTGCGTCGGCCGAGGTTTCTCTTTCTCGCAAGCGTTTCCATAGGAGGCCGACTCCGCCCCGGCCCACGAAAATCTTTTTCACGCTCAGAGTGGAAAATGACTTCCTTAGAACGTGCTTCGTTGTTTGCGCGTTCGACCCTGCGGCCTACGACATGATGAGACCCCTTCAGGCGGACCACACGACCTCACGCCCTCTTTGCTGACGCTGTTTTCACAGAGCGCGTGAAACAAGCGAGTGAAGGCGAGCGATCGGGGCGAGCGGCACGCCGTCGCGGCAGTTGGCGACGGCGGGACGCGAGGTCCGATCGCCGACGTCTCTCGCTTGTTTCACGCGCTCTCTGAACTTCGCTTCCCGGCGAGGCGCTCCCTGCGTACTATCCGCCCATGAAACTCTCCCCGTTGCTCGCTCCTGAGCGCATCATCGACCTCCAGTCGCGAGACAAAAAGGGCGCCCTCCGCGAGCTCTGCGCGGTCATGGCCACCTCGAAGAACATCGGCGACGCGAAGGCGTTCGAGAAGGCGATCGTCGACCGCGAGAACATCCTCTCCACAGGCATCGGCCTCGGCCTTGCCATGCCGCATGCCAAGGTCCCGTCGGTGAAGGATTTCACCGTGGCGATCGGCCGGTCGAAAGCCGGGATCGAGTGGGACTCGCTCGACGGCGCAAAGGTCACCATCGCCGTCATGATCGGCGCCAACGACAAGCAGGCCGCGGAGTACACGAAGGTCCTCGCCGCCATCGTGACGCGCATGAAGGACGAGGGCGTGCGGAAGCGGCTCCTGTCGGAGGCGAAGCCGGCGGACGCGATGAAGGTCCTCGCGGACTAGGACCGACCCTACCGGGACTTCGTGCGCCCCTTGAGCCACGCCGCGAACCGCTCCAGCCCCTTCTCGATCGGTACGCACGGGCGGTACCCGAGCAGCCGCTTCGCCTTCGAGATGTCCGCCCACGTCGCGGGCACGTCCCCCGGCATGTCCGGGAGATTCTCGCGCTCGGCCTTGCGGCCCAGCGCCTTCTCGAGCAGCTCGACGAGCTCGCGCAGCTCAACCGTCCGCGATTCGCCGAGGTTCACGATCTCGAAGCGGCCTTCCCATTCGGTGGCGGCGGCGACTCCCTGGATGATGTCGTCGATGTACGTGTAGTCGCGGCGCGAGAGGCCGTCGCCGTAGAACGGGATCGGCTTGCCCGCGAGCATGAGCCGCGCGAACTTGTGGATCGCCATGTCGGGGCGCTGGCGCGGGCCGTAGACGGTGAAGAAGCGCAGCGCGATGCACGGCAGGCCGTAGAGGGAGGCGTAGTTCGAACAGTAGAGCTCCCCGGCGCGCTTCGTCACCCCGTACGGCGACGCCTGCTCCATCACCGGGTCGGTCTCGCGGAACGGCACCTTCTTCGACGCCCCGTACACGCTCGAGCTCGACGCGAACACGAACCGCTTCACTCCGAATTTCCGCGCCAGCTCCAGGAGCACCAGCGTGCCGCCGCAGTTCACGCTTTCATAGAGAAGCGGCTGTTCGAGGCTTGGCCGGACCCCGGCCCGCGCCGCCAGGTGCACGATCGTCTCCGGCCGGTGCCGACGGATGAACTTCTCGACCTTCTCCGCGTCCCGGATGTCCGCCTCCAGCAGCGGCACATCCTTCTTCAGCGCCGCGAAATTCTCCCGCTTCAGCGCCGGGTCGTAGTAGTCGTTGAACTCGTCGATCGCGCAGCAGGCGCGCTTCTTCTCGCGCACCAGCCGCTCGAGCAGGTGCGACCCGATGAACCCCGCGCCGCCGGTGACCAGGATCATTTCGCTTCCCGAAGGAATTTCAGGATCTCGTCGGCCGTCGTTTCCAGCGCCCCCGGCCGGCCCAGCTTAGCGCGCATCTCGTCGAAGTCCCGCTCGCCTTTCGCCCGCTCCGCGGGGTCGAGCCACTTCTTTGCCGCGTCCGCGATCGCCCGCGGCTTTGCGTTCTTGCCGTAGAACTCGGGGACGATGGTCCGGCCCGCGACGATGTTCGGCAACGAATAGTGCTCGCGGCCGCGGGTGAAGACGCGGGCGATGAGCAGCGTGGTGAGCGACATGTCGTAGACGACGCAGAGGGGCGTGCCCACGACGGCGCACTCGAGCGTGGCGGTGCCGCTGGCGACGAGGGCGACGTCGGAAGCGCGGAAGGCGTCGATGGTGCGGGAGGCGACGGGATTGAACGAGAGGCCGGTGGATTTCTCGAACGGGGCGACCATCTCGGCCGTGATGCGCGGGGCGAGGCCGGTGAGGAAGCGCGCGCCGGGGACCTCGGCCGCGAGCAGCTTCGCGGTTTCGGCGAGGATGGGGAAGTTGTAGCGGAACTCCTTGCGGCGCGAGCCGGGAAAGAGGCCGAACAGGGGGCCGTCCGGCGGGATCCCGAGTTCCCGGCGGGGCGTCGCGCGGTCGGTCGACTTGGAGAGCTGGTCGAGGATCGGGTGGCCGACGTGGATCGCGTCGACGCCGCGCTCGCGGTACCAGTCCTGCTCGAACCCGAACAGGCACAGCATCCGGTCCACCGCGCGCTTCACGACCTTCACGCGCCCCTGCCGCCACGCCCAGAGCTGCGGGCTGATGAAGTACACGACGCGGATCCCCATCTTCTTCGCCGCGTCGGCGAGCCGCAGGTTGAATTCGGGGAAATCGGTGAGCACGAGCGCGTCGGGCTTTTCCTCCGCGAGCAGCTTTTCGGTGCGCCCGAAGAGCTTCCAGAAGTATCCGAGCACGCCGACGACCTCGACGATGCCGACCGCGGCCTGCGCGGTGATGTCCTCGACGATCTCGACGCCGGCCTCGCGCATTTTCGCTCCGCCGAGCCCTTTCAGCTTGAGCGAAGGGTCGCGGGCGAGCAGGGCGCGGGCAAGCCCGGCGGTGTGCAGATCGCCTGAGGCTTCGCCGGCGACGAAGAAGAGTTTCATCAGGATGTCAGTTTCGCGGGAGGAGCGGGCGGTGTCTAGGTGCCAGTGACCGGTTGCCAGCGGCCAGCGGCCAGCGGCGAGTGGTGAGAGCGCGAGAAACATTCGCCCTCCAGCACGCGGCACCAGCCCATCCGGCGCGCGCGAGGGGTGTGGAGGAGAAACGGCAGTTTTCGAGGCGCGCCGGACGGGCCGGCGCCACGTGCCTCCGGGCGACTGTTTCCCGCG
>CAZPWT010000035.1:0-23277 GCA_964590435.1 uncultured Planctomycetia bacterium
CACGCTTCAGCTGAAATGGTCGTTTGCCGAAAACAAATGAAGATCGCATCGCGCCTCCGGAGTGCTCGAGAGTTTGGTGACACAACCTCATCGGCACACGGAGGCGCTTTTGTTTAGCGAGCCAAAGTCAGCGCCATTCAAAAGACAAGAAAAGATACGGCGATTGATGCGGGGTGTGATGCACCCCCACTCCGGCTTCCGTCTGCTAGACTTGCGGCCTGATGCCCTCCCTCACCACCCGCGAAGGCTGGAATCCCGGCTCGATCTTCGAGATCACCGAGGAACCGCTCTCCATCGGCCGCTCCTCGCAGGTCTGCACCATCGTCCTCAAGCACGATTTCAACGTCTCCCGCGTCCACGCCACCCTCGCCCGCCGCCCCGACGGCCGGATCCTCGTCCGGGACCAGTCCAAGAACGGGACGTTCGTGAACGGCAAGCGCGTGAAGGAGGCGTTCCTCAGCGACAAGGACGAGCTCCAGATCGGCCGCACGAAGTTCGCCTTCTCGTCGTCGTCCGCGGCGCGCGACTTCGAGCGCGACTTCAATTTCGTCAACCCCGCCGTCCGCACGATCATCGGCGTCGGCGACGCCATCGCGCCGGCGCCGGCCAAGCTCGACGCCACCGCCCTCGCCCGCGAAAACGCCCGCCTGCAGCTCATCTTCGAGGTCTCCGCCAACCTCTCCAGCTCCACGAACCTCTCCGAGGTCCTCGGGCTCGTCATGGAGAAGGTCATGGAGCTCTTCCGCCCCGACGAGGCGTTCCTCCTGCTGCGGGACCGCTCCGGCGAGCTGATCCCCAAGATCGTCCGGGCCCGCGACGGGCAGACCAAGATCGAGCACGTCGCGATCTCCAAGGCGATCATGGGCCGCGTCCTGCAGGAGGAAGTCGCGATCCTGTCGAGCGACGCCCAGACCGACGCGCGCTTCTCCAAGGGCGACACCTCGGTCTTCAACTCCCAGGTCCGCTCCTTCATGTGCGCCCCGCTCAAGGCGAAGTCCGGCGTCCTCGGCATGCTGCACCTGCACTCCAAGCGCGCCGTCGGCGCGTACACGGAGGAAGACCTCCGCCTCCTCACCGGCGTCTCCAACCAGGCCGCCCTCGCCGTCGAGAACGCCCGCCTCTACGCCACCATCCAGAACCAGGCCAAGCAGCGCGCCAACTTCGAGCGCTTCCTCAGCCCCAACGTCGTCGAGCAGATCGTCGACGGGTCCAAGAAGATCGAGCTGGGCGGCAAGTCGCAGGAAGTCACCGTGCTGTTCAGCGACATCCGCGGCTACACGACGCTCTCGGAGAAGCTCTCCGCCGACCAGATGATCGGCCTCCTCAACGAGTACTTCCAGGAGATGACCGCCGAGATTTTCCGGTTCGAGGGTTCGCTCGACAAGTTCATCGGCGACGCCCTCCTCGCCGTCTTCGGGTCGCCCTTCACGGGCCCCGACGACCCCGACCGCGCCCTCCAGTGCGCGCTGGCGATGATGGAGAAGCTCAAGCGGATGAACGCGGAGTGGGAGAAGCGCGGCCACCCGGTGATCCAGATGGGGATCGGGATCAACACGGGGGTGGCGGCGCTCGGGATGATCGGCAGCGAGCAGCGGATGGAGTTCACGGTGATCGGCGACGCGGTGAACACGGCGAGCCGGCTGTGCAGCGCGGCGGCGCCGGGCCAGATCCTGGCGGCGAAGCAGACGCTGGCGAAGGCGCAGCCGGTGTTCCGGGTGAAGGAGCTGGACGCGATCAAGCTGAAGGGGAAGGAGAAGCCGTTCGAAGTCGTGGAAGTCCAGGGCGCCCTCGAAGAAGCGAAGGTGGAAAAGTAGAACCATGTCCTCGAACGACGAAAAGACGATGATCGACCCGAGCGGGGGCCCGTCGAAGGACGGGGCCAAGATGAAGCTCGGGCCCTACGAGACGACGGAGCTGCTCGGGCGCGGCGGCATGGCCGTGGTGTACAAGGGGACGCAGCAGTCGCTCGGCCGCGTCGTGGCCATCAAGGTGCTGCCCAAGGAATTCTCGCGCGACCGGCAGTTCGTGGGGCGGTTCCACCGCGAGGCCGAGTCCGTCGCGAAGCTGAACCACCCGAACATCATCCAGATCATCGACAAGGGCGAGGACGCGGGGACCTGCTATTTCGTGATGGAGTACGTGAAGGGGATGAGCCTGGCGGCGAAGCTCCAGGCCAAGGGCGTCACGCTCAAGGAGCTGATCGAGATCGGCATCCAGGTCTGCAGCGCGCTGCACTTCGCGCACGAGCAGGGCGTCGTCCACCGCGACATCAAGCCCGCGAACATCCTGCTGGACGACACGACGGGCGTGGCCAAGGTCGCGGACTTCGGCATCGCGCAGCTCGCCGAGAAGTCCACGGCGATCGGCACGCTGACGGGCGACCACATGGCGATGGGGACGCTCGACTACATGGCGCCGGAGCAGAAGCGCGACGCCAAGAACGTCGACCGCCGCGCCGACATCTACTCGGTCGGCGTCATGCTGTACGAGATGGCCACCGGCCGGGTCCCGATGGGGATCTTCGACCCGCCCAGCCGCATCAACAAGGACGTGACGAAGGATTTCGACGTCATCGTGATGAAGTGCCTCCGGGACAAGCCGGCGGAGCGCTACCAGACCTGCCAGGAGCTCTCCAACGCGCTCGTGTCGCTTCCGCAGAATCCCTCCACGATGGTGCGGATGATCACGTCGGTGAAATCCGGCGTGACCAACATCGGCACGCAGATCGGCCGGCGGAACCCGCGCTACATCGCGGCGGTGATGTTCCTGGTCGCGGGGCTCGGGGTCGGGTCGTTCGCGGTGTGGAAGTACGGGCTGAACCGGGCGGGCGGGAACGGCAACTCGTCCTCGAACGGGAACTCCGGCAACGGCGGCACCACCGGCGGCACGGGCACGAACGGCAACGGCAGCACGACCACCAAGCCGCCCGACGACACCGCGGCCCAGGCGGCGGAGAAGGCGTTTGCAAAGAAGATGAAGGACGCGTCGGACCTTGCGGAAAAGGGCGATCTCAAGGCCGCCTCGGAGGCGTACGCGGCCCTTCTCCCCGACGCCACCGGCTCGCAGCGGCTGGAGATCAACGAGGCGCTGCGGGACATCCGCGAGCGCCAGGAGATGGCGACGGCCGAGGCGTTCCGCAACCGGCTCATCGAGGCGCGCGTCGATCCGGCCATGGCGACGTCGGCTTCCGTCCAGGCGCTCCAGCGGCTCCTCGACGAGGCGAACGCGCAGAAAGTCCGGCAGGACGTGATCATCCAGATCACCGCGGAGCTCGAGCGGACGCGCACGGCGGCGCTGGACAACGAGCAGGCGGCCGCCGACAAGGCGCACGCCGCGAAGTTCCGCGAGGCTGCCGACAAGGCCAAGAGCGCGATCGAAGCGGGGGACCTGGAAGCGGCGGAGAAGGCGCTGGTCGCCGTGGCGACGCTGGCCGAGGGGGCCGTCGAGACCGAGGAGTACGGCCGGCTGACGCGGGCGCTGGAGGCCAAGCGCGGCGCGGCGGCCACCGCGGAGGACAATCGCCGGCGCTTCGAGAAATTCATGAAGGAGGCGTCCGACGCGGCGGGGCGCGGCGACTTCACGCCGGCCCGGCTCCGGCTTGCGGACGCCGAGGCGCTCGTGGGCGTGGTCGGCGGCGACGCCGGGGCGCTGCTCAAGGCCGCCCGCGAGGACGTCGATCGCCGCGAGAAGAACGCGGCTTACGCCCGCAAGATCCTCGAGGCGAAGAATCTCGAGACCACCGATCCGCACGCCGCGGCCGCCGGCTACCGCGCCGCCGCGGAGATCGCCCCGTCCACCGCCGAGGCCGACAGCGCCCGCGCCAAGGCCAAGATCCTCGAGGACAACGCCGCCCGCGACGCCGCCGACAGGCTCTTCACCGAACACCTCGAGGCCGCGAAGAAGGCGAAGGAAACGAAGGACTGGAAGAAGGTCGAGGCCGAGGCGCGCGCGGCGCTCGACGTCCGCCGCGGAAATCCCGAGGCGATGGCGCTCCAGGCCGAGGCGCTCAAGGAAATGCAGGCCAAGCCGCCCGACCCCAAGACCCTCGCGTTCACGTTCAAGGGAGCGTTCAAGGGCGCGTACAAGGGCATTGAGTCCGTCGCGCTCGACCCCACCGGCGCGATCTACGCCCTCGACAAGGGAACCCGCAAGCTCTTCACCGTCGCCACCGACTTCACCCTCCTGCGCGAAACCGCGATCCCCGTGAAGTACCCGGACCGGGTGCTCGTGGACTCGAAGAAGCGCGTGTGGATGACGGAGTGGGGGAAGCTCAGCACGATCAACATCATGGACCCCAATACCGGGAAGATCGAGCGCGCGATCGGCGGCTACGGCTCCGAGAACGGGAAGTTCAGCTACCTGGTCGACATCGCCGTCTCGCCCGACGGCGAGACGATGTACGGGCTCGACTCCGGCAACTTCCGCCTCCAGGCGCTCTCGATCAAGGACGGCGCATTCCTGTGGAAGGCCGGCACCAAGTGGAGCGGGCGCGGGATGACGGACAACCACTTCTATACGGCCAAGTGCCTCGCCGTCGACAACCAGGGACGCATCTACGCCAGCGACTCCGGCGTCAAGACCATCCAGCGCTTCAAGCCCGACGGCACGTTCGACGGGATCTTCAAGGCGTTCACGGACGGCCTCCCCGGGCCGATCGCCTGGGCGAACAACCGGCTCTACGTCATGGACATCAAGCTCTTCAAGCTCGTCGTCTACTCCGCGGACGGCACGGAGCTGGGGAGCAACCTCATGTACGGGAACGGAGACTCGCAGGTCGTGGCGCCCACCGGCATGACGGTCGGGCCGGACGGGAAGGTCTACATCGCCGACCGCGGGTCGAAGGTCGTGGTGCTGGAGGAGGCGAAGTGAAAGCGGCCGTCGCGGCGGCGTTGGCGGTCGTCCTCGCCGGCTGCCGCCCGCCGATTCCGCCGCCCAAGCCCGCGCCGCCGCCCCCCGTCGGGAACGCCGTGGGCAACACGGCACCGGCGTTCTCGCTGCTCGACTCGAAAGGCGCGCCGTACGTCTCGGCCGGGATGGCGGGGAAGCGGGCGCAGCTGCTGGTGTTCGGGACGACGGCGTGCCCGATGTGCCGCGGGAAGATGTCGGACATCCAGCAGGTGCATGAAAAGCGCGGGGAGCGCCTCGAGGTCGCCGCGGTCCTCCTCTCGGAAACTCCCGCGCGGGCCGACGCCTTCGCTGCGGAATTCCAGGCAACATTCCGCATGGTCCTCGATCCCCAGAACATCTCCATCGCCCTTTTCAAGCTCGGGAATTATCCTCACTTCGTCCTCGTCGACCGGAAGGGAGTCATCCGGTACACGGGGCACGAGTTGCCCGGAGACGCCCTTTTCGAAGAAGCCGTCCGTTAGGAACACACCATGACGCACCGTTCACTCGTGGCCCTGATGCTCGGGGCGCTCCTGTTCGCCGGCTGCGGCGATACCGCGACCCAGCCCAAGAAGGGCAAGCAGGGCCCGTACCCCGTGCAGCGGCCGAACGTTCCTCCCGTCCAGCCTGCCGGCGGCACGCCCACCCAGCCCGTCGAGCCCATCAAGCACACCGGCAACGTCGACGACGTCAAGCCGACGCCCCCGCCCGTCAAGCCTCCCGACCCGCCGCCGCCCGTCTCGGGCAACAAGAAGGGCATCAACCCCGGCGACGACGCCCCGGAGGTCGTCCTCGAGGACGCCGACGGCAAGGTCTTCATGCTCTCCTCCTTCCGCGGCAAGCAGCCCGTCCTCATCGTCTTCGGCGCCACGTGGTGAGGGACCTGCGCTTCGGCGCTTCCCGGCCTCGTCGAGGCCGTCAAGACGTGGACGCCCAAGGGAGTGCTCACGGCCGAGATCTTCCTCGGCGAGGACGGCGCGAAGGCCAAGGGGTACGCGTCCTCGAAAGGGATCCAGCACCTGCTGGTCCCCGATCCCCGGCAGCTCTCCCGCACCAAGTACGGTTACCCCGTGAACGACATGCCGCTTCACGTCCTCATCGGCAAGGACGGCAAGGTCGTGTCGAGCGGCGGGCGCGTGCCGTCGGCGTCGGACTTTGAAGCGGCGCTGAAGTAATGCGGCGAGCGGCGGCGGCGGTCTTTCTCGCCTTCGCCGTCCGCGCGTCGGGCGGGGAGCTGGACGCGGAGTTCGCGCGGCTCGCGCAGAAGCAGGGGGTGGCGGCGGCGGGGATGGACGCGCGGCCGGTGGACGGCGGCGCGGCGCTGGGCGGGCAGCGCGCGGACGAGACGTTCCCGCTGGCGTCGGTGACGAAGATTTTCACGGCCTGCGCCGCGCTCGAGATCCTCGGTCCGGACCACGAATTCGTCACGCGCCTCTGGGTCCTCCGTGGCGCCGACGGCGAGGCCGCGCTCGTCGCCGTCGGCGGCGGCGATCCCTCGATCTCCGGCCGCGATTCCGGCGGCAACCCCTGCGCCGTCTTCGAGCGCTGGGCCGATGCCCTCCGCGAGGCCGGCATCCGCAAGATCACCCGCATCGACCTCGACGAGACGCGCTTCGGCCCCGACCACATCGGCGAAGCGTGGCCCAGGGACCAGCTCAACGAGTGGTACTGCGCCCCGGCCGGGGCCCTGGCGCTCAACGACGACTGCGTCGACATCACGGTGACGCCCGGCAAGGCCCCCGGGGAGCCCGCGGTCGTCCGCGTGTCGCCCGACACGGCCTACGTGAAGATCGACAACAAGTGCACGTCGACCGCCGACAAGTCCCAGCACTCCGTCGTCTTCTGGCGCAAGCCCGGCTCCAACACCATCTCCGTCACCGGCAAGTTCCTCACCGGCGCCGCCGCGCTTACCGAGTCCGTCACCATTCACGACCCCGCCCGCTTCTTCGGCGCCGTCCTCAAGGAAACTCTCGTCCGCTCCAGGCTCGACGCCGCCGACGCCCCCGTCGCCGTCCTCAAGGCTCCCTTCGCCCCCGGCTTCGGCGACGGCCAGCCCCTCGTCCACGCCACCCCCATGCGTGACGCCCTTCGCGTCATGCTCCAGCGCTCCCAGAACTTCTACGCCGAGCAGATGCTCCGCGCCGCCGCACCGCCGGGCGCTTCCGTCGCCGACTGCATCGCCGCCGGCCGCAAGGCCCTCGCCACGCTCGGCATCACCCCCGAGGAATTCGCGTGGCTCGACGGAAGCGGCCTCTCGAAGGGCAACCGCGCCAGCGCGGCGACCGTGACGAAGCTGCTTTGCGCGGCGGGGAAGCGCCCGTGGGGCGAACTCCTTCGCGACTGCATGGCGGTCCCGGGGGCCGAGGGGACGCTGTCGAAGCGGCTCGCGGGGCTCGAGGGCGTCGTGCGCGCGAAGACCGGCACCATCGCCGGCGTCTCGAACCTCGCGGGGTACGTGGACACAAAGGCGGGCCGCGTGGCGTTCGCGGTGCTCTGCTCCAACCTCAAGGAAGGGTCGCCGCCGGCGATGCGCCTGCAGGATGACGTGGTGCGACTGCTGGCGAAGTAGGCTTTGCCGCGGGCGCAGAATCTGGCCGCAAGCCGCTTCGCCCCGCATACTTCCCCCACCACTTTCAACGAGGACCGCCATGAGCCTCTTCGACGCCAAACCCGAAGCCCTGCGGCCCGGCCCGCTCGCCGATCGCATGCGGCCACGCTCGTTCGCCGAGTACGTCGGGCAGGAATCGCTCGTCGGCCCCAACGCGCCGCTGCGCGCGGCGCTCAAGTCGCCCCGCGTCCCCTCCATGATCTTCTGGGGCCCTCCCGGCTCCGGCAAGACGACCCTCGCGCGGCTCATCGCGAAGGAAACCGGCCTCGAGTACACGCAATTCAGCGCCGTCACCAGCGGCGTGAAGGAAATCCGCGACGTCATCGACCGCGCCAAGTTCACCCGCGCCCAGAACGGCAAGGGAACCATCCTGTTCGTCGACGAAATCCACCGCTTCAACAAGTCCCAGCAGGACGCGTTCCTCCCGCACGTCGAGGACGGGACCGTCGTGCTCATCGGCGCCACGACCGAGAACCCGAGCTTCGAGGTCAACTCCGCGCTCCTGTCGCGCAGCCGCGTGTTCCGGCTCGAGCGGCTCACGGAAGAAGACGTCTGGGCGCTGCTGCGCCGCGCGCTGTCGGACAAGGAGAACGGACTCGGCGCGCAGAACATCGAAGCGCCGCCGCGCGTGATCGAGGCGATCGCGAGCCTGTCGGAGGGCGACGCCCGCGTCGCGCTCAACCTGCTCGAGCTGGCCGTCACGACGGCGCTCCCCGGCGCCGACGGCGTCCACCGCCTCACCGAGGAGGGCGTGCGCGCCGCCGCCCAGAAAAAGGCGCTCATTTACGACAAGTCCGGCGAAGAGCACTTCAATATCATCAGCGCCTTCATCAAATCGATGCGCGGGTCCGACCCGCAGGCGGCGCTGTACTGGATGGGGCGCATGATCGAGGCCGGCGAGGATCCGCTGTACGTCGCCCGGCGCATGGTGCGGTTCGCGTGCGAGGACATCGGCCTCGCGGACCCCGCCGCGCTTCGCGTCGCGCTCGCCGCGAAGGAGGCGGTCGAATTCATCGGCCTTCCCGAGGGGACGCTCGCCCTCGCGCAGTCCGCCGTCTTCCTCGCCACCGCGCCCAAGTCCAACGCGATCTACACCGCCTACGGCAGCGTCATCGAGGCGCTCCAGAAATCCGAGAACGAGCCCGTCCCCCTCGCGCTCCGCAACGCCGTCACGCCGCTCATGTCGGCCTCCGGCTACGGCAAGGGCTACAAGTACGCGCACAGCCTCCCCGGCCACTTCGCCCCCGACATGACCTACCTCCCCGACAACCTCGCCGGCCAGCGCTTCTACACCCCGTCAGACCAGGGGTTCGAGAAGGAAATCGCCCAGCGCATCGCCGCCTGGGACGCGCTCCGGGCCAAAGCCGCGCCGAAAAAGAAGCCGGCGAAGGGCAAGCGGGACTAGACTTCCGTCATCTTTGGCGCGAGGGGGGAGACCGTGGCCGTCGACACCAGCCGCAGGGCGTTCGGGAAGCGCGTCCGGTCCATCCGCAAGTATCGCGGGTGGACGCAGGAGGAGCTTGCCGTGAAGGCGCACATGGACAGCAAGAGCTTGGGGGCGATCGAGCGGGGCGAGCGCAACGTGACGATCGACAATGTGGCGAAGCTGGCGCGCGGGCTGGGGGTGGAGCTGCACCAGTTGTTCCTGTTCGACGCGAAGGGCGTCGTCGCGGTCGAGGAGGTGACGGAGGCGAAGCTGCTGGATCTCGTGAAGACGGCGCCGCAGAAGAAGAAGGCACTCGCGCTCGCCATCCTTGGCGAAGTGCTGAATCACGAAGAGTAACGGCGAGTGGCCAGCGGCGAGCGGCCGGTGGCCAGGATCGGCCTGCTAGGGAGTGCGCGCCGGCAGGACGGCTGACTCGCCTTTGCGGAGTTCGAGCGAGGCGAGTTGCGCGGCGAAGGCGTCGAGGGCGGCGGGCTCGACCTCGAGGAAGAACTCGGCGCGCTGGTGGCGGTTGTTCTCGACCTGGGTGGCGAGGAGAACGTCGAGCGCGACGTGGCCGGCGGCGTCGGTGCAGCGGAGGCCGAGGCGCGCGCCGCCTCCCGCGAAACCCGGATCGAAGGTCCCGAGCTCGATCAGGCGGCGCTCGTCGGGATTTTGCGGGAAGGCTTTCGCCCACGCCGCGAGCTTCGACAGCGCGTCGAGGCCTCCGTAGACCTGCGTGCGGCCGCTGAAGGGGCCGTTCGAGCCGGTGATCCGCAGCTCGACGACGTCTTCGTCGAGCCACACGATCTCGACGGAGATTCCGTTCACTGGGCGCTCCCCAGCTTCACCGCCAGCTTCCGCACGTAGTCCTTCGGGTCCCGCGCCGCGCGTTTCAGTTCCGCCCCCAGCCACCGCGGCCGAAATTCGCCGACCACGGCCAGCGCGTTGACCCGGATCCCGCCGCTCTCGTCGCGCAGCAGCGGCCGGAGCGCCGCGGCGCGCCGCCGGTTCCCGAAAGCGCGCACGGCGCAGATCGCATGAAGCCGGACGGACATGTGCGGGCTCTTCAGCGCCCGGCTGACAGGGCGCCAGGCCAGCCGCTCCGGCAGGTGGCCGAGCGCCTCCACCGCCCACCGCTGCACGGAGGGGGAGTAACCCGTGCC
Organism: uncultured Planctomycetia bacterium; assembly: GCA_964590435.1. Taxonomy (GTDB): domain Bacteria; phylum Planctomycetota; class MHYJ01; order WSZJ01; family WSZJ01; genus WSZJ01. The sequence goes on from CAZPWT010000035.1 coordinate 10,085, forward strand.
GGTGAGTTCCATGAGGACGGGAAGGGCCTGCGCCGGGGACTTTGCCAGCCGACGGATCAGCGCCCGCTGCCGGGCGTCCCCGTGCATCGCAAACACTTTTGCCACAGGGTCCGTGGTCATTGGCCGTTTCCCCCCCCAGTGAGTGTCCTTCCCGCGCCGTTTTCCGCCGATTCAGGTAGGACGTGGAAGAAAAGAAGCGGGCGGGAGGGGCGCGCCCGGGGGGCCCCCCCCCCCCGGCTTATTTTGTTCCACGTCCTACCTGAATCGGGGCGACAGGATTTGAACCTGCGACCTCTTGCACCCCAAGCAAGCGCGCTAGCCAGGCTGCGCTACGCCCCGTTGACGGCGATGATCCTAGTGAAGTCCGCGGTCGACGGCAACTCGAATTCTTCGCGCGCTCTCACCACTCACCACTCACGACTCACCACTCGCCGTTCGCCGCTGGCCGCTCGCCGCTCGCCACTCCAAATCTGCTACGATTCCCCCATGTCCCTGCCTTCCTTCCTCAACTCTCTCCGCGAGCACGGCCGCGCCAAAGTCGCGCCGCCGCGGCCCGTCCCGCCGCAGGAACTCGCCGAAGCGCTCTCCGTGCTCCGCGCGCTGGACGCCGAGGCCCGCGTCGAGGCCCCGCAGGGCGCCCCTCCCCTCGTCGAATCCGTCGCCCTCTGGGCCGCCGGCGTCGCCTACGGCGCTTCCCAGGCCCTCGTCTTCCGCGAACTCGACGCCACGACCGTGAAAACGCTCGTCACCATCCCCGCGCCCGTCTCTGCCGACGCCGCGGGCGCCGCCTGGTCCGCCGACCTCGCCCTGCACATCCTTCCCGACCTCGTCGGGCTCGCCCGTGGCGTCTCCGAAAGCGACCCGCTCGTCGAGTCGCTCCTTGCGCTCTGCCGCGCGTGGCCGCTGTCGTCCGTCGGCGTCCGCGGGCTGGAGGGCGTCGCGCCCGGCGCGGTGGCCGATCATCCGGCGCTCCTCCGCCTCTACGCCGACCGCATCCTCGAGCGGCGGGACCTTTCCCGGCTCGCCGATCCGCGCGTGAATGAAGCGGTGCGGGAAGCGCTCGGGGCGCATCCGGAGCTGTGCGCCGAAGTCGCCCGCGCGGCGGAGGTGACGGCGTGAGCGCGGGAAAGAAACTGGTGGGCGACGTGCTCGAGCCGCTGAAGAAAGTGTTCATCGGCAAGGACGAGATCGTCGACCTCATGGGCGTCTGCCTCGTCGCCGGCGAAAACCTGTTCCTCCTCGGGCCCCCCGGGACTGCGAAGTCCGCGCTCGTCCACGAGCTCGGCCGCCGCCTCGAGGGACGCACCTTCGAATACCTGCTCACGCGCTTCACCGAGCCCAACGAACTCTTCGGGCCGTTCGACATCCGCAAGCTGCGCGAGGGCGAACTCTCGACCAACACCGAGGGGATGATGCCCGAGGCGGACTTCGTCTTCCTCGACGAACTCCTCAACGCCAACTCCGCGATCCTGAACTCGCTGCTCACCGCGCTCAACGAGCGCGTCTTCCGCCGCGGCCGCGAAACCCGCCCGCTCCCCGTCCTCATGGTCGTCGGCGCTTCCAATCGCCTCCCCGAAGACGACGCCCTCGGCGCGCTGTTCGACCGCTTCTTGATGCGCGTCCGCTGCGACAACGTCGGCGGCGACCGGCTCGGGGAAGTGCTCGAGGCCGGCTGGAAGCTCGACCTGCAGATCGGGATGGAGCGGGCGAGCATCGGCGTGGGCGAGGTGCGGTCGCTCCAGAAGCTCCTCCCGCAGGTCGACCTCGCGCCGGTCCGCGCGGCGCACCTCGGGCTGGTGACGCGCCTGCGGAAGGCGGGGATCGCGATCAGCGACCGCCGGGCGGTGAAACTGCAGCGGCTGGTCGCGGCGAGCGCGATCGTCTGCGGGCGTTCGAAGGCGGCGGTGAGCGACCTCTGGGTCTTCCGGCACATCTGGGACACCGAGGAGCAGCGCGAGGTCCTTGCCGCGCAGGTCGCCGAGGCGATCGGCAAGGCGGGCGAGGAGCCCGACGCCCATCCGCGGTCGCGCGGCGGCGCGGCGCCGGACCCCGAGGCGCTGGCCCGGGACCTCGAGGCGGTGGAGAAGCGCCTGTCGGACGCGCAACTGGCGGCGTCGGACCGCGCCGCGGCGCGAGACCGCCTCGCCGCCCTCGCCGCGCGGGTCCAGTGGGTCGGCGACGCCGCCGCCCGCGGCTTCCTCGGCGAAAAAGTCGACGCGCTCTGGGCCAAGGCCGGATCCTCCCCCCAGCAGAAGTAGGTCCCCGCCATGCAGCAGAACTGGTCCTGGGCCCTGCGTCTCGACGCCGCCCGCGCCGCGAGCGCCGCCGCGCTCCGGCTCAAGCCCGGGATCGAGGCCTGCGAGTGCGGCGCCGATGTCTGGCTGCGCGGCCCGGACGGCGGGGAAGAGCTGGCTCTCGAGCTGCGGCGCATCCCCGGCGCGGACCGGTACGACGTCTCCGCGGGGGGCGTCATCCGCGCGCCTGGGAAGCGCGTCCCGGCGGGAAAGCTCCCGGACGGACCGTGGGTCGCCGCGGCGGCATGGGCCCAAGTCGCGCCGCAGCCGGCGTCCCTTCCCGCCGAATTGACGCAGCGCGTCAAACCGCGGCTGGAGCGGGCGGGGGAAGAGCGCCCCGCGAACCTGCTGCGCCTGCCGCTGGCGGCGTTCGCGGCGTGGGCGGAGTCGGCGCCCGCGGCCCGGCTGCGCCCGCTGGCGTTCGCGGCGTCCGGGGTCGAGGCGCTCGTGCGCGGCCTCCCGCTGCCCCCCGTCGCAGGGACGCCTTACGCCGAGGAGGGCGGAATCGCCGTGCCGTGCGGGTGGACGCTCCTCCCCGCGGCCGGCGCCGCGGCCTGGCGCGAACGCCTCGCCCTCGCCGAGGGCGACCTCGCCCTTTTCCACGCCGACGGCTCCTTCGATCGCGTCCCCGCGGCGGCGTTCGTGCGCGCCAGCCGCTCGGCCGCCCGCGCCACGGTGGCCCATGCGTGACCCTGCCTCCCTCGCCCGCGCGTACCTGACCCCGCCCGCGATGGCGTGGTGGGCCTGGAACGACGGCGGTCGCGTCGCCGTCTGGCGCGACGGCGCGACGATCGCGTTCCGCGAGGAAATCGCCTATGCGCTCGGCAAGCTCGCCCCCGGCGGTCTCCCCCCGTTCGGCGCGCTCATGCTCCTCCTCGCCGCCTGCCGCCCCGGCTGGAAAGACGCCGGCCGCGCCGCCATCCGCGCCCACGTCGCCGAACTCTCGAAAATCGGCTCCCTCGACGGCCGCTTCCCCCCGGCCTGGCTCGAGGACGTCCTCGACGCCCTCGAGCGCGTCGCCTCCCTCCGCATCGAGCTCCGCACCGGCGCCGACGCCAAGGCCCAGATCGCCGCGCTCGTGTTCGAGGGGGCGGAAGGTCGCGGCTCTGTGGAGGAAGCGGACGCGATCGTCGGCGCGCTCGGCGACGGCGCGCAGCCGGAAGCGCGCGAGTCGGAGACGATCTCCCGGTGGCTCGTGTTCCGCTTCCTGCAGGACCTCGCCGTTCTGCGCCAGGGGCTCAGCCGCGTCACGAACGAGGCGCTGGAGCTGCGGACGCGCACCGGGCTCGACCGGCTTCCCGAGGCGGCGCCGGTCCCCGACGAAGTCGCCGCGGAGTCCGTCCGCCGCCTGATCGCCGACCTGCGCGAGGACCGCGAACTCGCCGGCGTCGCGCGCCTCGCCGCCGACCTCATGGCCGCCGTCCACGTCCCCCGCCGTGTCTCCGACCCCGAGGAACTTCCCCTCGGCGGCGTCTCCGACATCTCCAACCGCGGCCCGCTCGACCGCCTCCTCGTCTCCGAGCTCGCCCACGACGAGATGACCCTCGCCACCCGCGTCGCCCTCAACGAGGCCCTCTACCTCCGCCGCGAACAGCCCCCGCGCAACCTCCCCGGCCGCCGCGCCATCCTCGTCGACGCCGGCATCCGCCTGTGGGGCGTCCCCCGCGTCTTCGCCGCCGCCGTCTCCCTCGCCCTGGCCGCCACCGCCGACCGCTTCACCTCCATCTCCGCCTTCCGCCCCTCCGACGCCGGCCTCGTGCCCGTCGACCTCACCGCCCGCGCCGGCCTCGTCGACCTCCTCGAGTCGCTCCAGCCGGAGTCGATCCCCGTGGAAGCGCTCGCGAAGTTCCTCGAGCGGACCGCGGCGATCGCGGGCCCGCTCGATGCGATCCTCGTGACGCACGAGGACGTCCTCCACGACCCGGACTTCCCGGCCGCGCTCGCGCGACTCGACGACCGCACCCTCGACGTCGCCACCGTCGGCGCCGACGGCCGCTACCGCATGTGGGCCGTCACCCAGCGCGGGCGGCGGCTGCTCAAGGAAGCGTCGCTCGCGCTCGACGCGATCCTCGCGCCGCCGCCGCGCGAACTCCGCGGCGTCCCGCTTCTCGCCCCTGCGCGCGACTCCGCGATGCCCGTCATCCTCTCCGTCGACCCCTTCCCGTTCCTGCTGCCGCACGAGGTGGAAGCGAAGCGGGCCTGCCCGGTGCCGGGCGGGGGAGTCGTGACGGCGACGCGCGACGGCCGGCTGATGCACTGGGCCTCGAGGGACACCGCCGCGCGCCAGCTCACCGCCGCCCTGCCGCGCGGCGTGCTCCACTGGATCTCCGCGGACGACGACGGGCTCGCCTACGCGCTCGCCGGGTCGAGCCGCGCGGCCCTTCATCTCGTCACTGCCGACCTCGCGACCGGCCGCTGCACGATCGCCCGCCTCGCGGCGACCGGCTATCCGCCCGCCGCGGTGTTCCGGCACCAGGAGGCGCTCGTGCTGGCGTACTCGCGCAAGCTCGACGTCTTCGACCTGCACTCCGGCGAGCTGCGCGAAGTCTTCCCGATCGAGCACGGCGCCTCGTGGGGCCACGGCCGTTACTTCTTCGACAACGCCGGCTGGGCGTGCGTCGCCTTCGACGGCCGCTTGGTCGCGATCACGCGCGTCCCCGCCGCGCCGCTCAACGCCGGTTTCCTCGAGGTCTTCGACCGCCGCGGCGTCGACGGGCCGTGGGCGGTGACGGTGAAGGGCACCGTCGTGAACCTCGCGGACCGTTCGGAGCTCGAGCTCAAGAACCCGCTCGCGGCCGCGGGGACCATCGCCGGGATTTCTCGCGACGGCCACCGCATCGCCCTCCGCGGCGCCGGGGCTTCTGCCCGCCGCCACGCGGTCCTCGACCTCCAGAAGAAGGCCGCTTCCGAAGTGTACGGCGACCCGCTCATGGCGCTGGAGGACGGGCTGGGACAGTTGTCGAAGCGGAGCGTCCGGCACAAGTTCCAGTCGATCGGCGTCGAGGGCGGCCGCCTGCTTCTGGCGCCGGGGACGGGCCCCGTCCGGCAGGTCGCGCCGTCGGCCGACGGGAAATCGATCCTCCTGCAGCCGAAGACCGAGCTCGGCACGATCATGCTCGTCCCGTTCGGGAACGCGGGCGTCCCGCGCGGCGCGCGCTACGGCCTCCGCCTCGCCGCGTGGAAAAACGGCAGCTGCGCCTGGACCGACACGCGCGGGATGCTGCACCTGCGAAGCGGGGACAGCCGGCTGCCGGAGATCTCGATCGTGCTGACGGACGATGGACCGCTTGCGGCGTGGACCTCCGACGGCCGGCTGTGCGGGCCGCGGTATTTCGTCGGGGAGCGCGAGGTGGACGACGCGGGGGAAGTGTTTGCGCTGATTACGCGGTTCGTGGAGGGGCTGTGATGGAAACAGCGCGCTGGGTCGGAGGAAAAACGGCTTTGGCCACAGAGGGCACAGAGGGCGCAGAGCCGGTGAACACGCTCGGCGCGCTTGGAGCACGGTTTGCCGCGAGCCCGGCCGCGGCTTTGCCGTGGCCGGCCGGGCCGGCCAGCGCGCCCCTCCGAGCCTCCGGCTCGAGGGGGCGCGCTGACCGGCCCGGCCGTGCCGGCGGAGCCGGCACGGGCTCGCTCTCGAACGACGCTGTTCTCTGCGACCTCTGTGCCCTCTGTGGCTACGCCGTTGCCTTCGCCGGGGGCGCTTCCCGATGATCCGGTTCCCCCTGATGCTCCAGCCGTGTGACACGCCCCAGCGCGAGGCGGCCGGCTGGTTCGTCGCCGGCCCGGGTCCCGACGCATGGCTGGAGGAAATGTCCGCGTGGGGCGTCCCGCTCGAGAAGGCGACGCTCCGCCTCGTCCCCCGCGCCCCCGGCGACGTCCGCCCCTGCGGCGCCCTCGTGACCCTTCCCGCCGGCCTCCGTCCGCTGACCGGCCCGCGCGCCGAGCCCTGGGCTTGCCTCGGCGGCCGGCTCTGGCTGCCTTGCCGCGCGCGACTCGAACCGCCCGTGTCCGAAGCCGAGGCCGGGAAGCTCGGCGGCGAGGCGTTCGCGCTTCATCCCGGCGTCGGCCTCGTCGCATTCGGGGAGGGGAGCTTGAAGCGGGTGGCCGAACTTCTGGCGCCGCCCGAGGAGCGGCCGGCGGACTGGACGAAGGCGCAGGCGGGGGCGCCGCCGCGGCCGCGGCTGCTGGGCGTGGAGCCGGAGACGCCGCCGCGGCTCGAGATCATCCTCTCGCAGGGGCGCGGCGACATCGGGTCGCGCAAACCGGGCGAGTTGCCGCCGGCCCCGGGCGAACCTGGCGCCATGGGGCAGGCCGCCCAGTGGATGAACCGCAAGCTGGCCGAGGCGATCGACCGGCTGGCGAAGGGCGCGCAGCCGCCGGGCGCGGCGGCGAGCGGCGGCGCGGCGGGCGGCGCCGGCTGGCTCGGCAGGCTTCGCACGTGGTCCGCCGAGAAACTCCAGAAATGGGCCGCGGAAATCCAGAAGGCGCGCGAGAAGGAAATCCGCCGCCTCATGCACCTGCTCGCGACCGACCCCGACGCCGGCCTCAAGTACGCCATCCCGTTCGGCGGCGGCGACGGGCGCGGCGTCGCTCCTCCGGGCGCTTCCCTCGGCCTCCGCAACACCGACTTCTCCCTCTCACGTCTCGGCGGCGGCCGCCCGGCCGACTCCTGGTCGATGGACTGGAAGACCCAGCAGGACCTCATCGCGAAGTACCGCGAGCTCGCCGTCCGCGAACTCCGCCTCGGCCGCCACCGCCGCGCCGCCTACATCTTCGCCGAACTCCTCGGCGACTTCCGCGCCGCCGCCGACGCCCTCACCGAGGGACGCCATTTCCGCGAGGCCGCCGTCCTCTACCGCGAGAAGCTCAAGCAGCCGATGCAGGCCGCCGCGTGCCTCGAGAAGGGCGGGCTGCTGCTGGAAGCGATCGCGATCTACGACGAGGAAGGGCAGTTCGAGACCGCCGGGGACCTCTTCGCGAAAATCGAGCGCCCCGAGGACGCCGCGGCGATGTGGCGGAAGGCCGTGAAGATGCACGAGGACCGCGGGGACGCGCTGGCGGCGGGGAGGCTGCTGGAAGGGAAGCTGGCGGCGCCGGAGGAGGCGCTGGCGCTCTACGAGTCGACGTGGCCGTGGTCGCACCAGTCGGGGCCGTGCCTCGATGCGCGGTTCGCGCTGATGGGGCGGCTCGGGCGTCATGACGCGATGCGTCAACTCGTCGCGCGGTTCCTGCGCGAAAACCTGCCCGCGTCGCGGGCGCTTCTCCTCGCCCGCTCCCTCGCCGGGGCCTCGGGGAGCTACCCCGACCGTCCGGCCCGCCAGCGCGCGGCCGACGCGGCGCGCGTCGTCGCCGGCCGGCTCCTCCCGACCGCGGACGCCGCCGATGCGCAGGAACTCCTCCGCGCTGTCGCCCGCACCGCCCCCGACGACCGCCTCCTCGCCCGCGACGTCGAGCGCTTCCCCCGCCGCCACCGTCGCCCCGCGCCGCCGCCGCCGCGTCCGCGCGAAACCGAGTGGACGCCGATCCTCGCTTACCAGTTGCAGCTTCCCGGCGGCAACGGCGACATCACGTGGGAGACGGCGGCCGCGCGCCGCGACCTCCTCTACGTCGCCGGGTTCGGCGGCGGCGGCGCCGTCCTCGCCCGCACGCCGTGGAGCGAAGCGGTGCAGACGCTGACGTGGATGCCCGCGTTCAACTACCCGCACATCCTCGAGCCCGGGCTTGACGCGACCCGCCCGGTGCTGTTCGCCGGCTCGCCCGGCCCGCGCCTCGGCCTCATGACCTTCCCGCGCACCGACGCCGTCCCCCACGTCACCCCGGCCGGCACGCCCCCGTGGTTCCCCGACGAGGTCCTCGGCGCCGCCGTCGCCGACCTCGGCACCGTCTGGGTCGTCCGCGAACACCTCGACCGCCTCGTCGCCTGGGCCTACACCCAGCAGGGCGCCATCTCCGCCATCTATCCGCTCCCCCAGCTCGAGGAAGCGCTTCCCGAGGGCGAATCGCTCCGTTCGTTCGCGCCGATCCCGGCCGTCGCCCAGCGCCTGAACCTCTTCGCCGCCCTCGGCCCCCGCCTCGCCCGCCTCGGCCGCGACGGCGCCATCGCGACCGTCGACCTGACCGCAAACGTCGCTGCCCTCTCCGCATCCAGCGTCCCCGACCGTCCCATGGTCGCCGCCGCCTTCGAGGCCGGCGGCGCGCTCGTCTTCGACGGCCCCGATCTCTCCAACGTGCGCCGCTTCGCCGAGGACCTCGCCGAGCCGATCCTCACGTTCACGCGCGACGGGACGCTCATCGCCGCGGGAGAAAAGGAAGGGCGCGTGTTCGACACCGCCGATGGAAAGGTGTACGAGAAGGCCACTTTCCCGGTCCTGGGCGGACGGCCGGTCGCTGCAGTCCCTGGACCGAAGCCGAATGAGTTCGCGCTCGTCATGCCGGGCGGAGAAGTGCGGGTTTATCGGATACCGAGGAAGTGACGAACGGAAAAAACGACTTAATGTGCAATATGTAATATGAAGTATGGAATATGAAATGGGGGCATGCCGGCTCCGGAGCCAGCGCCCCATTGAATATTCCCTATTTCATATTACATATTTCATATTAAGTCGTTGCTCTTCGTCCCCCAGCCCCCGCGCCTTGACCCCACCCCATCTTTACACGTTTAATACCCCTCCATCCCCCTCATGCCTACGGCCCCCGACACCCAGAAAGCCCTCGAAGAAGCCCGCGCCCGGGCCGAATCCCTCTTCCATGCCTATTCCGGCGCGTGCTCCAAGGCCGGCAACAAGCAGGCGCGCGACCTCTTCGGCCGACTCGCTTCCTGGGAAATGCACCACTTCGAGGAGATGGACCGCGCGCAGGCGGCGCTGAATTCCTCGGAGGCCTGGGTCGATTACGCGGCCACCGAATTCGAGAAATCCGACCCGGGGCTGTCGGACAAGAAGGACACCTGGGACCGCTCGGGGACGTCGTATTTCAACGAGCAGGAAGCGCTGGCGACGGCGCTGGAGAACGAGCGCGCGAACTACACGATGTTCCTCGGGCTCGCGGCGAAGGCGAAGGCGGCGAAGGAGCGCGACTTCTGGACCGCGCTCGCGGCGGACGAGGATTGCCATCTCCGGACGATCAAGGAGCAGCTCGATTCGCTCCGCGGCGACGGCAAATGGACATGGCTGGACGTGCTGAAAAAGTCGGCGCCGCGGCCGAGCGTCGCGGCGGCGCGCGCCGCGGTGGGGCAGATCTCGCCGATCTCGACGCACGACCTGCCGGCCAAGCGCGCCAAGGGCGCCCCGGGCGACCGGGCTTCCCGCGGCGAAGTCGAAACGGAACTCCTTCCCCCGGGGTGGGAACAGATGGAACCTGAAAAGACGCAGAAATTCCGCGAGGTCGGCTGGCAGCCGCCGCAGATCGCCGATCCCAAGACGCCGGTCCCGGGAGACCTGAAGCCGCCCGCGACGGCGCCTTCGCCCGGCGGCGGGTGGGTGCCGATGGGCGCCGAAGTTGCACCAAAGCCCGTGCCCGTCGTAAACCCCTGGATCCCCGCCGACAAGCAGCACCTCGTCGCCCCCGCCCACGTCGTCCCCGACCCCCCTTCCTCCCCGAAAAAAAAGGCGCCGTCCACCGCGCGCCTCGTCGGCCACCCGGCCGACCGCAAGCCCGGCGCCCCCGGCCGCCCGATCGCCTCCACCGACACGTCCATCATGGACCGCCCGCTCGCCCACACCGGCGGCCGCTGGGTCTACGAGGCCAGCGTCAAGACCACCGAGCAGCTCTGCGCTCCCCACGCGCCCCCGCCCGACGAGGACGCCCTCACCCTCATCGCCGGCTCCGCCCGCAAGGCCTTCCTCGACGTCGTCAACCGCCGCGGCGCCCAGGGATGGGAACTCCTCCAGCTCGCGTTCAACCGCGATTCCGTCGTCTTCTTCTGGAAGCGGCGTGAGTAGCGCGCCCCGGCGTTCCGGCCGGGCCGGTCGTTAAAGAATCTCCGCGATGAAACGCATCTTCCCGATCGTCCTGCTCGCCGGCGTCCTCGGCATCGTCGTCTTCGTCGTCCTCAAGGCCCGCTTCGGCCGCAAGGACGCCGAGGGCGACGCCGCCGAAAACGCCGACGGCACCGCTTCCAAGGCGAAAACCGGCCCGCGCGACTTCGCCAAATCGAAGGCCGGGCTTGTGAAGACGACGGACATCGAGAAGGGCGGGCAGCTGGACCCGAACGCGCCGGAGACGCCGCTGGGGGAGTACATCGCGGTGCGCGAGAAGGCGCTGGAGAAATGGCGCGGGACGAAGATCGACGTGGAGTGGGAAGGGCTTCCGTTGGCGCAGGCGCTGGCCGACCTGAAGGCGCGCTACGGGCTCGCGGCGACGCTCGACCCCGCCGCGGAGGGCGCTTCAGAGACGATCGCCGCCGAGCAGCTCGAGGCGCTGGCGGCGCTGGAGCTGATCACGAAGTCGGGGAACCTGGCGTGGGTGGTGACGGCGTCGGGGGAGCTGGTGATCATGCCGCAGGACAAGCTGATGTCGTTCGCGCCGCCGGTGTGGTTCGACCTGAAGGACCTGTGGAAGGCGCGCGAGGCGGTGCTGGCGGACCGGAACGCGGGGGTGGTGAGGGAGCCGGAGCTGGCGAAGAAGCTGCGGGACACGCCGATCGTATCGCGGGCGATCCCCGCGGGGGACCTGCAGGCGTTCCTGAAGTTCCTGTCGCAGGTTTCGGACGTGAACTACGTGATGCGCCCGACGGACCGGCCGCCGCAGTTGCCGGCGCTGGCGCCGCTGGAGGGGGAGTCGATCGACGCGTTCCTGCGCCGGGCGCTCGAGCCGGCGGGGTACGCGTTCACGGTCACGAAGGACTCGGTGATCATCCTCTCGAAGGAGCAGGAGGAGGCGGAGAAGAAGGAAGCCGCCGGGCGTGAGGACGAGCGCAGGGGGAGGATCGAGGCCGAAAAGGAGTTCTGGAAGAAATCCGTCAACGTTGGCGGCGAGAACGTCTCGCTGCGCGACCTCGCCGAGGAGCTTTCTCGCGCGCTCAACGTCCCGCTCGTCGTCGACCCGCTCTCCGCCCGCCGTTCCGCCCGCTACACGTTCAAGGCGATCGACCGCCCCGCGCAGGAAGTCGTGGACATCATGAAGAAAGGCGCGCCGGTGGAGATCACGTTCCGCGACGGGAAGATCTGGGTGCTGGCGCCCGAGGACCTGCACGAAGGCACGGGGATGTAGAGGACTCCCGCGCCGCCCGGGGTCGTTGTACCCTGTGGCGACCCTGACATGAACTCATCGATCCTCTACCTCGGCATCGCCGCCGCCCTCGTCGCCTTCAACGGCTTCTTCGTGATCGCCGAGTTCGCGCTCGTCAAGGTGCGCGCCACCCGCCTCCGGGAGCTCTCGGAAGCCGGGAGCCTCAACGCGCGCCAGGCGCTCGCCATCCTCGGCAAGATCGACGCGTACCTCTCGACCTGCCAACTCGGCATCACCATCGCCTCCCTCGCCCTCGGCTGGGTCGGCGAACCTGCCTTCGCAAGGCTCTTCGCCCCGCTCTTCCTGAAGATGGGCATCACCAGCGACACCGTCCTGCATACCGTTTCCTTCATCACCGGATTCGTCCTCCTCACCGCCATCCACATCATCATCGGCGAGCAGGCGCCCAAACTCTTCGCCATCCGCCGCGCCGAGGCCTCCATCCTCGCCATCGCCTGGCCTCTCCGCATCGTCCACGCCATTTCCTGGCCCGGCATGTGGATCCTCAGCGGCGCCACGAACCTCGTCCTCCGCCTCCTCCGCATCCCGGCCGGCTCTCCCCACGAGATGGCCCACAGCGAAACCGAGCTCAAGATGCTCATCGGCGCTTCCCACGAGCAGGGGATGTTCACCCTCTCCCGCCTGCTCATGATGGAGAACGTCCTCGACTTCGGGACGCTCAAGGTCAGCGACGTCATGCTCCCCGCCGCCAAGGCCGCGCTCCTCGATCCCGCCAAACCCTGGCGCGAGAACCTCGACGTCATCGAGCACACCCTCCACTCCCGCTACCCGCTCGCCGCCAAGCGCATCGAGAAGGAAGTCCACGTCAAGGATATGGCCCTCGCCATGGCCCACGGCGAGGAAGTCAACCTCAACGCCATCGCCCGCCCCGTCCTGCGCGTCACCCCCGACATGCCCGTCGAGGACCTCCTCAAGCGCTTCCTCACCGGCGGCCCCCACCTCGCCACCGTCGAGAAGGACGGCGTGTTCGTCGGGATCGTGACGATGGAGGACGTACTGGAAGAGCTGGTCGGGACGATCCGGGACGAGTTCGAGCAGGTGAAGGACTACCGGCTGTCGGAGATCGTGTCGCCGGAGGCCGTGTGCCTGGACCTGGCGCCCGACTCGAAGGAGGCGATCATCCGGCGGCTGGCGCAGGGAATCGCGAAGGGCCGGCCGGACGTCGACGCGGCGAAGGCGGTGCCGGCGGTGCTGAAGCGCGAGGCGCTGGCGTCGACCGGGCTCGGCATGGGCGTGGCGATCCCGCACGGGCGGGTCGAGGGGCTCGTGCGCCCCGCGGCGGCGATCGGCCGGGCGTCGCAGGGACTGGACTTCAAGTCCATCGACGGGAAGCCCGTGAACATCGTCTTCCTGATCCTGTCGCCGCCGCACGACGAGGGCGCGCACCTGCACATCCTGGAGAAGATCTCGTCGCTGCTGCTGAGCGACTACCTGCGCGAGCGGCTTGTGACCGCGCAGACGACGGCGGAAATCATGGAAGTGTTCAAGCTGTCGGATAAGAGCATCCCGGCGTAGGGAACGGCAGGGGATGGGGTGGGGGAAGGGGATCGGGTGGGCTGGGGCGGGGTCAGGGGCTTGGGCAACTTACGCCCCCCGGTCCGAACGCGGGTGCCCAAGCCCACCCCCCCCCCCCCCCCCCCCCCCCCCCCC
>CAZPWT010000036.1:0-72170 GCA_964590435.1 uncultured Planctomycetia bacterium
GCGGGAAACAGTCGCCCGGAGGCACGTGGCGCCGGCCCGTCCGGCGCGCCTCGAAAACTGCCGTTTCTCCTCCACACCCCTCGCGCGCGCCGGATGGGCTGGTGCCGCGTGCTGGAGGGCGAATGTTCCTCGCGCTCTCAGTCCCGAAGCAGCCACCTCCACACCGCCTCAACCCCGACCTTCGGCCCCTTGGGCACAAACCGCTCCACGGGCGCCGCCCCATCCTTCGTCAGGAGGAGCAGGTCCTTGCAGCGCAGGTCCGCGGCGCGCTCTTGGAGTCTGGGAAACTGGCGAGCTGGACGGAGTTCACTTCCCGGCCAGACGGGGATTCCCCCTACGCCGGCATTGTCGACTGCACAAGAAGTCCTCTTCTTGTGCAGTTCACTGCACAAGTAGGGCCATTCGCGACGATCCCCGAGCAATATTCCCGGAGCGGCACGCTGGAACGCCAGCCGAGGCTGAGAGCCCCGGCCGTCCCTTCGACTTTCGACCTTCGACCTTCAACGCCGTTACAATCCGTCCCCCATGCCGACCCCCTGGTACCTCCCCGGCGTCGCCTTTCGCTGCAAAGGCCCCGAATGCGGCGACTGCTGCTCGGGGAAGCACGGCCCGGGCGCGGTCTGGGTGAACGACGCCGAAATCGAGGCGCTCGCGGCGCACGTCGGGCTGTCCGTGGCAGAGTTCACCCTGAAGCACGTCCGCGCCCTCAACGGCCACCTCTCCCTCCGCGAACGTCCCAACAACGACTGCGAGTTCTACGAGGCGGGGAAGGGCTGCACCGTTTACGCCTCGCGCCCGGCGCAGTGCCGGACATACCCGTTCTGGGGCAAGACGATGGCCGCCAAGTGGCGGTGGGACTCCGAGGCGGAGGCGTGCCCCGGGATCGGGGTTGAGGACGCCACCGTGACGGCGGGGGAAATTGAGGTGCAGCTGGCTGTGGACCGCGCGAGGTTTCCTGAGGGGAGGCCGCCCGTTCTATAGGGCTAGAAACAGCAACTTCAACGTTTCAATTTCCAAGGAAACGGCAACTTCAAACGGACAACTTCAAGCCGGAGCGCAATTGGAGTTCTCCGTTTGAAGTTGCCGTTTCCTTGGAAATTGAAACGTTGTCGTTGCCGTTTCCGGCCCCGCCGGCCCTAAGCCGCCGCGTCCCCGCCGCTGTTCGCCCGCGTCCCCACGAAGAACCACTTCCGGAACGCCTCCCAGCACTTCGCGCAGACGTACTGGACGCGCTCGTCGAACTTCACGAACTGGTGGGTCGGGATGTACTCCTGGCAACGGCAGCGCTGGCACGTGTGCTTTTCCACGGCGCGGCTCCCCTCTCACGAGACGGCCCGCAGCCGGACGGCCCTGTGGCGGAATCCAGCGGGTTCCTTCCCGGGCGAACGCGGCGGGCCGGGGATCCTCCCGCCGGGTCTCCGAGGCCGCGGCGAGCGGGTTGCCCCCACTCGGTTGAATGAATCGGCGGCCCGGCCGCGCGGACTTGAGCGGAAATGCGGAATTCGCGGCCCGGCTTAGATCGTGCCCTCGCCCTCGGCCGGGGATAGAATGCGTGGTCCAGGGAAACAGGCGAGGACAAGGATGCTTTCGCAGGCGATCAAGGCAGGGTTCAAACGGTCATTCATGACCGGCGTCGCTTCCCTGCTCCCGACCACCCTCACCCTCCTCATCCTCATCGCCGGCTTCGGCATCCTCAACGACTACGTCGGGAAGCCCATGGGCGGCCTCGTCCTCTGGGGCCTCGACCGCTACGCCGGCCGCTCGTTCGGCGATTTCATCATCGCCTACACCGGGCACGCCCTTCCCGACCTCCGCGCCACCGATCACTGGCTGAAATCCGCGATCGGTTTCCCCGTCGCCGCCGTGTTCATCTTCTTCCTCGGGTTCCTCTTCGCCTCCTTCCTCGGCCGCCGGCTCATGGGCGCCTTCGACGGCCTCGTGGCGCGCTTCCCGATCATCGGGAGCATTTACGGGTACGGGAAGCAGGTGTCGGATTTCCTGCTGAAGAGCAACAAGCAGGTGGAGTTCAAGAGCGTGGTGCTGGTGAAGTATCCGTACGAGGGGATCTGGTCGATCGGGTTCGTGACGAACGACGGGATCAACGTGCTGAACGAGCGCGTGGGGAAGGAGATGGTGACGGTGTGCGTGCCGAACGCGCCGACGCTGATCACGGGGTGGGTGCTGATCCTGCCGAAGGCGGACGTGATCCCGCTGTCGATGAGCGTGGAGGAGGCGATCCCGTTCATCGTGAGCGCGGGGGTTCTCGTGCCGGAGCGGCTCCGTCCGGGGCAGCCGGTCCCGGTGGGAGACAAGGCATGAGGCGCGTGAAGGTGGACGAGGCGGTCCCGGGGCAGCGCGTGGCGCGGGCGATGTACTACCCGAACGGCGCGGCGATGCTGGCGGCGGGGGCGGCGCTGACGCCGGCGGCGATCCAGCGGCTCGCGCAAGCGGGGTATCGCGACCTGTACGTCTTCGACGAGGGCGGCGACGCGTTCGACGGGCGGGACCTGGTGATCGAAGCGGCTCGGGCGCCGATGGCGCGGAAGCTGGCGGCGTTCTTCAAGGCGGTGCGGG
The DNA here is from genome assembly GCA_964590435.1 of uncultured Planctomycetia bacterium. Classification (GTDB taxonomy): domain Bacteria; phylum Planctomycetota; class MHYJ01; order WSZJ01; family WSZJ01; genus WSZJ01. The sequence continues at coordinate 2,575 of CAZPWT010000036.1, forward strand.
ACACGGTCGGGCGCGCCGCGGGGATCGAGTCGTCGGACGACGCGAACACGGTGGGCGAGAAGCTGGCGCGGCCGGACGTGCGCAAGGCGGTCAAGTCGCTGAGGTTCGTCGAGGCGATGTCGGGGCCGGAGCTGGACGGGTTCTTCGACGGGATCGCGCTCGAGAAGGACGCGCCGATGGTGACGGGGATGCCCCGCACCGAGGCGAACCACCACGTCGACCACGCGATGAACGTCGCCGCCCGCGCGGTGATGGTCGCGCGGCGGCTCGGCTGGGCGCCGCGGGAGTGCCGGGAGCTGATGGTCGGCGGGCTCCTCCACGACATCGGGTACCACGTGCTCCCCGAAGAAGCGATCAAGGCCGCCCCGGGGCAGCAGCTTCACGCCGGCGCGGGGTACAACCTCTTGCGTTCCGACACGGGGCTGTCGCTGCTCTGCGCCCACTGCGCGTACCAGCACCACGAGCGCTTCGACGGCCGCGGCTTCCCGCGCCACCTCGTCGGCATGCAGACGCTCTCGGCGCGCGACTCGACCGGCCCCGGCTCGATGCACCGCTATGCCAGCGTCATCGCCCTCGCCGACGTCTTCGATCTCCTCACCTCCGGATTCCCGGACGGCTGGGCGATGCGCGACGACGAGGCTCTCCATCTCATGCGCAACGAATCCGGGAAGGCTCTTCACCCCGACGGCCTCAAGGCGTTCCTCGCGCTGACGCCGCCGTTCCCGGTCGGGCTGGAAGTGGAGGTGCTGGACGGCGAGTGGGCGGGGTGCACGGGCGTCGTGGTGAGCGTCGTCGCGACGGCGATGGACCGGCCGGCGATCAAGGTGCTGCGAAGCGGCGGCGCGCCGCTGCCGAAGGGCGTGGACATCGACCTCGCGAAGACGGAGATCGGGTTCCGGCCGCGCGGCGCGGGCGAGCGGTAGCTCCCCCGTGCTCCGCTTCGCCCTCCTCAACATCCTCACGCGGCCGCTGCGCTCGTTCCTGGCGCTGGTCGGCGTCGCGATCGCCATTGCCGGGGTCGTCGGGCTGGTGAGCGTGTCGTCGGGACTGAAGAACACGATGGTGGACACGCTCGACAAGGTCGAGGGGCTCGTGATGATCGAGACGAACTCGGTCGACCCGATCTTCTCGACGCTGCCGCTGTCGTACGCCGCGCGCGTGGAGAAGATCCCCGGCGTCGCGGCGTGCGTCCCCGAACTCTGGCGCGTCGCCCCGAACGTCGAGGGGCAGAAGACGCTCATGGGGCTCTTCAACGCGATCGTCGTCCTCGGGCTCGACCCCGAGCGGCACACCCGGCTCTCGGCGGGGCACGTGTACTCGCGGTCGATGAAGCGCGGCCGGAACATCGAGCCGCGGGACGCGGGGCAGCGGCGGATCGTCATCTCCGAGCGGATCTCGCAAAGGTACAAGCGCGACGTCGGCGCTTCCCTCAAGATCGGCGAGTTCGAGTACGAGATCGTCGGCGTCTACCAGACCGGGTCGCTCTTCCTCGACGGGACGATCGTGCTTCACCTCGAGCAGGCGTGGGCGTTCGCGGGGAACAAGGCGAAGGACGTGGTGACGAGCTTCTACGTCGAGCCGGCGACGCAGTCGAAGGAGGAGATGGAGCGGATCGAGAAGGCGATCGAGGCGGAGTTCGCGAACGACGCGCGCAAGGTGGACTGCCTGTCGACGGCAGAGTGGCAGTCGGAGTTCGGGAAGCTGATCGGGAACCTCGACGTGTTCCTGATCGTGGTGAGCTCGATCGCGGTGATCGTGGGGGCGATCGGGATCCTGAACACGATGCTGATGAGCGTGACGGAGCGCGTGCCGGAGTTCGGGATCCTCAAGGCGAACGGCTGGTCGCGCGGCGACGTCACGCGGCTCATCCTCGCGGAGAGCACCTACCTCGGGATAGCCGGCGGCCTCCTCGGCTGCGGCGTCGGCGTCCTCGGCGTCCAGATCGCCGCGCGCTTCATGCCGTTCAAGCCCGCGACGCCCCTCCCGATGGTCGCGACCGCCTTCGCCGTCGGCGCCGTCCTCGGAATTCTCGGCGGCGTCTACCCCGCGCGCCGCGCCGCCGGCCTCTCCCCCGTCGACGCCATCCGGGCCAGCTGATGATCCTCCGCGCGGCCGACCTCCGGAAGACCTACGCCATCGGCGGCCGACCCGTCGAAGCGCTCCGCGGCGTTTCGCTCGAGCTCGCCGACCGGAGCTTCACGTTCGTGGTCGGGCCCTCGGGAAGCGGCAAGAGCACGCTCATGCACCTCGCCGGTGCGCTCGACAGGCCGACGGGCGGGACGATCGAGGTCGCGGGGCGCGAGCTCACGGCGCTCAGCGACGACGAACTCTCGGTCTTCCGCCGCGAGAAGCTCGGCTTCGTCTTCCAGGCGTTCAACCTCATCGGCAACCTCGACGCCGTCGAGAACGTGCTCGTGCCTTTTTACGCGAAGGGGCTGGCGCCCGGGATGCGCGACAAGGCGAAGGAACTCCTCGCCCGCGTCGGCCTCGCCGAGCGTCTCGACCACCGCCCCAAGCAGCTCTCCGGCGGCGAGCAGCAGCGCGTCGCCCTCGCCCGCGCCCTTCTCAAGAACCCGGCCTTGTTCCTTGCGGACGAACCCACGGGCGAACTCGACTCGAAGACCGGCGCCGAGATATTCGCGCTGATCCGCTCGCTTCACCGCGAACGCGGCGCCTCGGTCGTCGTCGTCACTCACGACACGCGATTCATCGAAAGCGGCGACCGCGTCGTCCGCATCGAGGACGGGCGCATTATGAATGAGGCGGAAACGACGCGGAATAAGCCGGCGATCGACAAGTAATCCCGTCTCATCTTCGCCTGGAAGTTGGTCCCTCGCCGTCTTCGTCGATACGATCCCCGCTTCTCACCCTCCCCGGAGATCCCCATGCTTTTCAGCGCCCAGAAGGCCTTCGACCACATCCGCGTCATGGCGAAGGAAATCGGCATCCGCCCCGGCGGATCGCCCGAAGAACGGAAGGCCGGCGAGTACGTCGCGCGGCATTTCAGGGCTTGCGGGCTCGAGACGTCGGTCGAGCCGTTCCGGGTCGAGATCCCGGGCAAAGTCGAGGCAGCGATCCACGTCGAGGGGCTCGGCGCGCTCCAGACGCGCCCCGTGGCCGCGACCGCGTCCGGCACCGTGAGCGGCGAGCTCGTGTTCGTCGAGAGCGGCGAAGAGGTCTTCCTGCCGAAAACAAAACCGGGACAGATCTTCCTGCTCTACGGCGAGCTCGGCGCCCCCGACAAGTACGAGCCGCTCATGCGCGCGAGGCCGGCCGCGATCGTCCTCGTCGAAAATGCGCGCTTCATCGAGCCGCGGCTGACGAAGCTCTCCAACGAGAAGCGCGACGCGTTCGGCGCCGTGCCGACGGTGCGCATCCGGTTCGAGGACGGGGACAGGATCCTCCGCAAGGGCCTCAAGCGCGCGAAGGTCGTCGTGAAGGTCAGCCACGAGTGGCGCACGTCGCAGAACGTCTGGGGCGTCCTCCGCGGCACCGAGAAGCCGTGGGAGGAGATCGTCGTCGGGGGCCACTACGACTCCGTCTGGGGCGGCTACGGCGCGCAGGACAACGCCGCCGGCGCCGCGTGCGCCATGGAACTCGCGCGCGTCTTCGCCCAGCGCGGCTCGAAGCGCACGATCCGGTTTGCGACGTTCGGATGCGAGGAGCTCGGCCTGCGCGGCAGCACGGCGCATGTCGAGAATCTGCGGAAGGCGCACGCGAAGCACGTCGCGAAGAAGAAGGGGAAGGCGTGGAAGCTCGATTGGAGCCCGCTCGAACGCACGCGCCTGATGCTCAACGTGGATCTCCAGGGGCTGCTCTTCGGCGACAACTACTGCCCCGTCGGCGGCCCTCCCGAGTTGATGAGCGCGTGCAAGCTGCTGGCCAGCGAGATGGGCCCGGCGATGAAGTTCGATGACGAGTGCTACTCCTCCGACAACGCTCCCTTCGCCCACGCCGGAGTCCCCACCGTCGCCTTTGGCCGCCTCGGCGTCGAGCTCATGTGGGCTCACACGCCGGCCGACACATTCGACCGCTGCTGGAAGGACTCGCTCGCGCCGATCGGGCACTACCTCGAGACGTTCATCGCGAGGTGGGTCGCCGACCCGAAGGCGTTCCCGTTCAAGCGGGAGATCCCGGAGGTGCACGCGAAGAAGGTGAAGGAGTATTTCAAGGGGCGGGTGTTCGGGTACGTGGAGTAGGAGAGTACGACCGGGACCTGGTATCGCGACCACTGCCGTAAGCGCCTGAGTTCGCATAGAATCTGCCGTCGCCTTCATTGGAGACTCGGCATGCGCAATCTTTCAGTTTACGTGCTGCTGTCAGCGCTCTGCCTCCGGATGTCGGCCGAAGAACCAGCCCCCAACGCGTCGCGGGAACTCACCCTCGCCCGGCAGATTGAGAAGGCCGTTCTCGATTCGGACACGGCACATCTTGACGAGCTACTTGGGGTCCCCGAGCTTCTCGATCGAATACTGAAGAAGACCGCAATGGCTCCGGAGGTCAAAGATGCGTTTCTTGCTGGATTCAAGGCCGCATCGGTGGGTGGAAACGTCCTGCAGTCCTGCAAGGGCGGCAAGTTCCGGCTCCTGCGATTCCGCGAATCCGGGGGACGCCGCAACGCGCTTTTTCGGATCCTCGCGTCTACGGGCGGCGTGGACTACATGGAATGCCGGTTCGGCGACAGCCCGACCGGCGCGTTTGTCTGCGAGGACATCTACTTCTTCCAGACTGGAGAGTGGATTTCAGCAAGCTTGGAGCGGACCATCATGAAGTCCGCGGTTGCTCTGGGAAAAGTCCCAGCGGCGCAGAGTGAAGAGGAGAAAGCCTGGATTGAAGGCATGAAGGGCGTTGTCCTCATGAAGAAATCAATCGAGGAAGGCGATTTCAGCGGCGCGCTGGAGGGTTATGAGGCTCTGCCTGAGGCCGTGCGCAACGAGAAGGGCGTGATGCTGATGCGGCTCGGTGCGGCCTTCAAGGTCGGGAAGAAACCGTACAAGGAGGCGCTTGACGCCTACGCGAAACGATTCCCAGAGGACCCGAGCCTCGACTTGTTCCTGATTGACATCAACGCCATGCAACGCAAGTTCGACGAGGTCGCGGAAGTCACGAAGCGCCTGGCGGTGGCGGTCGGAGGGGATCCCGCGCTCGATGCTTTGAGAGCCCTGGCATTGGAACAGGGGGGTAATCTGGAAGCGGGCGCGAAACTGGCGCGAGAGGCGGCCGCGGCTGAAAAGGGTCTGACGGCAGCACACCTCGTGCTTCTGGTGGACGCACTGAAGCGCCAGGACCACCCGGAAACGGCGGTACAAATGACGGCAATGGAAAAGGATTGTTCCTTTCCGCTCGGCAGAATCGAGGAGAACCCGAAGTACGCCGAGTTCGTCAAGTCCGAGGAGTACAAGAAGTGGAAGGCATCGCGGGGCAAGTAGGTCCGACGCTGCGGACTCTCGAAGCAGGTCTTGGCAGGCCGCGATGCGCCGGACCGGCGCACTTGATGTAAAGACGCATTGTCTATACAATTTCTACCATGAAGATGATCAACATCCGCCTGAACCCCGACGACGAGCGCCGCGCCGAGGCGCTTCAGAAGAGCGGCGTGACTGTCTCCGAGGTCGTGCGCCGTGCGATCCGCGAGGAGTATGAACGGCGTGTCGGAACGCCGCGGCCCGCGGACTGGGCCGCGAAGCTGGTGGCGGATGTCATCGGGCGGAACCCGACGAAGGCCCGCGCCGCGGTCGCGTCGACCGACGTCGAGGGAGCCCGGTCTTACATCCGGGAGAGGCTCTCGAGGAAGCGCCGTTGATCCTCGTCGACACCGGGCCGCTCGTCGCGCTGTGCGATCCGCAGGATTCCCGGCACGAGGAGTCCGTGGCGGAGTTGCAGGCCCTGTCGCGGGGGACGTTCGCGCTGTGCGAGCCGGTCATGACGGAAGCCTGGTTTCTCCTGCGCGCCGCGCCGCTTCGGCGCCGCCTGGATGCGCTCGTCACGGATGTTCCGTTTTTCGCCTGGGTTCCGGGAAAACCCGACGCGTTCCGCCGGGAGGTGCTGGACTGGCTCGAGCGGTACTCGGACCAGGAGCCCGACTGGGCCGACGGATACCTCGTCGTTGCCTGCGCGCACACCCGGAACGGGAAGATCTGGACGTACGACTCGGAGTTCACGCGGAAGTGGCGCCGGACGGACGGAAGTCGAGTGCCACTGGCGACATGACCTCCCGCTGCGCGCGCGGTGAGGGTATCTGTCATGCCCCCATCCCTTGGTATCATGCGCGCATGAAATCCTCAGGCTCTCGCCGAAAGCCGTCCCGCGAACCGGCGGAAATCTACAAAGCCATCTTCGATCCCCAGGAGGAGGGCGGGTACACCGTCACCGTTCCGTCCCTGCCCGGGTGCATTTCCGAGGGGGACACGTTCGAGGAGGCCTTCGCCAACATCAAGGAGGCCATGGCGCTCTATCTCGAAAGCCTCGCCGCCGATCGCCGCCCGATCCCGCGCGAAACGCGCCTCGTCGTGGAAATCGAGAGCCCGAGTGGCCAGACTTCCCGCCGTTAGCGCGCGCCAGGTCGTTGCGGCGCTTCGCAAGGCCGGGTTCGACCCCGACCGCCAGAGAGGGAGCCACCTGCTTCTCAAGAAAGGCGGACTGCGTGTGACGGTTTCGATGCATCGAGGGGACCTGAAGCGTGGAACCCTCGGAGCGATCATCGAGGCATCGGGCCTGACGGAAGCGGAGTTTCTGAAGCTGCTGTAGGAAGTCGCCCGGAAATGACCGCGGACCGCATTTTCAGCGCAGGCCGAACACCTTCACCTCGCCCGTCTGCAGCCCGGCCGCGAGTCGCTTCCCGTCCGGCGACAGGGCGACGACGGCCAGCGGGCCGGCCTCGATCTCGCGGAGGCACTGGCCCGTGCGCACGGACCAGAGGCGGAGCGTGCGGCGGTCGTGAGTGAGGACGAGGGTGGAGCCGATGAAGCGCACCCATGATTCGCCGGGGGCGTCGAACGCGCGGATGTCGCGGAAAGTGGCGCCGTCGGCGACGTGGAGCTGCTCGATGTCCACCCACGCGAACGTTTTCCCGTCGGGGGACCAGGCGCCGCTGCAGCCGTGGAGGCGTTGGGCGGGCCCGGAGCCGCCGGCGAGGATGATGTCCGCGCCGTCGGCGCACCCCTCGGCGATTGCGCCGAGCGCAGCCATCGAGCCGTCGGGGTTCCAGCACGCGTCGCGCGTCGCCTCGGTCTGGTCGGCCCACGACAGCACGGTCGCCTTGGCCAGGTCGAACGGCACGAGGTGCCGGCCGCCCGGGATCTGGATGACAAGCCGGTCGCCCCGCGGCGAACGCGCGAGCGAAAACGTCGTCCACGGAAGCCCGTGCGTTCCGAGCGCCAGCTCGTGCAGCATCCTTCCGCCGTAGAGCTCCTGCTCCTCCGCGTTCCACTGCCGCACGTCGCGGCCGTCCGCGGTCAGGAACTCCGCGCCCTTCTCCCCAGCCCCCACCGCCATCGGCCGCGCCTTCGCGCGCTTCTCCGCCCCGTCCGGCCCGAGCAGCAGGAACTCGCGGCCATCGGAAGCGCCGACCCAGCGGGAGTCGGGAGAGAACGCGAGCGAGACGATGCGGTCGCGCGGACGCCCGAGGTCGAGGCTGCCGCCGGCTCGCCGCAGGCGGACGGAGAAGGGCGACGCGGTCGCCACCGGCCCTTCGGCGCCGGCAACCGCGACGAGCCCGCGGCCCCGGCCGCTCCACGCGAAGCGCCGCAGTTCCGTGCCATCGGGCGCAAGGATGTGGACGACGTCCGCGCAGGCCACCGCGAGGCACCCGCGCCCCGCGGCGACGTGCGTAAATTTCTCCCCGGGAAGCGGCTCGCGGCCGCCGATCCGCAGGCCTTCCCGGCTCCACTCCGCGCGCTTCTCGGGATCGAGGTAAGCGACGCCTTCCCCGAATCTCCGCGGGAGGAGCGTCGCCTTCGCAAGCGGGTCCCCGGAACGCGCATCGAACAGCATCGCGTTGCGCGACGAGTCGAGCGTCACGATCGCGGCGCCGTTGCCGGTCCACGCGTAGCTGCAGACGTTGTCGCCCTCGCGGAGGACGCGCAGCACTCCCCGCGTCGCCGCGTCGAACACGAAGAGCCCGCCTTCCGCGCCGCGCGCAGCGATGAGCGTCCTGTCCGGGCTCCACGCGATCGGCGACGCCCCGACGCCCTCCAGCGTCGCCTCCTTCTTCCCGGTCGCAACGTCGTAAATCGTGGCGTCCGTCCCGAGGCGCTTCCCGTCCGGCGAGAACGCGAGCCCGTACGCCGCCCCCTTGTCCATGAACGCGCAGACGAAGGCCCCATCGGAAGCGCGGCGGACCTCGACGTCCCCGAGATCGCCGGCGTACGCCACGAGCGCCCCGTCCGCCGACATCGCCAGGCTCGCCGTCTCCCCTCCGCGTCCCTCGGCCGTCCGTTCCTCACGAAGCGCCGTCTTCTTCGCCCGCACCTCTTCGAGGCGTGCCAACCCCTCGTCGAGCCGCCCGCGCGCCTCGCCCTCCGCCTTCACCAGCGCCGCGCGCACCGCCGCCTCGCCGGCCTCCCCCTCGCGCTGCAGTCCTTCGAACGCCGCTTCGCGACGCGCTTCGTCGCCGGCGCCCAGGTCGCGGACGAGACTCTCGAGGTCCCCGGCGGCGGCGGGAAGTGATAGCAGTGTGGCGACGAGCAGGAGGAGGATTCGCATGCCGCGATCTTACAACGAGGCGCCGGACGAAACCTGACGACGGCTTCGGCTGTATTCCCCGGTGGTCCTTTTCCACCCCGCGATTCGGAGCCCTGCCCTCATGCTGCGAGCCCTGACATCAACCGCACTCTGGACCGCGGCGGCCCTGGCGTGCCGTGCGGAAGAAGCGCTTCCCGAAAGCCCGCCGTCGAAGAAGGCGGTGGCCGCCTGCGTTCGCTCGATCGCGAAGGGTGGGTGGGCGGAGTGGACGAAGGCGCCGGAGCGGGCTCCCAAGGGGGAATTCTGGTGCGCGGGCGACCCGTCGATCGTCAAGGACGGCCCCCTCTACCGCATGTATTTCACCGGTGTCAATCCGTCCCGCGGCGGCGCGTGTGCCATCGTGCAGGCGACGTCGAAGGACGCGCTGAAGTGGGAGTTTCCCGCGACGGGGAAGAAGGTGAAGGGGCTTGCGGTCGACGGCGAGGACGGCACGTGGGACCACGCTGCGGAGACCTGCTTTGCGCTGCAGAAGGACGGCGAGACGTGGCTGTACTACTGCGGTTACGGCAAGGCCGGATGGCAGACGCCCGGGAATCCCGGGATGCTCGGGCTCGCGACCTCCAAGGACGGCGTGAACTTCAAGAAGTCCTCCGACAAGCCCATCCTCCGCCCGACGCCCCGCTCGTACGACGCCAACAGCATCTTCAGCCCGTGCGTCCTGAAGGAAGGCGACGAGTACGTCATGATCTATTGCGGGCACGCGTGGCACGCCGACGACAAGCCCGGCTACGCCTGCATCCTCGGCGCGACTTCGAAGGACGGGATCAACTGGACCAAGCGCAAAACGCCCGTGCTCCTGCCGCTGCCGGATGTCGCGTGGGCCCGTGAGTCGGTCGCGGAGGCCAGCCTGTTGAAGGGGCAGGACGGGAAGTTCTATCTCTTCTTTACGGGCCTGGTTTTCAAGCCGAAGGAGACCTACGCCATCGGCATCGCGAGGGGTGACACGCCCTTCGGCCCGTGGGACGTCAACCCGGAGCCAATCGTCGAGCCGAGCGGGCGCGCCGGGGCTTTCGACGAGACGCGCATCATCGCGCCGGGCGTCTTCGCGGACGGCGACGCGGTGCGGCTCTGGTATCACGGCTTCGCCTCGGACAACACGATCTCGATGGGCTGCGTCGAGTCCAAATGGCCGCTGCGCGGCCCCGCGGAGGGCGGGGAAAAGAAGTAGGAAGCCCGAAAGCGGGCGCGGACCGATGGCACGCTCTTTGCGATTCCCCCTTCCGTCGCATGACAGGCAAGGGGGAACTCCTGGAGGTGTCCCATGAAACCGATGACACTCGTCCTGTTCGCAGGACTTCTGCTGCCCGGCTGCATTGAGCACGTGGGGAAAAGCACGGCGGACGCCGCCGACCAGGCTCGCGCGCTGGTCGCCGCGCAGGACGCGGAACGCGAGGGGCGGGAACTTCGCGAGAAGCAGATTCGCAGCGAATACGACGACGTGAATCGCCGCGTGCTCGACGAGGAAATCGCGGCCCACGCCCGCACGGAGAAGGAAGCCGAGGCGCTTCGCCGCGAGTCGGGCGAACACGCACGGATCGGAAAGGAAGCGTTGCGAGCGCGCGAGCAGGAAGCGGCCGCGCGCGCGAAGGCCGAGCGGGAGCTGGAGGCTCTTCGTGAGCAGTTGGCCGACGCGCAGGCCCGCGAAAGGGCGGCGCTCCAGGCGGCGCGGGACGAAGCGGAAGCGCGCGCCGCTGCGGAGGAGGAACTGGAAGCGATCCGGCAGGCGCAGTGCGAGCTCCAACGTCGTGAGAAGGCGGCGCTGAAGGCGGCGGCGGCGGAATCGGCGGGGCGGGCGGAGGCCGAGAAGGCGCTGGAGTCGATCCGCCACGAGCTCTGCGAACTCGGTCGCCGCGAGAAGGCGGCCCAGCAGGCCGCGGAGGCCCAGTCCGCGGCCCGGGAGCGTGCGGAGAAGGCGGTCGCCTGCCTGCGTCGCGAGATGGCCGAGCTTCTGGGCCGGGAGGAGCAGGCGGTGACGGCACTTGCCTGTGCTGAAAAGGAGCTGGAAGCGCTTCGCCACGAGGTCTGCGAACTCAAGGCCCGCGATCGCCGGTTGGCGGATGTCCTGGCTCGCGAGGTTGCGGCCCGGGCGGCGGTTGAGCGAGAGCTGGCGGACCTGCGCGCGTCGAAGCCGGGACCTTGCAGTCACGAAGCGGGCGCGAAGGAGCCGGCCTGCGATGCGGACCCGAAGCACGAGGAGGTCGCCGCCGTCCCGCACGTCGACGGGAATGCGTCCGAACGCCAGGCCCCGGTCGAGCGTCCCGGAAGGGGCCCGCGGCGGGGTGGCCAGCGCAACCGGTGAGATCTTCCCGGCGGGCGGTCGAAGCCGCCCGCCGGGCCTTCACGCCTGCAGCGCCGTCTCCAGCGCCCTCAGCAGGGGCAACAGCGCCTCCCCCACGGCCGGCGCTTCTTTCAGCATCTGCTCCACGAGCGTGCAGCATCGGCGCGCGATTTCCGTCGCTTCTCCCCGATCCCCGGAAGCGGCGAGGGCCCGGCCGAGGTAGATCCAGGCGCGGATGGTGACGTCGTCGGATCCGTTTCCGGCGCCGGGCAGGTCTCGCAGTCCGGCGCGCTCCGAATCGACGGCCTCGGCGGCGCGGCCGAGTTCGAGGAGGACGAGGCCGCGGGCGATGCGGGCGGGCCCGAGCCTCGGCCGGGCGTCCGCGAGCTCGTAGAGCCGGATCGCCTCGTCGATCGCCGGCAGCGCCTCAGCCCAGCGCCGCTGTGCGATTCGCAGGTCGGCGACGAACGAGCGGGCCTGCGCGAGCTCGACGTGGGCACCGGCCTGGCGTGCGAGGTCCTCGGACTCCGCGAGGAGCCGCTCGGCCTGTGCGTGCTCGCCGAGCCGGATGTGGGCCACGGCCCGCAGGTTCAGGGAGCTGGCGAGAAGCGGCTCCTGCCGGGTTTCCCGCGCCAGGCGGTCGAACTCCTCGAATTTCACGCGGGCGCGCTCGAAATCCCGCGCCGCGACGCACGTTCCGCCCTGGGTGCCCAGGCATCGCGCGAGCATGGCGCGCGCGCCGACTTCCCGCAGCATCCCCTCGGCCTCCTCCATCAGCGCGACCCCCTGCTCGCCGTTGCCGGTGAACACGGCGATCCTGCCGCGCATGAGGAGGACCTCGGCGAGACGCACGCGATCCCCCATGGAGCGAAGGTGGGGCTCCGCGAGGTCGAGATCCTGCCGTGCCCGCTCATAATCGCCCAGCGCGTCCAGGACCTTCACGCGATCGAGCCGCAGCGGGACCGCCACGAAGGGCTCCGGGGCCAGCTGCTTCTCGGCTTCGTCGAGGATCGCCAGCGCCCGCTGCGGCGTCGCCCGGACGCAGCGCGCCCGCACGAGCGCGGATTGCAGGGCATTCTCGCCGGCGAGGGCTTTCCCGGCATCGTCCAGTTCCGCGAGCGCGGCCTCGACGTCGGCCGGCCCTCCGCCGTGCCTGTGGCGGGCGAACACCGCGTCCGCTCGCGCCTTCTGCAAACCGGCCGAGGCGGCCAGCGTCTCGGCCTCCCGCGCATGCGCCAGTGCGGCCTTCATGTCGCCGATCCGGTCGCAGACCGCCGCCAGGTTCAGGAGGCAGGATACGCGCCGCTCCGGATCGGCCCCCTCCGTCAGCGCCGCTGTCTCGGCAGTGACACACCGAGCCTCCTCCAGCGGCCCTTTCATCATCAGGATCACCCACAGGAGCTGCGCCGCGTCGTGCGCCACGTCCGCCCGGCGCCGCGCGATCGCCCACCGGTGCGCTTCTCGCAGATTGTCCTGCTCCAGCTCGAGATGGCGCATCGACAACCGATCTCCCGCGCCACCACGGTCCGGCGAGACCGCCACCGGCGCTTCCCTCGCCTGTCTCTCCGCCAGCGCTTCCAGCTCCCCCGCCGACATCGTCTCGGCGCGCCGGGCCTCCCCGAACTCCCGGATCGTCTGGTACATCCCGAACCGCACTCCGCCGGGCCCGTCCCAGGACCTGAGGAAGCTCTTTTCGCGCAGGGTCTGGACCACGGTGGCGGCATCGGGCGCTTCGGGCGGCAGCCGCAGCACGGCCTCGGCGCTGGGGAGGGAGAAGCTGCCGCGGAAGCAGCAGAGCTGGTGGAAGGCTGCGCGTTCCCAGGGTTCGAGGAGGCTATAGCTCCAGTCCACGGCGCCGAGGAGCGTCTGCTGCCGTGGCGGCAGGTCGCGGCGGGTGGAACGGAGGATCTGGAAGCGCTGGTCGAGGCGGGCGAGCATGTCGGCGGGGCGGAGGACGCGGACGCGGGCGGCGGCGAGTTCGATGGCGAGGGGGATGCCGTCGAGGCGGGCGCACAGGTCGGCGATGGCGGGAAGCCCGGCGGCCTCCGGGCGGAATCCCGGGTCCGACTCGCGGGCGCGTTCGAGGAACAGGCGGACGCCATCGTAGGCTTCGAGCCGGGCGGTGGTTCTCGCGGCGCCGGCGCGCGGCGGAAGGCCGAGCGGGGGGACCTCGTACTCACGCTCGCCGGCAATGCCGAGGAGGGAGCGGCTGGTGACCAGGAAGCGCGCGGCGGGGGCGCGGTCGCGCCAGGCGCCGACGGTCGCGGGAGCGGCGGCGACGGCCTGCTCGAAATTGTCGAGGACGAGGAGAAGGGGCTTGCGGGCGGCGAGGGCGACGGAGAGGCGTTCGACGGGGTTGTCGCGATCCGTCGCAGGGAGGCCGAGCCCTCGCGCGACGGCCTCCGCCACGCCGGCGGCGTCGCGCTCGGCGGAGAGATCGGCGAACCACACGCCGCCCTCGTACCTGTCGAGGAGGTCGGCGCCAAGGCGCATCGAGAGACGGGTCTTGCCCGCGCCGCCGGGGCCGGTCAGCGTCACCACGCGCGTGGCCGGGTCCGCGAAGAGGGCGGCGAGGTCGGACAGCTCGCGCTCGCGGCCGACAAAACTGGTCGGCGGGGGGACGAGGTTCGTGGGCCGTGCCGATAGCGTCCGGAGCGGCGGGAAGGTCCGGGACGCGAGGGATGCGGGGAGGACCTGCCAGAGCCTCTCCGCGCGTTCCAGCCCCTTGAGCCTGTGTTCGCCGAGGTCGGTCGCCTTGAGGTCGCCGCGGCCCCCCGCCGCGAGTTCCCAGGTCGTCGACGACACGAGCACCTGCCCGCCATGGGCCGCCGCCGCGATGCGCGCGGCGCGGTTCACCGACGGGCCGTAATAGTCCGGCCTGCCCGTGGCGGAGTCCGGGATGCAGAGCGGCTCCCCCGCGTGAACCCCGGCGCGCACCCGCAACTCCCCCGTCTCGGACGGCCACGTCTCCGCCGCGAGCGCTTCCTGCACCTCGATCGCAAACGCCACGGCGTCCGAGGCCCGCGAGAACGCCACCATGAAGGCGTCGCCCTCCGTCTTCACCTCGTACCCGCCCCGCGCCTCGATGCGCTCCCGCAGAATCGCGTGATGCCGCGCCAGCACGGGCTGGAAGCGGTCGCCCAGCCGCTCCCAGAGTTCGGTGGAGCCCTGGAGATCGGTGAAGACGAGAGTGACCTGTCCTGAGGGGGCGGCGGCGGGCATCGCCGGCGCATCGTAATGCCGTGGCGCCCTCCGGCAACTCCCCGATCGTGGAGTTCGGCTACTTCGGAAACGGGGACGGCGCGCGATACCGGATCGCCGCGATGCGCTTGAACCGCTCCCACGCAAGTTGGACAATCAGGACGCTGTCGCGCACGTACCGGAGAACGGCCATGAAGACTCGGATGCTGGTCGCAGGGATCGCGCTCGTCGTGACGGGAGTCGTGTTCGGCCTCGCGCAGGCGGAGGAAACGGGCAAGCCGATGACGGAAGGACGTTACCGGCTCTTCAGCGGCACAAACCGCCAGGAGAACCTGATCTTCCGGATCGACACGGCGACGGGTGACACGGTGGTGCTGAATTCGACCAGCCACACTTGGGAAACCGTCCGCTGATCGAGCGCGCCCGGGCGGGGCCATCGGCGCCGACGCGCCAAGGTCATCCGCCCGGGCTCTTCCACGCGGCAAGCCAGTAGAAGGCCAGCCACGCGACGAGATAGGCGACGCCGAAATCGTGTGCTCGCGCGGGAACTTAAGACTTGGTCGGGTTCGTGAACCTGAACTCCGCGTAGCCGGACCACGGGCCCCATCCGGAGGAAGTCCTCGCCCGGACCTTCCAGCGATACCAGATCTTGCTCATCGTCGGCCATACAGTCTTGCTCGTCGCGCCGCCCGTGCTCCAGGCGTAGTAGTACTTCCAGACGCCGCCTTCGGAGAACTCCAGCCAGACCTGGTAGTCGGTCGAGCCGGCCTTCGCGGCCCAGGAAAGTTTCACCGACGTTCCGACGACGTCCCAACCCGGGTCCGGGTACTTCGGCGACATCCCGGTCGGCGCGGGGGACGGCGGGGGAAGAGACACGACGAGGCTGGCGAACGCGCTGGCGGAGGAGAAGCCGGCGGAGTTGTGGGACCAGACGTGCCAGACGTAGCTGCCGGCGCCGAGGGTGACGGAAGCGCTGGAGGCGGTGGGCCAGGAGGAGTGGACGAGGGCGCCGGCGGCGGTGAAGACCTTGAGCTGGTAGTAATCGGCGCCGGAGACGGTGGTCCAGTCGAGGAAGACGGTGCTGGTCGTCACGGTGGTCCCGGTCTTCGGCGACACGATGGCGGGCGCCGGCGGGGGGAGGATGCCCATCTTTGCGGACACCGAGTCCACGAACGTCGCCCACGGGAAGAACGCGCCCGGGTCGGACCGGCTCCACGGCTGGACCTGAGCGTGCGCCACGAGGCCGGGGGCCTTGTAAGTGTCGTCCGGCTCGTCGTACGCGTTCCCGCCCGGGTGGACGACGGGGACGGCGTACTTGTCGCACAGGTACGCGACCAGAGTGGACAGCGACTCGAGCAGCGCCGGCGTCCAGGTCGCGGCCTTGCCCGAGAACCCGGCGCACTCGATCCCGATCGACCGCGAGTTGTAGTACGTCGCGTGCCAGGCGATGTCGTCGTCCGCCACCATCTGCGTGATCGCCCCCGACGGCGAAATCACGTAGTGCGCGCTGACCCCCGCATCCGGGTTGTTGAACCAGCTGATCGCCTGCGTGTAGCACTCCGAGTAGTACCCGTCGCCGTTCGTGTCCTTCCCTTCCGTCGTGTGGATCACGATCGCGTCGATGTTGTAGGACGTCTCGCGGCTGGAAGCGGAGCAGTTGGGGGAAGCGTCCCACGTGACGGCCGGCTTCGGCGGCGCCGCGTGGGCCACCAGGGCCGCCGCGGCCAGGATCAGCAGCGTCGTGACTTTCATCATCTTCCCCCCATCGAGTGTTCCCGCTGCGCCGACGGCGGCGCTTCCAGCGGCATGAGTTTGAGTTTTTCGATCTGGGCGGCGGTCAGCAGCTTCCCGAGCGATTCCTCGGCCTGGGACCACAGCGTCTCAGCGACCGAAGCATCGGCGGCATCGCCGAACTCGCGCTGGACCTCCGCGGTCCGGGCGAGGTGTTCCGACAGGATGTGGCCGACCTGCGTGGCGCATTCGTGCGTGACCGCGAGTTCCTTCTCAATCCGCTCGATCGTCCGGGCCGGGAACTCCCAGGGATCCTCGTGCGCCGGGACGGTAGCGGTCTCCCCCGCTTCCCCTTCGCCGTGGTGGTCGTGCGTGCAACCGCGGGAGCTGAAGTCGTCGACGGGCGGCGAAACGGGCGCCTTCTTTTCGACAGACGGAGGCGCAGAGGGCGCAACGGCCGGAGCGAGTGAGACCGCCGGCCTGGCGACGGGCCGGGCCAGCGCGGCGAGGACGACCACGACGCCGACGGCCCCGGCAACGATCAGCAGCCTCTTCACGCTGTTCCTCCCTGAAATCCTCCTCCGCAGCACCCCGGAGGAAGGGAGGGTTATAAGGGGAGGCCCTGCACGATGCCAGACAATAGAGGCAATAAGATCATAAAGTCGCTCGTGCAATCCTGCCCGCCGAAGTGCGGCAGGTTTCCGGTCGCAAGAACCCGGATTCCGCCCGTTGAGTAGAATTCCCGAACTCTCCCCGGAGCCCCCCCGTGCCACTTCATCACGGATTCCTGCTTCTCAGCCTCGCGACCCGTCACGGGTCGGTCAGTGGCGAAGTAGCGCTCCGGATTGCGGCGGCGGCGGATCAAGGGGGTGACACGCGGGAACTCCTGCTCGGGATGGGCGGCCTGTCCGAGGCGGATGTGAAGGCTCTGGAGGCGGAAGTTGAGTCGTGGTTTGCGGACAGCACAAAACTGGTCGCGGGCCGCGCAGACGCTACGGTCGTGATGCCGGCCCCGCATTCGCGACCTGACGCTCCTGCAGCGGAAGTCAGCTCGCGCTACGCGCCCGGAAGCGAGATCGGGCGCGGCGGGCTGGCACGGGTCGTGGAAGCCCAGGACACGGAGCTGGGCCGACGCGTGGCGCTGAAGGTGCTGGCGCCGCACGCGGAGAGCGGGCTCGTCGAGCGATTCCTCGAGGAAGCCCGGATCACGGGCCAGCTGGAGCACCCGAACATCGTGCCCGTGCACGGCATGGGGAGCCTTCCCGGCACCGGGGAGAACTTCATGGCCATGAAGCGCATCCACGGCCGGGACATGAGGCAGGTCATCCGCGAGGGCGCGTGGGGGCTGCGGCAGCTGGTCGAGGCGTTCCGGGACGTGTGCCGGGCGGTTGCCTACGCGCACTCGAAGGGGATCGTGCACCGCGACCTGAAACCGGCGAACGTCATGCTTGGTGAGTTCGGAGAAGTGCTGGTGGTGGATTGGGGGCTGGCGCGGCGCGTGTCGATCCCCCACGGCGAGGCATCGGTCGGCGGCGAGGGGGAAACGGAGACGCCCGGCGGCCTCGAGACCACGCGCGTCGTCAGCCAGTCGCCGGGACAGACCCCCGAGCAGGGCATCATGGGCACGCCGAGCTACATGTCGCCGGAGCAGGCCGCCGGCCGCCTCCCGGAAGTCGACGAACTCAGCGACGTGTACTCGCTCGGCGCCACGCTCTACGAAATCCTGGCGCGCCGCGCGCCTTACGAGAGCCCTTCGGGAATCGAGACCCTCCGGTTGGTCCTCGCGGGAAAACTCGCTCCCCCTTCGCGCTTCCACGAAATCCCCGCCGAGCTCGAGGCGATCTGCCTGCGCGCGATGGCGTTCCGGCGCGAGGACCGCTACGGCTCGGTCGTCGAGCTGGGGATGGACGTGGAGAGCTACCTGAAAGGAACGCGGGAGCACGAGGGGCGCGCACGGCTGGCGGAGGAGCAGGTCGCGCGGGCGATCGCGGAGACCGAGCGGTCGAGACAGCTGAAACTGAAGGCCGAGTCGGAAGCGCGCGGGAGCGAGGCGGAGGTGGCGGCGCTTCCGTCGACGGACTGGCTGTCGCGGGAGCGCGTGAGGTGGAGGCACGAGGACCAGGCGGACGTTCTTCGACGCGAGGCGATCGAGACCTGGGCGGCGGCGGACGCCGCGCTGGACATGGCGCTGACGCTGGACCCGGAATCGCGCCGCGCGCGCGAGCTCAAGGCGGGGCTGCATTGGGAGCGTTTCGTCGAAGCCGAAAACAAGGGCGACGAGGACGCGGCGATCCTGAGCCGGCGGATCGTGGAGCGCTTCAATGATGGCGCGTTCGATGCGCGGCTGAGCGGCGAGGGGACGATCGAGGTCGTGACGCGCGGATGGACGTGCGGGTGCCTGCGCGACGGCCGGGACGTATCGCCCGGCGAGCTGGCGGTTCTCGGTTATCACCCGTGGTCGGGCCGCGCGCTGGACGGGCGCCCGCTCGAGATTCTCGAGGAACTGGAGCCGGCGGGGCCCGTCCGTCTCCGGGTGCACTCCGACTCCTGCCGGCTTGTGGAAGTTCCCGGGGCCGCCGTGTGGGCCTGGCGGTACGAGTCGGTCGACCGGATGCAGATCCCGCGGACGCCGGGAGCGGGCGATCCGGGATTCCCGGAGGGTGTCCTCGAGAAGCTCTTCGGCAATTCTCCTTATCGCCCGCAAGGGCGTGGCATTCTCCTCGGACGCACGCCGCTGGCGAAGCGACCGCTGGCCAAGGGGTCGTGGCTGTTGATCGTCGTCCCCGCCGGGGCGGAGCCGTTCCGGGTGCCGGTCAACGTCCGCCGCCAGCAGGACATCCGGCTGGAGCTGACGCTTCCCGGGCGGGGCGAAATTCCGCCGGAGTTTCAGCGCGTGCCGGCGGGAGAGTTCACGTGGCAGGGCGACCGGGCGCTTCCGGGGGCGATGAAGGCGGAGACTCGCCTGCTGGACGATTTCTTCATCGCGGCGCAGCCGGTGACGTGCGCGGAGTATGCCGTCTTCCTCAACGAGCTGCTCAAGTCCGATCAGGCGCAGGCGGCCGCCCATGTGCCTCGCGGCGTCATGGCGTCGGGCGTGCGGTGGCCGCAGGTTCCCGGCAAGGGATTCGTCGTGCCGACGGCATCCAATGGCGCGGATCACGGCGCCCGGATGACGGGGGTTCCCGCGGACTGGGAAGAGGACTGGCCGATTCTCGGCATTTCCTGGGCGGATGCGTGTGCGTACGCGCGCTGGCGCTCGCTGCGCGAACAACGGCTGTATTTCGTGCCGCACGAAGCCCAGTGGGAGAAAGCAGCGCGGGGCCCGGATGGCCGGGGATTGCCCTGGGGCAACGAGTTCCTCGAACCGCACGCCAACACGAACCAGGCCCACGAGAGCGGCGCTCGCCCGACGCCGGTGGGCAGTTTCCCGTTCGACGAGTCGCCGTACGGGGTCCGGGGTCTCGCCGGGAACGCCCGGGACTGGTGTCTCAACGACCCGGGCGAGTTCGTGCAGACGGGGTGGAGGTGCCAACGAGGTGGGAATTGGCTGACTCCTCCCCCGACAGCCCGGGCCGCAGTTCGCAATGCAGCCCAGCAGGGCACCGCTCAATCGGGCACCACCATCCGCCTCGCCACGGTCATCCGGCTCCCGGCCGGCACCCGGCCCTGGCCGCTCTCGCTCCCGTAGCAATCTCGCCGGTCTCCTCACGAATCCCGCGTCGGCTCCCTACAATGCCCTCCATGCCCGCTCCTCCCGACCCCCGCCGCAAGCGCCCGATCTCGGGAGAATCGCTCCCCGTCGGAGACCCCGTCTCCAGCGCGGGCGAAACCGTCCGGCGCCCGCCCTCTTCTGGCGTGCAACCGTCGGCGCATGACCGGACGCTCAAGGGTGCGCCGTCGGCCGCCTCGCGCCCGACTCACCGCGCCGTGCCTCCGGAACTCGCGGGCGCGCCGCCGAACGCCAAATTCGGGAAGTACGTGCGGTCCGAAAAACTGGGAAGCGGCGCGATGGGGGAAGTCTGGAAGGCGTGGGACACGGAGCTGGGGCGGTGGGTGGCGCTGAAATTCCTGAAAGGCGGCGACGACCACGAGATCGCGAGGTTCGAGCGGGAAGCGCAAGTGGCGGCGGGGCTGACGCACCCGAACATCGCGACGGTGTACGAGATCGGCGAGGCGTCCGGGCGGCACTTCATCGCGATGCAATTCGTGCCGGGAAAAACGCTGACGGCGGCGCGGAAGAAGGGCGCGCGTCTGGCGGCGCTGCTGATGCGGGACGCGGCGCGGGGGGTGGGGCACGCCCACGACAACGGCGTGATCCACCGCGACATCAAGCCGCAGAACATCATGGTCACGGGGCTGAACCTCGAGCGCGGCGCGAAGAAGCCGTACGACGGGGTGTTCGTGATGGACTTCGGGCTCGCGCGGTCGACCGAGGGCGCGAGCGGGCTTTCCGTGAGCGGGTCCGTCATCGGCACCCCCGGGTACATGCCTCCCGAACAGGCCAAGGGGCGCCGCGCCGGACCGCCCGCCGACGTCTTCTCCCTCGGGGCCACGCTCTACGACCTCCTCTCCGGCAAGGAGCCGTTCCGCGGAGACTCGCTCTTCGAGGTCCTCCGCGCGATCCAGGAGGACGAGCCGCCGCCGCTGCGCCGCGCCGACCCGCGCATCCCCGCGGACCTCGAGACCATCGTCTTCAAGGCGCTCGAAAAGGACCCGGCCCGCCGCTACCCCGACGCGGGCGCCTTTGCGGACGACCTCGATAGGTTTCTTGAAGGAGAACCCGTCGCGGCCCGGCCGGCGGGGATCGGGTACCGCGCCTCGAAGGCGGTGGCGAAGCGCAAGCCGGTGCTGGCGGTCGCGGCGGCGGGGGTGCTGGGGATGGCGCTGCTGGGCGTGTTCCTGATGTCGAAGCTCGGCACGGCAGGACGCGAGAAGGAGGAGAAGGACCGCGCGCTGGCGGCGCAGAAAGAGAAGGAACGCAAGACGCGCGAGGAGAAGGACCGCGAGATCGCCGCGCAGAAGGAGAAGGAACGGCTGCGCGAAGAAGCCCGGCAGAAGGCGCTCTCCTGGGTCGAGTCGGGGCGCCGCGCGCTCGAGGATCTCCGTTTCCGCAAGGCCAGCCCTTCGCAGACGCAGCCCGAGCTGCACGCGATGGCGGAGAAGGCCGAGGCGGAATTCCGGAAGGCGCTCGACGTATCGCCCGGTCTGCCCGAGGCCTGGCTGGGGATCGGCCGCGGCTGGGCGATGGCCCACAACCGCGGAAGAGCGCTTCCCGCCATCGAGAAGGCGATCGCGGCCGCGCCGCAGTTCGCTTCGGCGTACCTCGAGCGCGTGCGGTTGAACTTCGACGACTACGAGGAGATGCGGCACGACAACGCGAGCGGCGGGGCGGCGGCGGAGACGGAGGCGTCGCGGAAGCTGAGGGCGTCGCTGGAGTCGGACCTGCGGGCGGCGCAGGCGGCGACGAAGGACCTGGCGGAGAAGGCGTTTGCGGAGGGGATGCTGGCGTTTGCGGACGGGAAGTTCGCGGAGGCGGCGGAGAAGCTGGGCGGCTACCTCAAGGGGGCGCCGACGGACGGCGACGCGCACTACTGGCGCGGGCATGCGCTGCTGCACGCGGAGCTGCTGGGGGAAGCGGAAGCAGCGCTGTCGCGGGCGCTCGAGTGCGACGCGAGGCACGGGAGCGCGCGGGGCAACCGCGGGCGGGTGCGCGAGATGCTCGGGAACCTGGCGGGGGCGGAGGAGGACTATCGCGTGACCGTGGCGCAGTTCCCGGAGCAGGGCGCGGGGTATCTCGGGCTTGCGGCCATTGCGAAGGCGCGGGGGGATGCGAAAGAGTGCCGGGAGATGGCCGAGGAGTCGCTCAAGCGGGAGCCGGGGCACCCGGTCACGCGCGACCTCCTCGCCTGGGCGAAGAAACAGCTCGGCGAGACGCCGGCGACGCCGGAGGACGACGTGGAAGCGCTCATCGCCGAGGCGCAGCGCGAGCACGCGGCGGGAAATGCCGTGCGCTGCGTCGAGCTTTGCGACAGGGCGATTGCGAAATCCCCGAAGAACGCCGACGCGTACCCCTTCGCGGCGCCGGCCGGCACTCGGCGGGGAACGTCAAGGGCGCGCTCGAGGACGCCGAGCAGGCGCTGAAACTGCGGCCGGACTACCCGGAAGCGCTCTACAACCGGGCCCTCGCGAAGGACGCGCTCGGCGACGCCGACGGCGCCCTCGCCGATTACGGCGCCTGCCTCAAACTCCAGCCGGGGAACTGCGACGCGCTCACCAACCGCGGCATCATCAAGGAAACGCGCGGCGACCACGACGCCGCGATCGCGGATTACTCCGAGGCTCTTCGCATCCGCCCCGGCTACCTCCCCGCCCTCGTGAACCGCGCCGAGTCGCGCGCGGCCAAGGGCGACAAGGCCGGGGCGATCGCCGATTTCCGGCGGACGCTGGAGATCGCTCCCGCCGGGTGGGAGTACGCCGAGGGGGTGAAGCGGCGGATCGGGGAGCTGGAGAAGTAGTGCTACCATTTCCGGCGTGACCCCCGCGGATTTCGAGAAGCACCTCGCCGTCCTCTCGCACGAGGACACTCACTACCTCCAGCAGAACTGGGAGGCCTCCGCGCGCTGGATGTTCGAGCAGGCCGTGGCGGGCGCGGACATCGCCGCAGCGCTCCCCGCGCTCGTGGCGATCTACATCGAGGCGACGCAGATCGGCGTGCTGCGCGCGGCCGCGGCAGCCGCGGCGGCTCACGACCTGCGGACGGGGGACGTCGGCCGGCTGCGGGAAATGCTGCGGAAGAGCAAGTACCGCGACTGGGTTTTCGAGGGGATCGGGGACGCGGTGGGCAAGGGACGGGACCTCGCGCCCGCGGTCCCGCTCCTGCTGGAGTTTTCCGGCGCCCGGCAGTACCTCGTCGTGCAGCTCCTCCTGCGCCACGCCGGGAAAGGCGGACTTGCGGGAACGGCCCGCAAAATCGCGCGCCACGCCCCCGGGATGCTCGCCGAGTTCCTCAAGGAAGCGCAATCGAAGAAGTTCCCGATCGAGCCCGCGCTGCCCGAACTCGCCGCGCAGCTCGCGGATCGGAAGCGCGCCCGGAACGTGGCGTCGGAATTCCGCTGGATGGTCGAGCTCGGCGCGGACCTCTCGGGCGTCCTCGGCGCGCTCGAGGCTCACCTCGACGCGAAGGACGAGGACCTCGCGGCCGAGGCCGGCTACTGCCTCGCGTACCACCACGCCGCGAAACGCGACTGGCCCGCCGTCGATGCCCTTCTCGCCGCGAAGCACCCGCGGGCCGCCTGGGCCGCGGCGCGGGCGCTGCGCGTGCGGCTGCTGGGCGGCGGCGACGACGTGCCCGAGGTCGTGGACCGCGTCGCGGCGGGACTGCTCAGCGCCGACCGGGACACCGCCGCGCGATCGCTGGTGACTCTGCGCGAGGCGAAGGAAAAGGGCCGCCGGTGCGCGCCGTCGCCGGAGCTGGCCTCGCGGCTCGCGGCCTCCCCTGACAGCGGCGTCGCGGAGTACCTGCACCTCGCGCTTCCCGCGGCGGAGATTCTCGCGTTGGAACCGGGAAGCGCCCCCGCGGCCGCGCGCCTCAGGGCGGCGTGCGAGCGGCCCGTCGCGGCGTGCTCGATCTGCGCGCGGCTGCCGCGGTCGGGGAATTGGAATTACGAGAGCGAATTGCCCGCCGGGTACGACAAGCTCGACGGCCGCGGCGGCAGCGCGAAATGTCCCGAGTGCGGACGCCGGTACGGCCGCTACTACGAGGACGAGTGGGAGGACATGTCCCACTCGGAAACCTGGTCGCTCGAGCGCTGGACGCCGCCCGAGGCGCTGGCCCAGCTCAAGGCCGCGGCGCTCCAGGAGTACAAGGCGTCGCTCGACGGCTGGATCGCGCGTTTTCGCGAGGAACTCCGCCACCCCGCGCAGGCGGTGCGCGAGGAAGCGGCGTACGACCTCGCGGCGCATTTCGCGGCGACGGGGCAATGGGAAGAGCTGTCCGCGCTGGTTTCGCCGGGCGAGGACACGGTCCGGCTCCGCGCGCTGGACTCGTTGCGCAAGCGCCCCGAGGACCCGACGCCGCTTCTCGGCACGCTGCACGGCCTGCTGACCGCCGGCCACCACGCCGTCCGCTCGCGGGCGGCGGACATCCTCGCGACGCGCGCCGTCCGGCTGAACGACGTCGCGGCGCTGCGCGTCCTGCTCGATTCCGCCGACGCGCAGGTCCTGGCCGCGTCCGCCGAGGCCGTCTTCCAGGGAACCCACAACGCCTTCGACGCCGCGCCGCTGTTCGACCGGCTCGCGGAGCTCCGGAAACGCGCGGAGAGCAGCGTCTCCGCCCCGGCCCGGCGGACGCTCACCGTGCTCGCGGAGAAACCGGGACCGCCGGACGCGCTGCCGCTTCTCGTCGAGGACCTCTCTTCCCCCGTCGCCGACGTGCGGAGCTCGGCCGCGTTCGCGATCACGCGGATCGTCCCCTCGCGTCCCGACGCCGTCGCCGCCCTGCCGAAATTCGTCGAGCTCCTGCGCGACTCCGACTCCGTCTCGTGGGCCATGGACGGGTTGCAGGCCCTCGCCGCCGCCGGCGCCGACATCCTGCCCGCCATCCCCGTCATCGTCGCGTGCGCCCTCGACCCGAAATGCCACCGGCGCGAGGACATGGTCTACTGGCTCCAGCGCCTCGCCGCGGGCGGCGCCGACCTGCGCCCCCACATCGCCGGGATCGCTTCCCTTCTCGCCGGCACCGAATCGATGCAGAGTGCGGCGCACCAGCTCCTGCTGGAAATCTTCCGGAAGGGCGCCGACATGTCCGCCGCGGTCGAGCCGCTTCGCGCGATGCTGGACGACGCCCCGCCGTACATCCGCGAGTACGCCGGGGAACTGCTCGCGAATTGGCATGTGCAGAAGCGCGACGTCGAGGGGCTGCGGCTCCTGCTGCGCCACGCTCGCCCCGAACCGCCGGGAGTCGCCGCCGAGGTGCTCCGCAAGTCGCGCTTTGACGTCGTGCCGCTCTTGCCCGATCTCGTTGCGCTCATCGGCCACCCGAAGTCGTGGACCCGGGGAAAGTCGGTCGAGGCGCTGGTGGCGTTCGCCGGGTCCGGTCCCGCCGCGCACGAGGCGGTCGTTGCGGCGCTTAAGCAGGGCGGCCCGGAAGCCGGGACCGTTCTCGAGAAGATTGAGAGGACGACTCGTGGGTCCTGACGTGATTCGCTGCGCCTGGGCGACGCGGGGATCGTGCGCAACCAGCTCAAGATCCGCTCCGCCATCCGGAACGCGAAGGCCTTCCTCGACGTCCGCCGCGGGTTCAGCTTCGTCGGTTCGACGATCATGTACGCCCACATGCAGGCCGTGGGCATGGTGAACGACCACGTGGTGAGCTGCTTCCGGCATCGCGAAGTGCGGGAACTGGTGTCGAGGCACCGCCGAAGGGCAGAATGAGGAAAAGCGCCGTGGGGTACGGCGCTCTCACCAATCTGCTGAGGGAGGACGTCATGGGCGAATTGCGCCTGGGACTCGGGGGAGGACTGCCGAAATTCCCCGGGGGAAAGCCGTTCTGCCTGGTGTGCGGCGGCGCGCCGGCGGGGAATCACCGCGTCTTCTTCGAGCAGCCCGACGGATCCAGCGTCGCGGTTTCGCGGGTCGGAAGCGTGGCCACCGGCGTGGAGATGATCAAGAACCGCATCGTCTTCTCGGCGCCGCTCTGCGCGCCCCACCTCGCCCGCGCCGGGCAGCTGCGCGTCTGGACGTTCGCCGCCCTCGCCGGGGGCATCGTCCTCGCCGGCATCCTGATGGCGCTGATCGCGAAGACGATCGGGCTCGAGAGCCGCGTAGGCAATGTCCTCTCGTTCATCGCAATCGGGGCCCCGTTCGCGCCGATGTACTTCCTCTGGAGGGCGAAGGACCGAGGAGGCCTTGCATGCACTGTACGGATCGAGGAGGAAGAGTTGGTGCTGGTCTACGCCGGCCGGGTTCCGAGTCCGACGTAGGTTAGCTTCGGGAAATCCTCAAACCGGGCGCGGCGTTGCTCACCACTGGCCGTTGTCGAGCATTCCCGGGTCGAAGGAGCCTCCCAGGAAGGACCTGCCATTGGGGAGTCCGCCGTGTGCGCTGCGGAAATACTGACCTCCGCTGTCGAATCCGGCGCCCAGCTGGAATTCTTCAATCCGTCGCATCCACTCCCGGCTGGAAGGGAGTTCAAAACGGTTGGCAGTGAAAACCGGAGCGATGCGGTCATCCGACCCCGTCGGTCGACACGCCAATCCCCCTACGTCCGGTGTCGCCTGAGAGTCCACATCGGACGGGATCGGGAGGGCGATTTCGTACCAGTGCGCGGAAAGGCGCGACTGTGGTTCGAGTGGCTTGGCGGGCCGCTCCAGGCGCTCGTCCCGAGGCGGATTGGTGCACGCGGAGAATCCGCCCGCGAAGAGTGAAAGCAGGAGCACCATCCCGAAGCTCCGCCTCATGTGCTTCATCGCCAAGGTCGCCCCCAACCCTCTTCCCAATGGATCACGCCGTCCTCAAGCCGGACGCACCAGATGGGAACAAAGCCAGGGCTCGAGAAGGACGAGATGAACGAGGGTGTTCGTCGGCAGTTCGCACCAACGATCGCCAGGCCTCCACAACTGCGGCAGGCAACATTCTGCGGCTGAAGAAGTTCGGCAGGTCCCGTGTAATGAGCTGGGTACTCCGGGAAACCCACGCCGCTTCCCTTGCATTCAGGGCAGCGAAAGAACGACCACGCGAGCAAGTCCTCGCTTGCGAAGCGATCATGCGT
Organism: uncultured Planctomycetia bacterium; assembly: GCA_964590435.1. Lineage (GTDB taxonomy): Bacteria > Planctomycetota > MHYJ01 > WSZJ01 > WSZJ01 > WSZJ01. The sequence continues at coordinate 29,295 of CAZPWT010000036.1, forward strand.
CGCGTCATCCGTTGTCGGATCCTGAATCAGGAGCTGCGCCTCGCGGGCGGCGAATGGCACGGAGGCCCCTCGCTGATTTTCCACAACGCTCGCCGTCCCCCTTGTCGGGCCAGCGCATCCCGCCAGCATCAGGGAAAGCACAGCTACGGGAAGCAGGCGCATTCCAGACCTACTCCAGCGCCCTGACGAACCTCTCCATCCGCTCCAGCCCCTTCTCCAGCGCCCCCATGCCCGTCGCGTAGCTGATGCGGATGTGGCGGTCCGCGCCGAACGCGACGCCGGGAACCGCGGCGACTTTCTCCTTGTCGAGAAGCGCTTCGCAGAACGTCAGCGAATCCGTGATCTTCTTCGCGCCGGCGGACTTGCCGTAGAGGCCGTCGACGCGGATGAGGATGTAGAAGGCGCCGTGGGGTTCCATGAGGGAGACGCCGGGGATTTTCCGGATGCGGTCGATGCAGAATTTCCGGCGACGGTCGAACTCCTTGATCATGGCGTCGGTGAAGGAGTCGTCGAGGATCATGGCGGCGAGGGCGGCGTGCTGGCTGGGGGTGGCGGTGTTGGCGGTGATGTGGCCCTGGAAGCGGTCGCAGGCGTCGACGACGTCCTTGGGGGCGGCGGCGTAGCCGACGCGCCAGCCGGTCATGGACCAGGTCTTGGAGAAACCGCTGACGATCGCGGCCTGGTCGCGGAGCTCGGGGACGAGCGCGAGGATCGAGCGGTGCTTGCGGCCGTCGTAGACCATGCGCTCGTAGATCTCGTCGGAGATGACGAAGACCTTCTTCTCGACGCAGAACTTCCCGATCGCGGCCAGTTCCTTTTCCTCGTACACGGCGCCGGTGGGGTTGTTCGGCGAGTTGATCACGATCATCTTCGTCTTCGGCGTCCACGCCTTCTTCACGGCGTCGGCGGTGAGCTGCCAGCCTTTCTCTTCCGTGCACGGCACGAGCACGGGTGTCGCGCCGGCGAGCTTGACCATCTCGGGCGTGGAGAGCCAGCAGGGCGACGGGACGAGCACCTCGTCGCCCTCGTCGCACAGGCAGAAGATGATGTCGAACAGGCACTGCTTGGCGCCGACCGACACGAAGACCTGCGTGTGGTCGTACTTGAGCCCGTTCTCGGCAAGCAGCTTCTCCGCGATCGCGCGCCGCAGCGACGGCATCCCGACGCTCGCCGTGTACTTCGTGTGCCCCTCGCGGATCGCCTTGATCGCCGCGTCCTTCACCGGCTGCGGCGTGTCGAAGTCCGGCTCGCCGGCCGAGAGCGAGATCACGTCCTCGCCCTTTTCACGCATCGCCGCCGCCTTCGCGTTGATCGCGAGGGTCAAGGACGGCGGGATCGCCCGGATGCGGCGGTTCATTCGCGGAGCTTCTTCACCTCGGCCGTCAGCGCCGGCAGGACCTCGAACACGTCGCCCACGATCCCGTAGTTTGCGACCTTGAAGATCGGCGCGTCCGGGTCCTTGTTCACCGCGACGATGAACTTGGAAGAGCTCATGCCGGCGAGGTGCTGGATCGCCCCGCTGATCCCGCACGCGATGTACAACGTCGGGCTCACCGTCTTCCCCGTCTGCCCCACCTGCTCCTCGTGCGGCCGCCACCCGGCGTCCACCACGGCGCGCGAAGCCCCCTGCGCGCCGCCGAGCGCCGCCGCGAGATCCGTGATCAGCGCCCAGTGTTCCGCGCCCTTCATCCCGCGGCCGCCCGAGACGATGACGTTCGCCTCCGTGAGCTCCATCTTCTTGGAAGCGCTGGCCATGATTTCCTTCACCGCCGCGCGGAAGTCCGCGTCCTGCGCGTCGATCGGCAGGTTCTCGACGGCCACCGACTTCGACGCATCCGGCGCCGAGGCCTTGAAGACGTTCGGGCGAAGCGTCGCGACCAGGGAGCCCGCCTTGACGGCGACCGTCGCGTAGGCCTTCCCGGAGTAAACCGGGCGCTTCGCGAGAATCCGCCCGCCCTCGACCTTCAGCTCCGTGCAGTCCTGGGCCACGCTCGTCCCGAGCATCGCCCCGACGAAGCCAGCGAGGTCCTTGCCGAGCGCCGTGGCGCTCATCAGCACCGCGGAAGCGTCCCCGGCGGTCTTCGCGATGACGCGCGCGTAGGCCGCGTTGGCGTAGGTCTTCAGCTTCGCGTGGTCCGCGACCTTGATCGCGTCGGCGCCGTACTGCGCGAATTCCTTCGCCGCGTCCGCAATCCCTGAGCCGGCCGTCACCGCGTGCAGCGGCGCGCCGAGCGCGGTCGCAATCCGCCGGCCTTCCGAGAGCGCCTCGTAGGACGCCCGCTTGAATTTTCCGTCGCGCTGCTCGACAAACACCACCACCGGGCCGGGCATGGTCGTCTCCTTCGATCGTCCGTCAGGTTGTCGTGGCGGGTCGGGTCCGGCTAGATGACCTTCGCTTCCTCACGCAGCAGCTTCACCAGCGCCGGCACCGCGTCCTTCCCGTTGCCGACGATCTTCGGCGCCGGGCGCGCCGGCGGGTTGTCCAGCCGCACCAGTTCCATCCGCGGCTCGCCAGCCGCCGCAGGCTTCTCCTCCAGCGGCTTCTTCTTCGCCGCCATGATCCCCTTGAGCGAGGCGAAGCGCGGCTCGTTGAGGCCCTTCTGCGCCGAGAACGCGGCGGGGAGGGCGACCTCCACGACCTCGACGCCGCCCTCGATCGGGCGGTGCGCAGTGGCGTTGCGGCCGTTCAGCTCGAGTTTCGTGATGACGCCGACGTACGGGATGCCGAGGAACGTCGCGACCTCGGCGGGGATCTGGGAAGCGTCGTCGTCGATGGCGCGGTTGCCGAAGAGCAGGACGTCGAGCGGGCGGCCCTTGAGATCGGCCGCGATCGCCTGCGCCGTCGCGATGAAGTCGCGTCCCGTGGAGCCTTCCTTGAGGTGAATCCCCTTGTCGGCGCCCATCGCGAGCGCCTTGCGGATCGTCTCCGCCGACTCGGCGCCGCCCAGCGCGAGGATCGTGACCTCGCCCGCGCCGGCCTTCTCCTTGATCTTCAGCGCCTCTTCCACCGCGTACTCGTCGTACGGGTTGAGCACGAACTCCACGCCGGCGGGGTCGATGGACTTGTTGTCGGCGCCGGCCTTGATGCGCGCGCTGGAGTCCGGGACCCGCTTCACGCAAACCACGATGTTCATCGCAAACCCCTGGTGCTTAACGACTTGTGGAAGTGGCGGCCCGGCTCTCGCGACCGGAGAAACTCATCATAGCCATCGCGGGGGGAGTGTCAACTTTGAAGGGTCTCCCTTCGCGTTCCTCCCCCGCTGCGGGAATTCAACGCTAGAATCCCCCCGTGCCCTGGTTCTCCCGCGCCCGGACCCTCCTCCACTCGCATTCGCGAGTCCGCAAGCTGGCCGAGGGCGTCGCCGTCGCGCTGCTCGCCGGTGCCGTCGCGGCCCTCGCCGGCCGCACGCAGGTCGTCGAGGAGTTCGAGAACAACACGCTCGACCTGCGCTTCAAGCACTACGCCGCTTCCCAGCCGGAGGACCCTCGCATCGTCGTCGTCGAGATCACCGACAGCGACCTCGAGGAGTTCGCGGACAAGCAGAAGATTTTCTGGCCGTGGGGGCGGGATGCGTACGCGCTGGCGGTGGACTGGCTCTATCGCGCCGGGGCGAAGGCCGTCTTCCTCGATCTCTCGTTCCAGGACCCTCACCCGGCCCGCGGGTCGAAGGACCCGTCGCTGGCCAACTCGATGAAGAAGGCCGGGAACGTCTACGTGCTGGCCACGTTCGACGCGCCCGTCCAGCGCTCCCCCGACCGGATCCCGGCGCTGCTCGGCCGCGCGGCGGGAGAAGCGCCGTCCTGGATGCGCCGCACCGAGTTCGCCACCGCGCCGCTGCATTCGCCGGACGGCAATCCGCCCTTCTCCTACATCGACACGGCCCGCGGCGTCCTCTCCCCGATGTACGGCCGCAACGAGAAGGACTTCGACGGGATCGCGCGGCGGTACCCCACGGGAATCGCGTTCCGCGGGAAGGCGTTCCTCTCGCCGGGCGTGGCGCTGGCCGCGGAAATCCTCGGGAAACCCGTCGTCCTCGGCGACCACAAGTTCTCGATCGGCGACACGACCGTCCCCGTCGACGACCGCGGGCTCTTCCTGCTCAACTGGCACGCCCGCCGCGGCGAGTTCAACCCGAAGCACTTCACGCTCGGGAAACTGATCGGGAACGAAGTCGCGTTCAGCATCCTCAAGAAGCCGCCGATCGACCCGTACGATCCCGCGGACTTCAAGGACCGCGTCGTGTTCATCGGGGCGTCGGCGGAAGGCTTGTACGACGTGAAGTCGACGCCGCTGGGAACGCAGCTCGGCGTGGAGATCCACGCGATGGCGGCGGACACGATCCTGAAGCGCGCCGACGTGCGGCGCGCGCCGCGGGGCGTGTCGATCCTGGGGGCGTTCGGGCTGGCCCTTTTCGCGGGGATCGCGTCGCTCAGCCTCCGGATCCGCACGGCGCTCCCGCTCTCGGCGCTGCTGGGCGCGGGCTGGATCCTGCTGGCGTTCCACCTGCTCGGCCACTCGCACGTCTGGCTCGATATCGTCGCCCCGACGGGCGCCCTCGGCCTCTCGTCCCTCGGCGCCGCCCTCGTGAACTACGCGGTCGAGGGGCGCCAGAAGCGCGACATCCGCGCGAAATTCGGGACGTACCTGACGCCGGAGTACGTGAAGATGCTCGAGGAGAACCCGGACCTCTTCAAGCTCGGCGGCGAGGAGCGCGTCGGCACGGCGTTCTTCAGCGACCTCTCCGGGTTCACGGCGATGAGCGAGAAGATGACGGCGGGAGAGCTCGTCTCGCGCATGAACGAGTACCTCACGCTCATGACGAACTCGATCAAGCGCTTCAAGGGGACCGTGGACAAGTACGAAGGCGACGCGATCGTGGCGTTCTGGAACGCGCCGATCGAGCAGAAGGACCACGCGGTGCTGGCGTGCCGGGCGGCGCTGGACAACCAGAAGGAGCTGGCGGGGCTGCGCGAGCGCTGGATCAAGTCGTACGGCGTGACGGTCGTGGCGCGCATCGGGCTGAACACGGGAAAAATGATCTTCGGGAACATGGGGAGCGACGACAAGTTCAACTACACGATGATGGGCGACCCGGTGAACCTGGCGGCGCGGCTGGAGAGCGCGAACAAGGACTACGCGACGTTCCTGATGATCGGCCCCGAGACGTACGAGCTGGTGAAGAACGAGATGGAGTGCCGCGAGCTCGACCTGATCAAGGTGAAGGGAAAGCAGATTCCGGTTACGGTTTACGAGCTTTTGTGCGAAAAAGGGCGCCTCGAACCGCGCCGGAAAGAGTGCTTCGACCGCTACAACCTCGGTTTGCAGGCGTACCGGATGAAGCAGTTCCACGCGGCCGAGCAGAGGTTCCTGGAAGCGCTGGAGATCGACCCGACGGACGGCCCCTCGAAGCTCTACGTCGAGCGCTCGAGGGCGCTGGTGGAGAAGCCGCCGGAGCCGGGCTGGACGTACATCTACGAGAAGAAGGACAAGTGACACCATTCAGGAGGCAAGAATGCGCAGGTTCATGATGCTGGGCGGATGGTACGCGCTGCTCTTCGCGGCCCTCCTCCTCGCCGAGCCCCGGAGAGTGAGTTCGCAGGAGGCGCCGCTTCGCGCCGGCCCGAGCGACTACACGGCCGAGGTCGGGACGCTGAAGGCGGGCGACCAGGTCGAGGCGACCGGGAAGACGGAAGAAGGGTTCGTGGAGGTCAAGCTGAAGGACGGGAAGATCGCCTGGATCGCTTCGAGCGACCTCTTCTCGCTCAAGCAGGAGCAGCTGATCAAGGACACGAGCGGCGCGGCGGGCGCGAGCGGCACGGAGGCGGAAGGCGCGTACGTGAAGGGGTTCGACCCTGAAGTCGAGGGGAAGATGCGAGCGGACAACCCGGGGCTGGACAAGGTTTTCCGGGACGAGGTGCTTCCGTGGGTGTGGGAGGTCCGCGGTGGCGGCGCGGAAGGTCTCGCCGCGAGCCGCGAACTGGAGACGGCGGAGGAGGAGCAGGAGAGGCTGATCATCCAGGCGAAGGCGGACGAGGCGGCGAAGATGCAGCCGCAGATCGACGAGCTGCGCCGGAAGGTCCAGCCGTTCCGTGACTCGTGGCAGTCGAAGCTCCGCGCCTGGCGCCAGTCGGGCCAGATCGGCGAATTTGCGAGGAAGAAATAACCATGAAAAAGCACATGCTCCGGAACATCCTGCCCGTTGCCGCCCCGCTGATCTTCGTGGGGTGCCAGATGATCAACAACATCCTCCATGGCAACGTCAGCGGCGCGATCGGCGAAGGCGTCTCGATGGTCAACGAGGCCGGCCAGATCGACAAACAGAAGAAAGCCGAGAACCAGGACCAGGTGAACATCTCGCAGGAGTACTACATCGGCCGCGGCGTCGCGGCGAACGTGTTCCAGAAGTACAAGCCGTGCCAGGACGCGAAGCTGAACGAGTACGTCCGGCTCGTGGGCGAGAACGTCGCCAAGGCCAGCCGGAGCGTCGAGATCACCGACGCGAAGCAGCCGTACAAGGGGTTCTTCTTCATCGTCATCGAGGACAGCAGCGTCAACGCGTTCTCGGCTCCCGGCGGGTTCATCTTCGTGACCCGCGGGGCGCTCAACGGGATGCGGACGGAAGACGAGCTGGCCTGCGTGCTGGGCCACGAGATCGCGCACGTCGTGGACCGGCACGGGATCAAGTACGTGCTCGAGCAGAAGAACAACGCCGTGCCCTTCCAGGTCGCCGGCGCGGTCGTCGCGTCGCGCACGAACCGGCTCGTCGGCGAGCTGGCGAAGAACCTGGCGGAGATGTGCGGCGACCTCGCCAACAAGGCGATGGGCGGCATGGGCGAGAAGTACGAGCTCGCGGCGGACAAGTACGGGACGATCATCGCGGCCCGCGCCGGTTACGACCCGACGGCCATGCCCGAGTTCCTGAAGCGGACGCACCACGGGGAGAACCTGAAATGAAGAAGACCCTCAAACTCGCCGGAATGCTCGGCGCCGCCGCGTTCGTCGCAGGCTGCGCTTCGGGCTACCCCTCCACGGAGGAGCGCATCAAGCAGGTCGACAAGACGATCCAGAACGACCACTTGAGCGGGCAGCGGAGCGACGCGCGCGACAAGCGGTTCAGCGATTGGACGGGCGTGAAGCCGGCGCCGGAGCCGCCGCCCAAGAAATGAGCCACGCACACGCGGAAAACCACGGGGAGCGCCCGGCGAGGGCGCTCCCCTGGGCCGCCGCCTGCGCCGCCCTGCTCGCCGGCGCGCTCGCCGCGGCCGGCGTGGACTGGGAAGTCGCGGTCCGGAGCGCCGAACTCAAGGACGCGCCTTCCGGCTTCTCCCGCGGCGTGTCCGAGCTGGAGAACGGCAAGAGCGTCGAAGGAGTGCTGGAGGGCGACTGGGTCCGGATCAAGGAGAAGGACGTGCAGGGCTACGTCCACCGCACGGCGATGGCGGCGGAGGGTGAATCGCTGAAGGACCCGTTCCTGTCCATAAAGATCACGGGGACGTTCTATCCCGAGGACGTGCAGGCGGCCGACCAGGCGGTGGCCGACTGGACCGCCAACCCGGTCGTGCGCGACACGGGCCGCGCGCCGTCGGCCTGGGCGCTGGAAGAATTCCGCGCCTCGGGCGGGCTGAAAGGCGCGAAATGAAGAAACTCGTCCAGGCCGTCGCCGCCGGGACGCTCGCGTGGCTCATCGCCGCGGGGTGCGTCTCCGAACCGAAACACGAGCCGCCCTATGATGCCGAAGCGCCGCTGACGCCGCTCGAGGAATTCACGTTCGGGAAATCGATCGCCGCGCGGCTGACGCGCGGGCACGAGCTCGCCTCCGACGCCCGCGCCCGCGAATACGTCGCCCGCGTCGGCGGCGTCGTTGCCGCCGTATCCGCCCGCCCCGACCCGTGGGACGGATGGCGCTTCTACATTGTCCGCGAGTCCCGCGTCGCGACCTGGTCGGCCCCCGGCGGGTTCGTGTTCATCACCGCGGGCGCCCTCAAGGCGTGCGGCAACGAGGACGCCCTCGCCGCGCTGCTCGCCCAGGAAATGGCGCATTCCGCCCTCCGGCAGTGCCTCGAGGGAGAACCGCTGCTGGACGTCCGCCCCACTCGCGATTCGTGGCCCTACACCCCGGCCTGGGGGAAGGACTCCTTCCTGCAGATCTGCGACCGCGCCGCCGCGAGGTGCACCTCGGGATGGACCGAGGCGCAGGAGCGCGCGGCGTCGGAGTGGGCGGGCCGCGCGCTGGCCGCTGCGGGGTACGTCACCGAGGCGGGGGCGGTGCCCGAGGCGAGGACGAAGCGATTCGTGGAAGAGCTGGGGGCGGTGAGATGACGGACCGTGTCGGGGACCGCGCCACCCGGGAGCGGATCGGGCTGCTTCGCGCCGCGCTGGCCCTGGCGCAGGAACGCGACATCGAGAAGCTGCTTGCCCGCATCATGGACGAGGTCACGCGGGTCGTGGACGCCGACCGGTCCACGCTCTTCCTGTACGACGCCGAGCGGCGCGAGCTCGTCAGCAAGATCGCGCAGCGCTCCGAGGTGACGGAAATCCGGCTCCCGATCGGCCGCGGCCTGGCAGGACACGTCGCCAAGACAGGCACGGCGATGGCCGTCGACGACGTCTACGACGACCCGCGCTTCACGCCCGAAACCGACCGCTCCACCGGCTACAAGACGAAGACCGTGGCCTGTGCGCCGCTGCTCACGCCCGACGGCCGGATGCTGGGCGTGCTCGAGGTGATGAACAAGAAGGAGGGGGTGTTCGACCCCGACGACGTGAAGCTGCTCACGGCGTTCGCGGCGTTTTCCGCGGTGGCGATCGAGAACGCGCGGCTGTTCGACGAGGACGCGCGCAAGACGATGCAGATCGAAGCGCTCAACCGGCAGCTCAAGGACGCGCTGGAAAAACAGACCCGCCGGCTCGCAAACGTGGAGCAGGAGCTGGAGACGTCCAAGCGGGACTTGGGAGAGAAGTTCCAGGCGCGGAACATCGTGGGGCGGGCGCCGGCCGTGGTGGAGATGCTGCGGCTGGTGGACCGCGTCGCTTCAACCGACGCGCCGGTGCTGATCCAGGGCGAGAGCGGGACGGGCAAGGAGCTCGTGGCGCGGGCGATCCATTTCGGGTCCAAGCGCGCCGGGGCGGAATTCGTCGCGGAGAACTGCGCGGCCGTCGCCGAGACGCTTCTCGAGGCCGAACTGTTCGGGCACAAGAAAGGCGCGTTCACCGGCGCCGACAAGGACCGCCAGGGACTCTTCGAAATCGCCAACGGCGGGACGCTCTTCCTCGACGAAGTCGGCGACATGTCGCTCGACATGCAGAAGAAACTGCTGCGCGTGCTGCAGGAGGGCGAAGTGCGGCCGGTGGGGGCGCGGGACAACCGCAAGGTGGACGTGCGGATCGTGGCGGCGACGAACCGGGACGTCGAGGCGATGATGAAGGAAGGGACGTTCCGGGAGGACCTGTACTACCGGCTGAACGTCGTGCGGCTGAAGATCCCGGCGCTGCGCGAGCGGCGCGAGGACCTGCCGCTGCTCGTGGACTATTTCCTGGAGGCGACGGCGCGCGAATCGGGCCGGGCGCGGGCCCGCGTTTCGGACCGGGCGATGAAGGCGCTGATGCGGCACACCTGGCCGGGAAACGTGCGCGAACTGCAGAACGAGATCCGCCGCGCCGCGATCATGGCCGACGGCCTGATCGACCCGGAGCACCTGTCGCCGCAGGTGCTGGGAAGCGCCGGGACGGACGGCATCCCGACGGGGGGGACGCTCAAGGGCGCGAAGCTGGCGCTGGAGCGGAAGATGATTGAGGCGGCGCTGAAGCGGACGGGCGGGAACGTGGCGGCCGCCGCGCGCGAGCTGGGGGTGCACCGGCCACAGTTGAGCGTGCTCATCGGCAAGCACGGGCTGGCCCGCAAAGGCGACGAAGCGTAAGAAAGACAGTCGCTGCGTACGCATTCCGTACTCATTTCGGTCCGGCGCGAAATCGCGAAAACGCTGCAACTTCAAGCGCATCCACGCATTGCGGATTCCCAGCGCGCGAGGCATACCCCTTGCGATACACATCCATCGCTGGAATGGTGCGGGCCGGACGGAAAAGGCCACTGGCGCGGACCTTCGCCGCTCCGACCCGTTTATCCAGCAAATCGCCCGGGAACTTCGGTTCCCGGGCCTTTTTCGTTTCCGCTCTCCGCCACCCGGTTCGGGCCCCGTTCCCCCGTGCTAGAATAAGCGCAATGCGCCGTTTCCTCCTCGCCGCGGCCCTCGCCTTCGCAGGCTGCACCTCCGATTCCGGCCAGAAACCGGAAGACCGCTCGCGCCCCGAGGACCGCTTCGACGTCACCCGCCCCGGCGCCAAGTTCCTCGACGGCGCGCTCGTGGTGACGCGCATGGCGATGCCCGGCAAGGACGAGCCGTGCACGTACTTCGACGCGGAACTCGAGAACCGCGGCACCACTCCCCTCTCCCTGGAGATCCGCACCGTCTGGAAAGACGGTTCCGACGCCGCCCTCGCCGCCGGGCCCTGGCAACCGATCGAAATTCCCGTGGGCGGAAAGAAGACCCTGAGCGATGAAACCGAGTCCTGCCCGACCGCCCGCTACGTGAAACTGGAAGTCCGCGCCCGCCCCTGACGCGCTTCCCCAACGAAAGAGAGAGACCGCGCTGAAGCAGAGTCACCAGACCGTGAGCCGCGAGAGCGTGCTCCTCGTGGGCGTCGAGTTGAAAGGGCAGGACGGGGACTTCGAAGAGCGGCAGCGCGAGCTGGCGATGCTGGTGAAGACGGCGGGTGCGGTGGTGGTGGGCGAGGTGGTGCAGAAGCGGGAGAAGCCGGACGCCGGGCACTATGTCGGCGAGGGGAAGGCGCTCGAGATCAAGGAGACGGCGGAAGACCTCGACGCGGACACGATCGTGTTCGACCACGACCTGTCGCCGGCGCAGGTGAAGAACCTGGAGAAGACGATCGGGCGAAAGGTGCTGGACCGGACGGAGATCATTCTCGACATCTTTGCGACGCACGCACGTTCGAAGCAGGCGAAGCTGCAGGTGGAGCTGGCGCAGCTCGAGTACACGCTCCCCCGGCTGCGCGGGCAGTGGCAGCACCTGGAGCGGATTGCGGGCGGCCGCGGCGGCGGCGCGGGGGGCGCGGTCGGCGGCATGGGAACGCGCGGGCCCGGCGAAAAGCAGCTCGAGGTGGACCGGCGGATCGCGCACGAGCAGATCGTGGCGATGAAGCGCGAGCTGAAGGAGATCGACACGCGGAAGACGCGCGAGATCAAGGCGCGCGGCGAGAACTTCACGGTGGCGCTCGTCGGCTACACGAACGCCGGCAAGAGCACGCTCATGAACCGGATCACGCACTCGGACGTGCTCGTCGAGGACAAGCTGTTCTCCACGCTCGACACGAAGACGCACACGTGGAAGCTGCGCGGCGGAATGAAGGTGATGGCGAGCGACACGGTCGGGTTCATCCGCGCGCTGCCGCACCACCTGGTCGCGTCGTTCCATGCGACGCTCGAGGAGGTGATCTACGCGGACCTGCTCCTCCACGTCGTCGACGCTTCGGCCCGCGACGCCGCGGGGCACATCGCTGCCGTCGACGCGGTGCTGAAAAAGCTGAACTGCGCGGACAAGGACCGGCTGCTCGTCTTCAACAAGATGGACGCCGTGAAGGACCGGATGGAGTACGAGGTGCTGCGCGCGCAATATCCCGGGGCGATCGAGATCAGCGCGCGGACCGGGAACGGCATGGAGGCGCTGGACGACGAAGTCGCCGGGAGGCTGGACCGGCGGCTGGTGGACGTGTCGCTCGACGTGCCGGTCGCCGACGGGAGGCTCCTTGCCTACCTCGCGGAAAACGCCCGCGTCACGGAGCGGACGCTCGACGGCGACAACTGGCGCATCAAGGCCCGGCTCGCGCCGTGGCACGCCTCCAAGCTGCAGCGCACCGGCGGGCTGGTCTAGAACCGCTTCGTCTTCGGCCCCGCCGGCAGGTCGCTCTTCGCGATCGCCCACGGCGTGACGACGCGGAACAGCTCGAAGCGCACGTCGTCGAATCCCTTGAGCGCGGCGTGCAGGTTCTCGGTGGCGTGCCCGGCGCCCTTGAGCCACCCCTCGACCTCCGCGTCCTTGTGGACCTCGGAGGAAATCACGAGGTCACCGCCGCTGCAGAGGCTGACGAGGCGGGCGGTGATGTTCACGGTGGAGCCGAAATAGTCGAGGCGGTCGTTGAGCGTGACGGCGATGCAGGGCCCGTAGTGGATGCCCGCCTTGAGCACCATCGGCCGGCCGCCATCGGCGGGCTGGGAGAGCTCCTTCGACGCGTTGAGAAGGGCGCGGACGGCGGAGACGGGGCGGCGGAACACGGCGAGGACGGCGTCGCCGATCGTCTTGACGAGGGCGCCGTCCTCGTCGGCGATGTGGCGCTTGAGGACGTCGAAGTGCCGCATGACGAGGCCGAACGCCTTGGCGTCGCCGATTTCGCGGTACATGCGCGTGGATTCGAGGAGGTCGGTGAAGAGGACGCAGAGCGAGCCGACCTCGATTTCCTCGCCGGGACGGAGGGCTTCGCGGGCGAAGAGGTCGCGGAAGACCTGGGTGCCGGTGACCTCGGCGGCGGTGACGGCGTTGTCGGACCAGGCGGTGCGCTCGAGGAGCATGACCTGGGGCGCCGCGGTCCGGTTCTCGAACTGCACGGAAGCGCGCGGGGCGACGGACGCCTCCGTGGCGGGCCAGCCGGCGGCATTCGCGGAGAAGGAAGCGCTCTCGACGCCCCCGGGCTGGACGCGGACGTGCTGCCCTCCCCTTTCGGAACGCGAACGGACCCGGTAGGCGCCGGGGGCGAGGGCCAGGTCCACGGCGCGAGTCTCGCCGGGCGCGAGCACCTGCTGTGCGACGATGTGCGGAGTCACCTGCGGTCCGCCGACGCAGAATTCCACGATGTCGATTTTCCGGATCGACGAATTCGGCCGGAACGTCAGCTCCACCGACCGCTCGAAGTTCACCTCAAAGTCGATGTTGCACGAGTCGCAGTGCACCTGCTTCTTCACGCCCGCGAGCGACTCGCTGATCCCTTTCGCGCCCCGGCACGACGGGCACAGCATGTCCCACCGGAACACGAGCAACCCGGCCCGGACCGCGTGCAGGCAGAGGTCGAGCACCTTCTTCCGCGAGACGCCCCACCGGTCCGCCAGCGCGAACGGCCTCAGGCGCATCAGCGTCAGGTCGTCTCCCTTGCGCACCAGCTCCAGCAACTGCTCGACCAGCTCCGCGTCGAGCGCCGCATCCCTGAGCGCCTTGCCGATCTGCCCGAGCCGCCCTTCCGCCCCCGGCGCCAGCGTCACCGCCGACGGCGGGATCACCTCCGCCTTCCCCGACATCGCGATTTCGTCGTACTTCCGGAAAATCGCGTCGAACGCCGGGTAACTCTTCCACTTCATCTGCAGCGGCATCACCAGCTTCCCCAGCAGCCCGCGCGGCGTCATCCAGATCTGGTACACGAGGTGGCTGCCGCCCCCCGCCCGCGGCTCCAGGTCCGCCGCGACGCGGATCCGCGCCAGCGGCCCCGCGTGGTAGTTCCGCACGACGCCGAACTTCCGCGGCGCCGTCCACTCGAACGGCGCCTCGTCCCACTCCAGCCTCATCCCCGCCACGTCCATCGTCAGCCGCTCCGCCCCCACGGCCTTCGTCCCGGAGCGCTTCACCATCGGGATCCCCGCGTCCGCGTTGAAGCGGTTCGTGTCCGCAACGAACGGCCACATCGCCTCCGGCGAGGACCGGAGGTCCCATTCCCAGCGGAAGTGGATTTCCTTGTGCATGTTCGTGGGAAGGTACGCGCGGGGGGAGCGTGCGGTTTGGTGGCGGGGAGCGTAGACGGCGCGGGGCGTGTTGGGAAGGGGCGCGGGGTCCGGCATTCGTGGCGGGAATGCCGCGGGGGACTATAATCGGGCGCTCATGCCTGTCCTCGACGACCTCTGGGCCCAGGGCGACCGCGAAGCCGTACTTCAGCGGGCGCTGTCGCTGATCCATGAGGCCCCGGCTCTGTTCGGCGGGCCGGAGGGGCTGCGGCAGCCGTTCCTCGGCGAAGCGGTCAAGGCGTGGGACGCGGGCGGCGTGCTGCCGCGGGTGAAGGCGCTGCGGCCGGTCGAGAACGCGCTGCTCTTCGCGCTGCGCGACCTCTACGTCTCCTGGGCCTCGAAGCTCGAGGTGGCGGCGCCCGCGCCGGGCGAAGACGCCCTGAACGTCTCCGGCGTGATGGACGACCTGGCGCCGCTCGATTCCGGGATGCTGAAGCTCGTGCTCCTCGGGTCGCGCTTCCTTTCGGCGGAAGAAGTCGCCGCCGTCGCGGGGCTGGCCGGCAAGCCGGTGCGCGACGTGCTCTGGGGGCTGGCGCGCGCGGAAGCGGCGCGGCGGGGGCGCGACGGGGCGGAGCGGGCGAAGCTGATCGACAAGTTCGTGCTCGCGCGGGCGACCGGCAAGGCGGCCGAGGAGCTGGCGGCGTGGGCGGTGGCGGGGCGCGAAGGCATGGCGGTCTCTCCCGCGGAGGTCGATGCGGCGATCGGCTGGGCGCCCGGGACGGCCGGCAAGAAACTCGCCTCGGCGCGCGAGTCGGTGCTGAAGCGGTTGATGCAGGGGAAGTCGGTCTACGAGCCGGGCCCCGGCGAGCCGAGCTTCGAGAAACTGTCGCGCTTCGTGGATGACGACCTCCCGAAGGAGGAAGGCGACGCGGTGGCGGCGCACATGGAGTCGTCGATGGCCGCGGTGAAGGCGACGGGGCGGATCGCGCGGCTGTCGTCGCTGGTCGCGGACGCGGTGCTCGGGACGTGGGAGCCGCCGAAGCCCGCGGGGGACGCGGGGATCGCGCTGGCGGACCTGGCCTCGTGGAGCGCGGGCGGAAGGGCCGACGTGGACGAACGAGTCGCAGCGTCGGCGGCCGAGCTGGCGCGCGCGGTCGACGTCTTCCGCGCCCTCGCGGCGAAGGAAGGACGGACGCTTGCCCCGGTGTCCGCGGATGCCCTTCCCAGGCGCGCCGGGTCCGCGCCGTCCCCTGTCCCGTCGCCCACGGCGGCGGACAACGCGCCGAAGATCGAGCTGCGCGGCTGGCCGAACAGGCTCGAGATCGTGAAGGTCGCCGAGGGGATCAAGATCGACGAGGACGGGCACGTAAAAGCGTTCGCGTGGAAGTCCGGGGACCGCGACGTGATCGCCGACTTCTCTTCGACGCAGGCCGGCTTCGGCGTGCGGCTGCGGGTGAAGTCGGGCGGAGTTCCCTCCGGCGGCGTGCCGGTCACGGTCTCGGCGCGGAACGCGCGCAAGACCTACAGCACGCGCCCGACGGACACCACGGGCGAAGTCGTCGTCCGCCAGATGCCGCTCCAGTCGTTCCGCATCGACATCGGCGGGGCGCCGGTCGACGTGATCATCGAGTCGTGAGCCTGGGAGCGGAAATCGACCGATGAAGCTCGATTTCGTCACCCTCCCGCCCTTCCTCGCCGACCGGCTCGGCCTCCCGCGCGACAAGTCCGTCCCGCTCACCCCGGAGACGCGCCGCGCTCTCGCCGAGTCCGGCCCCAGCGTCGAGGCGATCGTCCGCGGCTGCGAGGCCTACCTCGCCGTGGATCCCGACGACGCCGACTACCGCAAGTTCCTCCGCCGGTACTACCACCACCGCGGCGCCGTCCTCGGGAACGACGGGCGGCTCGAGGAAGCGCTGGAGTTGTTCCTGAAGGCGCGGGTGCTCGACCCGACCGACCCGCAGGTCCACGTCGACTTCGCCCGCGCCTGCCTCGAGCTCGAGCGGCCGGAGGACTCGATCGAGGGGTGGCGCGCGGCGATGGCCGCCGGCGAGAAGTCGCCCGAGATTTACGACGGGCTGGCGCGAGCGTTCGCCATGAAGGGCGACCACAAGAGCGCGAAGGTGGCCGCGGAGCAGGCGCGCAAGGACTTCCCCGACGCGCTTCTCCCGCTCCACACGATGGCGACCGTCCTCTACCACGCGGGCGACAAGGCCGGCGTGGAGAAGCTGCTGTTCGAGGCGCTGGCGAAGGCGCCGGACGACCCGCTGACACTGGAGAAGCTCGGCGTCTGGTTCCGCGAGTGCGGCCGCTTCGAGGAGGCCGCCCGCGCCATCCGCCGCGCGCAGGAACTGGCGCCGGCCGAGCCGCGGCTCATGTACCAGCGCGGGATGATCGAGATGCGAAGCGGCGACCGGGCGACGGCGGAGAAGACGTTCCGGGCGCTGCTCGACGCGCGGCCCGACGACCTGGACGGGCGGACGGCGCTGGGGGTGCTGCTCGTCGACACCACGCGGCCGGCCGAGGCGGAGAAGCTGTTCGCCGAGTCGGCGAAGATCGCGCCGCGCGACTACCGCGCGCACTTTCACCTCGCCCGCCTCTGCTGCCAGGACGCGGATCGCGTCGAGGAGGGGCTGCGGCATTTCGACCGGATGCTCGACCTCGCGCCGCACGACCGCCACGCGGTCCACACGGCGTACATCGTGGCCACGAACGCGGGCGCCGCGACGGTCGCCGCGAAGGCCGAGCGCCTCATGCGCGCCATGGGCGAGGATCCGGGCACCCAGGAGGCGCCATGACGGTCCTCAAGGAAGGCCCGCAGGCCGCCGGGAACGCGCCCTCGAAATGGCGCTACAACCTCCTCACCTCCCTGGCCCTCATCGCCCCGCTCTTCCTCGTCTACCAGGTCGGCGTCCTCCTCACCTGGCCGCTCTACAACGGCGCCGACCTCATCACCGCCTTCCTCGTCCAGCATCTCAACCTCATCGGCTACCTCGCGCTCAACATCGCCGTCGTCGCCTGCTTCTGCGCGATGGCCGCTTCCCGCAAGGGCAAGGAAGGCGTCGAGGTCGGGATGTTCGTGCCGCTGCTGCTCGAGAGCGCCTTCTACGCGTTCTTCCTGGGAAGCGCGATCATCTTCGTGATGGCGCGGGTGCTGCACATCCCGCCGCCGCACATGGGGGGCGCGGTGGCCGAGCGCGGTCCGCTGTCGGCGTTCGTGATGAGCGCCGGCGCCGGCGTGCACGAGGAACTCCTGTTCCGCCTTCTCCTCATGAACGGCCTCGTCGCGCTGTTCAAGGGGCTGAAGTTCGGCCCGGTCGAGTCGTTCCTGTCGGCGCTCGTGTTTTCCAGCACGCTCTTCAGCGCCATTCACCACCTCGGGCCGCTCGGCGACCCGTTCTCGGTGTGGGTCTTCACGTTCCGGCTGCTCGCGGGGATCGTCTTCGGGGTGATCTACTGGTTCCGCGGATTCGCGGTGGCGGTGTACACGCACGCGCTGTACGACATGTACGTGCTCCTCTGGCCGCGCTGAGCGAGCGACGAGCAGCTTGGGCGCGACTACTTCTTGCCTTCCCACTTCGCCAGGAACGCCTCGAACTGGTCCTCGGCGATGATGTCGACGCGCCCGCCGAACGTGAGGAAGTGGCGGCCGTCCTGGAAGGCGATCGGGTCCCAGACGATGGGCTTGTCGGTCGGCGTCGAGTCGTTGAGCTTGTCCATCGTGACCCGGTAGGCCTTCTCGCTCATCTGCGTGATGACCTCTTCCTTCGTGGCGTTCGAGCGCGGGATCGAGCAGATGCGGACGTCCGGGATGTCGCCGGCGTCCAGCATCGACTTGTAGAACGCGCCGGGCGGCGGATACTCCCCCGTGCGTGCAACGTACATCTGCAGCGCAGCGGCAAGCCCCTTGAGATTCTCGATGCACTGGATGTCGTGCTTCACGCCCTTGTACACCTGCACGGACCCCGTCGGGTCCACGAGGGGCGCGGGATTCGAGGGGCCCGAGTGGGAAGCGGCGTTCAGCTCCTTCGAGGGCGCGGACTGGCCGCCCCCGCCGGGAGGAGGCCCGATCGGCTTCGTGTCGCAGCCGAGCATCGCCGCCAGCGCGGCCGCCACGATCGCCTTTGACTTCATGCCCACCGGGACCTCCCGCCGCCAGCGCGGCGCCGCCCTACTTCGCGGCCGCCGCCAGCGCCTTGATCTTCGCCGCCACGCGCGACTTGTAGCGCGAAGCCGCATTCTTGTGGATCACGTGCTTCGAGGCCGCCTTGTCCAGGTAGCCCACGAGCAGCTGGAACTCCTTCTGCACGCCGTCCGCCTTCGCCTTCGCCATGCCCAGCACCTTCTTCAGCTGGCTGCGGTAACGGGCCTTCACCGCGCGGTTGACGACCCGGCGCTTGTCGGCCTGCCGAACCCTCTTCTTCGCTGAACGGGAATGAGCCATGCCTCTGCCTGTCTCCTTTGTCCGGCTTTGCTGCGCCCGGTTTCAGGCCCGGGCACGTCGCCTTGCCCCGCTTACCCGAGCTCTTCGAGCTTCTTCGAGGCGTCCTTGTAGTTGATGTCGATGTTCATGATCTTCTTGTACTCGCCCTTCGCGTCCTCGACCTTTCCCTGCGCCTTGTAGGACTCCGCCAGGTAGTAGCGCAGCTGCATTTCCCAGTCGGTCGTCGGCGCCAGCGTCAACGCGTTGGTGAACTGCGTCGCCGCCAGGTCGTAGATCTTCTTGTGGTGGAAGCACCGCCCCAGGTACGTCATCGAGTCGATCTTCCGCTTCGGGTCCTTCACCGTCTGCTGGAACTCGCCGACCGCCGGGTCGATCATGCCCGCCGAGAAGTACGCGCGGCCGAGCTCGTACTTGAGCGCCATGTCCGTCGGGTGGTCCTTCACGCGCCGCTGGCACTCCTCCACCCAGAACTTCACGCGCTCCGTGTAGGCCGCCTTGAACGCGGGGTCGTTCGTGTCGCCACCGGCCGCGGACTTCGCCGCCGCGACCTTGATGTCCAGCTTCTCCACCTTGATGTCGCCGATCTTGAACTTGATCGTCCCGTCCGCCGGGTCCAGGACCTTCGCGCGCTCCAGCGTCGCGATCGCGCCGTCCAGGTCCTTCTTCTTCTTCTGCATCTCCGCGATCTTCTTCAGCGTCTTGGCCTGAAGCGGGTTGTTCGGGTCGGCCGCGACCTGGTCCTGCATCCGCTTGATCTCGGCGTCGACCTCGGCGTCCGTCTTCATCCCGTGCTTTTCCTGCTCCATCCGCGAAGCGCCGTCCTTGTCCTTGATGTTGTCGCGGAAGGTCTTGGCGTTCTCGAGGTTGCTTTCCTTGATCGCGCCGAGGGCCATGAGGTTCTTGAGGCCCATCGTGACTTCGCGGTCGCTGGGGTCGAGCTGCGCGCACTTCGAGTAGTACTCGATCGCCTTCTTCGTATCGCCCTTCTTCTGCCAGAGGTCGCCCAGCGACTTCATCGCGACCGTGTTGTTCGCGTCCGACGCCAGTACGTGCTCGAACTCCGCGATCGCTCCGTCGACGAAATTGCCGTCGCGAAGGGCCGCGCCCAGGGCGACGCGCACGCCGATGTGGATCGGGTCGCCGACGAGGTACTCCTGGGCGAGCTGGATGCGCTTGTCGGCCGGCTTCGTCATGCCGATCTGCGCCATCGTCTTGCCGCCGTACATCGAGGACGACAGCTTGCCGGGGAAGCCCGAAATCTGGCACTTCTGGATGCAGGTCATGCGGAGGGCCTGGCGAGCCTTGACGTGGTTGGGATCCATGAGGGCGATCGACTTGAAGATCTCGATCGCGTAATCCCAGTTCTTCTTGTTGAAGGCCTCGGAGCCCTTCTCGAAGAGCTTGTCGACATCGGCCATGAGCTTATGAACCTCCTGAAATTCCGCCGGGTGGCAAGCGGTGAATCGTACGCGGGTGGAAATCGGGAGTCAAGGAGAGCCCGGGCGGGGGGTGCATGATCGAGATTGCACAGAACGAATCAGATTTCTCATGGCCGCGCAAGAGCAACCCACACGAGCTATGCCCGGTCGCATCCTTTCGTGTCCTTTCGTATCCGCGCCAGGCTCGTGGCCCTTTTGTCAGACAATTCACCCGCCTTCCTTGAGCTCATCCGGCACAGAAGAACAAGCCGGGATGACGGTGGGATGTTCCGGGAATACGGCCACGAGCTTGGCTCGGATAAAAAAAGACAGGAAAAGACAGGCGGCGGTACAACGGGAGCGGGCAACGACGGTCATGCACCCTGCCGGGGATGGTCGATGGCGAAATCGCAGGTAGAATGACGGGATGAAGATCCTGAAATGGCCGCACCCGACGCTGACGACGCCGGCGGAGCGGATCGAAGCGGTGGACGATGCGGTGCGCGCGACGGCGGACGAGATGCTGATGGCGATGGCGGAAGCACGCGGGCTGGGGCTTGCGGGACCGCAGGTGGGGTATGGCCGCCGGCTGATCTGCGTCAACATCACACCCGGAACTCCTGATGGCGAAAGAGTTTATGTGAACCCGGAGATCATTGGCCGCGAGGGCGAGGCCACCGCTTCCGAAGGCTGCCTCTCCCTCCCCGGCGTGAACGGGAAGGTCACCCGCGCCGCCAAGGTCACCGTGAACGCCCTCGACCTCAAGGGCGAACCCGTCACGATCCACGCCGACGCCCTCCTCGCCCGCGTCCTCCAGCACGAAATCGACCACCTCGACGGCGTCCTCATCACGCAACGCTTCTCCGCCCTCGATAAGGCCGCCAACGCCCGCTCCCTCCGCGCCCTCGAGAAGGCCGGCAAGACCGCCGCGGCGGGCCGCCGGTGACGATGAAGCGGCACATCGGTCTCCCGGAGGGCCGCTTCGCCGCCCTGCCGGCCCCGGTCGTCACGTTCGGCGTGTTCGACGGGGTGCACCTGGGACACCAGGCGGTCGTCGGCGAGGTGGTGGCGTGGGCGCGGCAACTCGGCGGGACAGCAGTGGCGATGACGTTCGACCGGCACCCGCAGGTGGTGCTTCGCGGCGCGCCGGTCGCGACGATCACGTCGATGGAGCACCGGCTCGTGCAGCTCGAGCGGGCGGGGGCGGACCTGGCGATCGTGCTGCCCTTCACGATGGAGCTGGCGAAGTTGTCGCCGGAGGAATTCCTCGACCGGTTTCTCGCGGTCGAGCTGAAGGCGAAGGGACTGATCCTGGGGTTCGACCAGCGCTTCGGGTTCCACGCCGCGGGGGATTTCGCGCGGGCGAAGGCGTGGGGGGAGAAGCGCGGGGTGGAGGTGCGTCGCGGGCCGGAGGTGGTGCGCGCCGGGTCGAAGGTGAGTTCGAGCGCGATCCGGATGGCGATCGCGAGCGGCCGGCTGGACGACGCGGCGGCGATGCTGGGGCGCGCGCCGTCGCTCATGGGGACGGTGGTGCACGGCGACGGCCGCGGCGGGAAGATCGGCGTCCCGACCGCGAACCTCGACCTGCACCACGAGCTGCTGCCGCCGCGCGGCGTCTACCTCGCCACGTGCCAGGTCGACGGCCAGCCGCGCCGCGCCGTCGTCAACATCGGCCAGCGCCCCACGTTCGGCACCGGCCGCGCCGACACCGTCGAGGCCCACATCCTCGACTGGTCCGGCGACCTCTACGGCCGCGACCTCGAGGTCGTCCTCGTCCGAAAACTGCGCGACGAGCGCAAGTTCGACGGGGTGGAAGCGCTGGTCGCGCAGATCCGGGCGGACATCGCGGAGGCGAGAAAAGGATGAGCGTGTTCGACGAAGCGACGATCGCGGCGCGGCGGAAGCGCGCGGAGAAGGCGTTCGAGGGGAGCGGCGCGACGGTGCTGGTCGGCGCGGGCGTCCCGGTCGGCAAGCCGGGCGGGCTGGACCAGACGTACCCGTTCCTGCCGCACCCGCAGTACTACTGGCTCACCGGCGCGCGCCGCTCCGGCGGCGTCCTCGCGTGGGAGCCCGGCGCCGGCTGGACGCATTTCGTGCGCCCCGTCACCGCCGACGAGCGCCTCTGGGAAGGCGACCCCGTCGCCCCCGCCGGCGAGGACGTCGCAAAGCTCCCCGACTGGCTCAAGGCCCGCTCCGGCCGCCCGGTCGCCGCGATCGGCTCGCCGATCAAGGACGTCCGGGGCGACGAAGCGGCCTCCGCCGCGATGCGCGAGGCGCTCGACGCCGCGCGCCGCCCCAAGGACGCCGCCGAACTCGCCATCCTCGCCCGCGCCGTCACCGCCACCGCCGCCGGCTACGCCAAGGCCCGCGCCCTTCTCCACCCCGGCCTCACCGAGCGCGAACTCCAGATCGAACTCGAGGCCGCCATGTTCAAGGCCGGCGCCGAGGAAACCGGCTACGGCACGATCGTCGGCACCGGCCCGCACGCCGCCGTCCTCCATTTCGAGCCCGGCCCGCGCAAGATCGCCGACGACGACGTGGTCCTCATCGACGCCGGCGGCGCCATCGCCGGCTACACCGCCGACGTCACGCGTACCTGGCCCGCCTCCGGCCGCTTCACCGCCGAACAGCAGGCGATCCGCGACACCGTCGCCGCGGCGCACGCCGAGGGGATCCGCCGCTGCCGCGCCGGCACCGAGTGGCACGACGTCCACCGCGCCGCCGCGACCGTGCTGGCAACCGGCCTCCGCGACGCCGGCATCCTCCGCGGCAACCCCGAGGGACTCGCCGAGTCCGGCGCCATCGCCCTGTTCCTCCCGCACGGCATCGGCCACATGGTCGGCCTCGGCGTCCGCGACGTCGGCGGAAGGGCCCCCGGCCGGGAGGAAGGCCGATTCTGCTGCGGCGCGCGGGTTCGCGTCGACATGCCGCTGGCGGAAGGGTTCCTGATGACGATCGAGCCCGGCGTTTATTTCGTCCCGGCGATCCTGGACAGCGCGGAGAAGCGCGAGAAATTCCGGGACGCGGTGGACTGGGACGGGCTGGCGAGGTGGAGGAAGGTCGGCGGCGTGCGGATCGAGGACAACGTTCTCGTGACGGCCGGGGAGCCGAGGGTGATCACGGCGGAGATTGCTCCCTAGAACGCCGTTATCCGCGGCAGTTTCCGCGAAATCCGCCTTTATCCGCGAATTCCCTTTTCAGAATTTGAACTGCATACGCGGATGAAAGCGGATTTCGCGGAAACAGCGGCGGATAGGGCCCGGCTTACTGGAACTTCCACCCCCCGTCCTCCTTCACCATCACGCTCGGCTGCGGGCTGTCCACGTACTGCCCTTCCATCGGGTACTGCCAGAACACCTCCGCGCTCTCGCCGTACTTCTGCACGTACGTCCGGCGCATGAGCGAAGCGTCCATTCCCTGTGGATTCCAGGGCTTGAACGTCTGCTTGAGCTGCATCTCGAATGCCTCCTTCGTCGTCCCCGCCTTGGCCTGCCGGCTGTTCATGTCCCAGATCTTGTTGCTGTCACCGGCGGCCATGGCCGACTTGAAGCTGTCGAAAAGGTCCTCGGGCGAGTTGTACACGGTGGGCCCGGCCGGCGCGGGCGTCGTGCCGCCGCCTCCGCTCCCCCCGCCACCGCTCGACTTGCTGTCGCAGCCCTTCCCCAGCACCGCGACCAGGATCGCGATCACGAGCACGACAAACAGCAGCCCGCCGCCGCCGATCGCGGCGAGGACCATCAGTTTCTGGCGCTCCGCGGCGAGCGCGGCTTTCGCCGAGCGCAGCTTCCCCTCGAGTTCGCCCTTGAGCGCGGCGTCCTCCGGCCCGCAGAGCGCCGCCGCGCGCTCCCACGCCTCGACCGCGTCCTTCTTGCGCCCCGCGCCGGACGCCTGGTCGCCCTTCGCCACGAACCCCGCCCGGTCCGCCTGGCGCTTCTGCCCCTCGGCGCGTTTCAGTCCCTCGGTCGCCGTGGCGTCGCCCGGCCGCCACTTCAGCGCCTCCGTCCACGCCGCGATCGCCGCCGCGGCGTCAGTCGCCTGCGCGGCCTTCTGCGCGGCCGCCGCGTATCGCGCCTCCCCGACCTTCGCGCGGACCGCGTCCATCTTCGGCTTGAGCGGGGCGGGGTCGGCGAGAAGCGCCGCGGCGCGCTCGAACGCGGCCATGGCGTCGTCCCACTTTCCGGCCGCGAAGGCGTCGTTCGCGTCGCGGACGGCGCGGTCGCGCGCCTCGATCTTCTTCCGCGCCTCGGCGACGGCGTCCTTCACGTGCGCCAGCCCCGCGGGCAGTTTCTCCCACGCCGCGATCGCCCGCTCGAACTCCTTCGCGTCGTAAAGCGTCTGCCCGCCGCGGAACGCGTTGTCCTGCGCGTCTTTCGCCCCCAGCACGCGGTCGCGCTGCTCCTTCGCCTTCGCCCTCAGCTCGTCCAGCTCCTTCCCCACCGCAGCCATCACCGCCGCCAGCTCCGCCAGCGCTTCCCCGAACTTCCCCTCCTTCTCGAGTTTCCCCGCGGCGGCGAAGCGCTTCTCCGCGTCGGCCTTCGCCTGCGCCGCGAATTCGGAGACGTTCGTTCCGCAGGAATCGCAGAACTTCGACGAAGCGCGCATCGCCTTCTGGCATTTCGGGCACGTCTCGATGAGCGTCTTGCCGCAGTTCAGGCAGAACTTCGCGTCCGCGCGGTTCTCCGACTTGCAGAACGGGCACGGCGCCATCGCCGGCGCCTCCGCGGCGCGCGCTTCCGGCGTCGGCGGCGCGGCGTTGGCGAGGGGGGCGAGGGCGGCGGACATCTCGGCAGCGCTGGCCCAGCGGGCGTTGGGGTCGGGCTTGAGCGCCTTCTGGATGACCGCGTCGAGGCGGGGGTCGACCTTCGGGTTGAGGCGGGAAGCGGGCTCGAACGCGCCGAGCGGGAGCTGCCCCGTGAGCATCTCGTACAGGACGACGCCAGCGGCGTAGAGGTCGGCGCGCGCGTCGACCCGCGCCGCGTCGACGCGCTGCTCCGGCGCCATGTAGTTCACCGTCCCCATCTGCGCGCCGGCCATCGTCAGCCCGATCGCCGTCCCCTGCCCGCCCGCGAGGTGCGCGATTCCGAAGTCCATCACCTTCACCGCCCCGTCCAGCGTCAGCATGATGTTCCCGGGCTTGATGTCCCGGTGGATCACGCCGCGCTTGTGCGCGTACTCCAGCGCCGACAGCACCTGCGTCGCGATCCTCACCGCCTCCCCCGGCGCCGGCCGCGTCTTCGCGATCTGCGCCTGCAGGTCCGTCCCGTCCGCGTACTCCATCACGAAATAGAACAGCTCCCCTTCCGACCCGCGGTCGATGATCCCGATGATGTTCGGGTGGCTGAGCGAAGCGAGCGCGCCGGCTTCGCGATTGAAGCGCGCCACGAAGGCGGGGTTGGAGGCGAGGTGGCGCGGAAGCGCCTTGAGCGCGACCGGGCGGCTGAGCGAAAGCTGCGTCGCCTGGTACACGACCGCCATCCCGCCGCGCCCCAGCAGCCGCTCGATCCGGTACCCGTTGACGACCTTCCCGGCGGGAAGCGCGTCCCCGCCGCCGGGGGGCGGCGCCACCGGCGCGTCCGCCATCGTCCGCATCGACGACAGGTCCACCTTCGACCCGCATTTCGGGCAGTCCGCCGCCAGCGCCCGCGGATCCGCCGGGAGCCCGACGCTGCTGCCGCATCTCGCGCAAGTCAGCATCAGCGCACGTCCTGCCGGCGCAGGATGAGCGCCGTGATCACGCAGAACAGGACCGTGAAGAACCCGAGCATCACGAAGTCGCCGAAGATCCAGCCGGCGTTCGCTTCCACTCCCGAGGGCACCATGAAGAACAGTTTCTCTTCGCCGCCGGAATCCGCAACGCTGAATCCGACGGTCTGCATGAGCCCGTCGTAGCCCCAGTAGGCGACCATGAACGCGCCGAGGAACTTCGAGAACCCGCTCAGCTCGGCGATGCCGCCCGAGAAGATGATCTGCATGATCATCACGACGATGACGACGCCGATCGCCTTCTCCGAGGAGTTCACGAGCGCCGAGATCATCAGCCCCAGCGCGCACGCCGCGACCGCTGCGGGAAGCAGCAGCATGTAGTGGAACACGAACGGTCCCTTGATCGTCTCGAACACGCAGACGACCGCGGCGAGCAGAAACGTCGAGACTACCAGGAACGCAGACTGCAGGATCAGCTTCGACAGCAGATACGGGACGATCTGGAGGTTGACCATCCGTTCCCGCTTGTAGATCGCCTTTTCCTTCACGATCTCGCGGAACGAGTTGAAGCACCCGCAGAACACCGCCGTGATCATCATGAAGACCAGCAACTGCTTGTGCTGGTAGCGGTTCGCGGAGTCGAACGGAAGCGTCATCAGGAACCCGATGAGCGGGCCGGGGACGAGCAGAGACAGCAGCGACTTCGGGTCCCCGATCAGCGTCGCCCAGTACCGCCGGAGCAGCGCGATCGTCTGCAGGTGCGGCGCCGGTGCCTTCCGCTCCCGCGGCCGCGGCTGCTGCCCCGCCGACGCCGCCGAGGCTTCCTGCCGTTCCACCACGTACTTCCGGTGCTGCGGCGTCTTCAGGTATCGCTCCGCCCACTCGTCGGGCTTCGCCGTCTCAAGCTTGTCGTAGATCTTCGTGATCTTCGGGATGTCAAAGTACGCCAGCGCTTCCTTCGGCGGCCCATACCACGCCAGCCGCCCCTTCACGAGCACCACGATCAGGTCGAGCAGCTCGATATTCTCCATCACGTGCGTCGTCAGGACGACCGTGCGGCCGCCCTTCGCGAGGCCGCTGAAGAGCATCATGATCTTCTCCTCGGTGCCGGGGTCGAGCCCCGAGGTCGGCTCGTCGAGGAAGAGCAGCGGCGGCTTCGTGAGGAGCTCGACGCCGACGCTCACGCGCTTGCGCTGGCCGCCGGAGAGCGCGCTGACGCGGGTGTCGCGCCGCTCGTGCAGCTCGAGCGTCTTGAGGACCTCGTCGAGCAGCTTCTCGATTTCTTCCTCGCTCGTGTCGTCCGGCAGCCGCAGCTTTGCCGTGTAGTACAGCGCGTCGCGCACCGTCAGCTCGCGGTGGATGATGTCGTCCTGCGGGACGTAGCCGATGTTCGTCTTGAACGCGTTGAAGATCTGGTACAGGTCCTCGCCGTTCACGAGCACCTGCCCCGACGTCGCGGGCCGGAACCCGTTCAGCGTGTCCATGAACGTCGACTTCCCCGCCCCCGACGGCCCCAGCAGCCCGACGAATTCGTTCGGCCGGATCACCACCGACACGTCCTTCAGGATGTCCAGGCTCCCCGCCTTCTTCCCGATCGCGCGCGCCTCGAGCGTGATCTTCCCCGACCAGTCCTCCTGCGCCAGGTCCGCCCCGTCGAACGTCAGCACGTACGGCCCGATCCGGATCCGGTCGCCCTTCGCCAGCGCCGCCGATTTCACCAGCCGCCCGTTCACGAACACGCCGTTCGGCGACCCCAGGTCTTCCAGCGTCACCTTTCCGCCCGCCTTCACGATCGCCGCGTGCTTCCGCGAAATCACCGGCGACGCCAGCACCAGGTCACATTCCGCCCCGCGCCCGATCACCACGCGGTCCTTCGTCAGCGCGACCTTGGGAAGCGGCCCCGCCGTCGCGCCCTTCGGCGCATCCACGACGCTGACCTTCACCTTGCGCGCCGTGTCTCCCGTGTCAGTGAACCGCACCGCAAACTCGATCTTCATGTCCCCCGCGTCGATCCGGTCGCCCGGGGCCAGCTTCGCCTCCACCGCGCGCTTCCCGTTCACGAGCGTCCCCGAGGAACTCCCGAGGTCCTTCACCCACCACGCTTCCCCGCGCTTCTCGATCGCGAGATGCCGCCGCGACAGCTTGAGGTCGTTCACCGCCAGCGTGTTCTCGGCGGCGCGGCCGAGCGTGAATTCGCCGGACAGCGCGATCTCCTCCTTCTTGCCGCCGCCGTGAGTGACCAGGAGAAGCGCCGCCGCCTTGCGGTCGTCCTGCGACACCAGGGTGCGCTCGAAGTCGCTTCCCGGGTCCCATGAATGCGCGCATCCCGGGCACACCGGCCTGGCGGCAGCCGTCCCTTCGAAAGCGCGCCCGCATTTGGGACAAACGAGTGTCATCGCGGCGAAAAACTAACCGCCACCCCGCCTCCGCGATAGGTATTTCCCGCCGTCTTTTCCCCGCCTGTTCTTGCAAGCTTCCGGCCCGGTCCGTAGACTCTGCCCCCTTCCGGCCGTCGCCCTTCAATCTCAATTTCAGTCGTGGGTCTCATCAGTTCACCGTCGCGCAGCCTTTCGTGCGACGGTGAACTTATGAGACCCACGACTGAAATTGAGGGCAGATAGCTCAGCGGTAGAGCTCTGGATTGAAAATCCAGGAGTCCCGGGTTCGATCCCCGGTCTGCCCATCGCCTTTCCCGCAGGACCGTCGAGTTCCTCTCCGGTCCCCCCCGCCCCGCCCTCCCGCGTGCTAAAATCGCGCCTCTACACCCCGAGCCCCTTCCAGGAGCCGTCCCCATGAAAGCCTTCCGCTGGTTCGCCGGCTGGATCCTCCCCGTCTGCGTCACGATCGTCATCCTCGCCGGCACGAAGTACTCGCTGATCGGCGGCGAGCGCGAGGACGCGGAGAATGGCGCCAAGAAGCTGAAGCACCTGCACGACCTTTTGAAGCGCGGGTACGTGGAAGAGCCGACGTCGGAGAAGCTGTACGACGGGGCGGCGCGGGGGATGCTGGCGAGCCTGGACTCGCACTCGGTGTATTTCGACCGGGCGGAGATGCAGGAGTTCCTGCGCGACACGGAGGGGCACTACGGCGGGATCGGCGTGCAGATCAAGTTCGAGGCGGACGCGCTGGAGGTGGAGACGGCGTTCGAGGACACGCCGGCGTTCAAGGCGGGGCTGATGACGGGCGACCGGATCCTGAAGATCGACGACCTGTCGACGGAGAGCCTCGGGTCGGACGCGGCGGCGAAGCACATCCGCGGCGAGCCGGGCACGGTCGTGAAGCTCACGGTCTGGCACAAGGCGACGGGCAAGACGGACGTCGTGCCGATCACGCGGGCCGAGATCAACATCCCGAGTGTCAAGGGGACGCTGATCGTGAACGAGAAGGAAAAGATCGGGTATTTCCGCCTGCTCCAGTTCCAGGACGACTCGCTCGACAAGGTGCGCGCGGCGATCGACGCGCTGCTGGCCAAGGGGATGAAGGGCCTCGTGTTCGACCTGCGCTTCAACGGCGGCGGCAAGCTCGACCAGGCGGAGAAGATCGCGGACCTCTTCATCGACAGCGGCGTGATCGTGGAGACGAAGGGGCGGCTGGAGGAGTCGAACTCGAAGTACGAGGCCCGCAAGGACGACACGTACCAGTACTTCCCGGTCGTGATCCTCGTGAACGAGGGGACGGCCAGCGCGAGCGAGATCGTGTCGGGGGCGCTTCAGGACCACAAGCGCGCGATGCTGGTGGGGTCGCGGACGTACGGCAAGGGGTCGGTGCAGCAGTACCTGACGCAGGAATTCGAGGACGGGTCGGGGCTGAAGTACACGATCGCGCGGTACTTCACGCCGAACGGCCGGTGGATCGACCGGAAGGCGGGGAAGGACTTCGGGCTGGAGCCGGACATCGTGGTGGACCTGACGCCGGAGGAGACGACGGGGCTGATGGAGCACTGGCGGAAGCTGGACTCCTCGGAGAAGTCGGAGTTCCGGGACCGGCAGCTGGAGCAGGGGATCGCGACGGTGATCACGATGCTGCGCGTTGAGAACAGGAACAAGTAGTTGCGAGTTGCGGGTTGCGGGTTGCGAGGAACGGCTGATTCGAGGCGGCTGGCGGGGACATGATCTGCCTCGGGATCGAGACTAGCTGTGACGAGACGGCCGCGGCGGTGGTGCGCGACGGGCGGGAAGTGCTGTCCTCGGTGGTTCGGACGCAGGTGGAGCTGCACCAGGTGTTCGGCGGGGTGGTGCCGGAGATCGCGTGCCGAGCGCATGCCGAGGCGATCGGGCCGGTGGTGGAGAAGGCGCTGGCGGACGCGGGGCTGAAGCTCGCGGACATCGACCTGGTCGCGGTGACGTCGCAGCCCGGGCTCATCGGCGCGCTTCTCATCGGCGTGAGCGCCGCCAAATCGCTCGCCTGGGCGCTCGGGAAGCCGATCGTGGGAGTCGACCACATCGAGGCGCACCTCTACGCGAACCGCCTCGCCCACGCGGACTTCGCCTACCCGAACGTCGGGCTCATCGTCTCGGGCGGGCACACGTCGCTCTACTACTCCCGCGGCCCGGCCGAGCACGAACGGCTCGGGGCGACGCGGGACGACGCGGCAGGCGAGGCCTTCGACAAGGTCGCGAAAATCCTCGGCCTCGGGTACCCGGGCGGGCCGGTCATCGACGGGCTTGCGCGAAAAGGGAACGCGAAGGCCGTCGAGATGCCACGCCTCGACGACGGCGGGCCGGACTTCTCCTTCAGCGGCGTGAAGACGTCGGTGCTCTACAAATGGAAGGGCCAGAACGCAGGGAAGGGAAAGAAGCCGCGCAAGGCCGCTGCGGCGCCGCCGAAGCTGGAGGACATCGCGGCGTCGTTCCAGGAGGCGGTGGTGGACGCGCTCGTCTCGAAAACGGTGCGTGCGGCGGAAGCGCGCGGGGTTTCGCAGGTCGCACTCGGCGGCGGCGTCGCGTGCAACTCGCGGCTGCGGGAGAAGATGACCGAAGCCTGCGCCAGGCGCGGGCTGCGCCTGTTTTACCCGCCGGTGAACCTCTGCACCGACAACGCGGCGATGATCGCCGGCCTCGGAACCGCGCTGTTCGCGATGGGACGCGTCTCGAATCTCGAACTGGACGCCGTGCCGACTCGCTAATCCACTGCGAGTTGCGAGATGCGGGTTGCGAGTTGCGAGGGACGGCAAGGACTTGAACCGGGCGCGCGGCCGGTGTCGTTGCCGTTCCTCGCAACTCGCAACCCGCAACTCGCAACTGAAGTAAGAGTTCCGCTTCTCACGCGCATCGCTCTATCACAGAATCAGCGCATGACTCCTCGCGCCATCCTCGACCTGCTCGAAAAAGTCAGCAAGAACGTCCTCGCCCCCGCCGACGCGGCGCATCACCTCAGGCACCTTCCCCACAAGGACCTCGGTTTCGCCCGCGTCGATACGCATCGCCAGTTGCGCTGCGGGTTTCCCGAGGTCATCTTCTGCCAGGGAAAGACGACGGCGCAGATCCGCGACATCGCCAAGGCGCTCCTGGCCTCCGGCGGAAACCTGCTCGCGACGCGCGCCGAGAAGACGGCCTACGCCGCGATCCGGAAACTCGACCGCCGCGCGAAGTGGCACGAGCGGGCGCGGTGCGTCACGGTCGAGCAGGAACGGCCCGCTCCCCCGCCGGGCGAAATCCTCGTCGTCACCGCCGGCACCGGCGACATCCCCGTCGCCGAGGAGGCCCGCGTCACCGCCGAGATCATGGGCCAGCGCGTCACGGCGCTGCACGACGTCGGCGTCGCGGGAATCCACCGCGTCCTCCGCGAAACCGAACGCCTCTCCCGGGCCAACGTCATCATCGTCGCCGCCGGCATGGAAGGCGCCCTGCCGGGCGTCGTCGCCGCCCTCGTCCACCGCCCCGTCGTCGCCATCCCCACCTCCATCGGCTACGGCGCTTCCTTCGGCGGCGTCGCTCCCCTCCTCACCATGCTCAACTCCTGCGCCGCCGGTGTCGCCGTCGTCAACATCGACAACGGATTCGGCGCCGGTTACCTCGCTTCCCTTATCAACAGGACGGGCCATGAAGCGCTTCCTGCTGCTGCTGGCCGCCGCCGGACTTCCCGCCGGCGCGGATGACACGGAGAGCCGGAGGGCGGAGGCGGCGAAGCTGATCGCGAAGGCGTGGGCGAGGTGCTGAAGGCGCTGAAATAGGGCACGAGCGTTCGCCTTGACCTCCCGGGGTGATGTCGCTAACGTGCCGGACCGTCGCGGGCGTGGCGGAATTGGCAGACGCGTACGTTTGAGGGGCGTATGACGAAAGTCGTGTGGGTTCGACCCCCACCGCCCGCATGAATTTACGGACCTGGCGCTGCGCGGTCGGCGGTCCGGGGCACCTGTGGTGGATGTGAGATCGGCTTCTTCCAGGGTGCCCCGGACCGCACGACCGCTTGGCCAGGTCCGTAAATTCAGATCGTTCCCGAATTTCAGTGCGCCGGGGAGATGCGCGCTTCCCATTCGTCGCGCTCCTCGTGGCCGATCATCTCGCGCTGCAGGCGCCACTCGACGCGGCCCAGGCCGGACAGGAGCTCCAGCTTCCCCTCGATCGAAGCGCGGTGGAGCGCGACGTCGTCCTTGAAGGACGGCTCGCGCTTGAGGTCGTCGGCGCGGCGGGCCGCGAAGGCGCGCTTCTCGCCGGCCTCCCAGGCCTTGAGGCGTTCTTCGAGTTCGGCGTCGAAGGCGTCTCCCTTGAGGTCGGGGCGTTCGCGGGCGAGGCCTTCCTCGAGGCTCGAGAAGGCGCGGATGTAGGCATCGGTCGGAGACTGGCTTGTCCCGTAGGCTTCGGCGAAATCGTCCGCGGCGCGGCCGGCGACGCGGTCGAGGAGCGCCCAGGTGGCCTGCATCTCGGCAAATTCGCCCGCGAGGTCGCGCGCGAGGGCGAGGGCCTCGCGGCCGTCGAGCGCGCCGCCGGCGTGGCGCGGCGGGCCGGCGGGAACGGCGGGGGCGATCTTCGTGAGGAGCGGCCAGAACGAGCTGACCCAGAGCGTGCCGTCGATCACGGCGTAGCCGGGCGAAAACTCCGGCCCGAATTCGCTGACGCCCTCGCGGAACAGCACGCGCCAGACCTCGCGCCCGTCCAGCGTCACCTTGTCGTGGCGGAACGGGTCGAGCACCGGCGCCGTCCGCCCTTTCGGCATCGGCAGGTCCATCTTCTTCCCCTCGAGTTCCGCCTCGGAAAGGAACTTGTCGAGCGACTTGATCGCCTCCGCCTCGATGCCGCGGACCTGCACCGCGAGCAGCACCGCGGGGATCGGCGTCTTCGGCCTGATCCCGAACGCCGCGCCGTCGATCCGGGCGATCGCCCACTCGCGCTCGGGCCCGAGCTTCGGCAGCAGGTCGCGCTCGAACTTCCGGCCGCCCAGGAACGCCTCGTACTCGCCGATTTCCTGCTGGAAGGCGCCGACGAAGCGCGCGTTCTCCGGGTCGTGGACGATGTCGTCCCACAGCGCCCGGGCGTTGAACTTCTGGCCGTGGCGGAGCACCACGCCCGGGATCGACCACGCGGCGAGCCGCGACACTTCCCCCGGCTGGGCCGCCGCGGCGCGCTTCGCCACCTCCCGCCCGCCGAGCACCCACGTCCCCCGGCCGCGCAGGACCAGCGCTTCCCCGTCGAACTGCCCCCAGACGCTTCCCCCGGGGTTGATCGCCGCGCGGAGCCGCCCCCAGGCCAGGCGCTCGAGGTCGTCGAGCCGGCCGGCGTCGATGTCGCGGTCGAGCCGCTCGACGAGCGCGCGGTCCGTGAAGCGGACGGCGGGGACGCCCTCGGCGAATTCGGTGCGGTTCCCCGCGCACGCCACGGCGTCGTCGAGCAGCCGCGGCTCGGTCGCCACCCACGCCCAGTTCCCGCGGCTCGCGATCCAGACGCGGCGACCGCCGAGCTCGAGGATGCCGCCGGCTTTCTTGCGGATATGAAGGGCATCGACGAGGGAGAGATCGACGGGGGCGAAGCGCGCGAGGCGCGGGAGTTCGACGGCGAGGACGAGGTCGCGGCCGCGGACGCCGACGGCCGCGCCGCCGAACGTCCCGAACGTGGTGGAGCGGAGCGGCGACAGGTCGATGCCGGTGAGCTTCGCGAGCGGCCCGGCGGCCTCCGGGAGCGACCGGACGACCGCGACGGCGTCGACGTTCGCGGGGATCTTGCAGGCGGGGTCGGTCCGCGACACGCCGCGCACCCAGGCCAGGAACGCCAGAGGCGGGATGGAGAGCACGAGCAGGGCGGCCGCCGCGAGCGCCGCCAGCCGGACGCGCGGGTTCTTCACCGCGCCCCCGCCGCCTGCGGCGCCTTCGCGCCCTGCCGCGTCCCGCGGCGCTCCAGCTCCGCCTCGACCGCGCGGTGAATCTGGTCCTTCGTGACTCCCCAGTCAGGCGCGAGGCACCACTCGCCGGGGAGTTCGCCGATCAGCCGCTGGATCGAGACGTGCGCCGGGAGGATCTCGAGGAAATCCGCCGTCGCAGCCACGTGCTCCGCCAGCGTCGGCACCCGCACCTCGCCGCGCTTCCACATGAGCTCGAGCGCCGTGTGCGGCGAAACGTACAGGTGATGGATCTTGCACGACTCGACGGGGAGCTCGGCAATGAAGCGCGCGGTCTCGCGCATCATTTCGGGCGTCTCGCCGGGGATCCCGAGGATGACGTGCGCAACGACCGGCAGCCCGCGCGCCGCGGTGCGCCGCACGGCGTCGGCGAAATCCGTGGAGGTGTGGCAGCGGTTCATCCACTGAAGCGATGCCTCGTGGGACGACTCGAGCCCGTACTCGACCCAGACGCGGCGATCCGGCGTCCGGAGCGCCTCGACCACGTTGAGGACTTCCTCGGAGGCGCAGTCCGGGCGAGTCCCGATCGAGATCCCGACGATGTCCGGGTCGCGGGCGGCGACGTCGTAGATTTCCTTCAGCTCGGCGGCCGGTGCGTACGTGTTCGAATAGGCCTGGAAGTACGCGATGAATTTCGCGCCCGGATCGCGCCGCCAGTAGCGTTCCTTGCCCTTCGCGAGCTGCTCTTCCAGTTCGGCGCGAGGCCCGCGCGTGTTCGGGGCAAACGACCGGTTATCGCAGTACACGCAGCCGCCGTAGGCCTTGGAGCCGTCGCGGTTCGGGCACGTGAACCCCGCATGGAGCGGGATCTTGAAGACCTTGAACGGATACAGGTCCTTGAGGACGCGCGACCAGCGGCGGTAGAGCGGCATGGGCGGGAGTGTAACAAGACGGGAGACGGGAGTTCGGAGACCGAACAGTCGCGGGGGCTACTGTTCTTCGGGATTCACGAGCTGGAACCAGTTCCCGTCCGGGTCCGTGAACGTCAGGCATCGGTCGGAGCCGTCGGTTCCCTTGAAGACGAGACCGCGGTTTTTCAGCTCCTTCACCTCGGCGTCGAGATCGTCCGTGTACAGCACGATCGCCACGGCCGCTTCCTGGTACGTCGCCGCCGCGGCCGGCTCGCCCGGGCGCAGCAGGATCGTGAACTCCTCCTTCGTCAGCCACACGACCTTCCCGTCGTGCTGCACGTCCCCGATCTCGAACCCGAGCACGTTCTTGTAGAACTCCTTCGCCCGCATCGGGTCCGGAACGAACACCTCGAGATGCCCCACGGTCATGCCCATCGTTTCTCCTCGCCGCGATTCCGAAATCAGACGAGCTTCTTCTTCTTGTCCCACATCAGGTCCCAGATCCGGTCGGGCCGCGCCTTGCCGCCCGACAGCCGCACCACCACCGCCAGCCGGAACCCGATCGAAGGGCTCACCAGCCGCGTGTTCACCCCGAACCGCGGCGCACACCGCGCCGCCAGCGTCCCGTTCGCCCACCGCCCGCCCCTCAGCCCGCGCCAGTCCGCATACCCGATCCCCACTTCGCTCCTCATCCGGTCCTGCGCGTTCCCGCCCAGCCCGCGGATCCCGAACGGCGACTCGTCCGTCGGGAACGAATCCACGGGAAGCGGCTGCATCCCGCCGGCGAGCGAGGAGTTCATGTTCGCGAAGCACTCCGACTCCGCTTCCCCCCACGGAAACGTCCGCGAGTCGGCGCCCCGGGCGGCCTTCTCCCACTCGACTTCGTCCGGAAGGGTGTAGACGCGGCCGTCGCGGTCGGAGGCGAAACGCGCGTACGCCATGGCGTCGCGCCACGAGACGCCGGTGACGGGCCAATCGGGGTGCCACGGGGCCTTGCAGTTGTCGAGCGACCCGGCGGCTTTCTTCAGCTTCTCGGGCGCCGCGGCGAGCCACTCGGGCGTCGGGATCGCGTACCCCTCGCCGTCGACGAGCGGCCAGTACGAGTCCGAGGCCTCATTGCGCCGCGGGACGCGCGCGGCGGCGGCGGCGGGATCGGTGCGGCGAAGCGCGTTCAGGAACTCGAGGTACTCGCGGCACGTGACGGGGAAGCGGGCGAGGAAGATCTCCTCGGTGTCGATCCGGTCCTCTTCGTCGTCCCACACGCGGTCGTTGGTGTGCTGGTACCGGAACAGCCCCGGAGCGACCGGGAGGAACCCCGCCGGGATTTCGCCCGGGCGGAACAGCATCGCCGTGACCGACGCGCGCCGGCCGCGCTCGACGAAGAACGGGACGCGCACGGGGTCGCCGTCCGCCGGGACCGCGAGCAGGAGCCAGCTCCCCATCGGCCACGTCCGTGGCGCGACGGGCGCGCGGCCGAGGAACACGCCGGGGCCGCGCGGCCGGTATGGCGAATTCCCGAACGCCGCGTCGAGCGCCACGCCGGGGCACGCCTCCCCCGCGGTCCCCGCCGGCGTCACCGGCACCAGCAGCCGCCGCTCTTCCTCGATCTTCCACGCCCAGAGCTTCGCGCCGGCCACCGCCGCGGCCTTGCACCCCTCGGCGTGGACGCGAAAGCGCTTCGCCGGGTCGCGCTCCAGTTCCGGCACGTGCTCCGCCTTCGCGCCGTCGATCCTCCGCCCCGACCACGGGTGGTACCCGCCCGCGTCCAGCTCGGCCGGCGCCACGGCGCGCCCGTCGAGCAGGCAGCGGCACCGGTACGCCACGCACTTCACCTCCACCTCGCCGTCCCCCCGCAGCCGCGCGTCCCACGATCCGTCGTTGTTCCGTTCCACCACGCGCCGGTTGAACAGCATCTCCGCCGCGTCCCCGCGCGTCTCCGCTTCCAGGAACCGCCGCCAGTGCAGCTCCGCCATCAGCCGCCGCGCCGCCGCGTGGTCCGGCGCGTTCGCGAGCGCCGACGCCAGCGCCGCGTCCGCCGCCGCGAACGCCTCCAGCGCCGACTGGTCCAGCCGCTTCCCCTCGTCCTCCAGTTCCCAGGCCGGCGCGCGTTCCTCGGGGGTCGAGTGGGCTGGAAGGGCCTGCGCCATGCCGGCGGCGCGCTCGCGGCGGGCGGCGGCCTTCTCCTTGAGGCGGCGCGACTCCTCGACGTGCCGCTCGGCCTCGGCGACCTGCGCATCGGCGAGCCGGCGGCGGCGCTCGAGCTCGAGCGCGCCGTCGAGCCAGGCCTGGATCGCGGCGCCGAGCTCGTCGGCGGACGCGTACCGGTCCTGCTTCTCCCGGGCGATCGCTCGCAGGCAGATCGCCTCCAGGTCCGGCGGGATCGGCGGGCGAAGAGAACCCGCGGACGGCGGCGGCGCCGCGGCGTTTTTCCCTTTCCGGTCGCGCTTCACGACGGTGCGCGCCGGGGGCTCCTCGGTGGTGGAGGGGCGCGGCGGCGGCGTCGAGAGTACGGAAGAGATGACGTCCATCGCGGTCGCGCCCTCGTAAGGCGGCCGCCACGCGAGAATCTCGTACAGGATCGCGCCGAGCGAATACACATCGCTCCGCTCGTCGACGGCGTCGACATTCCCCGCGGCCTGCTCCGGCGGCATGTACTGCGGCGTCCCGAACACGTCGCCGTCGAGCGTCAAAAGAGGGCTCGCCTCCTTCGGCGCCGCTCGACCCTCAACCCTCGACTCTCGACGTTCCCTAGCCAGCCCCCAGTCCACCACCAGCACTTCCCCGAACTCCCCCACCATCACGTTGTCGGGTTTCAAATCGCGATGGATCACCCCCTGCGAGTGCGCGAACGCCACCGCCCGGCACACGTCCCGGAACGCCTCCACCAGCCGGCGCTGCGTCCACCGCGCGTCTCCCTTCCCCGCCCGCAACTCCTGCAGCACGCTCCCGAGATCGCGCCCGGCGATCTTCTTCATCGCAAAGTAGAGCTCGCCCGTCCCCGGCAGCGTCCCGACGTCGTGCACGGGAACGATGTTCGGGTGCTCGAGCCGGCCGGTGAGCCGGCCTTCGCGGCGGAAGCGCTCGACGAGGTCGAGCGGCGCTCCCTCGAGGAGGAGCTTCAGCGCGACCGGCCGCCCGACCGCGCCGTCCTGCGCCTCCACGACGCGCCCGAGGCCGCCGCGGCCGAGTTCGCGGCCGAGCGTGTACCGGGAAGCGGGGTCGGTGGGAGGCATGGGGAAAAGAATACGCGGATCAGGGCGGATGGCGCGGAAATGGCCGCGGATAACGGCGTTCTACTCGCCTTTGTCGATCCTCGCGAGCGCCGCGGTCATGTCCGGCGAGATCTTCCACTGGAACGGGATCGTCGAGCGCTTGAGAAGCGGCTGGTCCCCGGCGAGGACACAGTCGCCGGCCTTCGTCTTGAGCCGCGAGCGCAGGACCCACGCGGCCGCCGTCGCCGCGTCGGCCCACGTCGGCGCGTCCTTCAGGTCGATCATCACGAACGCCGTCAGCTCCGACAGCGACTCGAGGTGCTCCCGTGCCGCACGCCCCGCGATCCAGTCGCTCCCCGCGCAATTCCCCGACGGCACGACGCGCATCACGCGCCGCCCCTCGGGCGTGAGCACGATCGATTCCCGGAATTCGCACGTCCCCGCCGGAAATGTGCGCGTCCAGCCCTCCGCGGGGGGCAGCACGACGGTCGCGGATTCGTGCGAAGCGCCGCGGACCGCGTCGAATCGGGCGAACGCCTCCGCGTCGGTCGGCACGCACGCCGCTTCCTGCAACAGCAGCGCATTCGCGATCGCCTCGGGCGCCTCCGACACCAGCAGGTCCCCGCCCAGCGCCTGCAGGTCGCCCCGCACCTGCCCCGGGAAAACGACCGCCGCTTCCGCGCACGCCGTGGCGTGTTTCAGGTTGATCAGCACGAATTCCGCCTGCTGCGGCACGGCGTTGAAATATCCCATCACGTTCCCGCTCGCGCCGCGCTCCGCCCCCGTCCACGCCCCGTGCACCTCGATGCGCAGCACCCGCCGCCCCGCCGGCGTCCGGACGATCGATTCGGCCAGGTGCAGGCCGCCCGAGTACTTGATGTCACGCATGGCGCTCGTTCCTCTTCACAGCCCCTCCGGGAAAACCCGCCGGGGCTTCGCGACCTTTCCGTCGCCTTCGCCGACCGCCCGGAGTTTACCCCCGAACGTCATGCGCACAAGTCCAGTGCCCCCCCACCGCACCACCCTCCCGTGCGACACCGCCTGCGCCTGCCCCTCGTCCAGCGCAAATTCCGGCAGATGCGCCAGCGCCTGCGCCGGCGGCAGCAGCCGCTTCACGTCGATCTCCGCCGGTTTCACCGCGTCCTCGACCCTGAACGGCCCGACGGTTGTGCGGCGAAGCGCCTTGAGGTGCGCCCCGCAGCCGAGCGCGCGGCCGGCCTCCTCGGCCAGCACGCGGACGTACGTGCCGCTGGACACGTCGACGTGGAATTCGACGTCCGGAAGCGCGACGCGGACGACGTCGGCGCGGTGGACGGTGATGAGGCGCTCCGGGCGGTCGACCGTCTTTCCCTGCCGCGCGATCGCGTGGAGGCGCTTCCCTTTCACTTTCACCGCGCTGACCATCGGCGGACGCTGCTTGCGGGTGCCGAGAAGGGCGCGGAAGGCGGCGGCGGCCTGGTCGGGCGTGCAGGTGACGGGGCGGGAGGCGACGACCTTGCCGGTGGCGTCGAGCGAATCGGTTTCGACGCCGAGGCGGGCGGTGGCGAGGTAGCCCTTATCCCACTCGAGAAACTGGAGAATCGTGGTCGCGCGGCCGATCGCAAGCACGAGCAGGCCGGTCGCCATCGGGTCGAGCGTGCCCGTGTGCCCGATTTCCATCGTCCCGAGGTGCTTGCGCGCGTCCTCGACGACGTCATGCGACGTCGGTCCCGCGGGCTTGTCGACGAGGAGGAAACCGGTCGGGGAAGGGGCGGGCGGCATGGCGGGACAGGGTACGAGGAAAGTGAGGATTCGCGACAGTGAAGAGTATGCGTTTTGTTGCGAGTTCCGAGTTGCGTGTTGCGAGGAACGGCCAGACGGTCAGGAAAGCGAGAGCTGCTCTCCGGTGAGCTTGACCTTGACCTTGAGCGGCGCGCCGAACCACGCTTCCAGCACGCTTCGGACCAGCCCGAAGTCGCCGGTTTCGATGCAGCCGACGAAGGCAGAGCGATTCGCGGTGTCTGCCATGCGGTCCGCAGGCCTAACCCGTCCGCGCCCGCCGCTTCTTCGTCGCGGCGTACAGGTCGCTCGCCATCTGCAGGTTCAGCCAGAATTCCGGCGACGTTCCGAGAATCTCCGACAGCAGGATCGCCGTCTCCGCCGTCACGGACCGCTTGCCGTTGATGAGCGTGTTCACGCGCTGAAGCGGCACCTTCATCCGGGCCGCGAGGGCGGTCTGGGTGATGTGAAGGGGCTTGAGGAAATCCTCGAGGAGGATTTCTCCGGCCGGGGTGGGAGGACGGCGGATTGGATTCATGAGGTGAGCATGCGAATGCAGTCCGATGAAACGAATCGTTCGCGAGCGCGGAATGCGGCAGGCAGACCGGGACCCACGACCGGCCTACCAGACCGCTCAGCTTCTGCGCATGCCGAGTTCAAATCGAGCAGGAACGCCAACGGGTCAGTGTTGGCGCGCATGCCGAAACAGTTCGCAACTGAAGAATCTAGAGCTGCTTGCGCTTCCTTGAGTGGATTCTTCCCTGCCATTTCGGCCGCACGGTACAACTCGCGATACGACCATCCATTCTCGTTCATCACTCTTCTCCTCACTTCCCGCAGTTCCACGGCGGCACGACAGACGCTGCGAGCCTGGGATTCGCTCGCCTGCTGCGGCCAGGGGAAGGAATCGAACACGGTGTCGGACGTGTACCGGAATCGAGCTTCCAGGGTCGAACACCTTGCCACGAACCAAGCCCAGTGAATCTCCGACTGCAGCACGCCGAAC
Source organism: uncultured Planctomycetia bacterium (assembly GCA_964590435.1). Lineage (GTDB taxonomy): Bacteria > Planctomycetota > MHYJ01 > WSZJ01 > WSZJ01 > WSZJ01. Next base: position 69,793 of record CAZPWT010000036.1, read on the forward strand.
GAATAATCATCGGCCAGCGCGAATACCTGAACTGCGTCGTTCGGGTGAATGCTTGGATGTACAAACTCGAATACTGGTCTCTTGGTTACGCGCGAACAAACGACGTACCGGGGTATCCTGCGCACCGCTGCCAGCATCTCTTCGCGCCCCCGCCACAATCGCCACCACTTCCGGAAATGGTTCTGCCGCGGACCAGAAGCGGCACCCGACTTCTCCCGCTCAGCACGGGCGTTCTTCTCCATCTCCGGGAGGACAAGCGCCTGGACTATTGCGAATGGCACCTTGAATTTGGCGGCTGCGAACAGGTCCTCGCATTGGCTCAAATCGATGATGTACCGGGACGGACGTCCATTCGGATTGGTTAGGAGATCATCGCCGGTCAGGTACGGGTGGACGACCGCCGCCAACGAGGGATCTTTCTTCAGGATTTCCTCGGCTTCGCGCGCGAACAACAGGAAACCCTCATGCCCGTGAGTCTGTCCCTGGTAGCAGGTACCGCTGTTGGCGTTCACCTCAAGTCGACTTGCCATCGTGACGTCCTTGCCTGAAGACAAATTTGCAGGAATTGCCTTCACGGTTTCGAAGCGCCACGACTTGTCCTCGAGCTGCCAGGAAAGTTGCCGCCTGCCCTGAAATGGACCCTTCGTCCAGTTCACAATTGATACGTTCACAGCTGCATCGCCAGACCAGTCCTGTGTTGAGACGGCTTCTGTAATCGTCCCGCCGTTGCCAACGATGTAGTCGAGACCACCCTCTCGAGAGTAATTCTCGCGTATCGTCTTCGTGCCGACCAAGCCAGCGCGACCTCCTGGCTGGAGGCAATCGTGAGCTTTTCTAAAGAAGTAAACGCAGTAGTCCGCACGACCGGGCACCCCTGAGTAGGCAGCACGCAGTTTTCGCAGGTATTCGGCGCCAAATTCCTTCTGCATCTTGTTCTTCGATTGAAACGGCGGGTTCCCGATGATGGTTTCGACTTCAGGCCACGGCGTGAACAGCGAGTCTTGGTTCCGAATGTTCTCGTCGAGATTGTCGAGCGGCAAGGCAGAGTCGAAATCGATCCAGTCAGCATCTGCCGCAAGCTCAAGGCGTTCCTCTGCGATGCTGAGTTCCTTCGCAAGGAGCAGCGTGACCTTGGCGAGCTCTACCGCGAAGGGCAACACATCAAATCCAAAGAACTGCTTTGTGGACACACGGTCGAGACCAACGATTCGCGCAGCTTTTCTCGACTTCTGAAACGGCCGGATACGGAGGATCAGTTCGGTCTCAAGGCGCCTCATTTCACGGAAGGCAACGTAAAGAAAGTTCCCACTGCCGCAGGCGGGATCCAAAACGCGAAAGTGATGAAGCTCCTCTCGAAGCTGAAGTAGCTCCTGGAAGGTGCGTGCGCTTTCGATACGTTCGCGCCATGGACGCACGATCGTCGGAAGCACGACCTTTAGGATGTCTGCCTCGCTCGTGTAATGTGCGCCGAGGGCGTGGCGGGCGGCCTTGCCCATGCTGTCTTGGAAGATTGTTCCGAAAATCGCGGGATTGACGGAGGACCAATCTTCCTTCGCGGCCTCTATGAGGAGGTCGATCTCAACTTTGGTCAACTCAACGGGATCGACCGTTGCGAAGAGGCCTCCGTTAAAGTACCCGACTCCCTTGAACCGGCCGCCCTCAGCGCTCTCGCGAGTGTTCATCTGGCGGAACAACCCGCCGATGAGGTCGAAGGAATCTGGACCTGGATTCTTGGCCACGGCGCACTCGCCCAGCAGACGCGTAAAGAAAGTTCGCGGCAACAGATCGAGGTCTTCGGCAAACTTCGCAACAACACACTGGAGGACGAGCCGCTGCGCCTGAGCTCGCGGAATGCCTCTGTTTGCCATCGAGTTGAACGCTGCCGCGACCCGGTCGGCCGCATCTTTGGTGACCTTAAGGCGATTGACGCCGAAGACAGGAGATTCGGGGACCGGCTTCAAGAAACTCAGCGCACCCGCTTGTCGCGGCAGATCTTGGAGCTTGAGCTTGTCCATCGGTTCGTTCACCTGAACGTCGAAGTCATAGATCCAGAACTCGTCGAAGTTGCAAAGGACCACGAACCTTGGACGGTTGGGTGTTATTTGTCCCCAGTACTCGAACGCCTGCCCATAGTGACGTTCAAGTCTTTCTCCCCGCGTCTTCATTTCGATCAGTACGTGTCCCGGCCAGACCAAGTCTGCAAAGGTCACGCCGCCGCCGCGCTTTTTCACGCGATGCCCTCGGTGACAACATGAGTGAGACACCCGACTACCCCGATATTAGTGTTGAGGGCAGGAAGGCTGGTCGCCATGTCGCAGACGCCGACGTTGTTGAGGAGGGCTATCATCTCACCGGAGCACCCCACGATCCCCGAGCCC
>CAZPWT010000037.1:0-33372 GCA_964590435.1 uncultured Planctomycetia bacterium
CCCGACAGGCCGGACCGTGTTGAGCCGCGATGCCTGAAACGATCCGAAAAGGGCTATCCGTACCTGACGGTCACACGGCAAACAGCGCGCAGGACAATCCTGAAAAAACGGCGCGCGTGAGCCAAAGTCAGCGCCATTCAACGGATTAATAGAAAATAGGGAATAGGGAATCTGAAATACGGAATGAGAACGGGAAACGGAGAGAGGTGTGCCTGTGTATGAGTGGAACATGAGAAAGACGATCCGGTACGGGATTCCGGCGGTTCTGATCGCCGGCGCATTCGCGTTGGCGGCGGGGTGTTCCGTTCCGTCGGAGAAGCGCTCTCTAAGGGCGCCTGACGGGCGGGAGCGCACCTTTCGGCTCTTCGTCCCGGAGACGCTTCCCTCGGGCCCTCGCCCGCTCGTCGTCGTCCTGCACGGCGGCGGCGGGAACGGGCGGCAGATGGAGCGCTTCGGGGAATTCGACGAGCTGGCGCGGGCCGAGGGGTTCCTGGTCGCCTACCCGGACGGGCTGAACCATGGCTGGAACGACGGGCGGCGCGGGGAAGGGATCGACGAAGATCGAAAGGTGATTGACGACGGCACGTTTATCATCGCGATGATCGACGAGATCGCCGCGACGCACGCGGTGGACCCGAAGCGCGTCTACGCCACGGGCGTCTCGAACGGCGGGTTCATGTCCCACACGCTCGGGAACCGCTTCCCGGACCGGTTCGCGGCGATCGCGCCGGTGATCGGGGGGATTTCCCCGGCGGCGATGCCCCCGTCGAACTTCGCACGGTCTGGGGGATGGGGCACACGTGGCCCGGCGGAAGCCAGTACCTGCCCGAAGCGTGGATCGGGAGGGTTTGCCGCGATTTCGGCGCCACGAAGGACATCTGGGAGTTCTTCAAGGCCAACCCGCGGCGCTAATCAGGCCTTCGGCGCGATCCTCAACCGCCCGTCCTCTTCCGTCACCGTGAATGCCCTGAGCGCGACCTTGGCCGGGCCCTTCTCGACGGCCCCGTCGGTGTAGAACCGCGACTTGTGTTCCGGGCAGGCGATGTCCTTACGTTCCGGGTCGTAAAAGATCTCCGAGTTGCGGTGAGTGCAGCGCCCCTGCGTGCCGTGCCAGCCGATCTCGTCTTTCCAGACGAGGACGCTGAGACCGCCTGCGAGGGTGACCTTGGCTTGGTCACCCGGCGCGTGCACGCCGGCGGGGATGTCGACGAGTTCGCCCGGCTTTCCGTCAGTCGACGAATTGGCGGGTTGCTTCTCCTCGGAAGCGCAACCGCAGAGAAAACAGGAAGCGGCGACTCCGGCGACGAATTCGCGGCGGCTGAGGTCCATGGCGGGCTCCGAGGGTTGTGGGGCGGGAATATTAACTATCCGCGGCGCATCCGCGCCACGTACTGCGCAAGCTCGGCAGGGAGGCCGTCGGCGGCGCGCGGCGTCCGCCGGCCGTGCCCGGGCAGGACCCAGCGGAATTTCTTCTGCGCGAGGCGCTCGAGCGAGTCGAGCTGCGCGGGCCACGAATGCCAGCAGTAGTCGCGGAACGCGTAGAGTTCGCCCGTGTCCTCGTCCCACGCAAGCGAGTCGCCGCTGAACAGGAACGTGTCGTCCACGACGAAGACGACGCTTCCCTCGGTGTGCCCCGGCACCGGCAGCATCACGACCCCGGGACGCACCTCGACCTCGCCGCGGCCCTTCCAGAGATCGGTTGCGAAGGGCACGCGGTCGTCCTCGTGGATCCAGATGCGCGCGCCGAATTTCCGGCCGGTCTCGTCGGCCTTCGCGACGTCGTCCTGGTGCGTGAGCAGGATGTCGGCGATGCCGCCCTGTTCCTCGAACCACTTATGAAGGGCCGCGGCGGGGCGGGGGGAGTCGATGAGGAGGTTGCCGCCGGGGCGGCGGACGAAGTACGACTGGCCGCCGTAGGTTTCGCGCAGCGTCATGCCGCAGAGCCAGACGTCGCCGTGGATGTGAAGCGGGAACCGGGCGTCGGCCGGCCGCTTGCCGGCGTCGGCGCCGATGCAGGCGACGGGGCAGGCCTGCAGGGCGAGCCACGCGCGGCGTTCCTCGTCGGCGCCGGCGGGAGGGCGGATGACGTACGTGCTGTCATCGGCGCGGCCGAAGACTTCGGGGACGTGCTCGCGGCAGACGTCGCAGTCGATGCAGGTGGTGTCGACGAACCACGGGCCGGGGGCGTTCTGGGGGTGTGCCTGGGAGCGATTGGCCATGGGGGGATTATATAAAGAAAAGAGTTGATAAAGTGACGGAGTGGGGCATCGGGCGGGAGCATTGCTTCCTTTCCCGCTCCCTGCGAACGGATGGGCAAGGGCAAGGGCAAGGGAAAGGGAAAGGGAAAGGGAAAGGGAAAGGGCACGGCGAGGGTTCCTCGCGCCTCACCCTCGCCTCGACGCTCGCTCCATCAGCCGCACCATCTTCCTCGCCTCCGCCTCAGGGTCCTTCGCCGCCGCCAGCGCCGTCCCGACGGCCACGCGCGTCGCCCCCGCCCGCAGGACCTGCGGCAGGTTCCCCGCCGTGATCCCCCCGATCGCGACGAACGGAACCCCGCGCTTCGCCGCCCGTCGCACCGCTTCCAGCCCCGCCCGCTTCAGCTCCGGTTTCTGCGGCGACCCGAACACAGGCCCCGCCGAGACGTAGTCCGCCCCCGCGACCGGGTCCCGCGGCGAGTGCACCGTCACGCCGAGGATCCGCGCCGGCCCGATCAGCGCCCGAGCGTCCGTGATCGACAGGTCCTCCTCGCCCATGTGCACCCCGTCCGCGTGGCACAGCGAAACCAGCCCCGCGCGGTCGTTGAGGATCAGGATCGGCGCGATCTCTCGAAGCGCCCGCGCCCGCTTCAGGAACTCCCGGTCCCCGAGATCCTTCTCCCGAAGCTGGATCGTGTCCACGCCGCCCCGCACCAGCGCTCGCGCCGTCGCCAGCCAGGGACGACGGCAGATCGATTCCGTGAGAAGCGCCATCAGCCGGACCCCGGCCAGCCGGCGCGCCGGGCCGTGCAGCATCGCCTGCTCGGCCTCGTACGCGTCGAACCGCAGTCCCGCCGCTTGCCGACAGAGCGCCGGCTTCAGCGCCTTGAGATGCTCCTCGATCGACCTCAGCGCCTCCTGCAGCCGCTTCGCATTCGCGGCCCCCACCTCGTCCGCGGACCTGCGCGGCGCGGCCGGGTCCCGGGCGCCCGGGTCGGCCGCCACGTCGCGAGAGGCCGTCAGCGGCCCCGCCGCCGCCTCCAGCGCCCCCAGGGTGCGGCGAAGCGCCTGCCAGCGCTTCGATAGCTCCGCATTGCGGTGCAGGAAGCGCGCCTGGTCTTCGAGCACCCGGGCGGCCTCGCGGGCCCGGTTGAAATTGGCGTCCAGCAGCGTGTGAAGGGGAGGCATGGTCGTGTGTAGGGTGAGGCAGCGTAACGAGTTCCAGCGACGAGGGGAAGCCCGGAGGTGCCTTGGGTGTCAGGAGACGATCTGTAAAAGGAACGCTTCTTTCGTGCAATCTCGCTGGTTCTGTAAATGGAATTGCCGATCCTGCACCCCAAACCCCCTAAAACGCCCCTTCCAGACGGCACGGGCATTGCTTTTCTCCCTCCCAACCCTTACCGGAGACCTGCCATGCGCCTGACCGCTTCTTTCTTCGCCCTCGCCCTTCTCAGCCTGCCCGTGATGGCCGAGGACGCCAAACCCGCGGACAAGAAGGTTGAGAAGAAAGAGAAGGAGAAGCTGCTGTCCCCGGAGTTCGACGAAGCGCCGCTGTCGGACCTGCTGTCCTGGCTGACGCGGGAAGCGGGGCTGGAGTACGACTTGACCAAAGAGGCGCAAAAGCTGTCCAAGAGAGGGCTGGAGAAGGTGAAGGTCGTGGCGAAGGACAAGACGGCGCGGGAGGTGCTGGACATGGCGCTCGCGCAGCTCGGGCTGGCTTGGGCGGAGAAGGTGAAGGGGCAGATCAAGATCATGTCGAGCGAGGAGTACGTGAAGGACGCGGTCCTGGAGCTGTACGACGTCCGGGAACTGCTGAACACGATCACGGACTTTGCGGGGCCGGAAAGCGCGCTGGTGAAGAAGGGCGACAAGGAGAAGGCGAACGGCTCTTCCCCCGGCGGGCACGCGTTCGAGGAGGTGCCGGAGGAGGACCGGGAGAAGTCGCGCCCGAAGAAGCCGATCGAGGACCCGGAGAAGCTGAAGGAGCTGCTGAAGAACGGGTCCGGCGGCGACGACGCGTGGGGCGAGGGAACGAGCATGGACCTGGTCAACGGCATCCTGTACGTGAAGGCGCCGTGGAAGCTGCAGAACAAGGTGCGCACGCTGCTCAACGAATTCCGCCAGTTCAAATAGTCCTCACCGCGCACACGGCCGGTGCCGCGCGCGCTTTCCGCAGACCCGGGGGGGCCTGGAGGTTGTCATGATCGGGAGAATCGGTGCGATGTTGCTGGCCGGGGCGCTGGCGTTGCCGGCGTGGGCCGGGGACGTGGACGAGACGAAGTCGAAGATCGTGAACCGGCTGGAGAACACGAAGATCAGCCTGGACTTCAAGGACACGAACCTCGAGGAAGTGATCGACTTCCTCCACGAGGTCACGGACATCAACTTCGTGCTGTCGAAGGAAGTCAGGGAGAAGGCGAAGGGCGGGGAGCTGAAGGTGGACGTGAAGCTGGCGGACATGCAGCTCAAGGCGGCGCTGAAGCTGATGCTGGAGATGCACGACCTGACGGCGGTCTACAAGAACGGCGTGCTGGTGATCGAGTCGATGGACGAGCGGGGCAAGGAAGTGGAGATGAAGATGTACGACGTGCGGGACCTGATGATGAAAATCGAGGATTTCCCGGCGCCGACGATCGAGCTGGGGACCTCGGAAGGGGACGCGGGGACGCCGATCGGGATCACGATCGAGCCGTACGACTCGGGGGCGCACCCGTTCGAGTCGAAGGACGAACTGGTGAACATCATCCGGAACGCGACGGGCGGGGACACGGTCTGGGGGAAGGACGGCGTCTCGATCGACATCCAGAACGGCCTGCTGATCGTGGCCAACAACCCTGAAGTCCAGAAGGAAGTCGAGCAGCTGATCATCTCGCTGCGCCAGTTCAAATAGCCGTCGGGCCCGGACGTTCCCCCGCGGGGGACCGGCCGGGCCGCCCTTGCCGTGCCTGCAGGAGCCGTTGCCCGACGGGTCGCGCTGGGCCCAGCCGACCCTGCCATCGCCTGTGTCATCATTGTCGTTGGTTCGCCCCGTCCGTATTCCGGTACAATCCCGGGTTACGGGGGGGCCCGTAGGAGAAGACCGATGATCCGCTGCCTGGTCGCGACCGCCGCCTTGTTCGCCGCGCTCGCGCTTCCCGTCCGCGCCGACGAGGTGGACGACACGAAGCGGGAGATCATGAACAAGCTGGAGACGACGAAGATCTCGCTCGATTTCAAGGACACGAACCTGAGCGAGGTCATCGATTTCCTCCACGAGGTGACGGGGATCAATTTTGTGCTGTCCAAGTCGGTGCAGGAGAAGGCGCGGAGCGGCGAGCTGAAAGTCGACATCAAGCTCGAGGACCTTCCGCTTCGCACGGCCCTGAAGCTGCTCCTCAACCTGCAGGACCTGACGCTGGTGTACAAGAAGGGCGTCCTGATGGTGGAGACGAAGGAGGAGCGCGGGTCGGAGCTGGACATGAAGCTGTACGACGTGAAGGACCTGCTCATGAAGATCCGCGACTTCCCGGGTCCCAGCCTCGAGCTTGCCGCAGGCGAGGGCGAGACCGGCCCGACGACGGGAATCGTGGAGCCCGAGGAGAGCGCCCATCCGTTCGACGACCCGGAATCGCTGGTGAACATCATCCGGAACGCGACGGGCGGGGACTCGACGTGGGGCAAGGACGGCGTCTCGATCGCGATTTCCAACGGGCTGCTCGTGGTCGTGCAGAGCGGCGAGATCCACAAGGAAATCCAGGACCTGATCGTTTCGCTGCGCCAGTTCAAGTAGACGCCTTCCCGATCGCCACGGGGGCCGGCTTCGCGCCGGCCCCCGTCTTTTTTTGGCTTTTCCGGAATTTCGAAGCTCCTCCCAACTTTCCCGGGACGCCCCCGTACAACCTCGCGACACCACCGGGGCACTCGAGCTCACAACTCACCCCGGTACGCCATGAACCCGCCCCCCCGGGGCCCTTCGCGAAGGAGAATTCGATGAGGTCGCTGTTGCGCTCCCTGCCGCTCGCCCTGTGCCTGGCCCTTCCCGTCATGGCCGAAGACGGAAAGAAGGAAGATCCCAAGAAGACCGAGGAGCCGAACAAGGAAGGCGGCACCAAGGCGGCGCCGAAGGACTCGGAAGAGGTCAAGAAGGCGATCAGCGACGGGATCAAGCAGCTCGACGAGAAGAGCTACAACTTCTCGGCCAAGCTGGATCTCGAGATGGGCGGAAGCCCGATGCTGAACACGGAGATGAAGGGCTCGCACAAGAAGCCGTACACGAAGATGGAAATGGAGATGATGGGGCAGGCGATGGAGATCTACACGGACGGCAAAGTGAGCGTCCAGAAGAACCCCCAGTCCGGCGCGTGGGAGAAGTCCGAGAGCAACATGACGGGCGGCTTCGACCCGAAGCAGCTTGAGAAGGTGATCAAGACGGCGACGTGGGACGACAAGGACGTCAAGGTAGGCTCTCACGTGTGCCGCGTCGCGAAGGCGACGGTCGACAAGTCCAAGGTGTCGAAGCTGCTCGGGAAGAGCGGCATGGGCGGCCAGGCGAAGGTTTCGAAGTCCAGCCTGCGCTTCTACATCGACAAGGAATCCGGCAAGGTGCGCCGCATGAAGCTGTCGATGACGATGTCGATGGACATGGGCGGCCAGGGCGGCGGCGGGATGGAGCTGGACGTGACGATGGACCAGAGGATCTCGTACTCGAGCAAGGTGAAGGTAGAGCTGCCTGCCGAAGTGAAGAAGCTGATGGAAGGCGGCGCGAACGAGGGCGGGAACGAGAAGGACGAGGAGGAAGAAGGGGACGAGAAGTAAGACGCACGGACGCGATTTCCAGGGCCCCCGCCGACCGGCGGGGGCCCTTGTTTTTTCGGTGCCGGTGCCCGGGGCCCTTCATCGCGTATCATCGGCGCCCCATGAGACTGCTTCTTCCGCTCCTCGCCGCGGCGGCCTTCGCCGGGTGTTCGCCGCCGCCGCAGGACCTGCTCCAGTCGGCGCTCGGGAAGAGCGCGGCGGCGCCGCACAAGTTTGCGGGGAAAGCGACGCGGACGATCACTCCAGTCGGGGCGGAGTCGCGGCAGGCGAATCCGCTGATTGTCACTTGGGAGGTCAAGGGCGTGTTCGCAGCGCCGTTCGCCTCGGTCGAGCTGACCGGCATCGCCGGGACGCGGCGGGCGGTCGGGCGCGAAGGCTGGTGGGTGGAGAAGTACGAAGACGTGTGGCGGGCATACCCGCCGCCGTATGAGGCGATCGAGTGGCTCGACCCCGCCGGATTGAAGGCCGACGCCGAGTACGGCCCCGATCAGACCGTGGGCGGAGTGGCTTGCCGCCGCATCCGCGCCACGCACCCCGCGGGGACCATGACGTTCGACATCGCGAAGGACGGCGACCGGCTGGTGCGCGTCCAGGGAGGCACCACCGACGGCAAGGACATCTACGAGTTCGACCTCGTCTTCGACTGGTCCGGAGGGAAGGTCGATGTCGACAGCCAGGCGAAGGTCGTGCTCGAAGCGCTGGCCGGCGCGAAGGGGACCGGCGACGATCCCGCGGCCCAGGAGGCGCTTCGCCGTGCCTGGTCCGTCCTCCCGCGCACCACGGCGATCGCCACGACGGTCCAGATCGACTTCGTGAACGCTTCCGAGGTCCGCCGCCGCAGCGGGTACCTGGAGCAGGACCCGCCGCTCAAGGCGTGGAACCTGACGGAGCTCGGCAAGAACATCTTCCTGTTTTCCGACGGCGTCCGGAGCGTGGCGGCGGACTCGCCGGAAGGGACGGTGCGCGAAACGCCGACGCTGGCGAAGCCGGCGGTGGACGACATGGGCGAGGTCGGGATCGTGCGGGCCGTGTTCGCGGGCGAGGGCGACCATCGCGGGACGGCGTGCCGGATCGTCGCCGCCGAGATCCTGTCGAAGTCCGCGGAGCCGGGGACGACGCCCTCGACGAGCTGGGTCTGGATCGCCCCGGACGGGCGGCTGTTGCGGCAGCTGATGATCGGGAAGGCGACGCTCGCCGGCGAGGGCACGCGGCAGCTCACGACCGTCGTGGACCTCACGCTCCGCCCCGACCCCGGCGAAGACCGCATGCGGCTCCTGCAGCGCGCCCGCGAAATCTTCCGGAAGTAACGGGGAAGGCCGCCAACCGATTTTGCCGGCGGTCGTTCGAAACTCATCACCGCACGTCCCGAACAACTCAACGGAGGATCCATGCGCACGCTGCTCCTGTCCGCACTCGCCGTCTGCCTCTTCCCGATCGCCGCCCTCGCCGAGGATCGCCCCGCCGAGATGTCCGAACTCCTGGACCGCATGGCCGAAGGCGGCAAACGCCGCTTCATCTTCGACGAGGAAGCCGCTTCCCGTTTCCGCGAGCAGAAGGTCCGGCTGATCCCGGCCGCGGCGGAATCGGACGCGTCGTTCGCGACGGGGATCGAGATCCTGAAGACGGCGAAGCTCGCGCTGGTGGCGGTCGAGGCGGGCGCGATCCCGACGTGGAAGGTCGTCTGGACGGAGAGGGCGCGCGAGGAAGCGCTGAGGACGTACGAGTCGCTCGCGGCGCTTCCCGCGACGAACGAGTACTGCTCGTACCAGCTGAAGCTGAAGTACCTGAGGGCGCGGGACGTGCTGTCGCTGTTGCAGTCGATCCTGTCGGACCCGAGGAACGTGACGGTGGTGGAGGCGGGGGAGTCGCTGATCCTGTCGGATTTTGCGCAGATGCTGAGGGGAGCGGTGGGGGTGATTGCGGCGGCGGACGTGGCGCCGGCGGACGGGCAGGCGTGGAGGGTGACGGTGGCGGCGATCGAGGCGTCGGAGGGCGGGGACGGGGCGTGCCCGGAGGCGTTCAAGGACGCGGGTCTGCCGGCGGCGACGGGGAAGAAGACGTTCCGGCTGATGACGGACGGGTGCGTGTCGGTGATGACGGGCGGGCCGGCGACGAAGAGCTCGGGATCGGCGCGGGTGGCGCTGGTGCTGGGGCCGGAGGGCGGGCTGGACGTGCTGATGTCAGTGAACCGCGACACGGCGGGGGCGCCGATGCTGGACTCGGTGGAGGCGCGGGGAAGGGACGGGGCGCTGGCGGGGATGGCGCTGAACGCGCGGGTGGCGCTGAAGGAAGGGGCGTGGGTGGTGGCGGGGACGGTGCCGATGAAGGACGCGCCGAAGTCGGTGGTGGTCGTGCTGCGCGTCGAGAAGGTGAAGTAGATTTCGGTGCCGGAACGCGGCGGGGGATCGTTGAATGGCGGGATGCTGGTCGATTCGCACTGCCATCTCGTCTACGACGAATTGAGGAGCGACCTCGCGGGGGTGCTTGCGAGGGCGGAGACGGCCGGGGTCGGGCGGTGCGTGGTGATCGGCACCGACGTCCCGACCAGCCGGCTCGCCGCGGAGATGGCGTCGGCGGACCCGCGGATCTTTGCGGCCGCGGGGATCCACCCGAACGACTGCGAGGGGTTTGCGGACTGGGGGCCGATCGAGGAGCTGGCCCGGCACCCGCGGGTGGTGGCGCTGGGCGAGACGGGGCTCGACTGGTACCGGACGACGGCGAGCCGGGATGCGCAGCGCGCGGCGTTCGCGCGGACGATGGAGATCGCGAAGGCCGCGGGCAAGCCGGTGGTGATCCACTGCCGCGAGGCGTACGACGACACGCTCGACATGATCGAGTCCTCGCGGCCCGCCGGCGTCATGCACTGCTTCGCGGGCGAAGAGAAGCATGCGAAGCGCGCGCTGGACCTCGGGTTCTACATCTCATTCGCGGGGCCCGTGACCTACAAGAAGAGCGAGCCGCTGCGGAAGATCGCCGCGTGGATCCCGCGCGACCGCGTGCTCGTCGAGACCGACGCGCCATTCCTGCCTCCCGAGCCGCACCGCGGGAAACGCAACGAGCCGGCGTTCGCGCGCCTGACGGGGGAGTGCGTCGCCAGGTGCATGGGGATGCCGTTCGAGGAGTTCTCGCGGCAGGAGGCCGAGAACGCCGCGCGGCTTTTCGGCTGGATTCCGCACGAGCGGCCCGTACACTCCGCCCCGTGATCCTGGTCACCGGCGGCGGCGGTTTCATCGGCAGCACCCTCGTGCGGCGGCTCGCCGCGGCGGGCGACCACGTGCGCGTGCTCGATAACTTCTCTACCGGCTTCCGTCGCAACCTCGACGGGCTCGAGGGGAAAATCGAGATCGTCGGCGCCGATATCTGCGATCCCGACGCCGTCTCCATGTCGATGCGCGGCGTCTCCACCGTCATCCACCTCGCCGCCATCCCGTCCGTCGCCCGCTCCGTTTCCAACCCCGTCGAATCCTGGCGCGTCAACGTCGACGGCACGCTTCGGCTCCTCGAGGAGGCGCGCCGCACCGGCGTGAAGCGCTTCGTCTTCACCTCGTCCTCCTCCGTCTATGGCGACTCGCCGACCCTTCCCAAGCACGAGGAGATGCCCCTGCGGCCGCTGTCGCCCTACGCGGCTTCGAAGGCGGCCGGCGAGGCGCTTGTTTCGTCGTACGCGGCGTCGTTCGGGCTGTCGGCGTGCTCGCTGCGTCCGTTCAACGTGTACGGGCCGAGGCAGGACCCGAAGTCGGAGTACGCGGCCGCGATCCCGCGGTTCGTGACGGCGGCGCTGCGGAACGAAGCGGCGGTGGTGTACGGCGACGGGTCGCAGACGCGCGACTTCACGTTCGTGGAGGACGTGGCGGAGGCGTTCGAGCGGGCTGCGAAGTCGCAGGCGGCGGGGGCGTTCAACGTCGCCGCCGGGGGGCGCGTGTCGGTCGTGGACCTGATCGGCCGCATCCGCGACGCCTGCGGCGGCCCCCCGCCGCGCTTTGAGCCGCGCCGCGCCGGCGACGTTCTGCACTCGCAGGCCGACGTCTCGGCCGCGGAGCGCGCGTTCGGCTTCCGCGCGAGGACGGTGCTGGCCGAGGGGATCTTCCGGACCATCGCCTGGTTCCGGGGGTAAGGCCGTCCCCTCCGTCGCGCCGGGGGGATACAATGGCCCTTCTCGATGCCCAAGAAAATCGTCGTCGACATGAACGACCTGCACACGCAGACCTTCGAGGTCAACCACAAGGCCGTGGAAGACACGCGGCTGGACGTGTACATCCCGAAGCGGCTTCACGGGTACTCGCGGTCGCTGGTGGCGAAGCTGATCAAGGACGAGTTCGTGCTGGTGAACGGCAAAAAGACGAAGGCGTCGTACCAGATCCAGCAGGGGGACCGGATCGAGGTGCGCGCGCCGCGATTGATCGAGCCGCAGATGGTGGCGCAGGACATCCCGCTCCAGATCGTCCACGAGGACGACCAGATCGTCGTCGTGAACAAGCCGCCGCACCTCGTCGTGCATCCGGCGGCCGGGCACTGGGAGGGGACGCTCGCCAACGCCCTCCTCGCACACGTCGGGCACACCCTTCCCGCCGCCGCTGACGGCGACATCTACCGCCCGGGGATCGTGCACCGGCTCGACCAGGACACGAGCGGCGTGATCGTCTGCGCGAAGACGGCGCACGCCCACACGTACCTGTCGCTCCAGTTCCAGGAACGCCTCCTCGAAAAGGAGTACCTCGCGATCGTCGAGGGCGAGCCGCGGCTGGACGGCGACTGGATCGACGCGCCGATCGGCCGCCACCCGAAGGAACGCGAGAAGATGGCGGTCCGCAAGGACGGCGACGCCAAGCCGTCGCAGACGCGCTGGGAGGTGCTGGAACGCTACCGGGGGTTTTCGCTCGTGAAGTGCTACCCGAAGACCGGCCGCACGCACCAGATCCGCGTCCACCTGGCGCACATCGGCCACCCGATCATCGCCGACGAGGCCTATGGCCGCCGCGAGACTCTATACGAGTGGCAGCTTCGTTGGGAGTCGAAGCCCGAGGGGCACCCGGCGGAGGAACCCGTGCTTTCCCGGCATGCCCTCCACGCTTTCGCCATCCGCATCACGCACCCGTCCGGGATCGATATGCGCTTCGAGGCCCCGATGGCCGACGACATGGTGGCGACGCGCGACGCGCTCCGGAAATGGCGGGGGCTGGGAGCCGGCCCCGCGCCCTAAGTTCTGCGTGCAACGAGGACGCAACTTCGGTACACCATCACCTCCGGATGGATTCCGATAACCCCATGACGCGCTTCATCGACCTGAACGCCGACGCCGGGGAATCCCCCGACCCCGGGACGGATTTGCCCCTCCTGGAGTTCGTGTCGTCGGTGAACATCGCCTGCGGCGTGCACGCGGGCGGGCCGGCATCGATTGCGCGGCTCTCGAAGGAAGCGGCGGCGCGCGGCGTCGGCGTCGGGGCGCACCCGGGGCTGCCGGACGGCCGGAGGGCGCGGCCCGTCGAGCCGGCGGAGGCCGCGGACGCGGTGATCGCCCAGGTCTCGGAGTTCCGGCGGCATACCCAGGCGCCGCTTCAGCACGTCAAGCTCCACGGCGCGCTCTACCACGCGGCGCGCGACGGCAAAGTCGCGGACGCTGTGGCGGGAGCGGTGAAGGCCTCGGGCGCGCCGATCCTCGTGGCGCAGGCCGGCTCGCCGCTGGAACGCGCCGGGCGCGCGGCCGGGGTCCGCGTCGCCGCCGAGGCCTTCCTCGACCGCGGCTACGGCGCCGATGGCCTCCTCGTTCCCCGCGATCGCCCGGGGGCGCTGTTGACGGACCCGGAAGAAGTCGCCGGCCGTGCCGTGCGCCTCGCTCTCGAAAAGCGCGTCAAAGCG
This sequence comes from uncultured Planctomycetia bacterium, assembly GCA_964590435.1. Lineage (GTDB taxonomy): Bacteria > Planctomycetota > MHYJ01 > WSZJ01 > WSZJ01 > WSZJ01. The sequence goes on from CAZPWT010000037.1 coordinate 12,846, forward strand.
GTCGATGGCCGCGATGTCGCGGTCGATGCCGACACGTTCTGCGTCCACGGAGACACGAAGGGCGCCGCCGCCATCGCCGGCGCCGCCCGCAGGGCCCTCGAACGCGCGGGCGTCGTGGTTCGCCCGATGGGGGCCGCATGAAGAAGTTCATCGAAGAAGGCGACAGCGGCCTGCTCGTCCGGTGGACCGCGTCCGCGGATCCCACCATCCCACTTCGCGCCAACGGACTGCGCCGACGTCTCGTCGAGGCGGCGCCGAAATGGCTCCGGGAGGCCGTTCCGGGCGCCAGCTCGCTGTGCATCGTGTTCGACCCGCTCCTGGCCGACGCTTCAGAAGTGCAGGCGACGGTCGAGGCGCTGGGGGATTCGCCGGAGGAGCCGACGGGCTCGCGGACGGTGGAGATCCCGGTCGTCTACGGCGGCCCGGACGCGCCGGACCTGCAGCGGGTGGCGGAGCACACCGGGCTGACCCCCGAGGAAGTCATCCGGCGTCACGCGGCGGGGAAGTACCGCGTCGCGTTCATGGGGTTCTCGCCGGGATTCGCGTACATGGTGGGGTTACCGCCGGAACTGAGCACGCCGCGGCTGAAGTCGCCGCGCGTCCGCGTCCTGCCGGGGTCGGTCGGGTTCGCGGGGACGCACACGGGGATCTATCCCTCCGAAACCGCCGGCGGCTGGAACATCATCGGGCGCACCGCAGTGCGCATCGTCGACTGGCGCCGCCCCGACCCGTTCCTCTACGAGACCGGCGACCGCGTGATTTTCAAGCCCGTCGAGCGCCACACCGTCGAGATGGACCCGCAGGAGTCAACGCCGTTCCAGAGCCCGCACTACGCCGCGGAAATCCGCCACGCCGGCCTGCTCACGACCGTGCAGGACCTCGGCCGCGGCGGCTTCGGCCACCAGGGAGTCCCGCTCTCGGGCGCCATGGACCGCGTCGCCCTCCGCCTCGTCAACCTCGCCGCCGGCAATCGCGAGGGCGCCGCCGCGCTCGAATACACCTACCCCGCCCCGCGCCTCCGCTTCACCTCCCGCGCTTCCTTCGCCCTCGGCGGCGCCGACTTCGGCGCCCTCCTCGCGGGCCGCCCCGTCCCCCTCTACGAACGCGTCGACGCCAAGCCCGGCGAAGAGCTTTCCTTCGAGCGCCGCCACAACGGCCACTGGGGCTACCTCGCCCTCGCCGGCGGCGTCGCCTCCAAGCGGTTCCTGGGAAGCGCTGCGACGGACACGCGCAGCGGCATCGGGCCGGCACTCAGCGCCGGGGCGCGGCTGTCGATGGAGACGCAGCCGCCCGCGAACGGCCGCACCGTTCCCAAGGACCTCGCGCCGATGCCGGGCGAAGAACCGCTCGTCCGCTTCATGCCCGGCGAAGACGTCGACTCGTCGAGGCTCGACGGGACCGCGATCATCCTGAGCGTGCTGCAGGACCGCGCGGGCTACCGCAGCGACGCGCCGGAATTCCCGCCCGGGCAGTCGACGATGCTGTCCGAGGGCATTCCGCCCGGGACGATCCAGCTTCCCCCCGACGGCAAGCCGATTTTCCTCATGGCCGACCGGCCCACAACCGGCGGCTACCAGAAGCTCGCGTTCTTCGCTTCGATCGACACGCGCATCATCGCGCAGTCGCCCCCCGGGACGCGGCTGAAGTTCCATCGCGTGTCTTCCGACGATGCCCGGAAGGCGATCCGCGAAATGCGGCTGGCGCTGTCGTCGATCGAGGGGTTGTAGGCTGGTAGATCGTGGTTTGTGGTGAGGCCGGTTCCGGTCATCGCGACTCGACGCGGCTCCACCCCTCGGCAGCCGGGTCCTCCATGCGGTGGTCCGCCGGCGCACCCCCGATATCGCGCTTCCACACCACGCCGCGCTCGTCGACGTAGAACGTCAGGAACCCGTCCTCGCCCCTGACATGCGGGAACGCCGTCGCCGCGAACTCGACGAGCGAGTTGACCCCCGGGACCGTGCGGAGCAGGTACCCGTCGCGCGGGATCGCCGGCGAGCCATCTCCGCTGGCCGAGTCCGCGTTCGCGACGTCCGGCCCCATGATCTCGGGCCGCCCGCGCCGCGCCATCTGAAGCCGGTACAACCCCGCGATGTCCCCCGTCCAGTAGTCCTTCACCCCGTTCTCGTCCATGTCGTTCGCCTTCAGGACTTCCTGCTGCCGTGCGACGAGGCGAAGCGCCTCGGGGGCGGAGGATTCGCCGAGGGCGATCCGGTCGCGGTAGAGCCATCGCAGCAGCGAATCGGGGCGCGCGAGGTACACCCCGGCCGCCGCACCCTCGATCAGGAACCAGAGAATCCCGAGGACGATGCCCGCCTTCGCGAGCCTCGCGCCGCGAACGCGTGCCGCGGGATCCTGCGTCTCCGACAGCGCGACCACGCCGAGCGCGGCGGGAACGAGAGGGACCGCCAGGACCCCGAGCGCCACGGAGGCGACGGCGAAGGGGGACAGGCGGGGTTTCGGTGCGGGTTCCATGGCGTTCGCGATTCTACGCCCGGGGAGCCGCCGCCGCCGGGATGCTCTCTTCAAGCACGTCGAACAGCCGGTCCATCGTCCGCGCGTCCATCGCCAGCGCCGGCATCAGCACGATCGCGTCCCCCAGCGGCCGCAGGACCACGCCGCGCTTCCGGCACTCCAGGATCACCCGGTGCCCCATGCGCAGCGCCGGATCGAACGGTCGCCCCGGTGCCGCTTCCACCTCCACCGCCCCCATCAGGCCGCGCGACCGGACGTCGGCGACGTGGGGGCGGCCGCGGAAGCTGGCGAGGCGGGCCTCGAACTGCCGGACGCGGGCGGGGAGGCGCGCCAGGGTGCGTTCACGGCGGAAGACGTCGAGCGAGGCGTTGGCGGCCGCACAGGCGAGCGGGTTGCCGGCGAAGGTGTGGCCGTGGAAGAAATGCTTCATCTCGTGCCACGGGGCGAGGAACGACTCGTAGATCCGGCCGGTCGCGAGCGTGGCGGAGAGGGGCATGTACCCGGCGGTGATCCCCTTGCCGAGCGCGAGCAGGTCCGGGGCGACCCCGTCGTGCTCGCAGGCGAACATGCGGCCGGTGCGGCCGAAGCCGACCGCGACCTCGTCGGCGATGAGGAGCGTCCCGGCCTCGGAGCACAGGTCGCGCACCGCGCGGACAAATCCCGGCGGCTGGGGGAGGATTCCCGCGGCGCCCTGCACCACAGGTTCCAGGACGACCGCTGCCACGCGGCGCTTCCGGCCGCGCAATGCCCTTTTCAGCGCGGCCACCGACCGGGCCGCCGCCGCCGCGGGATCGCGCGGCGAATAGGGACATGGGACCTGCACGGTGGGGAACAGCAGTGGCTTGAACAGACCGTGGAAGAGAGAGATCGCGCCGGCGCTCACGGCACCGAGCGTGTCGCCGTGATACGCCCCGCCGAACGTCACGAACGTGTCCCGTTCCTCGCCGCGCTGCCGCCAGTGCTGGAACGCCATCTTCAGCGCGACTTCCAGTGCCTCGCTGCCCGAGTCCGAAAAGAAAACATGGTCGAGCCCGCAGGGCGCGATCGCCGTCAGCCGCTCCGCCAGTTCGATCGCGCCCGGATGGCAGAGCCCCAGCAGCGTCGTGTGCGCCGCACGCCCCAGCTGCCGCTTCAGCGCCCCGTCGATCGCCGGGTGCCGGTGCCCGTGCACGTTGCACCACAGGCTGGCATTGCCGTCGATGTACTTCCTGCCGTCTTCGTCCGTGAGCGTCGTCCCACGGGCCGACGCGATGACGGGGAAGTCCTCCACCGCCCAGTCCTGCATCTGGGTGAAGGGCTGCCAGAGGCGGGCGCGGGCTCGCCGGCGGAGGGAGGAGGAGCGGTCGTGGCGCACGGGCGGGATGCTAGTCGGGAGAGCCCGATTGCGCATCAGGGAACGGCCTTTCTGTTTGCCCTTCATTTGCCTATGCTGGACGCCGGAATGGCATCTTCGTCATCACTTCTCGTCGCCTCGAAGCCGCCGCGCGGCCAGTTCCTGATCACGGCCGCCGTGGGCCTGCTGACGGCGCTGGCGGCCTGGCTCGTCTGGCGCGCACTGGCAGACGCCAGCGACCGGGCGCACCGGTCGGCGCACGAAGCGGAAGCGGACCGGGTGGTGGAGCGGGTGTCCACGAAGATGACCGAGGCGGAGAATTCGCTTCGCGGCGGACAAGGGTTGTTCGCGGCGAGCAAGTCGGTGGAGCGGGATGAATGGCGCGCCTACGTCGCAGGGCTGGACTTCGAGAGGCGCTACCCTGGCGTCCAGGCCATCGGATATGCCCCGCGGGTCGCCGCGGGCGGCATTCACGCCCACGAGGCAACCGTTCGCGCCGACGGCCTGGCGGAATATCGGGTCTTCCCGGCGCCCCAGGGAACGGAGGCTTTCCCCGTGACCTACCTCGAACCCTACAGGGACCGGAATCTCCGCCCCCTGGGTTTTGACATCTCCTCCGAGTCGACGCGCCGGGTCGCCCTGCAGCGCGCGATCGACAGCGGTGAAGCCTCGATGACGGGCGTCGTGAAGCTGCTGCAGGAGGACGAAATGAACCCCCAGCCCGGGGGGCTGCTGTTCCTCCCTGTTTACGCCAATGGCCGTCCTCGTGGAACGCTGGAACAGCGCCGTGCGTCCGCGGTCGGCGTCGTCTATTGCGCGATTCGCATGCACGATTTCATGCGGATTGCCCTCTCGGACGACAAGTCGGATCTTCTCGCCGTCGAGGTCTACGATGGTTCCGATTTCGAATCGAGAAGCCGGCTGAACCTGCCCGAAAAGGTCTCGACCGATGCCGGCGAACCCGACCCTCTCGTCCGGCTGATCCCGGTCGCCGGTCGCACATGGACGCTCCGCTTCCGCCCTTCGCCGGATCCGTTCTGGCAGGGACACCGGCGCGAGGCGAACATCCAGGGCGCCGCGGCGTTCTTCGTCGCGGCACTCCTCACGCTCGTCACGTGGCTTCTCGCCGGGACTCGCGCCCGCGCCCTGCGCCTCGCCGCCGAGATGACGGTCACCGCCCGACGCTCCAAGAGCGCCGCCGGCGACGCCCTCCAGCGCTTCGAGCAGCTTGGGCGCTTCGCCCCCATCCCGATCTTCACGACCGACGTCGCCGGGTACTGCACGTACGTCAACGAGGCCTGGTGCCGCGGGACGGGCATGAAACCGGCTGGAGCCCTCGGGATGGGCTGGAAGGCGGCGCTGGATCAGGCGGACGCCGACGAGGTTGTTGCGGATTGGATCTCAACGGCGGCCGCACAGGCCGATTACTCGCGTGAGCTGCGTTTCCGGACGCCCTCGGGAAGCATCATGTGGCGCACGACCCGCGCGATTCCCCTTCGCAACAGCCAGGGGGATGTCACCGGGTATATCGGCGCGGCGATGGATACTACCGACCGGCGAAACGCAGAACTGATCCTTCGCCAGAGGGCCGAGGAATTGGCCCGCGCCAACGAGGAACTCCGGCTCCGGGACCAGGAAATCCGGCTGCTGTTCGAGCGCACCAGCGACGCCGTGATCACGATGGACGCGGAGGGAAAGATCCGCAGCTGGAACCCGCGTGCTGAGAGCCTGCTGGGCTGGACGGAAGCCGAGGTCCTCGGCAAGGCCGTGGCCGAGACGGTCGTGCCGGAACGATTGCGGGAAGCGCAGCGGGCAGGGCTCGCCAAGTTCATTGAGTCTGGCGAGGGGCCGGCGCTCGGACGGATGATCGAGCTGTCGGCCCTCCGGCGCGACGGCACGGAAGTGCCCGTCGAGGTCATCCTCATCGCCACCCAGGGGCACGATTCGTGGCACTTCACGAGCTTTATCCGCGACATTTCTCTCCGGAAGGCGGCCGAAGCCGAGCTGCAGAAGGCGAGCGGGGCGGCGCTGGCGGCGAACCGTGCGAAGAGCGAGTTCCTCGCGAACGTCAGCCACGAGATCCGCACGCCGATGAACGGCATCCTGGGGATGACCGAGCTGGCGCTGGGGACGGCTCTGACGGCAGAACAGCGCGAATACCTGGATACAGTCAAGAAGTCGGCGAAGGGGCTGCTCGCCATCCTGAACAGCGTCCTGGATTTTTCGAAGATCGAGGCCGGGAAACTCGAAGTCGACAGGATCACCTGCTCCGTGCGCACGATCGTGGACGACGCCGCGAAACTGCATTCGTTCCGCGCGCAGGAGAAGGGGATCCGGCTTTACTGCTCGGTCTCTTCCGAAGTCCCCGACAAGATCACCGGCGACCCGCTGCGGCTGGGCCAGGTCATCGGCAACCTGGTCGCAAACGCGCTCAAGTTCACGGATCGCGGCGAGGTGGAGATCCGGGTGGGCGTCGAGCGCGTCCCCGGCTCGCCTCCATTCCTCCGGTTCTCCGTGCGCGATTCAGGGATCGGCATTCCCCTCGAGAAACAGTCGAAGCTGTTCCAGGAATTCACCCAGGTGGATGCTTCGACCACGCGGAAATTCGGCGGCACCGGGCTGGGACTCGCGATCTCGAGCCGCCTCGTCGGCCTCATGGGCGGGAGAATCTGGGTCGAAAGCGAATCCGGGAAGGGCACGACGTTCCATTTCACCGTCCCCCTCGTCGCCGCGCGCACCATGATGTCCGAGGCGCCCAGCATCGCCGCGCCCGGCGGCGAGGCCGCCCGGAAACTCCGCGTCCTCGTCGCGGACGACAACCCCGTCAACCAGCGCCTCGCCGCCGCCATCCTGGCGAAGCGGGGGCACCACGCCACCGTGGCGATCGACGGCGCCGCTGCCCTGCAGGCGCTTCGCCTGGAGCATTTCGACGCCGTCCTCATGGACGTCCAGATGCCGGACATGGACGGCATCGCCGCCACGCGCGCAATCCGGGACGGCGAAGCGGGGGAGCGGGCGAAGACCGTCCCGATCGTCGCGATGACGGCCCATGCCCTCGCCGGCGACCGCGACCGCTTCATCAAGGCCGGAATGTCCGACTACCTGTCCAAGCCCGTAGACGCCCGGGAAATGGTCGCGATGGTCGAGGGGCTGGCGGCTTCGGGCGGGAAGATCGGCTCGCGGGCGTTCGCGGCCGCGGAAGCGCTGGAACGCGTGGGCGGCGACCCGGAGGTGCTCCGCGAACTCGCCCTGACATTCGTGCGCGACTACGAGCGGATGAAGAAGGCGATCCAGGAAGCGGCGTTGACGAAGAACATGCAGGGGCTGGAGCGCGCGGGGCATTCGATCCGCGGGGCGGCCGGGATTTTCAGCGCCACGCGCACCGTGATGGCCGCGCAGGCCGTCGACGAGCTCGCGCGCGAAAAGGACCCTGCCGTGTTCGCCGCCGTTCCCGCCCTGGAGGTCGAATTGAAGAGGCTGCGCGACGATCTGGACAAGCTTGTCCTGGAGGGACGCCTGTGAAGATTCTCATCGCCGAGGATGACGCGGTTTCGCGGCGGCTCCTGGAAGTGACGCTCCGGAAGTGGGGCCACGAACCCCAGATCGTGGAGGATGGCGATGCCGCGTGGGCTGCGCTTCAGCGCCCCGACCGCCCCTCGCTCGCGGTGCTCGACCTGATGATGCCAGGGCTGTCGGGGATCGAGGTATGCCGGAACGCGCGGGGGTTGGCGCTGAAGGAACGGCGCCCGCTGTACCTGATCCTGCTGACGGCGAGGTCGGAGACGGCGACGATCGTGGAAGCGCTGGAAGGCGGGGCGAACGACTACGTGCAGAAGCCGTTCACGCCGGACGAGCTGCGGGCGCGGATCGGGGTCGGCGTGCGGGTCGTGGACCTGGAATCGCAGCTATCGGCGCGAGTGGACGAGCTGGAGCGCGCGATGGCCGAGCTGAAGGAGTTGCGCCAGATCCTCCCGATGTGCTCCTACTGCAAGAAGATCCGCAACGACGGGAACTTCTGGGAGCGGGTGGAGAACTACATCGGCTCGCGGATGCAGGCGAAGATTTCGCACGGGGTCTGCCCCGAGTGCGCGGAGAAGTTCATGCGGGACGACCCGGATTTGATGGGGCCGCGGCCGACGAAGAAGTGACCTACCGCCGGCGGCTCCCGGTCCCGCGGCTGCCGAGCCGGTGGAACGTGTCCTCGCACGTCAGCGAGAGCCGCAGGGGAGTGATGGACACGTAGCCGCGCCGGACCGCCTCGATGTCGGTCAGGTCGTGCGGCGCGGGGCGGCTGCTCTTCGAAACGGTCTGGTCGCCATCCATCCAGAAATACGTCCGCCCGCGCGGGTCCTGCCGCCGGTGGAAGTAGTCCTCCCACGCGACCGGCGCCTGCCGCGTGATCCTCACCCCCCGGATCCGCGACGCCGCGATGTTCGGGATGTTCACGTTCAGGCAAACCGGCGTCCCTTCCACGAACGGCGCGAATTCCTCCACCACGCGCCGCGCCACCGCCGTCGCGTCCTTCCACCGCGGCTCCGTCTTCGTGCACAGCGACAGAGCAAACGAGGGGATCCCCGCGAATGCCGCTTCCATCGCCGCCGCCACCGTCCCGCTGTAGAAGACGTTCACGCCGAGGTTGGCGCCGAAGTTGACGCCGGAGAGGACGAAGCGCGGCGGGGCGGGCATGAGCTCGCAGAGGGCGAGCTTGACGCAATCCGCGGGCGTTCCGTCGACGGCGAACCCGCGGCGGCCGCGGCCGAGCGGGATCGCGTCGCAGGAGATCGGCTTGTGGATCGTGATCGAGTGGCCGACGGCGGAGCGCTGGGAAGCGGGGGCGGCGACGGCGGTGCGGGCGCGGCCCTCGAACGCGGCGCGAAGGGCGGCGAGCCCCGGGGCGTGGATGCCGTCGTCGTTGGTGAGGAGGTAATCGGGGCGGGCGGGCATGAAGGCGCGATTGTCGGGCGGGAGGCGCGGAAAGGAAAGGTCTGGGCGCCTACGCGGTGATGTCGAGCTTGCGCCCTTTTCCCTCGGGATCGGCCGCGGGCGGTTCCTCGATCGGCTCGTCGCGGCGCGGGGCGTGTTCCTGCCCCTCCCACGCGCCGGAACTCCCGGTTTCCTCCTCGCGGATCCGCGAGCCCTCGGCGGCGTCAAGCTTCGTCACCGAGCTCGCATCCCTCCCGGCCGTCTCGCGCGTCTCCTGCCCCGCGGCGGCGCGCCCCGCGCGGTCAGCCTGCGCGAACAGGTTCTGCACCTGCTGCGCGGCGTCGCTGCGGGCCAGGGAGAGGTTCAGGGGTTCGACGGGCATACCCACATTTTACCGCGTTCCGGAAAGCGAACCGGGGCAGAAGCGCGATTTGCGCTTCCGCCCCGGGGGATGGAGGTGCGGCGGGTTAGAGCAGGTCGGTGCGCTTCCGCGCGAGTTCGTCCTTGAGGCGGGCGACGATCTTGGCGTGGATCTGGCAGACGCGCGACTCGGACAGGTCGAGGGCGGCGCCGATCTCCTTCATCGTGAGCTCTTCGTAGTAGTAGAGCAGCAGGATGAGGCGTTCCTTGCGGGAGAGGCCCTTGGTGATGAGGTCGACGAGTTCTTTCTTCTGGATGTCGCGGGAAGGGTCGATATCGCGGCGGTCCTCGACGATTTCGACGGTCTGGAGGCCGGTCTGGTCGTCCATGTCGGTCCAGCGCTTGTGCATGGAGACGGCGGCGGCGGTGGAGGTTTCGCGGCGGATTTCGCCGAGTTCGCCGACGGAGACGCCGAGTTCGCGGGCGAGTTCGGCGTCGGTGGGGGCGCGGCCGAGGCGGGTTTCGAGCTGGTTGGCGCCGCGCTCGAGGCGGTGGGCCTGGGAGCGGACGAGGCGGGGGACCCAGTCGAGGTTGCGGAGTTCGTCGAGGATGGCGCCGCGGATGCGGTTGGTGCAGTAGGTTTCGAACTTGATGTTGCGTTCGGGCTCGAATTTATCGACGGCGTCCATGAGGCCGAAGATGCCGGCGCTGGCGAGGTCCTCGAGCTCCACGTTCTGGGGGAGCTTGGAGAGGAGGCGTTCGGCGACGTAGCGGACGATCGGGAGGTACTGCTCGATGAGGGCGTTCTTGGTGGCGGTATCGCGGGTTTTCGCGAAGCGTTCCCAGAGTGCGGCGACATCGGCTTTTGCGAGCTTTGTGACCATGAGCACGGGCTCCGAGAAAGGTTGCCGTCGGAGAGGTATTAGATAGTTTATAATATATAAATGTTAGGTCAAGGGCTTGCGCGAGATTTCCTGCTTCTTTTCTCCGGTCCCGGAGGGGGGCGCCGGGGGATCGATGCTATCGCCCATCGCCTTCCCTAAGATGAGTCCCACAAAGAACATAAGAATGGCGCCTCCCGTGGCCCGAAGCGCCGAATCCAGCACCTCCAGCCCGCTTCCAAGACCCCAAACCAGAATTGCCAGAAATGCCGCCATCGAAAGACACGCGCCGATGAGGCGGGGAAGGGACCTGTTCGTCGGATTGGGCATGCCCGGCTCCTTCGATTCCAGCCGCGACTACGCGCCGCGGCGCAGGAGACTGAAGACCCGTTCGACGAAGCCGCGGGGGCGCGCTGCGCCGCCGCACAGACGCGCGGCCAGGTTGCGGACGCATTCCGCCGCCGCGCACCGCGGCTCCGCCACCACGAACGGCGTCCGCGCCATCACGGACCTGCCCACGGCCGGGTCGCGCAGCACGTACCCGAGCCGGTCCACGTCGGTTTCGAGGAAGCGCCGCGCGACGCCGACGAGCCCGGCGGAGATACGGTCGGCTTCCGCGCGATTGGCCGCCTGGTTGACGACGAGACGGATCCGCCCGGCGTCGGGCTCGCGCGTCAGCATCTTGACGGCCGCGTAGGCGTCCACCAGCGCCGTCGGCTCGGGCGTCGTCACGATCACGACTTCGTCCGCCGCGGCCGCGAATTCGATCACGCTGCGCGAGACCCCGGCGCCCGTGTCCAGGATCACCAGGTCCGCGCGCTCCGACAGCCGGCTGAACGCGTCGCGCAGCCGGCCGCGCTCCGTCGCCGGCATGTTCGCGTAGCTCTCGATCCCGCTCGCGCCGGCCAGCAGCATCACCCCGTGCGCCGGCGTCAGGGCCTCGAGAATCCCCATCCGGCCGGAGAGCACATGCGCGATCGTCGCCCGCGGCGTCGCCCCCAGCACCACGTCCGTGTTCGCCAGCCCGAGATCGAGGTCCACCAGCGCCACGCGCCGGCCCAGCGTCGCCGCCGCGACCGCCAGGTTCGCCGCGAGGTTCGTCTTGCCGACGCCGCCCTTGCCGCTCGTCACCGCAATCACCCGCGCCGTCGCCCGGCGCGCCTGCGGGGCGGCCTGCGACCGAAGCGCCACCAGCCGCCGCAGCTCCGCCGCCTGGTCCTGCTGAAGCGTCTCGGCGCTCACGCCGTCCTCGCTTCCCGCAGGATCAGCTCCGCGAGGCGATCGCGGCGGGCGGGCTCGATGTCCTGCGGGATGCCCTGGCCGGTGGTGACCCAGGAGACGCCCGTCTTGACGCGGGCGAGCACGTCGAGGATGAGCCCGAACCGCGCGGCCTCGTCCACCTTCGTGAGGATGACGTGCGAGACGGCGTAGCGGGCGAAGCGCTCGACCTGGTCCATGAGCGTGTCGGGGTGGGTGGTGACAGCGCACACGAGGTGCAGCTCGTCGGCCTTCGCCGCCTGCACGAACGGCGCCAGCTCGTCCATCTTGGCCCCGTCGCGCTGCGAGCGCCCCGCCGTGTCCACGAGCACCACGTCGCGCCGCGAGTGCTCGTCCATCGCGCTGCGCAGCTCGTCCGGCGTCCGCACGACCGCCAGCGGCACATCCAGAAGCTCCGCGATGCGCCGCAATTGCTCCGTCGCGGCGATGCGGTACGTGTCCAGCGTGATGAGCGCGACGTCCTTGCCTTCCTTTACCGCGTAGTTGCCCGCGAGCTTCGCGATCGTCGTCGTCTTCCCGACCCCCGTAGGGCCGACCAGCATGACCTTCTTCGCGCGCCCCTTCGTCCACTCAGCGTGCGACGACACCGGGATCATGTCCTCCACCGTCGCCTTCACCGCGTCGTCGACCACCTTGCGGTTCCTCAGCGCGTCCGGCGCCAGCTTCGACCCGATCCGGTCCACGATCGACTTCGCCAGCTTCTGCCCGATGTTCGCGTTCAGGAGCGACACGTACGACTGGAACAGCTCCTCCGGCGCCCCCGCCATCTCGCGGTGCTTCACGTGCTCGCCCAGCTCCGAGATCATCCGCCGGATCTCGGAAAGCTCCGCCGTATTGGCCGAGGCGAGCTTCGGCGCCTCGGTGCCGTAGACCTTGCGCAGAAGGGCGGCTCCAGGAGCCTCGGGGGCGGCCTTCGAGTTCGGGACCACGCGGAACCCCTTGCCCGCGAGGATCACGTACTTGTCTCGCGAGAAGAACCGCCACAGCCCTGCCCGGGCCGGCGCGAACGTCTGCAGCACCACCGCGTCCTCGCCCAGCTCGGCGCGGACCTTTCGAAGCGCTTCCTGGAGGGTGCGGCCTTCGAATTTCTTGAGCTGCATGGCGGACTCCCGGCGCGGGAAAGCGCCAGTTCAAGTATCGGCCTGCGGCCGGGTAGAACTTGCGGTCGGCAGCGCTAATGTCCGGCGCGGCCAGGCGTGCTCGGCGGCCTGTTCAGGAAGAGGCCGAAAATGGCGGACCTGCGGCCGGCCGCCAATTCCCGTGACAGGGAAGCGAGCGCCGCCGCGATTTCCTGATGGCTCCCGGAGGGAATCGTCCTGTTGTCGATCAGAACGACGCCGAGCGTGGCGCGGGACGAATCCGTGAATTCCTGGAGCAGCGGGACAAAGTCCCGGACGTTGTACGTGACCAGGATTCGTTCCCGAACGGCGGCCTCCTGCAGGAGGACCTTGTCGTCGAGTCCGGCGAGTCCCGCTGCGACCACGGTGACCGCGTCGACGCCGGCCTCGCCCAGGAGCCGCGCCACGACCGGGCTGATGTGCTCGTCGAGCAGGAACTTCGGCTTCACGCCAGGTTCACCCGCTCGATCCAGGGCGGAGGAGCAGGTTCGCTGGGAGTCTCATGCTCGTAGCGCCGGGCATAGGCATCGGCCTGCCGGATCTGGTTCGTCGTCAGGTGAGGGTAGTTCTCCTGGAGCTTCGCGACGTCGCCGTCGTGCTGGCTGAGCGCGACGCGCACGAACCAGGGGGAGAGCCTGGTCTTCCTCACGTACTCGCGCCGATCGCGCGGACTGCCGCGGAATTCGATTTCGGGGAAGACCCGGACCCGGGTGGACTCCCGGAGAAGCTGGACGAGCATTTCGCTCCGAGACAGGTCCTCCGCCGACTCGAGCTCGACGACGTCGCGCAGGATGTCGGCGGGGAGGCGCACGGACTGGGGGACGCTACCGCGCGCCTGGGCGAGGGCCCGGCGCCCATCGGCCGTGAGCCGGAGGTCGGCGGACTCGACGAGCAAGTTCTTCCGGAGAAGGGCCAGGAACGGCGCGTAGTCGGCGGGCTCGAGGTAGCGGTTCCGAAGCTCTTCGTGGAGCCACTCCGGTGCGGCGAAGTCGCTCGAGTCATCTCGATTCGAGATGAGGGAAAGGAGCAGGATGGCCCGCGGTCCGAGGGGCAGGCGGGACTGCCGTGAGGGGGTCGATCTCTTCATGATGACAGTGTATACAAATGTATACTCATGTCAACGCAATTTGCGCGCGCGCTCCGCAACGCCGTCCTCTCGATTGATGTCGCGACCTCGGCGGGACAGCCGAGCAGTCACGCGGCCGCATCCATCGCTACTAACCCGTGCGACTCGACCTTCAGGTCCTTCGGCACCTCGTTGTAGCTCAGCACCGCGATCCCGGGCTGGATCTGCTCGGCGATCCGCTTGACCTGCAGGCGCACCTGCGGAGAGCAGAGGACGACCGGGGTGAAGCCGCGGCCGACCAGCTTTTCGATTTCCTTCGCGAGCGTCTCGACCAGCCGCGCGATCGTCTTCGGCGCGAGCGTCAGGTGCGAGCCCATGTCGCTGCGCTCGGTGGCGCCCTTGAGCAGGTCCTCGAGGCGCGGGTCGACCGTCACGACGTGCAGGCGGCCGTCGACCCCGAGCACCGACTGGCTGATGGACCGCGCGAGGGCGTTGCGGCAGTACTCGACCAGGATCTCCGGGTCCTTCGTCCGCGTCGCCGTGTCGCCCAGCGCCTCGACGATTGTCGCCAGGTCGCGGATCGACACGCCCTCGCGCAGCAGACCCTGAAGCACCTTCTGCAGCTCGCCCAGCTTCACCACCGCCGGGATCACTTCCTCCACCAGCGCCGGGTGCGATTCCTTGAGGTGATTGACGAGCCCCTGAGTCTCTTCGCGCGTCAGCATCTCCGGCGCGCGCTGCTTGATCGTCTCCGTCAGGTGGGTCGCGATCACCGTCGTCGCGTCCACCACCGTGTACCCCAGCGCCTCGGCGCGAGGCTTCTGCGCTTCCGTGATCCACGTCGCCGGAAGCCCGAACGCCGGCTCGCGCGTCGGCACGCCCTCGAGCTTCGCCGGCGCCGGCCCGCCGCCCGGTGCCATCGCCAGGTACTGCCCCGGGATCGCGTTGCCCCCGGCGATCTTCGTCCCCCGGATCCGCAGCACGTAGTCGTTCGCGGCGAGCTGCATGTTGTCCCGGATCCGGATCGGCGGCACCACCAGCCCCATGTCCAGCGCGCACTGCCGGCGGATCAGGCCGATCCGCTCGACCAGGTCGCCGCCCTGGGAAGGGTCGACGACGCGGATGAGCCCGTAGCCGACTTCGAGCTCCATCGGGTCGACCTTGAGCAGCCCCTCGACCTTCTCGGGCTTCGGGATTTCCTTCTTGGCTTCCTTCACGGCCTGCACTTCTTCCGTGGCCCGCACCGTCTCGATCGTGCGGCCGACGTAGGCGAGGAGAAGCGCCATGGGCATCATCGCGTACCAGGGGAAGCCGACGAACGCGAGGCCGCCGATGAACACGGCCGCGACGTAGAGCGCCTTGGGGACGCTGAAGATCTGGGTCAGGACGTCGGTGCCGAGGTTCGAGACGGCGGTGACGCGCGTTACGATGAGGCCGGCGGCGATTGATACGACCAGCGCCGGCACCTGCGTCACGAGCCCGTCGCCGATCGTCAGCCGCGCGTACACGTCCAGCGCCTGCTGGAACGACATCCCCCGCTGGAACACGCCGATCACGAACCCGCCCACGAGGTTCACGAGGATGATGATGATCCCCGCGATCGCGTCCCCCCGGACGAACTTCGTCGCGCCGTCCATCGCCCCGTAGAAGTCCGCTTCCTTCGAGATGTGCTCCCGCCGCCGCCGCGCTTCGGCCTCCTTGATCAGCCCCGCGTTCAGGTCCGCGTCGATCGCCATCTGCTTGCCCGGCATGGCGTCGAGGGTGAAGCGGGCGGCGACTTCGGCGACGCGGTTGGCGCCCTTGGTGATGACGACGAACTGGATGATGATGAGGATGCAGAAGATGACGAAGCCGACGAGGGGCTGGGCGCCGGCGACGAAGTTGGCGAACGTCTGGACGACTTCGCCGGCGGCGGAGGTGCCGGAGACGGCGGCGTTCGAGAGGATCAGGCGCGTCGTGGCGATGTTGAGCGCCAGCCGGAACGCCGTTGTCACGAGCAGCACGGCGGGGAACACCGAGAACCCCAGCGGTTCCCGCACATAGATCGACGTCAGCAGGATGATCACGCTGACGGCGATGTTCGTGACGAGCAGCATGTCGACGATCTGCGTCGGCAGCGGGACGAAAATCGCGACGAGGACGCCGATAACCCCGCCTACGAAGAGCAGGTCGAGGTGTTTCCGGACGGAATCGGTGAAGGTGGGCATGGGTGGACTTCGGGCGTGGACGGAAAACCCGTTGATCCGTTATCGGCACGAACATCAGGCGAACTGGAGGCCCGCGCGGGGCTCGGCTACGCGGGCGAATCCAGGAGCCGCCGGAGCCGGACCAGGAGGTCGTGGGGCGCGAAGGGTTTCTCGATGAACTCGACGCCGGGATCGAGGACACCGTTGTGGAAGATCGCGTTGCTCGTGTACCCGGACATGAACAGGTACCGGGCTTTCGGCGCGAGTTCGCGGATGCGCTCCGAGAGGCGGCGGGCGTTCCCGTCGGGGAGGACGACGTCGGAGAGAACCAGGTGCAGGTCCGGGCCGTGTTCCTGGGCGGTTTGCAGCGCCTCGGCGGCGCATCCGGCCATGAGGACGCGGTAGCCCTGCTGCTCGAGGATCGACTTCACCATGAGCCGGACGACCTCCTCGTCCTCGATGACCAGGATGGTCTCGTCTCCGCGAACGGGGCGGGGCGCGGGCGGTTCCGACTTGTGCGGTTTCTCGAAGACGCGGGGAAGGTAGACCTTGAACGACGTCCCGCGGCCGAGCTCGCTGTAGACCCAGATGTGCCCGCCGCTCTGGTTCACGATGCCGTGGATCGTGGCCAGCCCCAGCCCCGTGCCCTGCCCGCGCACCTTGGTCGTGAAGAACGGCTCGAACAGGTGCGAACGGGTTTCCTCGTCCATCCCCGTGCCGGTATCCGAGACGGAGAACATCACGAACGGCCCGGGCACCACGCCCGGGTGCCGGCGCGCGTACGCCTCGTCCAGGTTCAAGTTCGCCGTCTCGATCACCAGCGTCCCACCCCCGCGCATCGCGTCCCGGCCGTTCAGGGCCAGGTTCAGCGCGACCTGCTCGAATTGCCCCGGATCTACCTTCACGCAGCACATCTCCGCCGCCGGCAGCACTTCCAGCCTCACCTTCTCCCCGAGCAGGCGTCGCAGCATCGGCTCCATCCCCGCGATCGTCGCATTCAGGTCGATGACCCGCGGTTGCAGCATCTGCCGCCGGCCGAACGCCAGCAGCTGCCGCGTGAGGTCGGCCGAGCGTTCCCCCGCACGGTGAATCTGCTCCAGGTCCGCCCGGCACGGCGAGTCCGGCCCGAGCCGCTCCAGGAGCTCCTCGCTGAATCCCAGGATCGCCGTGAGCATGTTGTTGAAGTCGTGCGCAATGCCGCCCGCCAGGCGGCCGATCGCCTCCATCTTCTCCGATTGACGCAGCCGCTCCTCGCGAAGCCTCAGCCCCTCCACGACCCGAATCCGGTCGATGAACTCGCCGAGGATGGACCCGAGGCCGGAGAGAAGCGGCAGCAGCTCCGGCTCGGGCTCCCGGGGAATCGCGGAATACATCTCCATGGCGCCAAGCAGGCGGCCGGCGAAGAGGATCGGGACGACGACCATCGACCGGAGCCCCGCGGCTCTCGCGGCGGGCAGGCGCACGAACGACCGTTCGGACTCCAGCTCCGGGATCCAGGCGGGTGACCGGCGGCTCCAGGCGATCCCGATCACTCCTTCTTCCGGCGTAAAGGCTCTCGCGCGGCAGTGGGCGATGAAGGGCTGCAGTCGCGGGTCGTCGGGGCTCCAGGAATGGACCAGTCGCAATTCCCCCCCGTCGGTCGTCGCCGTCCAGAGGAGTCCCACGCTCCAGCCGAGGGTCTCGCAGATTTCCCGGAGGATCGGAGGCGCCGCCTCGTCCAGCCCCGGGGCCGCCGCGATGATCCTCGCAACGCCGTACAAGGTCTTCAGCTGGCGGCTCTGCGCCGCGGGGCCGCCCTCCTCCCGGAACCAGCACGCCACCCGTCGCTTCCCGCCAACGGCGGGCAGCTCACGAAGCGCAATCTCCAGGCCGATTTCCGTGCCATCCTTTCGCAGCGCCCGGGGCGCCGGGACTCCGCCCATGTTCCGTGCGACCGGCGCGTCGTGCCACGAGCGGCGCTTTTCGGCGTGCCCCGCGCGGAAGCGCTCCGGAACGAGCGAATCGCAGGACTTCCCGAGGAGCTCTTCCCGCGCGAATCCCAGGATGTCGAGCGCTCTCTGGTTCGCGTCCACGATCGCGTCGTCCTCGCTAATGACGAGCAGCCCGTCAGGAGCGGATTCGAGGACCCTGGCCAGGTCCGCGGCGGAATGCGGAGGGACACCCATCACCACCGGCGCGACTCCGAAATTGCGGTAGGACAGGGATCTCCCGATCCAGACCCCGGTCCCCGTCAAGAAAGTGAAGCCCATTATCCATATTTGCCGCCCGCCTGCATTCCAAGTGTTCCGTCAGGCCGCACTCTTCTTCAGCGAGTACACATACGCCAGGATTTCCGCCACCGCCTCGAACATCTTCGGCGGGATTTCCTTCCCCACCTCGCACTTGAAGAGCTCCCGCGCCAGCGGCGGGCGCTCCACGATCGGCACGTCGTGCTCGTGGGCGATCTCGCGGATTTTCTCGGCGATCAGGTCGGCCCCCTTGGCCACGATTTTCGGCGCCGCCATCTTCTCGTCGTAGGCCAGGGCGACCGCAAAGTGCGTCGGGTTCGTGACGACCACCGCCGCCTTCGGGACGGCCTGCATCATGCGCTGGTTGGCGATCTGCCGCTGGATCGCCCGGCGCCGCTCGCGGACCCGCGGGTTCCCCTCGAGGCGCTTCATTTCTTCCTTCACCTCCTGCTTCGACATGCGCAGGTCGCGCTCGTACTGCCAGCGCTGGAAGCCGAAGTCGAGGAGGCCGAGGGCGACGAAGGCGATGGCCGCGCGGAGGCCGAGGGTGAAGCCGAGGTCGGCGAAGGCGGCGGCGATTTTCGGGACGGAGAGGGAAGGAAGGGCGAGGAGCTGGGGGAAGTGGTCCCAAAGGGTCCAGCCGAGGACGGCGCCGAGGACGCCGAGCTTGAGGAAGTCCTGGGCGAGTCGGGAGAGGGAGCGGGCGGAGAAGAAGCGCTTGAAGCCGCTGATGGGGTTGAGACGTTCGAGGGAGGGGGTGAGGGGTTCGCCGGTGAAGAGGAAGCCGACCTGGACCCAGTTGGCGGCGAGGGCGACGGCGAGGACGGCGACGAGGACGGGGGCCAGGGCGCGGAAGACGACGAACAGGAGGGCGCCGACGCGCGGGGTGAGGCTTTCGGCGGTGAAATCGACGGCGTCGAGGTTGCCGAAGACGCCGCGGGCGACGAGGGTGAGGCCGTCGAGGAAGCGCTGGCCGAAGAAGTTCAGCGCGAGCAGGGCGGCGAGGAGGACGAGGGCGCCGTTCAGGTCCCCGGACCGCGCGACATGGCCGCGCTCCCGGGCCTCTTCGCGTCGCCGTGGCGTCGCGGGCTCGGTTTTGTCTTCGCTGTCGAATTCGCCGTCAGGCATTCACCACTCCCGTCGGAATTGCGACCGGGCCGGCCGTCGCCGCCCCTCGCAACTCGCAACCCGCAACTCGCAACTGCCGTTTCAAGCCATCATCCTCAACAGCGCGTCGAGCTGGCCCTCGGCTTTCCCCCACAACTTCGCGAAAGCCCACGCGAACGCGGGGATCGAGACGGCGAGCACGGCGAGCCCGAGGCCGATGCGCACGGAGAACCCGTGCATGAACAGGTTCATCTCCGGGACGGCACGGGCCGTGAACGCAAGGGCGACGGTGACGAGGAACATCGCCGCGAGGGACGGGGCGGCGAAGCGGACGGCGGAGGAGAGGAGGTCGGTGAAGAGCGTGTCGGCGACGTAGGTGCCGAGGGGGTTGGTGAAGTTGAGGCCCATGAGGGGGACGTCGCGGAAGGACGTGGAGACGGCGGAGAGGATGAAGTGGTGGCCGTCGAGGATGAGGAACAGGAGCATCGCGAAGAGGAACTTGAACTGGCCGACGACGGACACCTGGTCGTTGGTGACGGGGTCGATGACGTTGGCGAGGCCGAGGCCGAGTTCGTTGTCGACGAGCGCGCCGGCGAGGGAGACGGCGCCGAAAAGGAACGTGGCGGTGAGTCCGAACATCATCCCGACGGCCGTCTCGAGCCCCGCGGCGAGCGCGAGCTGGCCCGGGCCGTGGATTTCCGGGCACTGGATCGCCGAGTGGGGGAGGATCGCGGCGCTGATGAGAAGCGAGAGGCCGATCGTGACCTGGGCCGGCGTCGTGCGCGCCGAAAAGAACGGCGCGGTCATCAGGGTCGCCGCAATGCGGAAGAACACGAGCACGAACGCGTGGAACTGGGTGAGCGACAGGTCGAGCGGGCTCATGGCGCCTCCGGGCTTGCCGCCGGGTACGCCTCCATCGGCGGCGCAGCGCCGCCAAGGCGCTCCAGGATCGGCCTCCTCTGGAAGTCCCAGACCGACAGCTCCATGTCCCACGAGAGCTTCCAGTCCCGCGGCCCCGTCGTCAGCTCATGCCGCCACCCGCGCCGCGAGGTCGCCATCTGCCGCGGCCCTTCCCCCGTGACCAGGGCGAGGTACCGGATGTAGGCAAAGTCCGAGCTGTAGTCGCGTTTCGGCGTCATCGGAACATCCCCGGCATGCGGGTGAAAAGTCCGGTCGTGTATTCGGTCATGCGCGTGATGAGCCAGGGGAGGAGGACGAACAGGGCGAGCGCGGTCGCGACGATCTTGGGGACGAACGCGAGCGTCTGTTCCTGGACCTGCGTCGCGGCCTGGAGAATGGAGACGATCAGTCCGACGGCGAGGCCGACGACGAGAAGAGGCAACGAGATCACGAGGGCGAGAAGGATCATCTCGCGGCCGAGGTCGACGGCTTGTTGGTATTGATCAGGGTTCATGTACGGAAAAACGGAAGGGGATGGGGAAACGGCGGGTTGGGGAGGGGGTGGGCTGGGGCGAGGGCGGGGGCGGGGGCACACGGGCGGGCCCAACCCCCCCCCCCCACCCCCCCCCCCACCACCCCCACCCCCCCCACACCCCCCCCCCGGAGATTGGCTTA
>CAZPWT010000038.1:0-47839 GCA_964590435.1 uncultured Planctomycetia bacterium
CGAAAGGCCGCGCGACGCCCCGAAGTCACGACCCACACCTCGAATTCGCGAGAACGGCGACGGCAACGGCCTTGGAGGGGGAGAGTCTAGCGGCGGACCGGGCGGTGTCAATTGCTCCCCCCCGGCCAACACCGCCCTCCCGTGGCCGTATCTCTTGGATCGCCACACCTTTTTCGGGGGGTCCATGAAGGTCGTCGCCCTGTTCATCACGGCCGTCGCCGCCGCGCTCCTCGTGGCGTCGGTCGTCCAGGCCGCTGCGCTCAAGAAGCGGCTCGACGCGATCCCGGCCCCCGCGGCCGGCGCGCCCGCCACCGCCGCACCGGCGGAACTTCCGCCCTCGCCTTACGAACTCGCGGAACTCGCCCGGCGCGTCGAAGCCTGCGCCGTCCGCCTTGATGGAAAGATCGATCGGGAGACGAGAGCGCTCAAGGAGGCCAAGGAGCGCTTCACCGGAATCAAGGGCCGCTCCGAAGAATCGCTCACGGCGATCCAGAAGGAGTCGCTGGCGCTGAAGGAAGAGCTGGCGAAGAAGGCGGCGGACAAGGAAAAGGTCGCCGAGATGACGAAGCGGATCCGGACCGAGCAGCAGAAGATGATGCTGAAGCGGTTCGTGGGGGACCGGATGAAGGGGGAGATGGAGAAAGTGAAGGTGGAGCTGGGGCTGACGCCGGAGCAGGCGGCCCAGTTCGACAAGGTGAGCGACGAGATGTTCGACAAGTTCACGGAGATGGGGTCGAGCTTCATGGACGGCGAGGCGAACCCCGCGAAGTTCCAGGAGCTGGTGACGGAGACGAACACGAAGATGCAGACGTTCATGAGCGAGGAGCAGTTCAAGAAGTACCAGGACATCCAGCAGCGCCAGTTCGGCGGCGGGCGGCGGCAGAACGGCGACGGGCAGGGCGGCCAGGGCCAGGAAGGAGGCGGCCAGTGAGCGACAAGATCGCGGTCGCCGCCTGCGTCGTCTCGGTCGCCATGGCCGGGCTCGCGGGCTGGGCGCTCCAGGACATGCGGAAGCTCGAGAAGAAAGTGGCGGCGCTCGAGCACGCCCCCGAGCCGGGGGCGCTTCCCGAGGCCGCCAAGCCGGACGTCAGCGACCCGCGCGGGGCGCTCGCGTCGCGGCTGGAGATGCTCGAGCGGCGCCTGGCGCAGGCGGACCAGGACTACGAGTTCAGCGTCAAGGCGTTCCAGGACGAGGCGGGGAAGGCGTCCGACGAGATCGACGACCAGGCGAAGGAGATCATGGGGAAGCTCGCCGACATCAAGGCGAACCCGCCGAAGGAGCTGACGGACGCGATCCTCGAGGAGCAGATCCGCGCGGGGCTGCTTGAGAAGCGGAAGAAGGACATGAAGAAGCTGCTGAAGAAGCAGGGCGAGAAGCAGCTGAAGACCGCGAGCGAGAAGATGAAGCTGACCGCCGAGCAGCTCGAGGTGCTGAAAGAGTTCTTCGGGGAGCTGCAGGCGGAGTGGAGCGAGACGCTCGCCAAGATCTTCAGCGGCGAGGAGATCCCGCAGGACCAGCTCGAGGCCAAGGTGAACGACACGAAGGCGCGGACGGACGCGAAGATGAAGGAAGTGCTGAAGCCGGAGCAGTACGACACGTGGACCAAGGAGGTCGCGCCGTCGTTCTTCCAGGACCCGTTCCGCGGAGGTGGGCGATGAAGGCGCTTCTGCCGGTCTCTCTGGTGCTGACGGCGGCCGCGGGGGCCGCGGCGGCGTGGTTCGCGCCTGTGCGGGCCGAGATCGAGACCCGGCCGTCGCACGTGGACGACGCGGGGCAGCCGATGACGGCGAAGCCGCTGTCGGCGCTGACCGAGGCGGACCGGGCCGAGTCCGAGCGGCTGGTGAAGCGTCTCGACGAGCTGGAGGCGAAGCTGGACAAGCACCAGGAGGCGTCGTCCGCCGACTGGAACGCGCTTCTCAGCGAAGTCGACCGCGAGAACGCCCGCCGCACGATCGAGGGGGACCGGCTGGCGGGGGTGGTGAACGCCGCCGGGGGAAAGCCGATCGACGCGCAGGTCGAGGAGCTGATGGACGAGACGGGGAAGAAGCGGGTGCGGGGATTCCTGAAGGGTTGGATGGATACGGAGGCGACGGCGCTGAAGACGCACCTGGGGCTGGTCGGTTCGCAGGCGGCGGCGGTGGACCAGCTGATCGCGGACATCATGAAGGAAGAGGAAGAGAAGCTTTCGAAGGACGAGAACGGGGACAACATGATCGGCTGGCGCGGGGACATCATGCAGAGCGCCCGCGAAAAGCTCCGCGACCGGATCGATCCGCTGCTGACGGGCGAGCAGAAACCGAAGGCGCAGGACTGGTTCAAGACGAACGACTGGGGGCGTGCCTGGCGGGAATCGCAGAAGAAGAAGGAAGAAGGGAAGTAGCCCGAACGGCCGGAATCGGCGCGAAAAACTGTGGAAAAAGCGGGCCCGGGGACCCCTCCGGGCCCGTTTCTTTCGCTAAAGCCTTTCGGCGCACCGACCTCGGACGGCCGCCCAAAGCCCTTCTCTTCCTTGACTCACCTTCCCCCTCCTCCCTACAATCCCGCGCCTTAGTGCTGGGGGTTTCCTGTTCTGCTCTTCAAAGGAGGGCTTGATGAGCGCCCGAGTTCTGCAGTCGCTGACGCTGTCCGCGTTGCTCCTGGCCGGTACTGCTGCGTTCGCGCAGGGTCCGGACGAGGAGCAGTTCAAGACCCTCTATCGTGAGGGCCTGGATCTTTACTCGCGCGGCCAGAAGAAGGAGGCCTACGAGAAGCTCGAGCAGGCTCTCCGGATCAAGGTCGACGACAAGCTCGTCCTGTACATGCGGGACGAGATGAGCTGGAAGACGCTCGAGATGATGATGATGGACGGTGGCGAGATCCGCCAGACCGCCCTTCGCATCATGGAGCTGGCCAAGAGCAAGGCCGAGAACCTCCGGAAGAAGCCGGAGGAGATCGAGGCCTACGTGATGCAGCTCGACTCGAACAAGTTCGTGCAGGTGCAGGAGGCGGAGTACCACCTCCGTGCAATCGGCACGTACTCGAACGGGCCGCTGATCGGGCACCTGGGCGACCCGAAGAGCGAGACGCTTCGGACGAACGTGATCGTCTGCCTGTCGCACATGCAGGACGAGGCGACGATGGCGGTGGCCGAGGCGCTGAACTCGACGGACAAGCTGACGCAGCAGAATGCGTGCGTCGTGCTGGGGAACATCGGCGACATCCGCGGCCTGGCCGAGTTGCGCCGGGTGGTGGAGAGCGGCAGCACGGACGCCGAGGTGAAGACGTTCGCGCAGAAGGCGATCGACCGGATCGTCGCGGCGCATCCCGAGGAGACGGGGCTGTCGGGGAAGAGCGCCAAGGAGACGTACGTGATCCTGGCGGAGCGGTGGTATCGCTCGCACCCGTCGGTGATGCACTACATGTTCGGCGACTACGTGGTGTGGCGCTGGAGCGCGGCTGAGAACAAGATCGTCGGCCGCGACGTGCCGCCCTTCGCGATGAACGAGGAGCTGGCCGAGGAGGCCTGCCACGACGCGATCCAGATCGACAACGGCTACGCCGACGCGTGGAGCCTGCTGGCCTGCGTGTCGTTCCAGCAGTACGAGGAAGCCGGGGTCGCGTTGGAAGACGGCGAGAAGAAGTTCTCGCTGGGCGAGATCAAGCAGGAGGACCTGGACGGGCTGAAGAAGGAAATGGCGAACATCGAGCAGGCGAGCTTCCTCGGCGTCATGGCGGGGCGCGATGCGCTCTACCGCGCGCTGTCGAAGTCGCTGGCGGACGACACGGCGCAGGTGTCCGTGGCGATCTGCTGGGCGCTCGGCATGACGGCGATGGGCGGCGACCTGACGGCGGTGGGCGACGTCCTGGGCCCCCCGCTCTGCGAGGCGCTGAAGAATGCCGACAAGCGGGTGCAGTACGCGGCCGCGGAAGCGATCGTGCGCCTGAACCCGACGCAGAATTTCGCGAACATGGACCTCGTGGCGGCGAACCTCGGCAAGGCCATCCGTGAGCAGGCCGTTCGGGTCGCCCTTCTCGTCGAGCCGGACGACACGACCCGCGCCCGGATGGCGGACACGCTGGCGTCGGCGGGGATCTACGTGGTGCAGGCTTCGGATGCGAAGCACGCGCTTCTCAAGATCAAGGAATTCCCGGTCGAGGACGTGATCATCTGCGACGGGCAGACCCTGAACACGGTGGTCTTCAGCGTCGAGATCCGCGGCAAGAACCAGGCGGAGACGTCGGTGCTGGATTCGCTCCAGCAGGACCTGCGCACGAAGCAGGTGCCGATCGTCGTGACGGGTTCGGACGCGGCGGAGATCACGAAGTGGCAGGGGATTTTCAAGACTGAGGTCAAGGACTACGCCGAGAAGGGCCTGGACGGGGCGGCGTGGCAGAAGAAGCTGGATCCGCTGATCGAGCCGACGATGGACCGGTCGAAGCAGCGCGCGGAGAAGGCGGCGATTTCTGCGGCCAATGCGCTCGCGACGATCCGGATCCAGAACACGGTGTTCACGAACCTGGCCGTGGCGGTGGAGGGTGGCGTGGCGGCGCTGGACGGCCGCACCGACTCGATCCGCATCCCGGTCTGCAAGGCGCTCGGCGCGCTCGGCAATGCGTCGGCCCTGGACGCGCTGTCCAAGGTCCTCGCGGATGCGTCGAACGACAAGAACGTCCGGATCGCGGCGGCCGGCGACGGCCTGGCGCGGGTGTACCAGCAGTCGGGGACGAGCCCGAACGAGGACCAGGTCAAGGCCCTCATCGCGGGGATCACCGACGCGGATGTCGACGTCCAGCGGGCGACGGCCAAGGCGATCGGCGCGGCCAGGCTCACCAACGAGCAGCGCGCCTCGATCTTCGCGGCGAAGAGGTTGCACCAGCTGAAGTAGGTGAAGGTCGGTTGTGATTCACAGGAAGGCCCCGGTTCTGCCGGGGCCTTCTTTTTTTGAAAGGCGTCGAAGGTCGAGGGTTGAAGGTTGAGGGATTGGACGGGGGCTGGTGTAGAATGCAGGGCGTTGGGGGGATGTCCCGGGCTCGGCCCGTTGTCGGAGATCGGCTGATGCGTTTCCTCGCCGTCGTCCTCGCCCTTGCGCTTCCTTCCGCCGCCCACGCCGGATTCGGCTTCTCGTATTCGCATTCCGGCGGAAGCTCCAGCTGGTCGGTGTCGATCCGCGTCGGCGGATACGGAAGCGCCATCGTGCCGGTGGCGTACCGGGCCTACGGGCCGATCATCCACGGGCGCTGGCCGACGCCGGGGAACCGCTTCCACGCCACCACGGACAACGTGTGGCTCTACAACCCCTACAACCCGCCGAGCTACCGCACGTTCGGGCTCGTTTACCTCGACGCGGACGGGAAGGTGACCGGCGTGTCGGAGTACCCGAAGTCGGGGCACGGTTTTGATTTCGACCTGACGATCCTGCAGGAGGAGGCGGCGCTGCGCGAGAAGGGGCTGGGGCGCGCGGAGAACGAGGCGAAGAAGGCGCGGGCGCGGGCGATCGAGGCGGGGCTGAGGTTCCTGCGGGAGAGGAACTACCGGGACGCGCAGGCGGCGATGAAGGATGCGGTGTGGACCGACCCGGAGGACGGGCCGGCGCAGATGCTGTACGGGATCGCCCTGCTGGCGGGCGGGGACGTCGTGCCGGCGGCCAAGGCGGTCCGCCGCGGGATCGAGGCGATGCCGGAGTTCCGGCGCGACTGGGCGCGGCTGGCCGACCTCATTCCCGACCGGGCCGAGCGCGACCGCGTCGCGGCCGACGTCGACCTGCGCCTCAAGGCGACGCCCGCCGATCCCGGCATGCGCTTCCTCGCCGGCTGGATCCTGTTCTCCGCCGGCGACGGCGCGAAAGCCGCGGAACACTGGAAGCAGCTTCCCGAGGACGCGGTGCGGGAGCGGCTGCTCAAGCTCGCGGCGGAGTAGTCCCGGTTCCTCGCCGTCCACCGGCACGCGGGCTATAATTTCCGCGTGCACGAAAACTCCTTCGGTGCCCTCGCGGTCCAGCGCGGGTTCCTTTCGCTTCGCCAGCTCAACGAGTGCCTCACGCTGCAGCATTCGCTTCGCCAGCGCGGCCGCCCCACGCCCAAGATCGCGACGATCCTGATCAAGAAGGGGCACATGACGGTGGAGCAGGCGCGGGAGGTGATCGACGCGCAGGCGAAGGCGGGGTCGGCGCCGGCGGAGGAGGGGATCGACGAGATCGCGCTGGCGGACCAGCAGGACCTGTCGTTCGGGGCGGTGGCGATCGACCTGGGGCTGGTGACGATCGAGCAGGTGGACGAGTGCCTGTCGGAGCAGCGCCGGCAGCGCGATTCGGGGCCGCACCACCGGCGGATCGCCGCGCTGATGGTGGACAAGAAGTACGTGTCCAGCGAGCAGGCGAAGATGGTGCTGAAGGTGCAGCAGAAGAAGCGCGGCTACGAGCTGATCCCGGGGTACCGCGTGCTGGGGCTGGTCGGGCGCGGCGCGATGGGGACGGTCTACCGGGCGCTGCAGGTGCGGATGGAGCGCGAGGTCGCGATCAAGATCCTGTCGCCGAAGTACGCGCACCGTCCGGAATTCGTGGAGCGGTTTTTCCGGGAAGCGCGCGCCGCGGCGAAGGTCTCGCACGCGAACATCATCCAGGGGATCGACGTCGGCGAGCACAACGGCCTGTACTACTTCGTGATGGAGTACGTCGAGGGGAAGACCGTCGGCTCGATCCTGGCGCGCGGCGAAGTCTTCGAGCCGCGCGAGGCGTGCTCGATCGTGCGGCAGGTGGCGGCGGCGATGGAAGCGGCGTGGGCGGCGGGGCTGCTGCACCGGGACATCAAGCCGGACAACATCCTCGTGACGGACGCCGGCGTGGCGAAGCTGTGCGACCTGGGGCTCGCGAAGGCGATGGCGGGGGACCCCGACGAGACGGACCCGGAATTCGCCGTGGGCACGCCGGACTACATCTCGCCGGAGCAGTCGATGGGCTCGGAGGACGTCGACATCCGCAGCGACATCTATTCGCTCGGCGCGACGTTCTACCACATGGTGACGGGCCAGCTTCCCTTCACCGGCATGGACGCCGTGTCCGTGATGCGCAAGCACGCCACCGAGACGCTCGTCCCGCCCCGCGCCCGGCGGCCGTCCCTGCCGCTCGGCGTCAACCTCGTCGTGATGCGCATGATGGAGAAGGTCACGGCCGCGCGCTACCAGCAGCCCGCGCAGCTCATCCGCGACCTCGACGCCATCGTCGCAGGACAGCCGCCCCCGACGTTCCGCGCCACCATGGAAAAAGGGCCGGTCGGCCCGGTCGCCGGCGACGGGAAAGGGCCGAAGTTCCCGATCCTGAAGCGGTACCGGCGGTAGGGTTCGGGGGGCTTCGCCGGGCGCTTTTTCGTCCGGCTACCCGGGGCGGGTATGCGAAACTGCGCCCGTGAAACAATACGTCAGCGGCGAAGCCGACGCGTCCGACCTCAAGCTCTATGAGGGCTGGCGCAACAAGTACGCGGACGAGAAGGAACGCTGCCGCGAGTACGAAAAACGCTTCGCCGGCGGCGCCGGGCGCGGCCTGTCGAGCTGGATGGACGGGCGCATGGTGCGTCGGGCGCTCGAGGGAGTGGACCGGGGCGGCATCGTCCTGGACTCGCCGTGCGGCGGAGGGCGCATCGCGCGGGCGATCCTCGCGGGCAAACGCCGTGTCGCCGTCGCCGACTTCTCGCCCTGGATGGTGATCGAGTCGCTTCCCGGCACGGTCGGCGGCGCCCGCGCCGACGCGCTGCGGCTGCCCTTCAAGGACGGCGCCTTTGCGGCCTCCGTCTGCTTCCGATTTCTCCACTCGGTTCCCGTTGCGCTGAAGCTGGCGGCGATCCGCGAGCTGGGGCGCGTGTCGAAAGTCGTGCTGCTGAATTACCTGAATGCGCTGTCGTCGAGGAACGTGAAGCGCTTCCTGCTGGGGCAGAAGCCGCTGGCGAATCGGGTGACCGAGTTGCAGGCGGTGGCGGAGGTGGAGGCGGCGGGGCTGAAGGTTGAGAAGTGCGTCTACAAGTCGAAGTTTTTCTTTGAGGATTTTGTGGTGGTGGCGAAGGGGTCCTGTTAACGATCTGTTAATGCAGCCGTAACATTGCGATCATCGGGCGGCGGCTACAGTCGCTCCCACGTCCGCAGTTCCTCTTCTGTTCCTGCGCTTCGCGTCCACCGCCAGGACCGTGCGCCCAAGGAGGTACGACCCGATGCGAATCCTCCTCGTCGAAGACGAACCCAAGGTGGCCTCGTTCATTTCCCGCGGCCTCAAGTCCGAGACGTACACGGTGGACACAGCGACGGACGGCATCGAGGCCGAGCACCTGGCGACCTCCGAGCCGTACGACATCATCATCCTGGACATCGTTCTTCCCGGGAAAGACGGGCTCGAGGTCCTGCGGTCCATCCGGGAGAAGAACCTCCGGACGCCGGTGCTGCTCCTCAGCGCCCGCGGCCGCGTCCAGGACCGCGTGAACGGCCTCGACGCCGGCGCCGACGACTACCTCACCAAGCCGTTCTCGTTCGAGGAGTTGCTGGCGCGCGTCCGCGCCCTCCTCCGCCGCGGCCGCGGCGACGGCGCCGTCGTGCTCACCGTCGGCGACCTCACCCTCGATCCCGCCAAGCACCGCGTCACCCGCGCCGGCGCCCCCGTCGACCTCACGCCAAAGGAATTCGCTCTCCTCGAGTACTTCATGCGCAACCCCGACCGCGTCCTCACCCGCACCATGATCGCCGAGCATGTCTGGGACCATCACTTCGACACCGGCACCAACGTCATCGACGTCTACGTCAAGCACCTCCGCGACAAGGTCGACCAGAACGGCTCGGGCGACCTCATCCAGACCGTCCGCGGCGTCGGCTACAGGATGACCCTTCCCCAGTGAGGCAGCTCCGCACCATCCGCTGGAGAATCGCCGCCTGGGCCGCCGGGTTCACCCTCACGGCGCTGTCCCTGCTCGCCGTCTACTTCTTCTACCGCCTCATCCGGAACGTCGACCTCCAGATGGATCGCTTCATCGACGAAGAGTCCCACGAAGCGGAGCGGGTGCTGGAGGACGGTGACGAGGCGCTTGCGAAGGAGCTGCGCGAGGATGAGAAGGTGCACGAGCGGGCCGGCGTCTGGTTCCAGTTCACGGACGGGGCGGGGAAGGTGTTCTTCCGCAGCGCGAGCCTTTCGCCGGAAGAGATGCGCCTCGCGCCGGAGGTCTTGAAGCAGCTGGCCACGAGCGCGCGGGTGTGGACCCGGGAGAGGATCCACGGAGAGCCTGCGCGGACGCGGACGAGCAAGTTCGTGTTCCCGGACGGGCGGGTGCGCTACGTCCAGATCGCGCTTTCGGAGCACGACGCGCTGGCGTCGCGCGCCAATTTCTTCGCGCAGCTGTCGCTGGCGGTCGTGCCCTGCGTGCTGGTCGCCCTGATGGGCGGCTTCTTCGTCGCTCGCCGGGCGACGGCGCCGATCGACGACATCGCCGCCGCCGCCGCCCGCATCCAGTCGACCGGCCTCGGCGAACGGATCCCTCTCCGGGGCACCGGCGACGAGCTCGACCAACTCGCCGTCGTCCTCAATGGCACCTTCGCGGCCCTCGAGGAGTCCTTCCGACGCATCAGGAACTTCTCCGCGAGCGCTTCACACCAGCTCAAGACCCCGCTGACGGTGATCCGTGGTGAAGCGGAGCTGCTGGTGAGGGAGCGGCCGGACGACCGGGACCTGGCGCGGTACGCGACGATCGCGGAGGAGGCGGCGCACCTGGCGAGGATCGTGGACCAGCTGCTGTTCCTGGCGCGGGCGGACGCGGAGCGGGTTGAGGTGGGGATGGCGCCGGTGGGGCTGAAGCCGGTGGTGGAGCGGGGGCTGAGGCGGATTGAACCGTACGTGACGGTGAAGAAGCTGAAGGTCGAGGCGGCGCTGGACGGGGTGCCGGACGTGATGGGGAGCGAGTCGCTGCTGTCGACGGCGGTGCAGAACCTGCTCGACAACGCGGCGAAGTACGCGCCGGAGGGGGGGCGGCTGCGGATCGGGTGGGAGGCGGCGGGGAAGCTGGCGGCGCTGGAGATCGAGAACGACGGGGCGCCGATCCCGCAGGAGGACCGGGAAAGCATCATGCAGCGTTTTTCGGCGGAGGGGTCGCGCCCCGGGCAGGGGGCGGGGCTGGGCCTCGCGGTGGCGCGCGAGATCGCGGCATTGCACAAGGGGAGTCTGCGGCCGATGGATCCGCGGGACGGGATGGGCGTGAGGTTCCGGCTGGAGGTGCCCCGCGCATGAGGGGAGCTTCCGAGACGCTTTCGGGGAGCGCGGCTACAATGCCGCGGCCCATGGAATCCGCGGAGCGCGCGATGGAGGATGGCGCGTCGGCCCCTGCCCGGGGCGGGCGCGCGCCGTGGTTCGTCCTCGCCGCGGCGGCCGTGCTGTTCTTCTGGCAGCTCGGGGCGCGGCCGCTGTACGCCCCCGACGAGGGGCGGTACGCGCTGATCGGTCGCGAGATGCTCGAGAGCGGCGACTGGCTCGTGCCGACCTTGACGGGCGTGCCGTACCTCGACAAGCCGCCGATGATGTACTGGTTCGAAGCGGCGGGGATGGCGATTTTCGGGCCCGGGGAATTCGGCGCCCGATTCTTCTTCGCCTGCGCGGCGCTTCTCGGGATCTGGCTGGCGTACGTGCTGGCCTCGGAGGTGGGCGGCCGGGACGTCGGCCTCGCCTCGGCGGCGATCCTCGCGAGCTGCGCGCTCTACATCGTGCTGGCCCGCGTGCTCCTGACGGACCTTCTGCTCTCCGTCGCGATCCTGGGCGCGTTCACGGGTTTCTGGCGGGCGTGGAAGGGTAAGTCCGGGGCGATCGGGATGTGGGTTGCGCTGGCGCTGGCGTTCCTGTCGAAAGGGCCCGTGGGGCCGGCGCTGTTCGTCTTCGGCGCCGCGCCGTGCTGGTGGCTGGCTCGCGAAAGGCCGCCGCTCAAGGCGTTCCGTCCCGTCCTCGGCCCGATCGTCTGGGCCTTGATCGCCCTTCCCTGGACGATCTACCTCTGCGTGCGGATTCCCAGCTACTTCGAGTTCTTCTTCTGGCGCGAGAACATCCAGGGGCTCGCCTCGAAGTCGGTGCACCACCCGAAGCCGTGGTATTACTCCCTGATCGGCGCGTTCGGCGGGTTCGTGCCGTGGACCGTGCTTCTCCCGGCGGCGCTGGCCGGGGCGTGGAAGGAAGTGCGGCTCCTGGGGCGCGGGGCGGACCCGGCGTTGCTGCTCTGCCTGCTCTGGGCGGGGACCACGCTCGGGATTTTCACCGTCTCCGCTTCGAAGCTGCCGACCTACTTCCTCCCGATGAT
Source organism: uncultured Planctomycetia bacterium (assembly GCA_964590435.1). Classification (GTDB taxonomy): domain Bacteria; phylum Planctomycetota; class MHYJ01; order WSZJ01; family WSZJ01; genus WSZJ01. Next base: position 11,285 of record CAZPWT010000038.1, read on the forward strand.
GCCGGCGATGGCGATCCTCGTCGCGCGCAGCCTTTGCGCCCCCAACGGCCCGCGCCGCGCGGCGGCCTGGACGCTCGGCCTGATCGCCGCCGCGGCGCCGCTGGCCGGCGTGATCGCGATGCTGGTGGACCGGAAGGGCGTCGTCACCGCCTGGATCCCGGTGGCTTCCGTCATCGGCGCCGCCGGGTTCGGCGTGGCGGCGCGCCTCCTCGCGCGCGGCCGTGTCCCCGCCGCGTTCCAGGCCGCCCTCGCCGGCCTCGCCCTCGCCGCGCTACCCGGCGCCTTCGCCATCCGCTCGTTCAACAACGACCGCAGCCCCGCCTCCATCGTCGCCCGCTTCTCGCCCCTCTTCCACGACGCCGACGCCATCCTCAACTGCGGCGACCGCGTCGGGTACGTCGAGTGGATCCTCCGCCTCCCCGTCACCTACGTCGGCGCCCCTCACGACTTCCTCTCGGGCCGCGACATCGCCCCCGGGAAGGGCCGCTTCCTCGACATGGACGACTTCCCCGCCTTCCACAAACGCCACCCGCGCATCGTCATCCTCGCCGACGAGCGCAACCGCGACCGACTCGACCACGATTTCCCGGGGTTCCGGGAGATCGGCTCGGATCTCGGCCACGTCATCTACGTTTCCCCGGAGACACCATGATCAGATTCGGAGTGATCGGCTGCGGCCACTGGGGCCGCAATTACGTCCGCGTCCTCAGCGAACTCGGCGACGCCGCCCGACTCGTCGAAATCTGCGACGAAAACAGGAACGGCCTCGAGGCCCTGCGGAAGCGCTTCCCGCTCGTCAACGCGACGACGAGCGCGGACCAGGTGTGCTCGAACCCCGGGGTGGACGCGGTGGTGATCGCGACGCCGGCGGCGACGCACGCGGCGGTGGCGGAGAAGGCGCTGGCGGCGGGGAAGCACGTGCTGCTGGAGAAACCGCTGGCGGCGACGCTGAAGGACTCCGTGAAGATCTACCGGATGGGGCAGGAGAAGGGGCGGGTGCTGATGGTGGGGCACACGTTCCGGTACAACGACGGTGTGAGGAAAGTGAAGGAACTGATCGGGAAGCCGGAGTTCGGGAAGACGTACTACCTTTCGGCGCGGCGGAACCACCTGGGGCTGATCCGTGCGGACGTGAGCGCGGTGTGGGACCTGGCGCCGCACGACATCGAGATCTTCTCGTTCCTGGCGGGGGCGCAGCCGGTGACGGTGAGCGCGGTGGGGGCGTGTTTCCTGAAGCCCGGCCGGCAGGACGTGGCGTTCGTGACGCTGACCTACCCGAACGGCGTGATCGGAAGCATCCAGGTTTCCTGGATCGACTCGAACAAGGTGCGCGAGGTCGTCGTGATCGGCGACCGGCAGCGGATCGTCTTCGACGACATCAACGGGCTCGAGCCGGTGCGGATTTTCGACAAGGGCGCCGAGATTTCGGGCGACGTGAACTCGTTCGGCGAGTTCAAGCTGCAGCTGCGCGACGGCGACATCCGCTCGCCGAAGGTCGAGATGCGCGAACCGCTCCGCACGCAGGTCGAGCACTTCTGCGAGTGCATCCGAGAGAACAAGCCGCCGCTCACCGGCGGCGCGGAGGGCGCGGACGTGGTCGCGGTGCTGGAAGCGATCGACCGGTCGATGGCGGCCGGCGGCGCGCCCGCCACCGTCGAAACGTGGCGCAAGCCCGGCGAGGGAGCAAGGAAGTAATCGCGATGTCCACGGAACCCACCAAGGGAGAGGGAAGCGTCCCGGCTCCGACGGAGCACCCGTCGCGCCCGCCGTCGCCGGATTACGCTGCCCATCGCCAGCCGCATCCCGGCCAGCCGCCGCTTCCCGTCCCCGCCGACGAAGCCGCCGCGCACGGGAAGCTGCGGGGGCTGAGCGTCATCGTGACGGCGTACAACGAGGAGGGGGCGCTCGAGGACGTGGTGGAGGCGGTGCGCCGCGTGGCGCCGCAGATCGCGGACAAGCACGAAATTCTGATCATCAACGACGGCTCGAAGGACAAGACCGCCGAGATCGCCAACCGCCTCGGCGAAAAGTACCCGGGCGAGGTCCGCCCGATCCACCACCCTTTCAACCTCGGCTTCGGCGGCGCGCAGAAGACGGGCTTCATCAACTCGCGCTACGAGTGGTGCTCCCTCGTCCCCGGCGACCACCAGTTCTACCCCGAGGATCTCGCCCATTTCCTCCCGTTCACGAAAACCGCCGACATCGTCGTCGGCTACCGCGTCGGCCGCAAAGACTCCCGGATGCGCCGCCTCAACACCAAGGCCTTCCGCTTCGTCATGCGCATCCTCTTCGGCGTCACCCTCCGCGACATCAACTGGGTGAAGCTCTTCCGCAAGAACCTGGTCGCGGGGCTCGACCTCGAATTCCGCGGCATCGGCGTCGACGCCGAGGTTGTCGTCAAGGCCGCGCGCAACGGCTGCCGGTTCGCGGAGACCCAGGTCGGGTACCATCCGCGCACTACCGGCGTCTCGACGGGCGACAAGTTCATCAACGTCGTGATCACCATCCTCGAGCTCATCTACCTCGCGTTCACCGTCGGGCGGGCGAGGCGGCCGAAGAAATGAAGAGCTTCGCGATGCGGTTTGCTGAGGGAAGCGGCCCCGGCTGGATGGCGGGGCGCGTGGCGACCGTGTTCGCGGAGGCGGGAGCGGCGCCGGAGGGGAAGCCGGTCGCGTTCGCGGGGGCGAAAGCCGTCGTCGCCGAGCAGGGCGGCGCGCTCCGGTGCGCGTTCGACGCCCGGGCGGCGCTCGAAGTGCTGCGCACCGAGTCCTACCGCGAGCCCGCGAAGCCCGTCACGCGCTTCCTCCCGTTCCACTACCACAAGATCCCGGGTGGCCTCCGGATCAAGATCGGTCAGGCTCTGGCGGCGATGGAGAACCCGTCGTTCCCGAAGTGGCCGATCGACCCGTCCGGGGACGCGCTGCGGTGGATCCTCGGCGAGCGCGGCGGCGGCTGGCCCGGCGGGAAGAAGTTCGCGCTGGTCCTGAGCCACGACGTCGACACCGCCGACGGGATGGAATTCTCCCCGCGGCTGCTCGAGATCGAGGCGCGGCACCGCGTCCCGGCGGTCTATTCGTTCGTGACCTCGACGTACGCCATCGAGAAGCGCTTCCTGCGCGACGTCATCGCGGCGGGCGGCGAAATCGCCTGGCACAGCGACCTTCACGACAACCGCATCGCCTTCGAGGACGAGGTGGGCATCCGGCGGCGCTTCGAGGGCGCGCGCGGCTTCTTCGAGGAGTTCGACGTCCGCGGCTTCCGGTCGCCGTCGCTCTGCCGCACGCCGACGCTGCTGCGGATCGCCGGGGAGCGCTTCACGTGGGATTCGTCCATCCCCGACACCGGCCCGGGCGGCGGGTGCGCGTCGGTGCAGCCGTTCCGGATTGGACCCATGCTGGAAGTGCCGCTGACGCTGCCGATGGACGCGGACCTCGTGTTCCGCCGGCGCGACCCGAAGGCGTGGCCGGACGCTTGGATGGAGAAGGCGCGGTACGTCCGCGACGTCGGCGGCTGCGCCGTGCTCTGCACGCACCCGGAGACGCACTTCTCGGGCCACCGCGCCGCCTGGGAGGCGTACGACGAGTTCCTCAGGCGGGTGAAGGAGCTGGATCCGTGGATCTGCGTGCCGCGGGGGATTGCGGCGTGCGGGAAGGAGGCGGCATGAGTCCGGAGTTGGTGGTCAGTGGTCTGTGGTCGGAAGTCCGCGGTGCGTGGTGCGTCGAGGCTGGAGCCTTGACCGACGCATGTGTGACTCCCGGTCGATTTGTCACGAACCACCAGCCACCAACCCCTGGCCACAGACTACAGACCACAAGCAACCAACCCCGCCGTTTGCCCTCCCGCCACTCGCCATCGACCCCAAAGGAGACGACGTGAGCACAGACATCAAGAAAGAACCCGGCGTGATCATCGGTTACCCGACCGGCCGCAAGATTGCGGACCGGACGGTGACCATCGGCGAGGGCGCGACCCTTCGCCCCAACACCGTCGTCTACGAGGGCGTGAAGATCGGCAAGGGGCTGCAGACCGGGCACAACGTGGTGATCCGCGAGGAGAACACGATCGGCGACGAGACCTGCATCTGGAGCAACACGGTCATCGACTACGGGTGCCGGATCGGCAGCCACGTCCGCATCCACACGAACGTCTACATCTGCCAGTACTCGACCATCGAGGACGACGCCTTCATCGCCCCGGGCGTCAGCTTCGCCAACGACCCGTATCCCGTGCAGAACAAGGTGCTCACGGGCCCGACGGTGAAGAAAGGCGCGCGCATCGGCCTCAACGTGACGCTGTTGCCCGGGGTCGTCATCGGCGAGAATTCGATGATCGGGGCGGGAAGCGTGGTGACGAAGAACGTGCCGCCCGGCCGGGTCTGGTTCGGGAATCCCGCGAAGGATCGCGGGCCGATCCAGGCGCTGAAGGACGAGAAGGGGAACCCCGTTTACGACGCCCAGGGAAGGAGAATCTAGCGATGAGCGGACCGGCAAACATGATCCCGCTGGTTGACCTGAAGGCGCAGTTCGCCTCGATCGGGAACGAGCTGAAGGATGCGACGGTGAAGGCGCTGGAGCGGACGGACTACATCCTGGGCGGGGAGGTGGGGGAGTTCGAGAAGGAATTCGCGGCGTGGTCGAACTCGAAGCACTGCGTGGCGTGCGCGAGCGGGACGGACGCGCTGATGCTGGCGTTCCGGGCGCTGGGGATCGGCGCCGGGGATGAGGTAATCATGCAGGCGAACACGTTCATCGCGACGCCGCTGGGGGCGCTGCTCTCGGGCGCGCGGCCGGTGTTCGTGGATGCCGACCCGGCGACGATGCAGGTGGATATCGCGGCGATGGAGAAGGCGATCACGCCCCGGACGAAGGCGCTGGTCCCGGTGCACCTGTACGGCCAGGCGGTCGACATGGACAAGGTGCTGGCGCTCGCGAAGAAGCACAACCTCGCGGTCGTCGAGGACGCCGCGCAGGGGCACGGCGCGAAGTGGAAAGGCAAGTCCGTCGGCTCGTTCGGCGACGTCTCGGCGTGGTCGTTCTACCCCGGCAAGAACCTCGGCGCGGCCGGCGACGGCGGGGCGCTGACCACGAACCGCGACGACGTGGCGGCGAAGCTCAAGCTGCTGCGCAACTACGGGTCGGTCGTGAAATACGTCCACGACAGCTTCGGCACGAACTCGCGCCTCGACACGCTGCAGGCGGCCGTGCTCCGCGTGAAGCTGCGCCACCTCGACAAGTGGGTGGCCGGGCGGCAGGCGGCAGCCCGGCGGTACCGCGAGCTGCTCGGCGGCATCAAGGGCGTGACTCTTCCGTCCGCCTGCGCCGAGGAACAGCACTGCTGGCACCTGTACGTCGTGCGCGTCGAGGAGCGCGACCGCGTCCTCAAGCAGCTCCAGGACAACGGCGTCGGCGCCGGAATCCACTACCCGATCCCGTGCCACCTGCAGGGCGCGATGAAGGAATACGGGTACAAGAAAGGCGATTTCCCGCACTCGGAAGCGATGGCGCCGAAGCTGCTGAGCCTGCCGATCTACTCGGAGATCACGGCCGAGCAGCAGGCGAAGGTCGCGGAGGAGCTGAAGAAGGCCGTGAAGAAATAGAAAACGGCCCGGCGGGAGCGATGGCTTCCGCCGGGCCGCGGTTCAGGACGGGAACGACTCAATATGAAATATGTAATATGAAATATTAAATATGAAATGAAGGCCAAGCCAGACGCCGCATTTCATATTTCGTATTCCATATTTCATATTTCATATTAAGTCGTTTTCCACTCCCATGCCCGACCTCTCCCTCATCGTCCCTCTCTTCAACCGCCCCCTCACCCTGGGCAAGATCCTTCGCGCCCTCGACGGCCAGACTCTCTCTCCTTCACGCTTCGAAGCCATTTTCGTCGACGACTCCGGCCCCGAGTCCTACCACGTCCAGAAAGCCGTCATCGACGCCGCCCCGCCGAAGTGCGCCTGGACGCTCCTCACCACCGGTCTCCCTCGCGACGTCAACGGCGTCTCCGTCGCCCGCAACAAGGCGATCCGCGCCGCAAAGGCCGGGATCATCGTCTTCATGGACGACGATTGCGTCCCCAACCTCCACATGCTCGAAGAGCACTTCAAGGCCCACGCCGCCGACCCCGCCCTCGCCGCCGTCGGCAACCGCTCGGAGGACGAGAAAATCCTCTCCCTTCACCCTCCCATCCCGATCCTTCGCGACAAATGCGCCCGCGAAGCCGCCAAGTCCGCCAAGGGCGAGCTCGGCGCCGGGTCGTTCGTCACCGCCAACGCTTCCGCGAAAACAAAACATCTCCTCGCCGCGGGCCTCTTCGACGAATCTTTCGCCCGCCCCGGCGAATACGGCTACGAGGACCGCGACCTCGGCGCCCGCCTGCTCAAGGCCGGCGCGCGCTTCCGGTTTCTCACCGACGCCGCCGTGTGGATCGCGCCCAAGGAGTCGGATCCGTGGGCGGGGAAGCGCGAGGAAGCGAAAGCGGCGGCGCGGGCGAGGTATCACGAGAAGCACGACGGCGCGGTGAAGAAGGTCGTGCGGAAGCTGTTCGGAAAAGGCAAGTGACCGGCGAGCGGCCAGCGGCCAGCGGCCAGGGCGCCGTGGCCGGATACTGGCCGCTGGCCGCCGGCCGCTCGCCGCTCGCCCTGTTGCTGCTATACGCCGCACTCGTGGTCCCCGCGCTGTTCACGCGCGACCTCTGGGATCCGGACGAGCCGCGTTTCGCCCAGATCGGACGCGAGATGCTGCGCACCGGCGACTGGGTCCTGCCGCGCATGAACGGCGAGCCGCTGGCGCTCCTGCCGCCGCTTCATGACTGGGTCAGCGCGGCGTTCGGGGCCCTCGCGGGGGACGTGACGCCGGCGGCGTCGCGGGCGGGGGCGGCACTGGGGGGCCTTCTGGCGGTCGCGGCGGTTTTCTGGCTGGCGCGGCGATGGTGGGGAAACTCGGCCGCATCGTGGTCCGCCGTCGTCCTCATGTCGTCCGCGCGTTTCTGGCTCGAGGCCAGCTATGCGCAGGTAGACATGCTGCTGACCGGGCTGCTGGCCGCGGCGTTCGTGTCGTTCCGCGTGGCATGGGAAGAAGAAGACCGCGGCCTGCGCTGGTTTCTCGCGGGGTGCGTGTTCTGCGGGCTCGGGACGCTGACGAAAGGGCCGCTGGCATTGGTCGCTCCCGGGCTGGTGTTTCTCGCCCTCGCGGCGGTCGAGCGACGCCGGGGATTCCTGCGCGTTTCGTGGCTCGCCGCGGGCCTGGTCCTGTACCTCACGATCGTCACGCCGTGGTACGTCCTCGCTTGCCGCCGCGGCGGCGACGCCTTCGCCCGCGAGCTGCTCCTCACCCACAATTTCGGCATGTTCTTCGAGACGTGGTCGCACAAGCAGCCGCCGTGGTACTACCTCATGAACCTCCCGTGGATGCTCGCCCCCTGGATCGTCTTCCTCCCGGCCGCCGCGATGGCGAGCCGCGACGCCCTCCGCCCCTCCGCTGCCACCCTGACGCGCGCCTTCTTCCGCCCCGAAACGCGCGACCCCGAGGCCGACCGCCACCGCTTCCTGTGGGCCTGGTTTCTCGTCCTGTTCGCGTTCTTCTCCGTCTCGCAGGCCAAGCAGACCAAGTACCTGCTCCCCGCGTTCCCCGCCGCGGCGATGATCCTCGGGCGGTGGATGGCGGCAGAAGGGAAGCGGCCGAGGGCGGCGCTGGGGCTGCTCGCGGCGGTGGGGGCAGTGGCGTTCGCGGCCGCCGCGGTGGCGTGGGTTCTCCGCGGCGGGTGGCCCGTCAAGGAGGAGATCCAGTACCAGGGGGCGATGCTGGCGCTGCCGGGGCTGCTGGTCGCGACGGGATTGGCCGCGTGGGCCGCCGCGCCCTGGGTCGCCTCGCGCCCCCGTGCTTTCTCGGTGGTCGCTTCCGGGACGGCCTGGGCTTTCCTGATGGCCGCCGTGGTCGCGTTTCCGCGCGTGGATCAGCTCAAGTCGGCCCGCCCGCTCTGCGACCGGACGCGGTCCCGGATTTCGCCCGGGGAAGAGGTCGGGATCTACGGCATCCAGGAGCGCAAGATCGGCGCCTTCCGCTACTACCTCGACCACTCCCTCGCGACCTTCGAGGACAGGTCCGAGCACCCCGACTCCGCGGCGCTGGCCGCCTGGTGGCTCCGCCCCGGCCCGCGCTGGCTCCTGGTCGACACCGCCGACCCGCTTCCGCCTGAAGTCCGCTCCTCCTCCCGCGTGGTCGACCATCAGGACATCGGGCACCGCGAAATCGAAGTTCTCCAGAAACCGTAGAACCAGAAACCGCCCGCCTTCGACTTTCGACCCTTAACCCTCGACGCCCTTCGCCGTCACTTCCCCGTGTCCTCCATCGCCATCCCCTCCCGCTTCGACTGCCAGATCGCCCACGCCAGGGCCGCCGCCGAAACGGCCACCGCGATGATCCACAGGCCGTTCACCGGCTGGAGCACGAAAGTCTTGGGCAGCTCGAAGGAGATGTCCCGGGCCTTCGCCATCACCGTGTCGACGACCTCCTTGTCGAACACGATCATCAGCGGGACGGTGAGGATGCTCACCATGTTCATCACTTTGAGAAGCGGGTTCACGGCCGGCCCGGCGGTGTCCTTGAGCGGGTCGCCGACGGTGTCGCCGGTGACCGAGGCCTTGTGCTTCTCGGACCCCTTGCCGGTGTTGGCCTCGATGTTGCGCGGCTCGTCCTCCACGGTCTTCTTCGCGTTGTCCCACGCGCCGCCCGCGTTGCACATGAACGACGCCACGAGCTGGCCGACGACGATCGCCCCCGCGAGGAACCCCGCCAGCGCGATCGGGCCGAGCAGGAAGCCGACGAGCACCGGCAGGAACACCGCGAGGAACGCAGGGCCGATGAGTTCCTTCTGGGCGGACGAAGTGCAGATGTTCACGACCCGCGCGTAGTCGGGCTTCTTCGTCCCCGCCCAGATCTCCTTGTCGCGGAACTGCACGCGGCACTCGTTCACGATCAGGTAAGCCGCGCGGCCGACGGCGCGGATGGTCATGGAGCTGAAGAGCATCGGGGCGGCGCCGCCGATGAGCATGCCGATGAGCAGCTTCGGGTTCGAGACCGAGAGCAGCCCTGCGACGGCGTCGAACAGCGAAATGGGAAGCGGCTTGTCCTCGCCGCCGCCGCCGGAGCCGATGACGGTGATGTAGGACGCGAAGAGCGAGACGGCGGCGATGACGGCGGAGCCGATCGCGACGCCCTTGGTGACGGCCTTGGTCGTGTTCCCGACCGCGTCGAGGTCCGCGAGGATCTGGCGCGCTTCCTTGTACTTCTCTTCGCCCATCGCCTTGCGGTCGTACCCCATTTCGCCGATGCCGTTGGCGTTGTCGGCGACGGGGCCGAAGACGTCCATGGAGATGGTGTTGCCGGTGAGGGTCAGCATGCCGATGCCGCACATGGCGACGCCGTACGCGACGAAGATGGCGTTCGAGTTCGCGTAGACGAAGACGGAAGCGAAGATCGCGGCGCAGAGGACGACCGCGGTCCAGACGGCCGACTCGTAGCCGACCGCGAACCCTTCGATGATATTCGTCGCGTGCCCCGTGGTGCAGTTCTTGACCATGCCCTTGACGGGGGAGTACTCGGTGCCGGTGAAGTACTCGGTCACGCGGTTGAGGGCGACGCAGAGGATGACGCCGATGAGGCAGGTGTAGGCCGGGCGCATGTCGAGGACGCTGGTGACGGCCCCCGCGGCGTCCCTCCCGACCTGGCCCCACGTCGCCCAGGACGGGAGTTCCTTGAGGTAGTTCCAGGTCGAGGCGGTGACGTTCGCCGGCGTGAAGTGCAGGTAGAAGTAGCCGAGGATGATGAACCCGATGACCGAGAGGGCGGACCCGACGATGAAGCCGAAGTTGATCGACTTCATCGCCTCGGCGACGTTCCCCTTGTCGCCGGCCTTGACGAGGTAGGTGGAGCAGATCGACGCGAAGACGCCGATCGCGCGGACGAGGACCGGGAACATGACGCCGACGTGCCCGAAGCAGGCCCAGCCGAGGATCATGGCGGCGACGATCGTGACCTCGTACGACTCGAAGATGTCGGCGGCCATCCCCGCGCAGTCGCCGACGTTGTCGCCCACGTTGTCGGCGATCGTCGCGGCGTTGCGCGGGTCGTCCTCGGGGATGTCCTTCTCGACCTTGCCCACGAGGTCGGCGCCGACGTCCGCCGCCTTCGTGTAGATCCCGCCGCCGACGCGCATGAACAGCGCCAGCAGCGTCCCGCCGAAGCCGAAGCCGAGAAGCGCTTCGTACGCCTTTTCGCCATACGCCATGAAGATGATCGTGCCGCCGAGGAGGCCGAGGCCGTCGGTGAGCATGCCGGTGATGGTGCCGGTGCGGTAGCCGAGCATGAGGGCGCGCCCGAACCCGACGGGCGCGGCGGCGGCGACGCGCAGGTTGCCGATCGTCGCGAGGCGCATCCCGACGAACCCGACGAGGGCCGAGAAGATCGCGCCCATCAGGAACGCCAGCGCCCGGCCCCACGCGAACGGATCCTTCATCCCGAGGTCGCTCGTCATCGCCTTCGTCGCGAACAGGACGACGACCAGCACCGCGATCAGGATCCCCACCGTCCCGAGCTGCCGCTTGAGGTACGCGTCGGCCCCCTCCCGGATCGCCCGCGTGATCTCCTGCATCCGCGGGTTCCCCTGGTCCGCCCTCCGGACCTGCCCCATCAGTGCCCACGCGTAGGCCAGCCCGGCGAACGCCGTGAGCAGCACGACGAACAGCAGGATTCGCTCGGTGCGCGTGAACGAGCTGTGCTCGCTCATGAAGCTGAAGAGCTGGAATTCGTGCTCGGCGTGCGGCGCCGCGGCGGCCGGGGTGCCCGCGGGGGCGGGGGACTGGGCATCGGAGCGGTGGAAGAGGCCCGCGGCGACGACAATCATCAGGACGAGCGACCACAGGACGCGGGACTTCAGCAGCGATCGACGGCGCATTGGTCCTCCTTGGGGGCGGGCCGGGGATGACTCCGCTCAGCCGCGTTCCGCCCGGGCCGCGGGATTGTAGGGCAGGCGCGTGGCGTGACTACGAACTAGTTCCGCCGGGGCCGCGGCGCTCCGCGGTGCGCTTCCGCGACTGTTCCTCGCGCCATTTCCGGATTTCCGCGTGGTTGCCGCCGACGAGGACGTCGGGGACCGGCATGCCGCGGAATTCGCGCGGGCGGGTGTACTGCGGGTACTCGAGCATCCCGTCGGAGAACGATTCGTCCTTCGGGGAGTCCGGGTCGCCGAGCGCGCCCGGCAGGAGGCGCGTCACCGCGTCCACGATCGCCATCGCCGCCGCTTCCCCCCCGGACAGCACGTAGTCGCCGATGCTGACTTCTTCCCACTGGAGTCCCTCGACGATCCGGTGATCCAGGCCCTCGTAGTGCCCGCAGAGGAGCAGGAGGCTCTTCTCGGCCGCGAGCTCGCCGGCGAATTTCTGGTCGAACGTGCGCCCCGCCGGGGTCAGGAGGATCTTCCGCCCCGAAAACCCGCCCGCTTCGAGCCACTCCACCGCGCGGAAGACGGGTTCGGGGCAGATCAGCATCCCCGGCCCGCCGCCGTACGGGCGGTCGTCGACCTTGTGGTGACGGTCGAGGGAGAAGTCGCGCAGGTTGTGCAGCCGGACGTCGACGATGCCGCGCTGGCGCGCCAGCCCGAGGATGCTGGCGGAGAGGAAGCCGCCGAACATTTCGGGGAAGAGGGTGAGGATGTGGATCGTTGTCATGAGGCGTGGGCGATGGCAACGACGTCGAAGGTCAAAGGTCGAAGGTTGAGTCGGGAGTTCCAAGGTTGCCCGGACGACCGAGCCCGCCGTCTCAACGGCCCTTAGACCTTCGACTTTCGACGCCTTTGCCCTTCTCCGTCACTTTGACGCCCGCGCCGGCAAAGTTTAGCATCCCGTTCATGTTCACAGGCCTCATCCAGTGCATCGGCATGGTCACCTCGACCGACATGCAGGCCGGGCGGCTTCGCCTCGGCATCGCCCTTCCCCCCGACAACATCCAGGGCGTGACCATCGGCGAGAGCATCGCGATCGACGGCGTCTGCCTCACGGTCGTTTCGGTGAACGAGGGCATCTGCGAGTTCGACGTCGTCGGGGAGACGCTCAAGAAGACGAGCCTCCGGACGGCGAAGGTCGAGTACGCCGTGAACGCCGAGCGGGCGCTCAAGGCCGGCGACATGATGGGCGGCCATTTCGTCACCGGGCACATCGACGGCCTCGGCCGTGTCGAGAAAGTCGAACGCGAGGGCGGCGACCTGCTCTACACCTTCCACGCCCCCCCGGAACTCATGCCCGAGATCGCCCCCAAGGGCTCCATCGCCATTAACGGCATCAGCCTCACCGTGCTCGCCGTCCTCGAGAACGGCTTCACCTGCACCATCATCCCCCACACCCTCAACGCCACCACCCTCGGCGACAAGACGCCCGGCGATCTCGTCAATCTCGAGACCGATGTCCTCGCCAAGTACGCGCGGCGCGCGGCGGAAGCGGCGGCGGCGAAGGGCGGTAAGGGGAAGTGACGGACTGCGGGAACAGCCGTTGAGCGCGCCTCCGTCTCCCGTCGGCGCCCGGGCAATCGCCCTTCGCGTCCTCCGCGACTCGGACACGGCGCGGGAGTACGCTTCGGACCTCCTCGAGAAGGAACTGGAGGACGACCGCGTTTCGGCGCTGGACCGGTCGCTGGCGACGGCGCTGGTGTACGCGACGGTGCGGCACCGCGGCACGATCGACGGGATCCTGGACGCGTTCTCGAAGATCCCGGCGGTGCAGATGGACGCGGAGATGCGCTGGATCCTGCGGCTCGCGGCCTGCCAGCTGATTTTCATGGAGAAGATCCCGCCCTACGCGGCTCTGAGCGAGGCGGCGGAGCAGGCGAAGCGCTATCGGGGGGAACGGGGGGCGGCGTTTGCGACGGGGGTGTTGCGGGCGGTGCAGCGGGCGATCGTGAAGGTCGAGCCGGACGGGGCGCCGTGCGGGGGGGAACCGGCGCCCGAGGACGAGGGGAAATGGCGGCGGCGGGTGGGGGAAGCGCTGGAGGCGCGATGGCCGGACCTGCCGCACCGCCGGCTGATTGCGATCCCGGGAGGCCGTCGCGCGTTCCTGGACCGCGACCTGTGGGCGGACCCGGAGCACGATCCCGCGGCGTTCCTGGCGGGACTGCTGTCGCACCCGGTGTGGCTCGTGCGCAAGTGGCTCACGAAGTACGGCGCGGCCGCGACGGTGGCGGCGCTCGAGGCGGGGAACGGGCACCCGCCGATGGCGATCCGCGTGAACACCCTGAAGGCGACGAAGGAGAAGCTGGTCGAGCGGCTGCGCGCGGAGAAGGTCGAGGTGGACGAGGCGAGGATGCACGTTGCGCACACCGGGGCCCTCTGGCGGCTGGACTCGTTCAAGGACGGCTGGTTCGCCGTGCAGGACGACGCCGCCCAGCGCGTCGTGCCGCTTCTGCAGTCCAAACCCGGCGAGCTGGTCGGCGACCTCTGCGCGGCGCCGGGCGGCAAGGCCGCGCAGGTGGCGGAGACCGGCGTGCGCGTCGTGGCGGCGGACAGCGAGATCGGGAAGGTCAAGGGGATGGCGCGGTCGCTCGCCAGGCTCGGCGCCACGGCGCAGGTCCTGCTCGCCGACGCGAAGCAGCCCCCGTTCGGGCGCGTTTTCGACGCCGTGCTCATCGACGTCCCCTGCTCCAACACCGGCGTCCTCGCCCGCCGCGTCGAAGCCCGCTGGCGCCTCCGCGAACGCGACATCCGCGTCCTCTCCCGCATCCAGCGCCGCATCCTCGACGCCGCCGTCGCCGTGACGAAGCCCGGCGGCCGCGTCGTCTACTCCACCTGCAGCCTCGAGGACGAGGAAAACGGCGCGCTGGTGCGCGAAGCGATCCGCGAAGGGAACGGTCTCCGGCTGGAAGAGGAGATGCGGATCCTGCCGGGCCCGGACAGGGCCTGTGGCGGGTATGCGGCCCGGATCAGGCTGATGGGGCCGCGATAGGGGCGAGTGGCGATTTCTCCCAGGGGCGCCGGGGGTGAAAGGTCGTAATGGCCCGCTCCCATTGCGCGGCCGCGCATCTTTTCCCGTCTTTCTGTATCCGTGCCAGGCTCGTGGCTGTATCTGCCGACGTTTCTTCCTGAATCCGCCTTGATCTGTGTCCCCCTCCAAACCCGATTTCAAATCGCTCGCCCGCTCCCCCGATAACATAGAATGCCCGTCCCCTCGCTTTTCCGGAGCGCGCCATGCGCCGGCTTTTCCTCCTTGCTCCGCTCTTCGCCGCGTCCGTCCTTGCGCTCGCCGACACCGTCGTCCCCCGCCAAGGGCAGGCGACCGAGGGAAAGGTCGTTTCCGACGACGGCACCGAGGTCGTGATCAACCCGTACTTCTCGAAGTTCAAAGAGTGCACCTGGAAGGTCGTCAAGCTCCCCAAGGCGGCCGTCGCCAAGGTCGACATCACGCCCGAGAGCCCCTTCCGCGAATTCTGGCGCCGGTCGGCGGCGCTCAAGGGGAAGGACGCGGCGGGGTGGGCGGAGCTCGGGAAATGGGCGAAAGAGAAGAAGCTCGACGCCGAGGCGAAGGAGTGCGCGGCGAACGCGCTGGCGGCGGATCCGGCGAACGCCGACGCGAAGGCGCTCCTCGGCGCGGAGGCGGACAAGCTGGCGAAATCGAGCCCCCGGCACAACAAGGACTTCGCGGCGCGCGTGGCGGATTACGCGGCGCTCGACGCCGGCGACCGGAAGGCCGCCTACGACGCGCTCAAGAAGGACTTCTCGACCACCCTTCCGCGCGAGTGGTTCGACCGCGTCGGCCGCTCGATGGCCCAGCCGAAAGGCTTCCGCAAGGAAGTCAAGCTGACGATCAACTCGGAGAAGACCACCGGCGTCTACTGCATCTACGTCCCCGAGGACTACGACCCGATGCGCCCCTGGCCGCTCGTCATCGGCCTCCACGGCGGCGGGCCCGCCGGGAAGGACGGCAAGGGCGTCGTGGGAAGCGGCCCCGATTTCTACCCGTTCCTCGACACCGACGTGCAGCAGCGCGGCTACATCACGGCGTGCCCGACGGCCCAGGCCGCGCCGTGGGCCTCCGCCGAGAACGACCCGCTCTTCACGTCCCTCCTCGCCGAACTCCAGATCCTCTTCAACGTCGACCTCAACCGCGTCTACCTCATCGGCCACTCGATGGGCGGCTACGGCACGTGGCACTTCGGCCCGAAGTACGCCGAGAAATGGGCGGCA
Source organism: uncultured Planctomycetia bacterium (assembly GCA_964590435.1). Classification (GTDB taxonomy): domain Bacteria; phylum Planctomycetota; class MHYJ01; order WSZJ01; family WSZJ01; genus WSZJ01. The sequence continues at coordinate 26,510 of CAZPWT010000038.1, forward strand.
ATCGCGCCGGCGTCGGGCGGGGGGCATAGCGGGGAAGGGAAGTTCGCGGACCTGGGGACGGGGGTGTACGTGTACCACTCGGACAACGATCCGCGGTGCGCGGTGGAACCGGACCGCGAGGCGGCGGAGCTGCTGAAGAAATCGCGGGCGGACTTCATCTACACGGAGCTGCCGAGCCGCGACCACGAATTCCCGCAGGAAGTCGTGCACGACATGTTCGACTTCTTCGACGCGCGGCGCCTCTGGGGGCACGCCGGGAAGCAGCTCGTGCCGCCGCACGGCCCGCGGTCCAGCTTCCTGGAGCGGCTGACGCCGGAGGAAGTGAAGTACTTCCCGATCCAGTCGGCGGGGGGCGGCAAGAACGAGGTCAAGCTGTGGCTGGCGGACGTGCAGAAGGGCGGCGGGAACGCGGAGAAGGCGGCGAAGAAGATCGCGGAGTCGGGGGACAAGTCGGCGACGCCGACGCTCGGCGCGTGGCTGGCGGACAAGAAGACGGCGGAGGACGTCCGCATCCTGTGCGCGACAGCGATCGGCGGGCTCAAGGACCCCAAGGGAATCAACGCGCTGGCCATCGGGCTCCAGGACGATTCGCTCAAGATCCGCCGCGCTTCCGGCGAGGCCCTCGGCCTGATCGGCGACCCGAAAGGCGCGGCGCCGCTCGCCGCGGCGGTCGAGGCGCTCGGGAAGACGTTCGACTCGAAGATGCAGGGAAGCCAGATGGACCTCGTCGACTGGGTGGCGCTTCAGGACCTGAACGCGACCTATGTTGTCGCGCTGGGCGCGCTCGGTGACGCCAAGACGTCGCAGCCGGTGATTGCGGTGGCCCTTCGCAAGATCCTGCTCTCGAAGATCGCGGTCGATTTCGACCGCCAGGTGCAGGAAGGCCCCGAGCCCTCGCGCCGCGCCGCCGCCGCCCGCATCGTGCCGGCGCTGCCCGGGTTCAAGGAGCCGAAGCTGCGGGACGAACTCAAGGCGATCCGCGACGCGTTCGCCGGGCAGGGGGACATCCTAAAGGCGTGCGACGACGCGGAAGCGGCGCTGGCGAAATAGCGGTGGGGAAGCCGGTTCGGAGCCGCTCGCGTAGAATGCCGCCCCCATGACGGCTCCCGCGCCCGCCGACCCGCCGCAGACTCCCTCGACCGTGGCCGGCTCCACGGCCTCCGCGCTGGCGCTGTCGGGGTTGTTCTTTCTCGTCTACGCCGGCTATGCGCTGACGCACCGCGGCTCGGCGCACCAGGACGCCGCGAACCATTTCGGCTATGCGCACGACGGGCTGCGGTCGCTGTCGCTGCTCCTCGACCCGTGGGGGCGGCCGCTCTGGTCGGCGGCGCTGTGCCTGCCGGCCCAGGGCGGGCTGCTCGTGTCGCGCGTCTTCTGCTCGCTCTTCGCCGCATGGGCTTTGTTCGAGACGTGGCGCCTCGCGCGCCTCGTCATCCCGCACGCCGCCCTCCTCGCCATCCCCGCCATGGGTCTCCAGTTCCACTTCTTCGCCCTCGCCGGCGACAACATGACCGAGCCGCTGTTCGCGCTCGTGTTCGCGCTGGCCTATCGCAAATGGCTCGAAGGAAAGCTCGTCCCCTCGCTCCTCCTCTGCTCCCTCCTCCCGCTCGCCCGCCCCGAGGGATTCTTTCTCGGCGTCCTCTGGGGGTTCTTCGTCCTCGCCTCCGCGCTTCCCCTGCAGAAAAAACTCACCTACCCGCTCCTCCTCCTCGCCGGCACCGCCCTCTGGTCCCTCGGCGGCCTCGTCGCCGACGGCGACATCCTGTTCATCAAGCACCACTGGCCCGGAAACTGGGTCCCCGGCGACGTCTACGGCCACGGCCGCCTCCTCCACTACGTCTTCCAGTGGCCCCTCTGGACCGGCGCCGCCCTCCTCCTCCCGTTCCTCGCCGGCCTCGGCGCCTTCGCCTCCGGCCGCCCCCGCATCCACGTCGCCACGTTCGCGTACTTCTTCCTCCTCCACACGATCCTCTGGTGGAAGGGCCTCTTCGGGTCGATCGGCTACCTCCGCTACTTCGTCTGCATCGCGCCGCTCATCGCGCTCTTCACCGCCGAAGGGATGCGGTTCTGCGCCGCGGCGCTCGCGGCGTGGCGCGTCGCGCCGCGGCTCACCTACGGCGCGATCGTCGCCGGCGCGGCTGTCTGGTGCGCGGCCGCCTACGAGGCCCAGTCCGACATCTACGTCTTCCGCGTCTACGAGGACGCCCGCGAGCTGTGGGAGCCGGGCGCCGCGCCGCGGATCGTCGCCGACGCTCACGCCCGCCACGCGCACTTCCCGCCGCCCTTCGCGCCTCTCCAGCCCCCCACCCAGGACGTCGCCGCGCAGCAGAAGCTGTACGCGTCGTTCCCCGCGGGGACGCGCATCCTGTGGGACGACCGGATGGGCGGCGGCTATTACGCGATGGGGGACCGCGAGTTCGAGGCGGCGGGGTACCGGGTTGCGGCGCGGCGGACGGTCGACATGGCGGGGTTCCGGCCGGGCTGGTTCCGGTGGGGGCGCGCGCTGTGGATGGGGAACGCCTGGAGCGAGCCGATCACGGTGACGGTGTACGAGCGGCGCTAGACGCCGACCGCGGCCGCGTTCCCGCGGCGCGGCGAGACTCCGGCGCTCAGCACGCCTGACTTCGGGTCCCAGCACACCCCCGTGACGCGCCCGAATTCCCACCGCCCGCCGATCGAGGCGATGTGCCCGCGGCCGAGCAGGGACTCCAGCGTGGCCTTCTCGAATCGCCCTTCGACCACCGCGCCCCCCGGCGTGGCGCCGTGCGGCGCGAACGAGGACGGGAACGCGATGGACGTGAGCAGCGGCATCTCGACGGCCTCCTGGAGCGTCATCCCGCGCGCCGCGACGTTCAGGAAGAACTGGAGCGTCCACTGGTCCTGCCCGTCGCCCCCCGGCGTGCCGAACGCGAGGCAGCGGCCGTCGGGAAGGGTCGCGAGGGACGGCGTGAGGGTCGTGCGCGGCCGCTTTTTCGGCGCGAGGCGGTTCGGGTGATCGACGAAGAAATTGAACATCTGGAGGCGCGTTCCGGGGGCGAAGCCGAGCTCGGGGATCAGCGGGTTGGAATCGAACCAGCCCCCCGAGGGCGTGGCGGCGACCATCAGCCCGTCCTTGTCGGCCGCGTCGACGTGGGTCGTGTCGCCCGTGTGGGCCGTCAGCGGCTCGAATCCGCGATCGGCGGTGCCCTTCATCCACGGCAGCGCGGTCGCGCCCTCGCCGGGCTGGAGCGTCTTGGAGGCCTCGGGGCCGACGAGGCGGCGGCGCTGGGCGGCGTATTCGCGGGAGAGGAGCCGCTCGAGCGGGACCTCGACGAACTTCGGGTCGCCGTAGAAGGCCTCGCGGTCCGCAAACGCGAGCTTGGCGACCTCGAGGTAGAGGTGCGCCCACGCCCCCTCCGGCAGCGCGGCGATGTCGTCCAGCTCCAGGAGCCGCAGCATCTGCAGGAACACCGGCCCCTGCGACCACGGCCCGCACTTGGACACCACGCACCCGCGCCAGTCGATCTCGACCGGCTCTTCCCAGCTCCCGGCATACTCCGCGATGTCCGCGGCGGTGATGAGCCCCTGGACGGGCTCCCCCTTGCGGTCCGGCTGGGGCTCGCGGAAAAAAGCCGCCATCGCACGGGCGACGCGGCCGGCGTAGAAACCGGCGCGGCCCTTCGCGGCGATCGACTCGAGCGTCCGGGCGAGCTCGGGCTGGCGCAGCACGTGGCCGGGCGTCCCGAAGACGGCCGCCGTGGCGGGCCAGCCGGAGAAAACGAACCGGTTGGCGTCCATGGCGGCCCGGAGGCGGGCGTCGACGGGGAATCCGTCCGCGGCGAGCTCGATGGCGGGCCTCACAATCTCACGGAGGGGGAGCTTCCCGAACTTCTCCACCAGCAGGATCCAGGCGTCGACCGTGGCCGGGATGGCGGCGGAAGCGACGCCGTCGCCCGGGATGCCGGTGTGGGGAAACAGGTCGGCGTTCGCCGAGGCGGGGGCCCAGCCCTGCCCGCTGATCGCGTGCGTGGCGCCGTCGGGAGCCCGCACGAGGATCGGGCACTCCCCGCCGAGGCCGTTCAGGTGCGGCTCGAGCACCGCCAGCGCGAACCCCGCGGCCGCCGCCGCGTCCGCCGCATTGCCGCCCTTCCCGAACATCCGGGCTCCCGCCGTGGCCGCCAGGTGGTGGCCCGCAGCCACGATTCCGCGCGAAGAAACGATGTCCGGCCGATGAAGCATGCCCACAGCTTACAGGAGGAAGCGCCCGTATGAAAAAGAACGGGCCGCCCCGCGCGAGCGGAGCGGCCCGTGTTGACGGCCGGTCTGTCTAGAAGTCGATCTGGGCCCGGAAGATGAACACGCTCTCGTTGTCGATCACCTGGCCGCTCGACGTGAAGAACCGGCGGCTGTCCTTGTGATCGTAACGGTAGTAGCCGTACATCGCGGAGATCCGCACGTAGCCGTTCGGCCAGTAGTTCAGACCGAGCGCGACTTCCTGCGCATTGCGGCTCCCGCCCCAGCCCGCCTTCTCCTCAAACGTGTCGTCCATGTCGATGGCCGAGTAACGACCGACGATCTGCAGGTCGCCCGTGCCGCCATCCATGAACAGCGCCTTCTTGATCTGCGGCCGCTTGCCGTTCACGCGCGTGCTGCCGAAGATCCAGAACCCGACCTCGCCCATGTACGCCGAGACGCGGAACGGCGTGTGGCTCGTGGCGAACTCGTGCTTCGACTTCAGGTAGGAGAACTCGCCCTTCACCGACAGCGGGCCGAAGATCCAGACCAGGTCGCAGCCGAAGCGCGTCCGGTCGTAATCCGACTCGAAGGTATTCGGGCCGAAGTGGAACTGGGTGCCGGTCGCCGGCGTGATCATTTCGAACGGCGCGCCGCTGTTGCGGCCCGCGACGCCACGGGTGTAGCTGATCGCGAACGTCAGGTTCTTGATGACGTCGCCTTCCATGTTCGCGCCCGGACGGACGGCCAGACGCACGGCCACGTCCTTGTCGCTGTTGTTGTCAGCGCCGCCGGGGCCGTTGCCGTTGAACAGGCCGGCCCAGTAGCCGAAGATCCCCTTGCCGATGTTCCCGTGCACCATCGCGCCAAGGTCGCGCTGCGGGGCGGTGAGGTTCAGAAGGGAGTTCTCGGGCAGATCCATCCAGCGCACGTCTTCGATCTGTTCCTGGGAGTACGGAATCTTCATCAAGCCGACCTTGACCTTGAACTCCTCCCACTTGTTGAACTCGACCCAACCCAAGAAGAGGTTGGACGCGCCGCCGAAGAACTGGGGGCGGACGTAGGCGCTGAAAGCCTCCCACAGGCGCGCTTCGGCCTCGATGGCGACCTGCTTGACCGAGAACCCATCGAAGCGACCGTCGCCGTCGTTGAACGTCGCGTTGTTCGTGTAGTGAAAGATGCCCCAGGCGCCCAGGTGGCCGGCGAAGGTGTTGTCGCTGGACTTGAAGCGCAACCCGTCGTCGAAGTAAGCGCTGACGCCGACGGTCGACCCGGAGGACGAGGCCTCTTTCTTGGAATCCATCTTGCCTTCGAGGGCCTTGACGCGGTCCTCGAGCGAGCCCGATTGGGCCGAGGCGATGGATGACGTCACAAACACGGCGAGCACGGCAAGCGAAACGAAATGCTTCATGAGCCTTCCCCTAATGTTGACGATGTTGGCATCGTCAAAGCCGATGTTGTCCTGTGGCGTCCCCTAACGTCAGACTAATAAGTTCTTAACACCCGTCAAGCATTCCTGTCGACCAAGCCGGATTTCGATTGCCATTCCCCTCTTCTTGACGGCCATTGCATACGATTTAACCGGCTCGGCGCGGAGTTTCCGAACTAATGCCTAAATTGCGAATTCCGGACCAGACTCTCCGCTGGCATGTCCGGGCCTGAAACGTCGATTTTCAGCGAAGCCAACGAAAACGGCCGCCCCGCTGGGCGGCCGTAATCGTGATTTTCCGCGGACCCCTCGCTATTTCGCACTCTTCCAGGTCAGCTCCCGCGTCCAACCCGTGTGCTCCTTGCCGTCCACCTCCACGTAGCACTTGATGAACCAGTTCAGCTTCGCCCCGTCCTGCTTCGGCGCCAGGTCAATGTTCCGCCCCAGGCTGAACGCAACCCGGTTCGGGTCGATGTGGTCGAAGTAGTACTCCTTCTTCTCCGGCGTCACATCCGCGTAGCTGATGTCGCTCCAGACCCAACCGCGCCCGGGGAAGTACGTCCGGATCCAGCAGTGGTAGCTCGGATCCTTCTTCGGGTCGTCGAACTTCTCCACCCCGTCCAGCTCCTTCTTCAGCGCCGTCCCCATCACGAACTGCGTCGGCAGGTCCACCACCCGCGCCATCGCCTGGTACAGCGAATGGAAATCCGTGCAGTTCCCCGTCTTCGAATCCATGCAGTACGTCGCCGAGCCCTTCCCGCTCGGCTTCAGGTGCTCCATGTCCTTCTTCCAGTACTCGGCGTTGTCGATGATGTAGTCGTAGAACTTCCGCGCCTGCGCCTCCGGCGCCTCGACGCCGTTGACCAGCTCCTTCGCCTTGTCCCGGATCTTGTCCGTCGTCTCGCCGTTCGGGAACTCCGCCAGCTTCGATGCCAGCGCCGATTTCTCCTGCGAGGTCAGGGCGTGCGCCTTCTCCGACGGGGGAGCGCTTTCCCACCGTTCCAGCGTGAACGTCACCGTCACCTCGAACGTCGCCGCCTTCGGCTCCACGATCTCCACGTACAGGAACCGGTTCCCCTCCACCTTCTCGTTCTCGATCCGGTACCCGTCCGGCGCCGTGATCTTCAGGTCGGTCACCTTCTGAAGCGCTTCCTCCAGCGGAAGCTCGAACCATGCGCGCACTTTCTTCGTCCCTGCAGGAATGTCCTTCACGAGGAACGCGTCCCGCACGGTCGCCTTGAGCGGCGCGGCGGTCGGGCGGGATTCTTCGAGCACGAGGGGCGTGCCCTCGCCCGCGGGGGCGTGCAGCGCGAAGGCAAGGGCGAGGCCGGCGGGAACCGCGAAGAGGACGAAACGGCGCATGGCGTTGACCTCCGTTAGGGGTTCGGTGAATGCGGAACCCTAACAGCGCGGAGCGGCGGCGAACTCATCGGAAATGTCGATTTCCGCCCGTCGCTCCCATAGGGCTACCGAGCCTTCGTTGCCCGCACGGGTACGTCCGGCGCCACGTTCACGTCCAGCCAGAACGTCACGGTCGCCCGCAGGTTCCGCGCGAAATCGTCGAAGTCGATTTCCTTCCGCACGTACGCGTTCGCCCCCGCCTCGTAGCTCGCCTCCACGTCCCGCTGCTCGACCGACGACGTCAGCACCACCGCCGGCACGTGCCGCGTCGCCGCGTCCTTCCGCAGCGCACGGATCACGTCGTTCCCGTGGCTCCGCGCCAGCTTCAGGTCCACCAGCACCAGCCCCGGCGTCAGCTTCCGGTCTCTCTCCTCCCACCCGCCTCTCGCGTGCAGGAAGTCCATCGCCTCGTCCACGTCCTTCACCGCCACGCACAGGTGCGGCACCCCTTCCTTCCGGAGCGCCCGCTGCACGAGGTCCTGGTGGTCCGGGTTGTCCTCAATGAGCAGGATGATCTTGCCGAGCACTCGGTGTCTCCTCTGCGAGCGTGAACCAGATCGTGGCGCCCTTCCCGGGCGATCCCTCCGCCCGGATCCTTCCCCCGTGACGTTCCACGATTCGGCGCGCCGTGGCAAGCCCGATGCCGTGGCCGGGGAAGCGCGGGTCGTCGTGGAGCCGGTGGAACGGGCGGAAAAGTCGGTCCCTGGCCGCGGCGGGGTCGAAGCCCGCGCCGTTGTCGCGGACGAAGAACTCCCGGGAGGCGCCTTCCCCGGCCGCGCCGAACTCGACGGTGGGGGCGGGGGAAGCGGCCGTGAATTTCCAGGCGTTCTCGAGCAGGTTGCGCAGGAGGACGCGGAGGAGGCGGGCGTCGCCGTGGGCGGCCAGTCCCGGCTGCACGCGGAATTCGACCCGGGCGTCGGGGCGCGCCCTTCCGATCTGTTCCGCGAGTTCCTGCGCCATTGCGCCGAGGTCGACTCGATCCGGCTTCATCTCCGTTCGGGAGAGGCGCGACAGTTCGAGGAGGCTCTCCAGGATTTCGCCCATTTGCCGCGCGGACGATCTCACCTTGGCCAGGTGCGCCTTCGCCGCCGGCCCGCCCTCCTCCAGCGCCGCGACCGCGAACCCGTCGATGGTCTGGAGCGGCCCACGGAGGTCGTGCGAGATCGAATAGCAGAACGCTTCGAGCTCGGCATTGGCCGCCGACAGCTGGGCGGTGCGTTCGCGCACCCCGGACTCGAGGGTGCGGTTGAGGCGGGCACGGGCCTTTTCGGCGCGGCGCCGCTGCGCGTCGAGGGCGGCCAGCCGGGTGGAAAGGAGCCACGTCGCGAATGACATCGCCGCGATGACGGTGACGACCACGAGCGCGAGGGCGAACTGCGCCCCGTACCAGCCAAGCTGCTGCCCGGCGAGGATCACCAGGCCTCCCGCGACCGGCAGGCCGAGCGCGCCAGGGAGCATGCGCCGCGCCGCAAAGCCGGCGACGCTGGCGTCGGCGAGGATCCGAAGCGCCCCGTGGCGGGAGTTCACCAGCGTTGCGCCAACGGAGAGGGCGAGGAACCCCGCGGCCGTGTGGACGGCCTGCTGCGTCGTGTGGAACGTGACGGGGGAGTCCGCCGGGACTCGGAACAGGTTCCCGGTCAGGGACAGAAGCGCGACCAGCCCCGCCGGGATCGCGAGGGCATCCGCCAGGCGCCTCGCCGCGCGGGGCTGGCGACCGGCCAGCGGGATTGCGATCCCGAGCAGCACGAAATTCAGCGCGGTCGTCGGCGCCATCCGTCCCGGGTAGTACGGCAGCCCGGCCGGACCTCGGTCTGGGGCCAGCACCTCATCGATGCCCAGGCTCGACCCCGTCGCAAACTCCACGAGCGTCACCGCCCCGATCACCGCCGCGGCCGCCGCGAAGAGCGCCGCCGGCCGGCGCTTTCCGAGCGCCGCCAGCAGAAGCGCCACTCCCTCCGCGAACATCGCTGCCGCCGTGTTCGCCTTCATCGTTGCGGAGCCGGGGAGGATGCTCTTCAGCTCCGGGACGCCCAGGATCCACCCCGCCATCCCGATGCACCCGATCAGCGCCGCAAACGCGCCCATTCCCAGCGCCCAGCGCCGAATCCGCGTTTCCACCCGGCCGGTCGTCAACTCCATTCCCGATTTATCCCCGTGCAACGCCGACGCCGGCCCGCCCTCCTTCAACACGAACGCCTCCGCCGGAACAGCCGGCGGAGGCGTCGAAGTGTAACTGTTGTGTATCATGGGGGCGTACAACCCGCCTGCCCGGGGGATCCAACGTGGGGCCGCCGGATCCAGGGCAGGCGGGCGCACTCACCCCCCCCTCGGGGAAGAAGGGGGGTTTTTTATTTGGGTTCCGGAGCCGTCCCCTCCCAGTAGGCCTTGTAGCGGGGCCATGCGAACTCTGCGAGCTTGCGCCCCAGCTTCAGGCCGTCCTCGTTGTCCGTCCGGATGTGGTAGCCGCCCAGCATGCGCGACTCCGCCGCCATCTCGGCCGTCCCGGAGAAAGTCGGAAGCGGCAGATCCATCTCGGGTGTCGACGGCACGTCCTTCGCCGCCACGCCCTCGACCGCCTGCATTTCATAGGTCGTGCAATCGGCCTCCGTCAGTTCCCCTGCCCGCCGCTTCGCGAGGTACTCGAAACGGTCGCTGCCGCTGAAGAGCTCGAGGATCTTGGCGGAGGCGCCGCTGACGGTCGCGTGGCCGGAGGGGTAACCGGGGAACGGCGGCGTCACGAACGTGTCGGGCGAGTACGGGTGCCACTCCTCGGCCTTGATGGTCTTCACGCCTTTGCACGGCCCGGCGTAGCCCTTGATGTCCTGGCCCTTGTAGTACCAGCGCACGTACCAGTAAGGCCTGCTGGAGTCGAAGTGGTATTTCTCTTCCCAGCAGGCGATGAACGCATCGAAGGCGATGGCGGCGACCGAGAAGAACAGTTTCACGTCCTGGTCGAGGTCGTAGTGGTCACGGCAGGAGAGGTCCATGGCGAAGCGGAGCCAGTGTCCTGACTGCCCCGTGGAGCGGGGACCGTCGCGCATGAACTCGACGACCGCCTTCTGGTAGAGGGAGAGGTTTGCGTTCGACTCGATGCACTCGTCGGTTTCGCGCTTGAGCTGCTCCGAGCCCGCCTTCGGGGGGCCGGGCATGCGGAACTGATCGCTGGAGTCGAGGCCGATGGACTTGACCTTGAACCAGTGGGGGGTCAGGCCGCCCGGGGTGATGCGGGGCCCGTTGGGGTCTTTCGGGTTCGCGAAGGAAATGGGCATCCAGTGGTCGGGATCCTGCATCTCGCCCGGCGCGTGGAGGGGCTTGTAGCCGGTGTAGTCCGAATAAGGCTGGCCGTTGCTGCCTTTCTCGTCACCAAGCTGGTTGGCGCCGTCGTGGTGGCGGTACTCGATGAGCGCGGCGGCGACCTGGTTGCCGACGCCTTCGGGCGTCGAGGGGTCCGTGGACTTGTTCATGAAGTCCACGCCCATCTTCTTGGCCTCGCCATGGATCCAGTCGAGGTCCTCCGGGTAGATGTCTTCGAGGCAGCGGGTGACGGACATGCCGATCGCGCGCTCCTTGTTGGCGGTCGTGCGCTCGGCGGCCGGGCGGCGGAGCTTTCCGCCCAGGCGCGTCCCTACGGCCTTGTCGTCGTAGCAGGCCCAGGCATCGAACATTCCGGTGCAGACGACGACCATTTCGCGCGAGATGATGGTGGGCTTGGCGGCGGTCCGGTCAACGCGCCGCGCCGACGCCTCCTGCATGATCTCAAGCCACTTGTAGGCAGCCGTCGGGTTGCTGGGCCTGAGGCCGTGGATGGGCCACTTGGAAGTGTCGGCATCCGTCTCCCAGGAATATCGTTTGCCCCCCTTGTTGTGGCCGGCGCCGTTGCCGCCGGAATTTTCGCCATCGCTGGCGCAGCCTGCAAAGAGCGCGGCGCACGCGGCGAAGGCTGTGAGGGACCGAATGGCAGTTCTCAGCACTTGACCTCCTTTAGTAGCAAAAGACTATGGAGTACATCGTTTATTACGTTGTCCAAGCTACGGGAAACGTAGCAGCGACGCGATTTGAAAACAAGGCAATATTGACCATCGCTTTCTGCTATCGGACCCATCGACCAATGCGTCCAGCTAACCGCTTTCCTGTCCCCGCGCGCGCTTTCCCGCGAAGTGGCGTGTTCGTCCCTAGTCTCCCCGCCCCATCTCCAAGAGTGCCCCCGTCCCGCGTCGCTTCCAGGATCTTGACCGAATTCGTCATTTTTCACTTGACTGTGCCGAGTCCTTCGCTAGCATTCACGCCCTGACAACTCGGTCACGTGGGATTTGCGGCGTATTGCAGCCACGTTAAAAACTGCTAAAAAGCTCCCCGGGCTATCCCGGGAAAAACCGCTTCGCCGCGTTTCGCGAAGCGGTTTTTTTTTATCCGTTCCCGCCGCACGGGACGGAGCCAGAGACAGGAGGTTCCCGAATGAGCACTGAGACCACGCTCGACCGCATCCGCAGGCGCTGGACCGCCTGGGTCGCCGCCGGCCGCTCCCGCGACGGCTTCTCCCGCGTCGTCGCCCGCGGCTTCGACGACGTCCTCGGACTCTGCGGCGCCAAGTGCTGGGAACGCGTCGACGTCAAGCCCGGCGACGTCCTCTTCATCGACCGCGACCTCACCGTCCAGTGGTACCGCGACTCGATCCCGAACTTCGAAAGCCTCGTCGAGTCCGTCTCCGCCCTCGGCGTCCTCGCCCAGGACGGACCGCTTCACGCCCCGGACGGCGACGAGACCTGGTCCTACACGCTCGCCCTCATCGCCGAGCGTTCCCTCGCCTGGCTCGCCCAGGGGCAGCCCGCCCGCGCCGAGCTCCTCGTCGCGCTGGCCCGCGTCAAGTCCGTCCTCCACAAGCACGACGAAGCCGCCGATCTCCACGCCGAGGCCCGCAAGGCCTGGGACAAGGGGGCGAAGGCGAAGCGCAAGGGAGCGAAGCGCGCCGCGATCTAGACGTCGCGGCCGTTCCGGCTCCCGCTCGCGTTTCCCCTTTTTCCAACCCCCAAGGAGGTCTCGCCCATGCCCGTCCTCGAAGTCACCAACGAAACGTCCTGCTCCGCCTGCGGCGGCTCCCGCTGCGCCCACGACACCGTCCTCGCCCGCCTCCTCGGCTGCGAGGACGCCGGCCTCTGCTTCAGCTGCATCGCCTTCAGCTTCGGGCTCGAGGAAGAGCGCTTCGCGAGCGGCGCGGTCGCGCACCTTCGCAAGAAGTCCTGCCTGTGGCTGTCCTTCGAGCGCGCCGCCGGCTGCGGCTGCCGTCTCGACCGGGCCCGGCGTGAGGGAGTGAGCGCTTGAAGCGACGCGAGAGGAAGCAGGACACCGCGGATACGCCAGAGCCGGTGGAAGTGGAGCGCGGCGGGGAGCCGGGCTTCATTGCGCCGATGAACTGGACCGAGGAGGAGATCCTGGACGCGATGAAGGCGTTCGAGGAGAGGGTCCGCGCGGAACGCGGACTGCCGCCCGGGGAGCCCCGCTAGGCGGGACGGGGGTGATATCTCGAGGAAGAGGCGGCGATAGGGAGCGCTCCCATTCATCGGAAAAACCAATCAGCTTCATTGATAACTCTCCACTAGCATCTCCCTGTCCGTGGCAAATTCGCTTACTCACCTTCGGAGGGGAAGATGAAGCAGCTTCGTACGCTCGCCGTGTTTGCGGCGCTTGCCATCGGCGCGGCCGCGCAGACACCGACCGAAAAGGACAAGGAAATCCAGGATCTCAAGAAGCGCGTCGAGGCGCTCGAGAAGGAGAAGGGAACCGGCACCCCCGCGGCCACCGAGGCTTCCGCTTCCCCCTCCTGGAAGGATCTCGTTTCCCTCGGCGGGCACCTGAAGTGGTACGGCTTCCTCCGGCTCGACAGCCACTACACCGATTCCGCCTTCGACAACGCGCGATTCCCGACGTTCGTGCGCGCCGAGGAGAACATCCCGTTCCTGGCCGGCGTCTCGGCGTCGGAGCGCAATGACGACAACTTCGTCATGAGCGCCCGCCTCACCCGCCTCGGCTTCGACATCGACTCCGGGAAGATCGCGATGCTCGGGGACGCGTCCGCCACGGGAAAACTCGAGATCGACTTCTTTGCGCTTCCCAGCTCCGAGAGCCGCGCGGTACCGCGGCTGAGGCATGCGTACGGGAAGGTCGGCTGGGACTGGCTGTACGTCCTTTTCGGGCAGACGTCGGACATGGCGTCCCCGCTGAACCCGAGCCTGAACCCGGACAACGTGCTGTGGAACTGGGGCAATACGGGGGACCGGCGTCCGCAGGTCCGCGTCGTGGCTGAGCCGATGGTCGGCGACAAGCTCAAGTTCTACATCGGCGTGATGGGCGGGCAGGAAGGCGCGATCCGGAACGTCGACGTCGACGCGCTGGGCGTGATGGACGGCGACGATTCGGGCTGGCCGAAGGTCGAGGGCCGGCTGGCGATCAGCTACCAGAACTGGGTCGAGAAGAAGTGGATCACGCTCGGGCTCTCCGGCATGACGAGCGAGGAGCAGGTGGACGGCGGCGGCATCGGCGGCCGGCACATCTTCCGCACCGACATGTGGGCGGTTGATTTCGAGTTCCCGATCCTTGAGCAGCTTTCGTTCCGGATGGAGTACTGGCGGGGCCGGAACCTGGCGGACATCCGCGGCGGAATCGGCCAGGGCGTGCTGGCGGACGGTAGCGACATCCGTGCGAGCGGCGGCTGGGCGGAGCTCAAGGTGTCGCCCGTGAAGTGGTACGCCGCGACGCTGGGCTACTCGCGCGACAACCCGCACGAGCACAACCTTCCGTTCGGGGCGCGCTCCGAGAACACGGTCTACTACCTCATGAACACGTTCACGTTCGACCCGTTCATGGTGTCGGTGGACATCTCCCACTGGCGCACGGAATTCGTCGGGCTCAACGCGGGGCGCGCGTGGCGGTACACGCTCACCCTGCAGCTTTCCTTCTAGCCCTTCCCCTGGGGGGCCGCGCGTTTCCGCTTCGGCGGGGCGCGCGGCCCCTTCCGATCGACGGAGACCGTGATGGACCCGACACCTGTCCCCGATGCCGTCTGCGAAGGCGGCGACCTCGACTGCGGAAGCGGCCTCCTGCTGCTGATCCGGGAGGCGATGCAGCCGCTGCGGGCGGGGGGAGTGCTGGAGGTGAGGAGCCGGGAGATCAGCGTGAAAGAGGACCTGCCCGCGTGGTGCCGGATGGTCGGGCACGAGATGCCGGGAGTGAGGCCCGGCGAGGGCGGCTCGACGAGCTATTTCATCCGCAAGAAGGCAGCGGACGAGGGGCTGAAGGCCGATCTCGAGAAGGCGCGGTCGTTCGAGTGGCCGGTGCGGGTGCGGTGGACCGGCGGGATGCAGGCGAAGGCGTTCGCGCGGAACCACTCGTTCACGGTCGGGCAGCCCGCAAGTTTCGAGACCGCGGACCCGGCGCCCGCCGCCGTCGAGTACCTGCTCGCGTCGCTTGGCGGCTGCCTGGCGGTCGGTTTCCAGTGGCGGCTTTCGCGCAAGGGGCTTGCCGTGCGCAACCTCGAGGTCGCCCTTCGCGCCAAGGCCGACAACATCCTCGTGTTCCTCGGCGTCGAGGATGCCGGGCACCCCGGGCTCTCGTCTCTCGAGGCCACGCTCTACGCCGACGCGGACGGCGAGGACGACGAACTCCGCGCGGCCTGGGAGGACACGGTGAAGCGTTCGCCCGTCGCGCAGACGCTTCTCCGTGGCGTCCCGGTCATGCCGGTCCTGAGGCGCGCATGATCCCGAAGCCCGACACCTGAACCCGCTTCTCCTTCGTCGGCGGTCCCGCCGACGCGTGCGAAGATGGGCCGGTGGAGGGGACCGGGTCCCCCGCGGTCTGCAAAACCGTCCGGGTGCCGCCTCGCGGCGCTGCTGGGTTCGACTCCTAGGCCGGCCTTGAAAGGAACGCCATGAGTTCGCTGCCGAAATTCGCCGTGACGGTCGTGGGAAGCTGGCCGCGCCCCGCGTGGCTGCTGGAGGCGATGAAGAAGAAGCGCGCGGACCTCGCGCGGTTCCAGGACGACGCGTGCCTGCTGGCGATCAAGTGGCAGGAGGACGCGGGGGTGGACATCGTGACGGACGGGGAACAGCGGCGGGACAACTTCTATTCGTTCCTGTGCGACCGGCTGGAAGGGCTGTCGCTGATGACGATGGCGGATCTTCTGGAGCACGTGGAGGACAAGGCGGGATTCGAGAAGCTGCTCTCGGCGCTGGACGTCCCGGCGTACGCGATCCGGAACCCCACGGTGACGGCGAGGCTGAGGGTGAAGAAGCCCCTGGCGATGGAGGACCTGAAGTTCCTTCGCGAGCACACGAAGAAAGCGGTCAAGGTGACGCTGCCGGGACCGTACCTGCTGTCGCGGTCGATGTGGGTGAAGAAGCTGTCGGAGGGGGCGTACCCGACGCGGGAATCGCTCTGCGCGGACATCGTGGCGATCCTGAGGGAGGAGTTGAAGGCGCTGGCGGCAGCGGGGGTGGAGGTGGTGCAGTTCGACGAGCCCGTGCTGACGGAGCTGGTGTTCGCGGGGAAGTCGGCGACGCGGACGTTCATGTGCGCGGCGCTCGCGGCCAGCGCTTCGCCCGAGAAAGAACTCGAGCTCGCGGTGGACCTGATCAACCGCGTGGTGGACGGCGTGACCGGGCCGGTGATCGCGATGCACGTCTGCCGCGGAAACTGGAGCCGCGACGAGGCGGTGCTGCTGCAGGGCGCGTACGACCCGCTGGTGCCGTGGTTCGCGAAGATGAAGGTAAAGCAGTTCGTGCTGGAGTACGCGACGCCGCGCGCGGGGTCGCTGTCGGCGCTCAAGGGGCTTCCGCCGGGCTCGATGGTCGGGCTTGGGATCGTGAATCCGCGCACGGACGAGATCGAGGCTGTCGACGAGATCGTCAGGAAGGCGCGCGAGCTGGCGGCCGTGATCCCGCCAGAGCGGATCCACCTGAACCCCGACTGCGGGTTCGGGACGTTTGCCGAGCGGCCGATGGCGACCGCAGAGGTCGCCTACCGAAAATTGTGCGCCCTGGCGCAGGCCGCCAGGACGCTTCGATCGTAAGGACCGGCGCGCGGCGTGGGGACGCCGAATCGCCCATTACAGGAGGTCGGGATGAAGCGGTTGTCCTTGATTGTCGCGACGGCGGTCGCGATCGGGTGTGCAGGCGGCGAGGAGGCGAAGGATCCGCCGGACCACGTGGTGTCGAGGGAAGGGAAGTCGAAGACGTTCGAGGCGAAGCACGAGCTGAAGGTGACGGTGCCGGAGGGGGCGAAGAGCGTGCGGGTGTGGTTCGCGATGCCGCAGGAGGACCCGGCGCAGAAGGTCGAGAACCTCAAGATCGAGTCGGCGGCGAAGTTCACGATCGAGAAGGACTCGGAGGGGAACCAGAGCATTTACGTGGCGTCGGACGGGTCGGCGAAGGAGATCTCGATCACGGCGACATTCACGGTGACGCGGCGCGAGACGCTGACGGACCCCGACCCGGCGAAGACGCGGGCGCTGACGGACGACGAGCGGAAGAAATTCGCGCATTACCTGGAGGCGAACAAGAACGTCGTGATCAACGACGACATCCGCAAGCTGGCGAAGGAGATCGCGGGCGACGAGACGAACCCGATCAAGGTCGCGCGGAAGATCTACGACTGGGAGCTGGCGAACATCGACTACTGGGTGAAGGACCCGAACAACAAGAAGGCGTCGCCGGTCGGGAGCACCGAGTACTGCCTTTCCACGAAGACGGGGAACTGCACGGACTTCCACTCGCTGTGGACGTCGCTCGCCCGCGCGAACGGCATCCCGACGCGCATGGTGTACGGCTCGTTCTTCAAGGCCGACCTGAACGGCAAGGACGCCGACCAGAGCTACCACTGCTGGCCCGAGTTCTGGGTCCCGGAGATCGGCTGGATCCCGCACGACGTCGCCGTCGCGGACATCTTCGTCGGCGATTTCACGCTGAACGCGGACAATGAGCCCAAGGTCAAGCTCACCACCGCCGACGGCTACACGGGCGCGGACAAGGCCAAGGTCGACTGGTACTTCGGCAACCTCGACGAGCGGCGCGTGACCTGGTCCCGCGGCCGCGACCTCGAGCTCTCGCCGAAGCCCGACGCCGGCCCGGTCAACGCGCTCGCCAAGGCGTACATCGAGGTCGACGGGAAGCCGTACGGCGAGAAGTCCGCCGACGGCAAGACCGTCAACTGGACGCGCAAGCTCACCTACACGGAGAAGAAATGAAGCCCCTGCCCGACGGAGGCGAAGGGCTGCCGGCCGGCGACGACGGTTCGCCGGAGCGGACGCGCACGGTGATCGACACCGTCGCGCGCCTCTCCGGCTCCTTTTGCCGCACCTGCGGCTCGAAGCTCTGCGGGCACGCGGCCGTCTTCTGCATCGTCATGGGCTTCAAGGACGCCCCCGTCTGCCCGCGCTGCCTCGCCGCCGGGCTCGACTGGCCCCTCGAGGCCCTTCGCGACCGCCTCGCCGAACGCGTGGAGGCGAAGTCGTGCCTCCGCGCCGGGTGGCGCGAGGCAGGCGAACGGGAGGGGCTCGGCGATGCCTCACGGCCGACCTGCCTGTGGCCGGCCGGCTCCGTCGCGTCGTCGGCCCCGTCCCCCGCGCCCCGGGCCCCGGCCCCCGCCGCCGCTTCCCACGACGTCGAGTGGGACGCGGGCGACATCGGCTGCGGGGACCTCGTGCTCGACCTCCGGGCGAAACTGATGGAGATGGACCCCGGAAAAGTCCTGAAACTGACCGCGCGCGATCCCGGCGCCCCCGAGGACATTCCCGCCTGGTGCGGCCTCACGGGACACCGGTTGCTCGCCGCGAAACATCCGCTCTACTGGATCCGAAAAAAGGAGGGCTAAGCCATGGCCGGAAAGTTCTGCGTCAGCCTCACCTGCTCCAAGGACAACACCGACAAGGCCACCGTCGCCTTCGTCGTCGCCAACGCCGCCGTCGCGAGCGAAAAGCAGACGATGATCTTCCTCTCGATCGAGGGCGTGCGGCTTTCCCAGAAGGGCTTCGCGGACGACATCCACGAGGCCGGCTTCGACCCGCTCAAGACGCTCATCGAGAAGTTCACGAAGGCCGGCGGGCTTATCTACGTCTGCTCGCCGTGCTTCAAGAAGCGCTCGCTCAACGACCAAAACCTCATCCCCGGCGCGACGATCGTCGGCGGGGCCAAGCTGGTCGAGTGGCTGTCCGACGGGAGCGGCTGCGTTTCCTACTAGCCTTGCCGCGGCGCCGCGCGGCCTTCCCGCGCGGCGCCGCCTTCCCCGATGCGCCCTTTCTCGGCGCATTCCGCGGCCCGCGGTATCCTCGGGGGCCTTCCCGCCAACGGAGATCCACCCATGCGCCTTCGCACTGCCATCGCCTTCGCCCTGATCGCACTTCCCGCCGCCGCCGAGGATGCCCGCGCCAAGGTGGACGAGTTCGTCGCCGAGGTCACGGGCGGGCAGGACTGGGAGAAGCGCACGAAGCTGCTCAAGGCGCTGCTGCGGACACCCGGAGCGGCGAAGGCGTTCGTGGAGGCGGCCGCGGGGCGCGAGGACATCGAGCAGTCGGGGTGGAACCTGGCGAGCTCGGCGCAGCCGCTGCTGGATGCGAAGCGCGCGGAGCTGGCGGGGCCGCTGAGGGATCTGCTGAAGGCCAAGGACGTGCAGAAGGTGCGATTTGCGATCACCTGCGTGCAGTACGCGGGGCTGACGGGGGAACTGGCCCCGGAGCTGCTCGAGCTGGCCTCCTCGCAGGAGTTCGATGTGTCGGGCTCGGCAAACATGACGCTGACGTCGTCGAGGGACTCGCGGGTGATCGCGCTTCTCGCGAAGGAATCGGCGGAAGAAGGCGAGCGCGGCCTGCGCGGCCTGCGGATGCTGGCCTCGACTTCTGCGCCGGCGGCGAGGGAGCGCCTGCGCGCGATCGTCGGCGACGCGAAGGAATCGGAGGACCGCCGCGGGGAAGCGCTGTCGGGTCTGACGCGCGAGCCGGTGGCGGCGGACGTCGAGGTCGCGAAGGCCGCGCTCGCTTCCAAGGTGGACCGCCTCGTCGAGCCGTCGCTGGGGCTGCTGATCGAGGCGCGCGCCGCGATCCCGGCCGAGGACATCAAGGCCCTTCGCAGGAAAGGCGACGAGTGGCGGGACGCGATGCTGGACAAGCTGGCGTCGCTGGCGGGGGACGAGGAGGGGGCGAAGGCGTGCCTGAGGCGGGCGCATGCCGGGTCGGAGTGGGACCGGGCGGAGTGGTACGGGTGGGCGGGGAGGTCGGGGCTGAAGGCGGTGAAGGACAAGATGGAGAAGGAGTTCGGGGAGGAGACGAACGAGGACGTGAGGATGGGAATCCTCAACGGGATCGGGGAGTGCGGCGACGCGGGGTCGGTGGACCTGATCGCGAAGTACCTGACGCACCCGGAGAAGGGGAGCCAGGCGATGAAGGCGCTGGGGGCGCTGGTGAGGAAGAACCCCGCGGCGGCGGACGCGGCGCTGGACAAGCTGGTGGAGACGACGGGGCTGGGGATGTGCGGGGTGGACTCGTTCCCGTACACGTGCCTCGAGAAGGCGACGCCGGCGCAGCGGGCGGCGCTGATCGATGCTTACCTGCGGCTGCTGGAACGCGTGAACGACCGGCCGCGGATCCGGCAGTCGGTGCTCAGCGCGCTGGGGGAGATGGCGCGGCCGGATTTCGAGACGGCCGAGGACGCGGTGGAGAAGTGGAAGGCGTGGTGGAAGGCGAACCGGGAGGCGTGGGAAAAGAGCCCTCCGAAACCGCGCTAGGGGTGGCGGGCTTCCACCGTCGTCTGGATCCCGCCGCGGATGTTGAACCGCCCGACCACCGTCATGCGCTTCGGTTTCACCGCCCGCACGAGGTCGTCGAGGATGCGGTTCACGACGGCCTCGTGGAAGGCGCCCTCGTTCCGGAAGCCCCAGAGGTAGCTCTTCAGCGACTTGAGCTCGAAGCAGGTCTTCGCCGGCGTGTACTCGATGGTCAGCGTGGCGAAGTCGGGCTGGCCGGTCATCGGGCAGACGCAGGTGAACTCGTGCGTCTCGCAGCGGATGACGTAGTCGCGCCCCGGCTTGGGGTTGGCGAAGGTCTCGACGTCCCTGCGCGGCTTGAGCGCCATGGCTAGATGCCCATGATGTTGTAGCCGCTGTCGACGAACAGCACGTGGCCGGTGACGCCGCGGGCGAGGTCGCTGGCGAGGAACGCCGAGGCGTCGCCGACCTGCGCCTGGTCGATGTTGCGGCGAAGCGGCGCGCGCTCCTGGACGAAGTCGAGCGACTTGGAGAAGTTCGAGATGCCGGCGGCCGACAGCGTGCGCACCGGGCCGGCGCTGACCGCGTTCACGCGGATGTTCTTCGGGCCGAGGTCCGTGGCGAGGTACCGCACGCTGGCCTCGAGCGCGGCCTTGGCGACGCCCATCACGTTGTAGTTCTGCACCACGCGCGTGGCTCCGAGGAACGACAGCGTCAGGATGCTCCCCGCCCGGCCTTCCATCACCGGCGCGACGGCGCGAGACAGCGACACGAGCGAATACGCCGACACGTCCAGCGCCGTGTGCCAGCCGTCCAGCGGCACCTTCATGAAGTCGCCCTCGAGATCCTCGGTCCGCGCGAACGCCACCGCGTGCACCAGGATGTCCAGCCCGCCCCACGCCTTCAGCTGCTCCACGAGCCCCGCCACCTGCGCGTCGTTCATCACGTCGCACATCAGCGTCTTCGTGCCGGGAAGCGAGTCCGCGAGTTCCTTCACGCCCTTCTCCAGCCGCTCCGTCTGGTACGTCAGGCAGATTTCCGCTCCCTCGCGCGCGAAGGACTGGGCGACGCCCCAGGCGATGCTGCGCTTGTTGGCGACGCCGACGATGAGGGCCTTTTTGCCTTTCAGGATCACGGGGAGTTCTCCGCTGGAGATATGGGAAGGGCCCGCCTGCCGGGGCGGAAGGGGGCGAAGTATAAGAGTGGTTCGGCGGGGCGGGGAGGGGACCTGCGGATTATTTTCAGATTTCCCTTGATTTCCGGACCCCGATCGTCGATATTACTCACCGGAGCAAGCCTCCGGGATGTCGAGAGCCGGTGCAAGCCGGACGCCCGCAGTCCTAAAAGTGATCCGTGGCAGCCGATATACAGGCAATCCCGAAGGTTGTTCTTCTTGATCAACTCGAACCGGCCCTTGCAGGCCGGTTTTGGTGTTTCTAGCGGACGCGTTTGGGGTCCAGGGAACGGCTTGCGGGGGCACGGCGGCGGCGCCCGTGGGCTGACTCTCGTCTGAGACCTTTCGAGCGCCGCCGCCGGCCCCCGCA
>CAZPWT010000039.1:0-178010 GCA_964590435.1 uncultured Planctomycetia bacterium
GCGCTCACCTCGACCAGCGCGTCCTTCCACTTCACCGCCTCCGTCGAGAACCGCACGATGTTGAAGCGGTCCCCGGGGTTCAGCGTCTCGAGGCCGGCCTTCAGCGCCTTCTTGGCCTGCGGCATCCGGTCTTCCTCGGCCATCGACATCGAGTTGTCGATCACGAAGCACACGTCGCGCTTCACCAGCTCCGCGTCCGTCGCCTCGGCCTTCGGTGAGAGCATCAGCATGAAGTACCCGTCCTCGCCCGCCTCGCGCTGGGCGACCATGTTCATGCCGAAGTCGCCGTCCTGCATCGTGTAGTAGAGGAGGAAGTCCTTGTCCGGGAGGACGTTGGCGGCCTCGTACACCACCGTGCCTTCCAAGTCGCTCTTGCGCGCGATGTCCACGGCGTGCGTCGGGCTCATCAGCGACTTCAGCGGCACGCCCGAGCGGACGTGCACCGCGACGCGGCACTCCGACAGCGGCTTGGAGCTGAACTTTTCGGTGTTGAGCGGGTAGCGGTAGACGCACAACCCGTTGTCGGCCTTCAGCGACTCGCTGTAGGACAGCTTCACGCGCTTCTCTTCATTCGGCGCGATCGGGAACACGCGCAGCTTGAACATCTTCGTCCCGACGTATTCGAGCAGCGCCGGGTCCTGCTGCGACCGCACGATCTCCTCGTACGTCGCGCGGGCCTTGTCGGCGTCCAGCAGCTCGGCCTCCATCTCCTTCCCGTTGATCCACATCGAGAGCTTCGACACCGAAGCGCCCGCCGGGACCGGGAACATGTACGTCGCTTCGACGTTGAACCCGTTCGGGTTGATGAAGACCTCGTCGACGGTCGTCGTCGCGACCTGGTTGTCGATCTCGACGTCCACCTTGTGGTACTTGACCGCCATCGGGATCGCGTTCTGGTTCGGGCGATCGATGGTCATGAAGCCGTCGGCGCGCGCCAGCGTGGCGGCCAGCGCGAGCGCGGCGAGGGAACGGATGACGCGGGAAAGCATGGGGACCTCCGGAATGGGGAAGCGTTGCTGCAGATGAGACGCCCGGAGGCCCGCCGGGTTCCAGAAATTCCTGCCAAAACACGAACATCGCCGCCGCAAAACGAAACGGCCGGGCCCGGGGGCCCGGCCGGTCGAATCTGGAGTGAACTTACTTCGCCGCAGGCGTCACGGCGACCTCGTAGACCTTCCCGTCGAAGACCAGGACCACCGCTTCGCCGACCGCCAGGTACTTCGCGATCTCCGGCTTCTCCTGGGCGAGCTTGAAGTACTCGTCGGACAGGTACTCCACCTTCACCGTTTCCATCCCTTCCTTCCACTCGGCGTCCTTCCAGACGCCGCGGGAGAAGAAGAACGTCTTGTCGCCGATGCGCTTGGCGGCCTTGGACTCGCCTCCGCGCCCTTCCTTCATCGCGTCGGCCTCGCGGCTGGCGCGGACGCCGCCCGAGCCGCCGCCGACGCCGAGGGCTTCGTTCTTGCCGGCCAGGTTCCGGCGGCCGCGGCCCGAGCCGTAATCGGCGCCCTTCACGTAGTCGCCGCTGTCACCCTTCATCTTCTCGGAATCGGCGGACTCGTTGTGGTCGGACTCTTCGGCGTCGGGGAACGCCACGGCCGGGTCGTCCGCGGGTGCGCCGTTCATGGCGCCGGCCGGGGGGACGCCCTTCCGCTCGAAGGCGCCGCCGCCGCCCGCCGGGGCGGGGGCCGCCGGGGTGCCGCGGCCCATGCCGGCCTGGACGCGCGCGCTGTCCTCGAGGACGAGGTAGCTCGTGTACGGCGTCACGATCCCGAACTCCTTCGCCAGCGCGATGACTTCCTTCTTCAGCTCTTCCTGCTCGCCGTTCAGCCGCATCGCGTCCATCAGGTGCCCGACCTTCGAGACCGCCCAGAGGCGCGGGACCGAGTCGTGCGTCGCGTTCGCGGCGGGGAAGTCCGCCGTCCACGCGTACTCCTTCGTCTCGCCGTCGACCATGCCGGTCAGGCGCACCTTGCGCTGGCCGGCTTCCTTAAAGCGTCCGTAGACGGCGATCTGCTGGCCCTTGAAGACGTCGGAGAGTTTCTTCGGGTAGATGTCGTAGATCTCGATGCCGGCGCCGTCGATCTTGAGATCCGCATCGGTCAGAACCGGCGCGCTGAACTTCTCGTAGTACGCCGCCATGCGCGTCTCGAGGCTCTCCGTCGGCGTCACGTACTGCCGCAGCCCGTGGTGTTCGTCCGCCAGCTTGTCGAGCAGCCGCACGTCGAGGTCGAACCCGACGCCCAGCGTGAAGACGCGCGCGTTCCCCGTGTTCTTCGCCTTCGCCAGCGCGAGGATCTTGTCCGGCTCCGTCTCGCCGATCGTCGGCGCCCCGTCCGTCATGAACAGCACCATGAACGGCCGCTTCGCGTCCCCCGGCGCCATCCCGAGCGCCACGTCCAGCGCCTCCGAGATGTTCGTCGCCCCGCGTGCCTTCAGCGTGTCCACGAACGCCGAGGCCTCCCGCATCGACTCCTCGGACAAGTCGACCAGCCCGTCCTTCCACTTCGTGACTTCCGTCGAGAAACGGATGATGTTGAAGCGGTCTCCCGGGTTGAGCGTCTGCAGCCCGGCCTTCAGCGCCTTCTTCGCCTGCGCCATCCGGTCCTCGTCGGCCATCGACATCGAGCAGTCCACTACGAAGCAGACGTCGCGGCGCATCGCCTCGGCCTTCGGGACGACGCGCGGGGCCAGCAGCATCATGAAGTACCCGTCTTCGCCCGCCTCGCGCTGCGCGACGAGGTTCATGCCGAATTCGCCGTCCTGCGCGGCGAGGTAGAGCTGGAAGTCGCGGTCCGGCGCAACGTTCGTCGCCTCCCACGAAACCGTTGCGTGGTGGTCGTCGGGCCGCGCGATGTCCACCGGGTGCGAGGGCGACAGCACCGACTTCAGCGCCACGTTCGACAGCACCTTCACCGACACGCGCGCCTCGGACAGCGCCGTCCGCGAGAACTTCGCCGTCGAAAGCCCGTACTTGTACTCCACGACTCCCGAGTCGCCCTTCAGCGCCTCGCTGTACGTAAGCTTCACACGCTTCTCCTCGCCCGGGTTGATCGGGAACACCCGCAGCCGGAACGTCTTCGCGCCCGCAAACTCGAGCAGCGCCGGGTCGCGCCGCGACCGCACGATCGCCTCGTAGATCCCGCGTGCTTTCCCGGACTCCAGCAGCTCCGCTTCCTGTTCTTTGCCGTCGATCCACATGGAGAGCTTCTCCATGGAAGCGCCCGGGGGGACGGGGAAGAGGTAGGTGGCCTCGATCTGGAAGCCGTTGGGGTTGAGGAAGACCTGGTCGACGGTCGTGGTGGCGACCTGGTTATCGAGGGTGACGTCGACGAGGTGGGTCTTGAGCGTCATCTGGGACGCGTTGGGATCGGAGACCTGCATGAAGCCCTGGGCGCGGGAAATCGAAGCGGCGAGGGCGAGGGCGGCGAGCGAAAGCGTGAAAAGGCGCATGGGAGGGCTCCGAAGCGTGTGGAGGATGCATACGGATGGGAGAGGGGGGAGGTTCAGGGAAAAGGGCGAATAGGGAATAGAGAATAGGAAATACGGAATATGAAATGCAGGGTTAATCGGGCAGTTGTTCGAGTTTGAGGTCCCCGAAGGCGATCTTTCCTTTGCGGACGCCGAACTCGATGCCGCCGTGGTCGAGAGGGTCGAGGTGGCCGCACCAGGTGGCCCGGCCGACCTGGACGGTCGCGAGGTTGCCGTGCACGATGATGTCGACCATCGACTCCTGGCCGCGGGGCAGCGGCAGGCCGACGCCTGCGATCAGGAATTTCTCGTCGCCCGCGAATCCGTTCAGCGGCTCGTCGGAGAGCAGGATCTCGCGGCGCGCGCTCCCGGCGCGCAGGCCGATCGACATCTCGGCGTTCTCGCCGGCCTGGATCTTGAACCTCATGCGGTAGTTGTCCCCGGCAGGCCAATGCGCCGGCCGTAGCCAGGTCCACTCGTCGCCGCCGTCGATCTCGAGCTTGCCCTTGGGGGACGCCAGGCTGCTCCAGTCCTTCCATGTCGACTTCACCGGCCGCGACGCGCGCTTCCCGACTTTCTCCAGCGCGCCGAATTCACGGTCCAGGTCCGGCTCACGGAACTCGGCCCGGCCGTGCGCCTCCAGGCGGCGGAATTCGAACGGCGCCTTGAACCAGAGGCCGATCTCGCCGCGCCATGCGGGGGGGACTTCGCAATCGGTCGATCGCGACCCCACCGTGACCCGCAGGTGGTTGTCCTGGAGCGAAATGAAGACGCGGACCCAGCCGTCCTGCGGCGTCGGGATGTCCCACGCGTCCCCGAGCCCCGGGGGCCGAATGTGGATTGAACCCTGCTCGGTCGGATGGATCGCGACGCTGAACTGCTCGAAGACGCTGCGCCAGCCCGCGAGAAGGGCGAACGGCCCGGACGTCTTCACCTCCGCCTCGAACTCCACGGCCGACCAGTCCAGCCCGCGCAGCACGAGGCACGCGCCCCCCGCTACCGGCTCCAGCCCCGCCACCTCTCCCGGCACCGC
This sequence comes from uncultured Planctomycetia bacterium, assembly GCA_964590435.1. Classification (GTDB taxonomy): domain Bacteria; phylum Planctomycetota; class MHYJ01; order WSZJ01; family WSZJ01; genus WSZJ01. The sequence goes on from CAZPWT010000039.1 coordinate 4,505, forward strand.
CCGCGCCCGGGCGATCGCGCCAAAGTCCGCCAGCACCGACTCGACGTCCGTCCACCGCAGCGACAGGTCCGCTTCCTTGCCGCCGACCTCGGCCGCCGCGTACAGCCGCACGTCCTCCGCCATCGCCGGCCCACCCGCCAGCCGCACCGCCTCCCGCGCTTCTTCCGCCATCCGCGCGTTCAGCGGGATCGCGTCGAAGCGGGTGAGCCAGTCGCGGAGCTTGGGAAGGGCGGCGACGGGGTTGTCGCGCAGCTTCTCGACCTTGATCATGAGCTCTCCCGCCTCTTCGCGGCGTTCCAGCGGGATCTGCTCGCGGAGCATCTTCTCCAGCTCGGCGTCGAGGGCGAGGCCGCGGCGGCGGGCGCGCAGGGCGAAGGGCCAGGCTTCGCCCGGCGGGTCGCAGAGGAGGGTGGCGTCGACGGCGGCGAGGACGAGGTCGTCGGGCGCGCAGCCGGCGAGGGCGCGGGTCGCGAGCTCGGACATGAGGACGTCCTGGAGGTTGACGGTGACCTGCGCTTTCCCGTCGGCGAGGAAGAGGTCGCGGTCGCCGACGCCCTGGATGCTGCCGGAGACGAGGGTCCCGTCGGTCTTCTTGAGCGTCACGACCGTTCCCTGGTGGCGGCGGTACCACGCCCCGGCGTGCTGCAGCAGGCTGCGGAGGCGGCCGAGGCTGCGGACCGCGGCGCGGATCGACGCCCGTTCGTCCTCGCGGGCCGGGGGCTCGAGGCGCAGGAGGGCCTGCTCGATGGCGTCGGGGACGCGGCTGGCGAAGAGGGCGCGCAGGGCGGGATAGCCGTCGCGCGGCTGCCAGTCCTGCGCGGCGGCATCGGCGAGGGCGTTGAGGGTCTTCGCGGCGGCGTCCGGGAATTTCTTCGCGAGTTCCCGCAGCCGGGCTGCAGCCTGCGCTCCGCGCTGGGGGGCGGACTTCTCCGTCTGGACGCGGACCTCGACGCGATTGAGCAGGTCATTCTTTTCCCGTGCCACGGCCGCAGCGGCACGCGTGTCGGGGGGTGACAGCGCCGCCAGCACTTCCAGCGCGCGCCGGAAATCGTCCTGCGCCTCGAACGTCTTTGCGGCGGCCATCGCCGCCCTGAGAGAGTCTTCCCAGGCCGCGTCCGGCGGGGCGGGAGGCGTCACGCCGACCGGCGACGGGGGAGGAGCCGGGAGTTCCGGCGCCGGCGCCACCGGGGTGGGGCGACGGGCCGCGTAGATTCCACCCGCAAGCAGCATGAGCGCGAGGGCGCCGCCCGCCACGAGAACCGCCAACGGCGGACCCTTTCGACGCGCGGGGAAGCCTGAGCTCGGAGTCGCCTCCGTGGGCGAAAGGCCGCCGGGAACCGAAGCGGCGCCCGCCGGGGTGGCGCCGAGCGGCACCGAAGGGGCGTCGGCGGCACGCTGCGGCGTCCCGGCGGAGAGCGGCCGGGACGTCGCGATCGGCGAGGACAGCGTGCCGGCGGTCGGACGCAGGGGATCGGGAACTCCCGCGGCCGGCTCCAGCGCGATCGCCTCACCGGGCGCGGCCTCGACCTTCGCCAGCGCCGCCGCGAAATCCGCCGCCGTCGCCCAGCGCTTCGCCGGGTTCTTCTCCAGCGCCTTCATCAGTACCGCCAGCACGCCCTTCGGCGCCTCCGGGATCGGCGGCACCGGCTTCTGGATGTGCGCCATCAGGATCCCGATCGCCGTCTCCGCGTCGAAGGGCAGCCGCAGCGCCAGCATCGCGTACAGCACCACTCCCAGCGCGTAGACGTCGGCCCGCACGTCCGCCTTCTTCCCCTCGCAGACCTCCGGCGCCATGTAGTGAGGCGTTCCCATCACCATCCCCGTCTGCGACAGGTTCACGTCCGACATCTCCTCGCGCGCCAGCCCGAAATCCACCAGCTTCGGCTCGCCGTCCTTCGTGAACAGCACGTTCGCCGGCTTCACGTCGCGGTGCAGCACCCCCACCCGGTGCGCCGCCGCCAGCGCTTCCGCAATCTGCCGCACGATCCGCACCACGGACGTCGCGGGGAGGTGGACGCGCTTTTCGAGGATCTTCTGAAGCGACCCTCCGTCCACGTACTCCATGACGAGGTACGGCAGGTCGTCTTCCTCGCCGGCCGACAGGATCCGCGCGACGTTCGGGTGGTCGATGCGCGCCGCGGTGCGGCCTTCGCGGAGGAAGCGCTGCCGGAGGATGTCGTCCTTGTTGTACTTGGCGGCGAGGATCTTGATCGCGACGGTGCGGCCGAGGCGGTCGTCGTGGGCGCGGAAGACGACGCCCATGCCGCCGGAGCCGATCTGGCTCTGGAGGACGTAGCCGCCGAGGATGCGGCCGATCAGGGTGTTGGGGGCAGGCATGGTGTGGAGGGGAATACAGCGGCTCGGGGCGGCGCGATTCGCCGGAGTGGACGCGGGCGTCCGCTAGAGGATTCCCACCTCCGTGAAGTTGCCCCCCAGCGCCTTCGCCGGTTCGATCCCGAGCCCCTTCGACAGCAGCTCGGCGTAAACCTGGCGGAAGTCGATCTTCATCGCGACGTCGCCGGAGTCGAGTTTCTCCAGGTCCGGCGCGCCGCCGTAGATGCCGCCCTTGACGTGCTTGCCCACGACGAACATCGGGCCGGCCGCGCCGTGGTCGGTTCCCTGCGACACGTTTTCCGCCACGCGCCGCCCGAACTCGCTGAACGTCGCCGTCACGACGCGCCCGGACAGTTCGCGGGCGTCGAGGTCCTTCTGGAACGTCGCGATCGCTTCCGAGACGGTCACGAGCAGCGCCGCGTGCGATCCGCGCTGATTGGCGTGCGTGTCGAACCCCCCGAGGCTGACGACGTAGACGCGCGCCGGGAAGTCGTCCTCGATGGCGTCCGCGACGAAGCGCAGCTGCTGCGCGAGCGGGAAGTTCTGGTACGCGACGGGGGAGGGCGGCCGCTGCGCGATCGTGCGGATCCGCTCCGCCTGCGCCATGACCTCGATCCCGCGCTGCCGCACGTACTCCGCCGGGCCCTTGCGCTCCATCCCGTACAGGTCGCGGAACGCGCCCTGGATGTTCCCGCGGTCGCCCGGATGACGGATGTCCGTCCCGATCTCGAACCCGCCCGGATTCTCCATCGCCATCACCCCGCCCCCGTCCGCCCACAACGCCAGCGGCGTCTCGCTCCCGAAGGAAAGGCTGTGCGGCGCCGAGTTGTCGTCGCACAGGCACCGCCCGAGCCAGCCGTCGCGCACCACGCCCTCCGTCTGCGCCGTCTGCCAGATCTCCATGGAACGGAAGTGCGACCGGTCATGGTTCGGGTAGCCGACGTTGTTCACGATCGCCAGCTTTCCGGATTCGAACAGGTCGCGCATCCGGCGCATCGCGACGTTGATCCCGAGCGAGTCGTTGAGCCGCAGCACCTGGTCCTTCGGCAGCGCCAGCGTCGGCCGAGCCTTCGCATACAGCGGATCCGCATACGGCACCACCGTGTTCAGCCCGTCGTTCCCCCCGCTCATCATCACCAGCACCAGCGTCCTCTTCCCCCGCGCCGCCCCGGGCTCCGCCAGCGCCCGCGTCAGCCACCCCGGCACCATCAGCGACGCCGCCCCCAGCCCGCCCGCCTTCAGGAAGTCGCGCCTGTTCATCGCCATGCCCTCACGCGAGCTGGAATTCGGGAAGCGCCATCACGAGGTGCGCAACGCCGCGCACCTTCCCGTCCCACGTCTGCGGGGCGGGGAAGACCGGCCCCTTCGGCTGCTCCGGCGCCTTCACGTACTCCACCAGCCGCGCCCGCGTTTCCGCGGCGACCTCGAGCGGCCCGAAGCGCTGCAGCATGTGGTCGACCAGCTTCTCCGCCGAGTCGATCCCGAAATCCGCGACCAGCTTCTTCGGCGCCAGCGCGGCCGACGGCTGGTTGTTGTAGCCCGGGGCGAGGTCGCGCGCAAAATTGAAGCGGTTGATGACGGTCGTCGTCGTGAGCCACGCGCGGTCCCCGTCCCAGCCCTTCACCGTCGGCGGCGCGAGCAGGTCCTGCCCCATGCGCCGCAAGTTGAGCGGCAGGAATTTCACGGGGATGATCGAGGGCATCGCCCGCAGCGCGCCGATCACGAGCTCCGCGGGGGACTTGATCCGTGCCCACTGCGCCGCGTCCGAGAGGAAGGCCTTCGACGTGAAGAGCACGCGCAGCATCGACCGCACGTCGTACCCGCTGCGGAAATACTCGTCGCTGAGCGCCTTGACGGTGTCGGCGTCCGGCGTCGGGCCGATGAATTCCCGGAAGAGCTTTTCGGAGAGGCGCTTCGCCGTCGCGGGATGCGCCGCGAGGAGGTCGATGACGTCCGTCCCGTCGAGCTTCCCGGTCTTCCCGAGCACCGTCTTCTCGCCATCGTCGTGCTGCTTCGCGTCGAAGAAGAACACGCCCTCGCGCAGGTTCCACCCCGTGAAGCACCGCGCGACTTCCTTCACGTCCTTCTCCGTGTAGTTCCCGATCCCGAGCGTGAACAGCTCCATCAGCTCGCGCCCGTAGTTCTCGTTCGGCAGCCCCTTCCGGTTCGCGCGCCCGTCGAGCCAGATCAGCATCGCGGGGTCCTTCGAGATCTCGAGCAGCAGCGACCGGAAGTTCCCCGCCGCGAACCGCCGGAACAGCGCGACCTGCGCGTGCATCAGCGGCGCCTGGTCGACCTTCCCGGCGCCGGTCGCGAAATGATTGTGCCAGTACAGCGTCATCCGCTCCTGCAGCGGCCGCTTCGTCCGCGCCATCCGGTAAATCCACGCCACGCGCACGTCGTCGAGGGACTTCATGTCGAGCAGCCCGTCCTCGACGTCCGCGATGTCCTGCTCGACCTCGTCCGGGACGCCTTCGAACGCCAGCAGCCGCTCGAGCGTCGCCGCGTAGCCTTCCCGCCGCGCCTGCTCCAGCTCGCCGATCGAGGCCCCGAACCCCGCGCGCCTCAAGAGGTGCGTCACCTGCTGCGTCTCGTTCACCGCCGCCCCTCCCTTGAACCCGGCCCGCAATCGTACGCTGCCCGGCGCGCAGAATCCCGTGTGAAATGAGGACGGGCGGGGAGGGGAAGTGTTTCAGCGGGGCGTGCGCAGAAACGGGGCGCCTCCCGATGATTTCCGAAGATTACTCGTGATCCTGGTCACGAAGGCGGCATCACAGGTGCGACATCTTGAATTCACTTGGTTCGGTGCACGGAGATTCGAATGAAGCGTCTGAGTTTCAGGGCGAAGTGCGGCTGCGGCTGCATCTTGCTCCTTGTGGCGGCCATGCTCGGATTCGTCGTGTATCGCATGGGGCATCCTTCGGACATGGTAAAGGTGCGAATTCAGGGGCTGCCCGCCGACGCCCAGCGGTGGTTTGTAGCCGCCGATGAAGGGGAGAGTGTTGCTCTGCTCGAGATTTACGATTGGGGCTATATCCCGATTGAGCACTACTTCGCGAGGCCCCAGGACGGCAGAGACTTCTCCATGTCTCCTGTTTTCTGTGCGGACGCCGGGACTCGTTGGAAGGTGGCTCGGAGGTATGCGGTCCTGGCAAGCGACGTCCGCGGAAACTGGCACCGGTGGTGGATTCCCTCAGGCGATATCCGCAACGAGCCTCCAACTACACATGAGCCTCTTGCCGGCATCCGAGTTCTGGTCATCGCAAGCGGTGCCACATCCGACACGCCAACTCCCGTCGAACTTGATGATTTGGGCATTCCTTGGTCGGCGCGTGGAGTTGCCAGTGATGTGCTCAGACCAAACGTATTGCCGCGTGTCGATGAGATTCACTCATTTCTCTCTCAGTTCGGTCTGTTGGCAAATGAACTTCGGGAAGCAGAGGATGCCCTCAATGACTCGAGACACGTAGATCGAATTCAGCCAGGGCTGATTTGTCTCAATGTCGACGGATTCGACAACGACTTCAGACCCATGAGGTCGTGCTTCCACGCCAGCCGCCTGTGCCTCATGGTCATTCCGGTCGTCGAATCGTTCCCGCTGGCAACGCCCGGCCAGCGTGCTGCGGCCATTGAATTGCGCGATTCCTATGAAGAGTACGTCCGAGTCCTGACGGTAGACCAAGTCGCAGCGAAGGCGATGCTGGTGAAATGGCGCGCTCTTCTGGCTCGCATGGCGGTGCCCTAGAGTCCCGAGTTGTTCGAGGCGATCCCTCCGACCACGCTGGCTTCGGAACGATCTCGGTACGAGTGGCGACGTCCCAGCGCCCCGCCCGTACACTTCGCCCCGTGAACCGCCCCCTCCCGCTGGTGTCGTGGATCCTCTACGACTTCGCCAACACGATCTTCTCGATGAACATCGTGACGCTGTATTTCTCGCTCTGGGTCACGATGAACAACGGGAAGCCGGACCTGTGGGTCGGCGCGGCGAATGCGGCCTCGGCGGCGCTGATCGTTGTCGCGCTGCCGCTGCTCGGCGTGTGGAGCGACGCCTACAAGCGCAAACGCGCCTACCTGAACATCGCGACGATCGGGTGCTGCGCGCTGACGGCGATGATGGGCATCGCCGCGATGTCGGGGATGGGGACGACGGGGCGCGTCGCGGTCGCCGTCGGGTGCTTCATCCTCGCGAACTTCGGCTACCACGCCGGGCTCGTCTTCTACAACGCGCTCCTCACCAGCGTCAGCGAGCCCGCCACCATCGGCCGCGTCTCCGGCTACGGCGTCGGCGCGGGGTACCTCGGCGCCATCGTCGGCCTCCTCCTCGTCATGCCCTTCGCGACCGGGAAAGTCTTCTCCCTCGAATTCCCCGGATTCGCGAAGCCGTGGGTCCCCGTCGCCGCGGTCACCGCCCCCGACGGAAACCTCCGCGACGGGCCCCTTCCCCTCGACGTCAATTGCGAATACCAGGTCCGCTCCGCCACCGGCGCCGCCAAGGCCGCCGCCCACGAGGAATTCGTCGCCGCCACCCAGCAGCGCTTCTATGACGTCACGTGGAAAGAAGCGCCCCCGGGCGCCGAGCTCGTCCGCCGCGAAACCGGCTGGGGACGCGCCGGGACGTTCATCCCGACCGGGATCCTGTTCGCCCTGTTCGCGCTTCCGTGCATGCTCTGGGTCCGCGAGAAGTCGGGACCGGCGGGGGAGCACGTTGGCGTGAAGGCGGCCTACGCGCAGGTTTTCGAAGGGCTCCGCGCGACGCAGAAGTACCCCGGCGTGCTGCGGTTCCTGATCGGGAAGTGGTTCTACGAGGACGCGATCTCGACGGTGTACATCTTCATGGCCATTTACGGCGCGAAGGTGCTGAAGTTCAGCGACGAGGTGCAGGGGCAGTTCCTGTTCCTGGCGACGGCGTTCGCGCTGGTGGGGTCGGTGGTGTGCGGGTTCGTGACGGACCGGCTGGGGCCGAAGAGGACGCTGGTGGGGGTGCTGGCGGGGTGGACGGTGTTCCTGAGCCTGGCGGCGGCGACGAGCAACGCGCGGCATTTCTGGGTGATCGGGCCCGGGCTCGGCGTGCTGCTCGGGTCGATGTGGACGAGCTCGCGGCCGCTTCTGCTGACGCTGGTGCCGAAGGAGAAGCAGGGGGAGTTCTTCGCGCTGTCGGAGCTGACGGGGAAGACGTCGGCGGTGTTCGGCCCGGTGCTGTGGGGGATCATCGTGAGCGCGGCGGCGGCGGCGGGGTGGCAGGAAGTGAACCAGTACCGGGCGGCGATCGGGTCGCTGGTGGTGCAGCTGGTGATCGGGGGAGTGATTATCCTGAAGGTGCCGGACGTGAGGCCGAAAAGGGAATACGCGGATGAGGCGGATGGCGCGGAAAAGGCCGCGGATGTGAACGGAAGGGCGCCGGGGAGCGATAAAGGGGCCTGATGACGTCACGCGATGCCGCACTCACCGTCGTGAAAAAGCTGCGCGGAGCGGGCTTCGAGGCCTATTTCGCCGGCGGCTGCGTGCGCGACCGACTCCTCGGCCGCGAGCCGGGCGACCACGACGTCGCGACGAACGCGGTCCCGGACGCGGCGCAGAAGCTGTTCCGGCGGAACGTCGCCGTCGGGAAGCAGTTCGGCGTGATCCTCGCCCTCGTCGAGGATCGTGAAGTCGAGGTCGCGACTTTCCGCTCCGACGCGAAGTACAGCGACGGCCGCCACCCGGACAGCGTGACGTTCAGCGACCTCAAATCCGACGTCCTCCGCCGCGACTTCACGATCAACGGGATGATGGAGGACCCCCTCACCGGCACCATCGTCGACCTCGTCGGCGGCCAGGCCGACCTCCAGGCCCGCGTCATCCGCGCCATCGGCGACCCCGAAAAGCGCTTCGACGAAGACCGCCTCCGCATGCTGCGCGCCGTCCGGTTCTCCGCGCAGCTTGACTTCGAGATCGAGCCCGCGACGCTCGCGGCCATCGCGCGGCGCAGTGCGGAAATCTCGGCCGTGTCCCGTGAACGCGTCAAGGAGGAGCTCGGCAAGCTGCTGCAGGCGAAGCGCGCCGGTCGGGGGCTGCGGCTCCTGCGGGAAACCGGGCTGCTGGCGGCGTGCGTCCCGGCGCTGAAGGTGATTCCGGAAGATGCCTGGTCCACGACGGTGGGCGCGGTCGAGCGCCTCGACCCGCGCCCGTTCGCCATCGCCTTCGCCGCGCTGGTCCACACCGTCGAGAACCCGCGCGTCGCCGAGGCTGCCGCGCGCGACCTGAAATGCTCGAACGACGAGCGCGAACGGATCACCTGGCTGGTCGCGCACCGCACCGATCCGGAACGCGCGACGGCGATGAAGCCCGCCGAGTGGAAGCCGCTTCTCGCCCATCCCGGCTCCGGGGAACTCCTCGCGCTTCACCGCGCCACCCAGGAAGCCCGCGGCGCTTCGCTCGAGGGGCACGCGCTGATGTCCACCCGCCTCGCGGCCGGCGATCTCGACCCGCCGCGCCTGCTCACGGGCGACGACCTGCTCGCGCTCGGCGCCCCGCGCGGCCCGAAACTCGGCGCCGTCCTCGCGGCGGTGCGCGCCGCGCAGCTGAACGGGGAAGTGCGCACGGCGGACGAAGCCGCGGCGCTGGCGAAGACCCTGCTCAAATAGAACGGGCGGGAGGCTGTTCGCCCCCCGCCCGTGTTGGTCCTGCTACTTGTTCTCGTCGCCTTCTTCGCCGTCCTCTTCGTCCGGCTCGTCGCCTCCGCCCTCGTCATCGCCCGCCATCTCGCGCTTGATGTCGAGCTTCCATTCGCCGTCTTCCTTGATGAAGAACGCCTTCTTGGCTTCGTCCTTGTTGCCCTCGCCCTTCTCGTCGCGCAGTCCCGAGGCCTTGTCCCCGTCGACCTTGATCTCGAAGACCTTCATTTTCTGGATGTCGTTCTCTTCCTTCTTCGCGGACGCGACGAGCATCGCAATCGCGACGTCCTTCTCGGTCATCTTGTCGAACTCCTCCACGGTCACGCCCAGTTCCTTGGCGATCTCGCCTTTGTGCTCGTCCCCGGCCGCTTTCATCATCGAACCGATCTCGTCCTCCAGCACCTTGCGCGAGTCCTTCCCCAGGAGCGCCCAGAGCCGTTCCTTGTCCGGCTTCCCGATCGCCTTCTGGAACTGCGTCCACGCCTCTTCGGGCGTCTTCGCCGTCTCCTTTTCCTCGGGCGCCGGCTTGTCCGGTTCGGCTTGAACGATCCTCGGCACGGCGAGGGCGAAAGCGGCCGCGGCGACCGCGGCGGTCAGGCGGTGTACGAACCTCATCGGTGTCTCCTCGTCCCCCTGGACGTCGCCCGCGGCCCGGGCGGGCCGCGGTGAAAAAAACGGGGGGACGCATGGCGCGCCCCCCTGCCGGTTATGTGCGGATCACAGCTTACTTGCCGTCTTTCTTTTCGTCCCCGCAATCGCTTCCTTCGCACTCGTCTTCCTTCTTGTCTTCGCCGGCAGAGCAGTCGCCCATGAGCGAGACGAACCACGCGTCCCCCTCCTTCACGAGCGTCACCTCGCGCTTGTCCTCGCCGCTCACGCGCACCGCCGTCGCCTTCTTGCCGTCCACCTTCAGGTTCTCCAGCTTCTCCGCCTCGACGCGCTTCGTCGCCGCCTCGTCGATCCCCGCCAGCAGCTTCGCAATCGCGATCGCCTCGGCTTCCATCTTCCCGAACTGCTCGACCGTCACGCCCAGCTTCTTCGAAACCTCCTCGGCGCAATGGTCCTTGTCGTCCTGTGCGTCGGCGAGAAGCGCCTTTCGCGTGTCGAGCGACAGGAGGCACCAGAACGAAGGGCCGTCCTTGGCCACCACGGCCTTCTTCATCAGCTCGTGGCACTCCTCCGGCGTCTTCGCGACCGGGCATTTCTTCGCTTCCTTGTCCCCTCCGCAGCAGTCGTCGGCGGTGGAGCGCAGGGCGAATGCGGCGAGCAGGGCACAGGCGGCCAGCGTCTTCAAGGTCGTGTCTCCCGTGGTTGTGAAATCGGTCCCGGATCTTAACGGCTCACGGCGGTCACTTCTTCCCGCCTTCCGCCTCGCCGGCCAGCTTCTCGGCCAGGATCGTCATCGCCCGCTGGACCTGTGTGTCCGTCTCCATGTCCACCAGCGCCGTCTTGCCGCCGATCTTCAGGCGCAGCTCGCGGCGGACCTCTTCGCGCACCCGGTCCTTCGAGAGCTTCGTCCCGAGCCCCTTGTAGAACTTCGCGAACCCCGGGTACGCCGCGGGATCGAAGCCGTCGTACACCGCCAGATCCTTCGCCTTCGCCTCGTCGATCCCCGCCGCGAATTCCTTCGCCGCTCCCGACTTCCGCAGCTCGTACACCCCGTCCCACGTCTCCGCGTCCATCTGCGGGATCAGAACCTTCACGTCCGGCTCGATCCCCTTGTGGTGGATCGACCGCCCGCTCGGCAGGAAATACCGCATCACCGTCAGGTACAGGAACCGGTTCGGCAGCATCGGCATCGCCGACTTCCCGAACTCCGCCCCCTGAGTTTTCCACAGCGGGATCGACGTCTGCCCGATCCCCTTGCCATACGTCTTCTCCCCGACCAGCACCGCACGGCCGAGGTCCTGAAGCGCCCCCGACAGCATCTCGCTCGCGCTCGCGCTCGAGCCGTTCACGAGCACCACCATCGGCATCTTCTCGAAGTCCGACTTCTTCGACGCCCGGTACTCCATCTCGGGCTTCTGGTCCGACATCCCCGGCACCGGGAACGGCATCACCTTCGACATGTCCAGGTTCGACTCGGTGTACGTGATCAACTTCTTCCCGGAAATGAACGTGTCCGCCACCGAGATCGCCGCGGGCAGCGCGCCGCCAGGGTTGTTCCGCAGGTCGAGGATCAGCGCCTTCATCCCCTGCTTCTGGAGCGCCTCCAGCGCATCCGTCGTCGCCGTGCCGAGCGACAGGTCGAAGATCGTCAGGCGCACGTAACCGATCCCGCCGGGCAGCATCGCGCTCCAAACGTTCTTGATCTTGCGCGGCGTGTTCGTGATGGGGATGTCGTACGCCTTCTTCCACCCCTCGCGCTTCACCGTCAGCACGATCGTCTCGCCTTCCTTCACGGCAAATCGCGGCTGGATCTCCTTCATGTCCCTGCCCGCGATCTTCTCGCCGTCCACCTCGAGCACCTGGTCCTCGACGCGCAGCCCGGCGTCGTACCCCGCGTAGCCGTACATCACGAACGTCACGCGGAACCCGTCCTTCCCCGGCTCCAGCCCGACGCCGATCGAGTCCTGTTTCCCCTCGCCCTGCATCTGCTTCATCAATTTCTGCATGTCCTCGCCCTTCAGCAGGTTGCTGAACGGGTCCTGGATCGACTTCACCATCGACGTCGCGCCGAGGTCCGCGAGCCTGACCACGTCCAGGTCGTCCGCGCCGGCCTTCTCCGCCGCCTTGCGCGTCCGGCTCAGCAGCGCCTCGATCGACGCGACCTCCTCGTCCTGGCAGATCGCCACCAGCTCCTTCTTGAACGATCCCTTCAGCTTCTTGAACGCCTCGTCGTCCACCGCCTTCAGGAACCCCGCCTTGCACGCCTCGACCAGTTCGGCAGGCTTCACGTGCTCCCGCTCGATGAACGACTTCGCCAGGTGGTTCTCGACCTCGGACAGGTAATCCTTTGCCTTGTCAAAGCGCTTCGAGAGGTCGCTCTTCTCCGCGAACAGCGGGAGGGCGAGGACGAGGGACAGCAGCAGCGAAAGGAAACGGGTCATGCGGGTCTCCGGAGGAAAGGGAAGCGCGGCCTGTGGCGGTTGAATCGACGGGAAATGTACGGGCGACCGGCCGCGGTGTGAGGCGCTATTCCGGCGATGCCGGCGCGGGCAGGGGAGGCGTCCCGGCGGGGGCCCCGGAGGGCTCTTCGGCCTTTGCGAACAGCCCGCGGACGTCCTCGACGATGCCGTAGAAGGCGGGGACGACGAAGAGAGTAAAGAGGGTGGAGACGGCGATGCCGCCGATGACGGAGAGGGCCATGGGGAGGCGGAGTTCGGCGCCGGGGCCGAGGCTGAGGGCCGCGGGGGCGGCGCCGGCGATGGTGGAGAGGCTGGTCATGAGGATGGGGCGGAGCCGGACGGGGCAGGCGTTGTGGACGGCCTCGCGCCACGGCTGGCCGCGCTGGCGGAGCTGGTTGGTGTAGTCGACGAGGATGATGGAGTTCTTCTTCGCGATGCCCATCAGGAGGATGATGCCGATCGCGGAGTAGAGGTTGAGGGAGACGTCGGCCCACCACAGGGCCAGGAGGGCTCCGGATACGGAGAAGGGAAGGGCCCAGAAGACGGTGACGGGGTGGACGAAGGAATTGAACTGCGAGGCGAGGACGACGTAGGCGACGAAGAGGCCGAGGGCCATGACGAGGACGAGGGAGCCGACGGTTTCCTTCGTGGTCTTCGCGGATCCCGCGAAGTACATGCGGTAGTTCTCGGGCTGGATCTCCTTCCAGGCGCGCTCGATCTCCGTGAACACGTCCGCCTGGGACTTCCCGGGGGCGACGTTCCCGAACACGGCGATGGCGCGCTCCCGGCCGCGGCGGTTGATGGCGAGGAGGCTGGGCGACTCGGAGATTTTCACGACCTCGGAGAGCGGGACGAGGCTGCCGTTGTCCGACCGGACGCGGATGGAGGAGACGTCCTCCTTTCGCAGCCGCTGGTCGCGCTGGATGCGCATGCGGACGTCGTACCGGCGGCTTCCCTCCTTGTACTTGCCGATCCTCGCGCCGCCGATCAGCGCGCTGACGCTCTGGCCGACGGTGGCCATCGAGACTCCCGCGAGCGACGCCTTCTCGCGGTCCGGCGCGATCCTCACCTCCGGCATGCCGACCTGGTAGTCGGTGTCGATGTCGACCATGAGCCCGCTGGCCTTCATCCGCTCCTGAAGCGTCGCCGACAGCCCCGCCAGCTTGTCGAGGTCGGGGCCGCGCAGGGAGACCTCGACGGGGAAGCTGCGCTGGGCGCTGAACCCCATGGTCGAGAGGTCCTGGATCATGGCCCGGAGCCCGGGGATCGAGTTCAGCTTGCCGCGCGCTTCGTTCATCACCTGCTGCATCGTCCGGGTGCGTTCCGTCCGCGGCTTGAGCGTGACGAATAGGACGGCAGTATTGACCTCGCCCCCGCCGAAGCCGCCGATGGCCATGAAGTAGCGGTCGAGTTCCGGCATCTCCATCACCATCTTCTCGGCGTCGCGGACGATGCGGTCGGTCTGGTCGATCGAGCTGCCGACGGCGGTCTGGAGGCGGACGAGGAAGCGAGACTGGTCCTGCGAGGGGACGAGTTCCTTGCGGAGCTGCTGGGCGAACCAGAGGGAGCCGGCGAAGAGCACGACGGAGATGGCCATGACGGCCCATCGCCACCGGACGGCGGGCTTCAGCGCGCGGCCGTACGCGGCTGCGAGGCCGTGGAATCCGCTCTCGACGAGGCGTCCGATGCGGGAGCGCCGCTCGGTCGCGTCGAGGAACTGCGAGCACCGGGCCGGGGCGATCGTGAGCGCCTCGATGAGGGACAGGAGCACGCTCACGGTCAGCACCACGCCGAACTGGAACAGGAACTTGCCCACGATCCCCTGGGCGAACGCGATCGGGAGGAAGACCGCCGCGATCGCGGCCGTCGCGGCCATCGCCGCAAACGAGATTTCCCGCGCGCCGTCGGCGGCGGCCTCGATCCTCGATTTTCCCATCTCCCGGTGCCGGTAGATGTTCTCGAGCACCATGATCGCGTCGTCCACGACGATTCCGATGGACAGCGACAGCGCGAGCAGGGAGAAGGTATTGAGAGTGAAGTTGAAAAAGTACATCACGGCGAACGTCCCCGCGATCGAGGTCGGGATCGCAAGCACCACGTTGAACGTCGAGCTCAGCGAGCCCAGGAACAGCCAGCACACGAGCGCCGTCAGCAGCACCGACAGCGCCATCGTCAGCTCGATCTCGTGGATGTTGTCCTCGACGTACGGCGTCGAGTCGAACACCACCGACAGCTCCAGGTCCTCGGGAAGCTGCTTCCGCAGCTCCACCATCTTCTCCCGCACGCCCTTCGCCACGTCGACCGCGTTCGCCCCGCGCTGCTTCTTGATCCCCATGCCCTGCGCCGACTCGCCGTTCGACCGAGCGATCCGGCGCCGGTCCTCGAGCCCGTCCTCCACGAGCGCCACGTCCCTCAGCCGCACCCGCGCGTTCCCGTCCTGGCGGACGACGATGTTCCGCAGTTCCTCGAGGTTGAGCGCTTCCCCCTCCGACCTCACGTTGATCTCGCGCACGTCCGTCTCGATCCGGCCCGCCGGCACCTCGATGTGCTCGCGCTGAAGCGCCCGGGTGATGTCGTCGATCGCGAGGTTGTAGGTCTCCAGGTTGCGCGCGTTGACCCAGATGCGCACGTTGCGGTTCAGGTACCCGCCGAGCATCACCTCGCCCACGCCCGGGACAAGCTGGATCTGGTCCTTGAGCTGGTTCCTCACGATGTCCGACAGCTCCTGCGGCCGCCGCGGCCCCACCAGCCCGATCCACATGATCGGCTGGTCCTCCGGGTTCTGCTTCGTCACGACCGGCGGGTCGAGGTCCTTGGGAAGCGTGCGCTGTGCCTGGGCGATCTTCGTCTGCACGTCCTGGAGCGCCGCGTCGATGTCGCGGCTCAGGTCGAATTCAATCGTCACCGTCGCCGCGCCCTGCCTCGACGCGCTCGCGACCTCGCGAATCCCCTCCACCGACATCACGGCGTCCTCGACCGTGTCGATGACGTCGTTCTCCATCACCTCCGGCGCCGCCCCCTCCCACGTCAGGTTCACCGTCACCGTCGGGAAGTCCACGTCCGGCATCTGCGAGACCCCGAGCCGCTGGAACGCGACGCCCCCGATCACGAGGAAGCTGATCATCAGCATCCAGGCGAACACGGGCTTGCGGATCGAAAGGTCCGAAAGCGTCACTTCACCACCTCCACGTCCTGACCGTCCCGGAGCGCCGCGGCGCCGCGCAGCACGACCGCGTCGCCCTCCTTGAGCCCCTGCAGCGCTTCCACTTTTCCGTCGGCGGTCTGGGTTCCGGGCTTGATCTTGCGCTCCCGCGCCTTGCCGCCTTCCACCACGAACGCGATGAAGCCGCGTTCGGTCGGGAGCAGGGCCTCCGCGGGAACGATGAGGCAGCCCTCGCGATTCTCGAGCGTCACCTGCACGGTGACCGACATCCCCGGCTTCAGGGCCGCCGGGGGAGCGACGAGCCGCGCGCGGCACTGCACCGTGCGGGTCTTCTCCTCCGCGATCTGGCTCACCCAGAACACCTCCGCCTCGATCTTCGTTCTCTGCGCCGCCCGCGCTTCCAGCGACACCTTGAGCCCCTGGACCAGACGTCCCGCGTCGCTCTCCGGCACCGAGAAACGCACGCGAAGCTCGGACAGGTCCACGATCCGCGCCACCTCCGTCTCCGCCTTCAGGTACTCGCCCGTGGAGACGCTCTTCGTGTTGATTCGGCCCGGGATCGGCGGGCGCACGGCGCAGTCTCGAAGGGCCTTGCGCGCGATCGACAACGCCACCTCGGCCCTCGCCTTGTCCGCCTGCGCCCGGTCGTGGGCCGCCTTCGCGTCTGCCAGCTCCTCGTCGCTGATGTACTTCTGGTCGTGGAGCGGTTTCCGCTGGTTCCAGACCACGATCGCGTGGTCGAGGTCGGCCTGGGCGCGCTGGAGGTCCGCCGTCGCGCGCTTCTCCTCGAGCGTGTACCGCTCCTCGTCTATGCGGACCAGGACGGTCTCGGGGGTGACGTCGTCGCCCTCGTTGAAGCCGACCTTGCCCGCGACCCCCGCGACGCCGGCGGCCACGGCGACCTCTTCGCGCGGCTCCACGGTCCCGACGGCCTCGATCGTCCAGGACAGCGGCACGCGCGTCGCCGTCGCGACCGTCACCCGGGGCGCCCTGCGAGGGCCAGCCGCCGGCGCCCCGCCGCCGGGAGGCCCTTCGGCCTTCCGGCACCCGGCCACGACCAGCGCCGACAACCCGACCATCGCCCAGCAGCCACGTCTCATCGGAAGGACTCCTCCAGGGGCAAGCAACCGAGTATTGACGCACCCTGAGCAGGGGTCAAGCGGCGCCCGCAAAGACGGTGAAACCTCGCTGCCGTCGCGTGTGTATACTCCTTTAACCCCAGCGCGGAGCCGACCATGCGTGCCTTGTCCATCCTCCTGTTCGCCCTGTCCGTCGCCCGCGCCGGCGAAGGCGTCGAGATGAAAGTCGAGAACAAGGAAGGGGATACGCTCGTCGTCACGGAGGAAGAGCGGATCGAGGGGAAGCTCCGGTACGAGGCGGTGAAGGGGAAATCGAAGGCGGATTTCGGCAAGCGAAAGCAGGACTTCCTGTCGCTGAAGAAGTGGCAGTACGACCAGGACTGCGAGAAGGTCGCCCTTCCGGACTCTTTGCGGAAGCGGGATTTCGCGGTGGCGACGAAGGAAGAGCTGGAGGAGGACGGGAAGACGAAGAAGAAGACGCAGTTCCCTCACCACCAGCGCAAGGTGACGGTGGCGAAGACCAAGGAGGGGCAGGCGGTCTACATCGAGGGCGAGCAGCCGGAGGACGGGATCGCGGAGCAGGGCTGGATGGACGTGCTTCCGCTTCTCCTCCCGAAGGAACCCCTCGCGCAGGGCAAGGAGTACGAGATCGACGCGGCCGCGGTGACGACGGCGTGGTCGCACGGCGGGTACGACGCGAAGAAGGCGGGCGGGTCGGGGAAGGGGAAGTGGGCGGACACGGAGAAGGTCGGCAAGCTCAAGTGCGCGAAGATCTGGGTGAACTTCACGATGCACGGGGAGGGGAAGGACCTGCCCACGATCGACGTGAACCAGCAGGGCTACGTGTGGTTCGCGCTCGACGAGAAGAAGATCGTGAAGGCGGAGTTCGGCGGCGCGCTGACGATGAAGTTCCGCGTGAAGGATTCGCCGGACGTCGGCGACGTCGACGTGACCGTGTCGGGGACGATGAAGGAAAACTTCGTCGCGGAGATCTTCGGCAAGTAGCGGCCGCGCCGGGATGACGCAGTGCGTTAAATCACGTATTCCTTCTCGTACTCCTGCCGGTAGAACTCCGCGATCTCGAGCTGCCCCATCGCCTCGTACACCTCCGCCATGTCCTTCTTCATGTCCGGCAGCCCGCTCAGCTTCATCGCGTCCTTCAGGTACACCACGGCCTTCCTGAAGTTCCCGGCCTCGCGGGCGAGCCGTCCGAGCCGCGCGAGCAGCGGCCCGCTGGGGCCGGCGATGTCGAGAATCTCCTGGAATACGCGGAGCGCGCCGGCGGAATCCCCGGCGCCGACGAGGACGAGGCCGAGCGCGTGCATCGTCGGGAGACTGTCGGGGGCGTGGCGGAGCGCGAGCTCGTAACAGACGCGCGCATCAGCCCAGTGCCCGAGCGCCGCGTAACTCCGGCCCAGCGAGCACCAGGTCTCCGGGAAAGTGCCGTCGAGCTCCGCGGCGCGGCGGTAGTGGTGAAGGGCCTCGGCGTACTCGCCCGCCCGGGCGAAGTGGTCGCCCAGCGCGAGCCAGGCCGCGAGGGCGTTTTCGTCCGCTTCGATCTCGCGTCGGTAAAGATTGCGCGCGAGGCGACCGTTGCCCATCTCGTCGTGCATCCGGGCCAGCACGAGCCAGGCTCCTGGACAGCGCTCATTGGCCGCCCGGCCCGCGACCGCCAGCGCGTGCCCGACCGCCCCTTCCCGGACCAGCCGCATCGCCAGCGTCGGCAGGGCGTACCGGCAGGCGCGGGCGCAGCCAGGGTTCTCGAGGCATTTGCGCAGGAAGGGGGAGTCCTTCTCGAGCCGGGGGCAGGTGTCGGGCCGGCCGCAGCAGCGGCGTGTGCGCAGCCAGAGCCAGAAGCCGAGGAGGCCGGCGAGGGAGGCGAGGAGGATCTGCTGAAGGGTCACAACGTCAACATCGGCGGGAGTGGGGGTGAGGCTTGAAGGAATGGCGGGGCGAGGGGCTCGGGAGGAAAAATCGAGAAAATCTGTCGAGTCGCGAGTTCCCCGTCCACGGACATTCGCAAGTCGTTTTTGTGAAATGCTTTGCGGCAAACGGCGGCTGACGCGGGACCGCCGGGATTCTGGAGAGTGGGGCCTTGACAATCGACATCTATACTTTATAATTTGTAAAGTATAAAGCAAGCGGCGCTTCCACCTCTCCTACAGCGGAGTCCCCACGATGGGTACCAAGGGCAAGCTTCTCATCATCGCCCTCCTGATGTCGGGCATCGTCTCCCTCCTGGTCTGGTCCAAGAACGGAGACCGCAAGAAGACTCCCCCCGCTTCAGGGGCCAACAGCGGGGCGATCGATCCCGCCGGTCCCGTGGCGGACGATCCGTACACGCGTCCCGTGGCCGAGCCGGACAACGGCGACCGGATGCACGTCCCGCCCCCTGACCCGGGTGACGGCGGCATCCGCATCGAGACGGCCGACGGCGGCAGCCGCACGCCGCCCGTGGTGGACACGACGACGCACACCGATCCGCCGGTTGTCGACCGCACGCCTCCCGCGACCGCGAAGACCTACAAGGTCGAGGCCGGCGACTCCCTCGCGAAGATCTCGATGAAGGTCTACGGCAAGGAGAAGTACTGGCGCCAGATCTACGAGGCGAACAAGGACAAGATGTCCAGCCCGGACGACCTGCTCCGCGTCGGGACGGCCCTCGCGATGCCCGCCATCGCGGACGCCACGCCGGTCGACACGGTCCAGGCCCCGAAGAACGACCCGCCGAAGGAAGTCGTGAAAAACGATCCGCCCAAGAACGAGACCCCGAAGAACGAGGCTCCCGCGAAGAAGACGTACAAGGTCAAGGCGGGGGACACGCTGAGCTCGATCGCCAAGTCGCAGATGGGCGACGCGAACAAGTGGCGGGCGATCTTCACCGCCAACAAGGAGAAGCTCGCGAGCCCTGATTCGCTGTGGGAAGGGCTCGAGCTGCAGATCCCGTAAGCCGTCCGAAAAATCTTTCGAACCTGGGGCCATTCGGAGAGGGATGCCTCCAGGCAAATGTGAAGGGGCCGGCGTGGGGCCGGCCCCTTCTGTTTTTTTCGCGGCTGCGGGGATGGGGGTGGGGCGGACCGCGCGAACGGCTGCGCGCCCCGCCCCATCCCCACCCCCTTCGCCGCGAAAAAAACAGAAGGCGCCCACCGGGTGCGGGTTTGGGGTTCGGAGTTCAGGGTTCGGGGTTGGCAGCTCGCGTTGCTCGCCGCCGGGCGCCACAAAGGGCGCACCACAGACCACAGGCTACTAGCCACCAACCAGCCTTGACATCCCCGCCCACGGTCCGTATCTTCCCCCCCTCTTAACAACCCCCATCGCTCGGAGATTTCGCCGTGGCACACAAAAAAGGTCAGGGCGCCAGCCGTAACGGGCGCGATTCCAACGCTCAGCGCCGTGGCATCAAGTGCTACGAAGGCGAAACGGTCCAGCCGGGGTACATCATCCTCCGCCAGTGCGGCTCGAAATTCGTCCCGGGGCGCGGCACGCGCATGGGCATGAACTTCGACATCTACGCCGTCGCGACCGGCACCGTGAAGTACCAGGGGAAGAAGGTCCACATCCTTCCCCTCGGCGGCACGCCCGTCCAGGGCTCGCCGACGCGGTCCACGAAGGCCGCGAAGCCCGCCGCTCCGGCCGCGAAGTAGTTCACGGCCGAAGGTTCCGGAATCGCCTGCGCCCGGAGTCCGTCTGCTTCGGGGAGCCTGCCGGGATCGCGGAGCTGCGCGCTCCGTGAGAGATTTCGATGCGGCCGGGGCGATCGTCCTCGGCGCGCTTCGATCACGCGACGCGCGCTAATCGCCCGACTCGTCCTGCTCCTCTCCATCGTCCTCGCCATCCAGCACCTTCCGCCGCTGGATCGCCTTGATCAGCACCGTCGCGAACGACCCCTTCGGCAGCGAGAAGTTCAGGCGGAAGTACTGCAGCCCCGGGTTCAGCGGGTCGTCCTCGAACCCGCCGATCGACAGCCCGCCCGGGCGGACCATCAGCGGGCGGCGGAACGCACGAAACGTGTGCTTCTCCAGGTCCACCTTGAGCTTCTCGATCGTCAGCCCTTCACGCTTGAGCAGCCGCTCGAACCTCGCTCGCTCGTCGGCGTCCTTCCACTCCGTGCGGTGGCACGGCACCGGGAGGTCCCGGTTGCGGACGGCCGTCTCCTCCTCCGGCGTGAGCGACAGCGGGTAGACGAACTTCCCCCGGCTGTACTCCAGCTCCTCGATGTCCTTCACCTTCTCCCGCAGGAACTCCGCCGCCACCTCGTTCCACAGCCAGCTCTGGTACGACACCAGCATGAGCCCCATCAGGTGCCGGTCGACCCGGTTGCATGCCCCATGCCAGTCCCCCGGATGCTCCGCGAGGTACTGCACGATCGCCCGCTCGTGCGTCCTCGGCAGCATCTCCACCAGCTGCTTCCACTTCCCCCAGTGGTCCCGGATCAGGCTCCGCGCCCGCTTGTCACGCGAACTGTCCTTCCGCGCCGGGCAGCCTATGACGAGCCGAAGCGCCTCCTCCCACTCGCCGCGCGCCGCGCTCCGGGCGAAGAACCCCTGCCCATGGCGGGCGCTTCCGAAGCGCTGGTCGTCGAAGTAATTCGGCAGCCCGGTGACGCGGACGCGGTCGATCACCGAGCGGATGACCGGGATTTCGTCCTTGCGGACCGCACGCAGGGCGATCGTGAACTTGTTTCCCGTCATCGTCGACGGCTTGACCGGGTGCTTCGCCCGGCCCAGGAACTCGGCGCGCCAGTTCTCACCGTCGAGGTCCTTCCGCGGCCCGTGAAGCACCGTGACGATCTGCTCCGTGTGCGCGTGCCGGTCCTTCAGCCCCGAGTAGTTCACGCGCGACCGCGTCGTCTTCAGCGCGTCCACCATGTAGTTCACCACGTCCAGCGTGTTCAGCCCCGTCTTCACCACGCGGTACACCGCGAACGCCCCGCCCTCGTCCCAGGCGACGTTGTTCTCCTCGACGACGACGAAATCCTCCGGCTGCGACTTGAGTTTCACGGGGCCCTGGGGGATGGCGGGGAAGCGTCCCGGGACGGAAAGCGAGGCTTCCCTGTCCCTTCGCGCGGCGATCCTTATAATCCCTCTCACCCATGCGGGCCATCACTTCCACGCTCATCGTCCTCCTCGCCCTCGCGGCAGCCGCGGTTGCGCGCGATGCGCGATCGCCGGACGGGTCGTGGACGATGGCGGTGCCGGAGGACTGGGAAGCGGCGAAATCCGAGGCGTACCAGAATCTTCCGCGAGGGGTGCACGCGATGTTCGCGAGCCAGCAGGACGAGAGCAAGACGCGGGCGCTTCTGCAGGTGGCGGTGATCGAGCGGCCGTTGATCGTGTCGAAGGAAGGACGGGAGGAGTTCCGTGCGGCGGCGGACGCCGAGATCAAGTCGACGGACGCGGCGAAGGCGGGCGTGCAGCTCGGGATCGAGCGGGTCGAGGTCGAGCACATCGGGGACCGGGACACGTACCGGCTCGAGGGGTTCCAGGTCACGAAGGAAGTGTCGCCGGTCAAGATAGTGAAGTGGTACGTGCCCGCGGGGGACAAGCAGTACGTGTTCAGTTTCTCCTCGTCGGCCAAGACGTATCCCTACCGCGTGGTGGAGTTCGAGCAGATCGCCCGGAGCATCCGGATGCGCGAGCCTGCGCCGGTCAAGCCCGGGCCCGGGACGGACTGGAGCCTGGTCGTCACGATCGCCGGCGTGTCGGTGGCCGTCATCTGCGGCATCGCATTCGTGATCGTGCTCAAGACCCAGATGAGGCGCGAGCCGGAAGCGGCGAAGTAGCCGTGGACGGGGAGCTGCCCGTCTTCTTCCCGGGCCAGGCGCCGATCTTCGCGCTCCCCGCGACCGTCCTGTTCCCGGGGTCGCGCCTGCCGCTTCATGTTTTCGAGCCGCGCTACCGCGAGATGGTCCGGCGGGCGCTGGGGACGGACCGGCTGATTGCGTTGGCGCTGCTGAAGCCGGGCTGGGAGAAGGACTACGAGGGGAACCCGCCGGTGCACGAGGTCGCCACGCTGGGGCAGATCATCATGGAGCAGGCTCTTCCCGACGGGCGGTTCAACATCGTGCTGGAGGGGATGGCGCGGATCCGGGTGGGGGAGCTGGTGCAGGAGACGCCGTACCGGATTGCGAAAGGGGAGCTGCTGAAGGACCGTGTGGACCCGCTGGAAGAGGAGGAAGTGCGGACGAGGACGATGCACCTGCATGCGGTGGCGACGCGGCTGTCGGTGGAGGACTTCTCCTTCGCGGCGGCGGCGAACCGGGCGCTGTCGGCGGGGGCGTCGCCCGGGCGATTCGCGGACCTGGTCGCGGCGGGGCTCGACCTGGACGCGGCGACGCGGCAGCGGCTGCTCGAGGAAACGGACGTGGCGAAGCGGGTGGACTCGCTGCTGCAGGCGCTGAAGGCGCGGCTGGAGGCGATTGCGGAGTCGAAGAGGCGGAAGGCGGACGGGGAGCCGTGGAAGTGGAATTGACGGGGACGAAGGACGGTGTAGATTTGCCGGGAGAGAAGGCGCGCGCCGTGGCGGCGGCGGGCGCCCGGAGGACCATGACCGAAAATAAAACGTCGGCTACCGCCCTGCCTGCAGGACAGGACCCCGCAGCCCGCGCCCGCGACCAGATCGGGGCGCTCTTCCTCGTCCTCGCGCTGGCCCTGAGCTGCGGCGCCGTGGCGGCCGCGCGCGACCCGCACCTCTCGTTTTTCAGCCACGCCGTCTGGTGGTGGGTCGGCTGGTCGCTGCTGATGCTGACCCCCGCGCTTATCTTCACGATCGTGCCGTGGATGATGCGCACTGTCTTCGGGCGCCCGCCGGGCGGGGCGGTGCAGGACTCGACGCTCGCGTTCTACGGCGTCCTCGGGTTCTCCGTCGTGCTCGGCGCGCTGGATGCGCTGGTCGTCGCGGCGTTCTCCGCGTCCCTGCATGGCGCCGCGGGCATGGCCCTGGGCTACGGCCTCGCGCCCCTCGTCGCCACCCCGGCGGCCCTCCGCGTCTTCCGCGCCCGCCAGGCGTGGCTCCCGGTCCTGCTCCCGGTCGCCATCTACCTCAACGCCCTGCTCGTCGAGTGGGCCGGCGGTTTCGCCGGCCATCCACTCACCCGTTGAGCTACTTCTCCTCCTCCGCCTTCTTCTTCGGCTCCTTCTTCGGCGCCGCGTAGTCCACCTTCACCTCGATCCGCTTCCCGTCCCGGATCACCGTGAAAACCTGCTTCTCCGAGTCGTAGATCCGTTCCCGGAATTTCTCCATCGTGTTTTCGGCGGGAAGCGGCTCGCCGTCGATCGCGACGATCACGTCCTTGGCCTTGAGCCCGTTGCGCGCGGCGGCGTAGTTCGGGGTGACGCTCGAAAGCAACACCGCGCCCTCGTCGTCCTTCAACCCCAGCTCCGCGCGCTTCGCCGCAGGGACCTCCGCGGGCTGCACTCCGAGGCGCGGGCCCAGCTCGATCTTGCGCCAGGTCGGGCGCTCCTCGAGGTTCGCGATGTCGAGCAGCAGCGCCGCGCCGAGCTCCGCGATCTCCTCGACTTTGCCGATGTTGATCTGGTCCGCGTGATCAAGCGCCGTGTGGTACTCCGTGTGCATCCCCGATGTGAAGAACAGCGACGGGACGCCCTTCGGGTGGAATGAGTACTGGTCGCTCTGCATGAAGATCCCCGGCGATTTGGCGGGCATCTTGAGCTTCATGCCGAAGCGCGCATTGACCCGGTCGACGGCGGCGCCGAGCTCGGGGCTGCCGTCCCTGCCGAGCACGTCCATCTCGTGGTCCGCGTTGCGGCCGACCATGTCGAAGTTGATCATCGCCACGGTCTGCTTGAGCGGGAAAATCGGGTGGTCGACGTAGTACCGCGAGCCGAGCAGGCCTTTCTCCTCGCCGGAGAACAGCATGAAGAGGATCCCGCGTTTCGGCTTCGACTTGAGGCTCCCGAGCGCGCATCCCATCTCGACGACGGCGGCGGAGCCGGAGGCGTTGTCGTCTGCGCCGTTGTAGATGTCGTCGCTGCCGCTCAAGGGATGGAGGATGCGCGCGGTGAAACCGCCGCCGGGTCCCTTGCCGACGTGGTCGAGGTGGGCGCCGACGACGACGACCTCGTCGGTTTCGCCCGGGAGGAACGCGACGACGTTGAGCGTGGGCTTCTTGCCGAACTTCCAGTTCTGGAAGTAAGTGTCGTCGTCGCCGACGGGCTTGAGGCCGGCGGCGGCGAAGCGATCGGCGGCCCATTGGGCGGCCTTGCGGTGTCCTTCGGCGCCGGTGTCGCGGCCGGCGAGTTCGTCGCTGGCGAGGTAATAGATGTCCTCGCGACAGGAGTCGAAGCGGATGAAGCTGCGGATGGCGGCGAGTGATGAGCCCGGGCGGAGGGCTGCGTCGAGTTCCTCGCCGATCGCGCTGGCCGTGCGCTGTTCACCGTCCTCGAGGGCCTTGCGGAGGCGCCGCTCAATGCGGCTGGACGACGGCGATTCGGCCGCGAGCGGGAGCAGGAGGCTGAAGACGGCAGCCGAGGCGGCGGCCAGCGGGGCCAGGCGCATGCGAAACTCCTTCTAAGGCGGGCCGAAGCCCGGTAATTGTAGAGAACCTACGTTTGAGGAGGCTCCACGTTGGATATCTCGACGAAGCAGGCGTACCGGAAGGTCGGCGGCGTGACGGTCTCGACAGGCTCGCGCGCCGATGGGGCGGAAGCGATCGTGGAAGTCGTGATCCGGCGGGACCGGCTGGGGCCGGGGGACCACCTGGAGGACATCCAGCTGGAGCTCGCAAACCTGCTCGTTCAGGCGCTGGAGAAGCGGTACCATCCCGTGAAGAAGTAGCGCCGCGACGCGGGGGGCGGGCGGCGCGCCGGAGAAACCGATGCGCCCGATATTCGTGCTAATGGCCCTCGCGGCCGCCGCGGCGGCGGGCCGCGCGGAGTCCTCGGACCCCGCCGCCCGCTTCCAGAAGCGCCGGGAAGAAGCGGAGAAGAACGTCGCGGAGTCGCACGCGTCGCTGGGAACCTACACCTACCGGGAAGGGCTGCTCGCGATTGCGCGGCACGAATTCCTCCGGGCGGTGGAGCTGGACCCCGCGAACGCCGAGGCGCAGGGCGGGCTGGGCCGCAAGCTGGAGCAGGGGAAGTGGGTGGACGACCCGCGCTGGCCGGTGAACCTGGCGACGGACCTGCAGAGCGACCGGAGCCTGGACGCCCTCGCGAGGTACCGGGCGAAACGGCGCGTCGCGGCCCAGGAGGCCGCCATCGAGTACGAAGACCTCGCCGATTTCGCCGCCGACGCCCACCTCGACCTCGAGGCGCGCGCCATGTGGGAGGCGGTGCTGAGATACAGCCCGAACCACTCCCGGGCGCGGACCAAGCTCGGCTGGCGCAAGTACGCGGGCGAGTTCGTCCCCGGCGCGGAAGCCGACGCCCGCGAGGCGATGAACTCGCGAGTCGCGGAGACTCCGGGCGGCAAAGTCGTGTCGGATCCCTCCGACGTCGAACAGAAGATGGAAGCGACATTCGCGAAACGCCGCAACGCGCACTTCCAGTTCGAGGGCCAGTTCACTGACGGCGAAATCCGCGCGCTGGTCCGCACCGCGGAGGTCACCCGGGAGCTCTTCATTGAGGCCTTCCGTCTCCCCGCGGAGACCGAGCCGGCCTTCCTCAACGGCGTCTTTCTCCGGTTCGAGGGGGACCAGAGGCGCTTCCTCGAAAAGGTCACCGGTGCCGGAAAACTCGGGCTCGAGACGGCCGGTGAATTCTCGACCTGGGAGGGATCCAACCCGGACCTGTTCGCGGCCTGGATGGGGGAGCGTCCGTTCGATTCGCTGCGCGACGAGACGGTGCACGTCGTGACCCGGTACGCTTTCCGCGGACTGACGCGCATGGAGAAGACGCCGGCATGGCTGGACGAAGGGCTGTGCGCGTGGTTCGGCGACCGCGTGCTCGGGACCGCGACGTCCTGTTTCCCCCGGGCCGAGGTGAAGGCCCGGCGCGACGCGAAGACGACCCTGCACTGGCGGCGGCTCCTTCGCGAGTGGGTCTGGGACGGCACTTCGCCGCGCATCAAGGACATCGCCAAGGCCCCGCCCGGGGAGATGACGTTCGAGATGACGGTGAAGGCGTGGAGCCTGGTGGATTGGCTGATGACGGCGAAGCGGGACCGGCTTTACGATTTCCTCGCGCGGTGCCGGACGGGTTCGTCGAGCCGGGCGCTGCGGCGCGCGCTGGGAGCGAAGGACAGCGACGAGCTGGAGATGATGTGGGAAGCGTGGATCAACGAGGGGCGATGAGCGTGAGACAAGGACTGGTGGCGACGCTGGCGCTGCTCGCGGCGGTTTCCGCGCGGGCCGGCGACGCCGACGAAACGGAGTACCAGCGTCGCTGGAAGTCCGCCGCGAACGCCGTCGCGCGCCTGCAGCGCTTCGCCGCCCGCTGGTGCGCCGACAACGGGCTGGAGGGGGCGGCGACGAACGAGTGGGAGGAGTCGCTGGAGCTGGAGCCGGACAGCGAGGACGCGCGGAAGGCGCTGGGGTTCCAGCGCAAGAAAGGGGAGTGGGTGCGCGACGAGGACTTCGTGGTCGAGCGGGAAAACCGCGGGGACCCGAAGGACGTGGCGGAGGCGCTGGACACCTACCGGAAAAAGCGTGCGGGGATCATCGCCGCGGCGGGGCGGGAGCTGGTCCCGCTGGCGCAGTGGGCCGCGGACAAGGGGTACAAGGAGCGCGCAAAGCGGCTGTGGGGGCTGGTGCGGATGTTCGACCCGAACAACGCGGACGCCTGCGAGGGGATCGGCTGGAAGCCGGCCGGGGACCGGTGGTTCCCGGAGGCGGAGGCGGCGCAGCGCAAGGCCGCGCTGGACCTGCTCAAGAAGGGCGACGGCGGCAAGGCGACGAAGGAGCCGTCCACGCTGACGGCGCCGATGGAGGCGAAACTCGAGCGCCGCCGGTCGGCGCATTTCACGTTCGAGGGGCGCGCTTCGCAGGACGAACTCGCGGAATGGCTCCGCGGCGCGGAGGCGGCGCGGACGATGCTGTTCGAGATGCTCGCGCCGGACGAGGCGCTTCGGCCCGGCGGCGTGACGGGAGTGTTCTTCACCAGCCAGCCGGAGCACGTGAAGTTCCTGGAGAAGTGCACGGAGATGTCGGAGGACGAGCGCAAGACGTACGAGGCGCTGGGCGGATGGAGCTCGATGGGGGCGAACATCGCATTCGAGCTGTGGACGCGCGGGGAGCTCCCGGAGTACCACCGCGAGGCGGCGATCCACATCACCGTTCACCTGCTGTTCCAGCACACGTGGAACCTGGCCAAGCCACCGGCGTGGCTGAGCGAAGGGCTGGCGCTGTGGTTCACGGACCGGCTCACCGGCTCGGCGCTCGCGCGCTGCACGGACCTCAAGGGGAACACGCTCGGCGACGACCGGTCGCCCTCGACTGCCGGCTGGCGCGCGCGGCTGCGCGCCCGGATGCGCGAAGCCTCGGCCCCGTCCCTCCGCGCCGTCTTCCGCGCCCACGCCGACGACCTCGACATGGACAAGATGATCGTGTCGTGGAGCTTCATCTCGTTCCTCGCCACCCAGCCCGAGACTTTCCGCAAGATCGTCCGGAAGATCTCCGAGGGCGAGGAAGAAACGGACGCGCTCTTCGAAGTGCTCGAAGCGAAAGACTATGATGCCCTCCAGGCCAAATGGGAGGCGTGGGTCCGTGAGAATTCATGAGATGAGGCGGCCGTTGCTGGCGGGAATGGTCCTCTGCGCCGTCGCGCTCGCCGGCGACCCGCCCGACCCGAAGGCCGAATGGCCGAAGAAGTGGGAAGTCCTCGCGCAGAAGGCGGCGAAGGAGCACGCGGCGATCGGGAAGTGGGCGGCCTCGAAGAAGCTCTACAACGAGGCGTTCCCGGAGTTCTCGCGCGCCGTCGAGCTGGACCCGGCAAATGCCGACGCGCAGAAGGGGCTGGGGCGCAAGCTCGAGGCCGGCGCGTGGGTGGACGACCCGAAGACGCCGCCGAAGAAGGGCTCGGAGGCGCCCGCGGCGGACGTGCCCGGGCTGCTGGAAGAGGTCGCGAAGAAGCGCGAAGACGCGGCAAAGAAGCTCGCGAAGGAATTCACGACGCTCGCCGAGTGGGCGCAGAAGAACGGCCTCAAGGACGAGGCGCTGAAACTCTGGCGCCAGGTCGTCGACCGCTACGACCCCGACAGCGAAAAGGGCCACCTCGGCCTCGGCCACGTGAAGGAAGGCGACAAGTGGGTCCCGCCCGAGGACGTGGCCAAGCGCGACGCCGGCGCGAAACGCATCAAGGACGCGCCGAAGGGCGAGGCCGTGAAGGACAAGAGCGAGGTCGAAACCTCCCTCGGCGTTTCGCACTCGAAACGCCGCTCGACGCACTTCTTCATCGAGGGCCCCTACACCGATGACCAGGTCGCCGAACTCGTCCAGATCGCCGAGGCCGCGCGCGGGCTCTTCCTCGAGATGATCGACCGCGACGCCGAGGACTACGCCGACCCGATCCACGCGATCGTGTTCAAGGCGCAGGAGCCGTACGGGCGGTACGTGAAGGTCGACCCCGCGATCCCGGAACGCGACAAGAAGGCGTACGCGGCTGCCGCGGGTTATCCGTCGCTGAGTCCGCTCGCGTTCGCCGGCTGGCAGGGGGACAACGACTGGGACTACGTGCGGGATCTCGTCGCTCACATGTCGGTGCACATCCTGTTCTGCCAGCACTACCAGGCGTTCCCGTACCCCGCGTGGCTCTACGAGGGGATTTCCTACTGGGTCACCGACCGGATGCTCAAGACCGCCAAGGTCTACTGCTCCGGCTTCTCGACCTCCGCCGGCGGCGGGCGCGATTTCGAAGACGTGCGCGGGTGGAAGGCGGAGGTGAAGCGGCTGGAGCGCGAGGGGCAGGACCCGCAGATGATGGAGCTGTTCGTGACCGACCTGTCCGGGATGAACATGCGGCGCTCGATGAAGGCGTGGAGCGTCGTCGAGTGGTTGGTGGGCGAGCGAAAGAAGGACTTCCTGTCGCTCATCACCGAGTTGCGCAGCGGCAGCAAGCCGGAGGACGCGGTCAAGGCGGCGCTCGGGGTCAAATCGATCGGCGAGATGGAAGCGCTCTGGGAGATGTACGTCCGCGAGAAATATTGAGAGGGATGCGTCGATGAAGTCCCGGATTGCAGTCCTGGCCGCGCTCCTCGGCGGCGTGTTCGTGGCGTTCGCGGGCGACCCGCCCGACCCGAAGTCGGAATGGCAGAAGAAGTGGGACGCCGCCGTGAAGAACGCCGCGCGCGAGCACGCCGGACTCGCCAAGATCGCCTGGAGCCGCAAGCTCTTCGCCGTCGCGTTCGAGGACAACTCGAAGGCGGCGACGCTGGACCCGGCGAACGCGGATGCGCAGAAGGGGCTCGGGAAGAAGAATGAGGGAGGTGTGTGGATCGACGACCCGAAGGCGACGGTGAAGAAGACGAACGAGGGGAAGGAGAACGAGATCGACACGGCGAAGGCGGCGCTCGAGGACAAGCGCAAATCCGCCTACGCTAGGATCCTGAAGGAGCTCGAGGGGGTCGGCGACTTCGCGGCGAAGAACAAGCTGGGCGACGATGAGAAGAAGACGTGGCGGCTCGTGCTCGAATACGACGAGAACCACGAGAAGGCGCGCAAGGCTCTCGGCTTCGAGAAACAGGATGGCCGCTGGGTCGCGCCGGACGACGTGACGAAACGCAAGGAGGGCGGAAAGAAGATCGCGGGCGCCGACGAAGGCAAGCCCGACGAAAACCCGAGCCAGGTCGAAGGGCGAACCGGCTGGAAGACGACGAAGCGCCGCTCGGCCCACTACTTCATCGAGGGGCTGTACAGCGACGGCGAGATCAAGGAGCTGGTCCGCTGCGCCGAGGGCGCGCGCACGGCCTTCCTCGAGACCTTCGAACTCAAGGCCGACGACCTGAACGAAAGCGTCGACATGGTCTTCGTGAAAACCGAGGAGCAGCACGCGAAGTTCATCGACACCTGCGAGGAGGTCCAGGACAAGGGCGCCTTCAAGAAGACCGGCGGCGTCACGCTCTACAACCCGACGCACATGTCGGAGGCCGTGCAGGGCGGCGGCGACTGGGACTACGTCAAGGACGTCTGTTGCCACGACGCCATCCACCATCTGTTCGCGATGTGGGCCGGCAACGTCGGCAATGCCTGGCTCGACGAGGGCCTCTCGTACTGGTTCACCGACCGCCTCCTCAAGTCCGCCGAGACCCACTGCATCCAGTTCGCCCTGTCCGGCGGCGGAGGGGGAGGGAAGAGCTGGGACAACGTGCTGGACTGGCGCGGCCTGATCAAGGAGATGCTCGCGACGAACGCGAACCCGGACATCCAGGAGGTGATGGAGGGGCACATCAACTCGCTGAACGCCAAGAAGGGCTGCAAGGCGTGGAGCCTCGTGGACTACATGCTCCAGGCGCGGAAGAAGGAGTTCTTCAAGTTCATTGAGCTGATGCAGGGCGAGACGAAGCAGGAGGACGCGCTGAAGCAGGCTTTCGGGGTGAGCGGGTACAAGGAGTTTGACGAGAAGTGGAGGGAGTGGGTGGGGAAGACCTACTGAGCTGCGGCAGCTCACTTGCCCTTTCCCTTTCCCGTGCCCTTGCCCGCCCCGTTGAGTCGGCAAGTCGTGCGAAGGGACGGGCAAGGGAAAGGGCAAGGGAAAGGGCAAGGGAAAGGGCAAGGGAAAGGGTAAGGGAAAGGGTAAGTCCTCCGCTCGACGTTGCTTGCCCGTTCCCCTACACTCGCCGCCTCACCCCTACCGGAGCCCTCCCGATGGACAAGCCCCTTCGCGACCGCCTCGCCACCGACCTCGCCGCCATCCGCGAGGCGGGGACCTACAAGGAAGAACGGATCATCGCCTCGCCGCAGGGCGCTTCCATCGGCGTCGGCGGCAAGGAAGTGCTGAATTTCTGCGCGAACAACTACCTCGGGCTGTCGTCGCACCCGGAGTTGATCGCCGCGGCGCACCGAGGGCTGGACCAGCGCGGGTACGGGATGTCGTCGGTGCGGTTCATCTGCGGGACGCAGGACCGGCACCGGGTGCTCGAGGAGAAGATCGCGAAGTTCTTCTCGATGGACGACACGATCCTGTACTCGTCGTGTTTCGACGCGAACGGCGGGCTGTTCGAGGGGATCCTGGGCGAAGAAGACGCGGTGATCAGCGACGAGTTGAACCACGCTTCCATCATCGACGGCGTGCGGCTCTGCAAGGCGAACCGTTTCCGCTACAAGCACGCGGACCTGAACGACCTCGAGGCGCAGTTGAAGGCGGCGGCCTCGTCGCGGAACAAGCTGATCGCGACGGACGGCGTATTCTCGATGGACGGCGACGTCGCGCCGCTTCCGCAGATCTGCGACCTCGCGGAGAAGTACGGCGCGGCGGTGATGGTGGACGACTCGCACGCGACGGGGTTCATCGGGAAGACGGGGCGGGGGACGCCGGAGCACCATGGGGTGATCGGGAGGGTGGACATCACGACGTCGACGCTCGGCAAGGCGCTGGGCGGCGCGCTGGGCGGGTTCACGACGGCGCGGAAGGAAGTCGTGGACTACCTGCGGCAGCGGTCGCGGCCGTACCTGTTCTCGAACAGCCTGCCGCCGTCGGTCGTCGAGGCGTCGATCACGGCGTTCGACCTGCTGGCGAAGACGACGGAACTGCGCGACCGGCTGGAGTCGAACACGAAGTACTTCCGCGAGAAGATCGCGGCGGCGGGGTTCCAGATCAAGCCGGGGTTCACTCCGATCGTGCCGATCATGCTCGGCGACGCGAAGCTGGCGACCGGGATCGCGAAGGACCTGCTGGCGGAAGGGATCTACGTGATCGGGTTCTCGTTCCCGGTCGTGCCCAAGGGCCAGGCGCGCATTCGCGTCCAGATCAGCGCGGGGCACCAGAAGGCGCACCTCGACCGGGCGCTCGAAGCGTTCGCGAAGATCGGGAAGAAGCACGGCGTCGTGAAATGAGGTAAGGCGGGCGCATGGGCGACGGCGGCGGGGAAAAGAAGGACAAAGGGACCGTCATCTACCGGCCCGCGACGCCGTCGGGCGCGGAGCCGAAAGGGATGCGGCTGGCGGGGTGCTTCGCGTTCGTGCTGACGGCTGCCGTGGCGTACGCCGGCGCCGTGGCGTGGTTCGCGCACCGCGGGCGGGCCGAGTCGGACACCCGCGTCCGGCAGATCGAGACCCTGGCCCTGGCCTCTTTCGGCGCCCGCACCGAGGGCGGCGCCGTCGGCGGCCACATGCCACCCGATGCCGTCCGCGCCGGGGCGGACATGCGGTCGATCCTCGAGGAGAGGCTGAAGCGCCTGTCGGGGAAGTCGTTCACGTGCGCCGTGGGTTCCGCCTCGATGTGGGAGCCGCTGAAGGCGGACGCGCGGCCCGGTTTCGCCGCCGTGCCGCCGGGGACGCGCGTCCTCGACATGCACGACGCGGCGACGTGCCACGCGCTGCGGGCGATGCACGGCGTCGACCATTTCCTGCGCGTGCTCGCCACGTTCAGCCTGGAGAACACGGGCCGAAAGGCAGTCGTGGTGCGGCTCGAGGCCTCGGTGTTCGCAAAGGACGCCACCGTGACCTGGACCGACGTGTTCACGGAAACCCTCGAGTTTCGCGACCTCCCCGCATCCGACCCCGGGCACGCCAACGCGTCTATCTTCGCCTTCCGGACCGCCATGTTCCGCGCGGCCGACAGGCTGGCCGCCGCGCTGGAGCCGGTGGAGAAGCCGAAGTGAAGCTGCCCGCGACCGCCGTCGTCTTCTGTGGCGGGCGGTCCGCGCGCATGGGCCGGGACAAGGCGCTTCTGGACTGGCACGGGCGGCCGCTGGCGGTCCATGTCGCTTCGCGCCTCGCGCCGCTGTTCGAGCTCACCGTGATCTCCGGCGACCCTGCGCGTTACGGGAAGCTGGGATTTCCCTGCGTCGCGGACCGTGGTGGCGCAGGACCGCTGGCGGGGCTATGCGCCGTCCTGATGGAGACGCGGCACGCCGCCGTGTTCGCGATCGCGTGCGACATGCCGCTCGTCGATCCCGGCGCCGTGCGCGTTCTCTGGGAGCGGCTTCGCGGCCACGACGGCGCCGTCCCCCTCGCGTCGCATGGCCCTGAGCCGCTTCATGCGTTCTACACCCGGCGCGTGCTCCCCGCAGCCGCGAGGGAACTCGGCGGCAAGGCGCGCGTGACCGGGTGGTGGCGGGAGTGCGCGGTCCGCATGGTCCCGGCCTCCGGACTCCCCGGCGGCGAGCGCGCGCTGGCCGACTGCGACACCGCGGAACAGTACGCCTCGATGCGGAATCCTGACTGATCCGCTCTTCTTGCCCGTTGCCGCACCTCCCGGCTAGACTTGCAGGCCTATGCCCGTTCTCAAAGTTCGCGTGCAAGGCCGCGAGGAATCCGTTCCTCTCAAGCAGGACGTCACGATTCTCGGGCGGTCGACCGAGAACGCGGTCTATGTCGACGACCGCCAGGCGTCGCGCAACCACTGCCAGGTCGAGAAGTTCGCCGGCGGATGGAAAGTCGTCGATCTCGCGAGCCGGAACGGGACGCGCGTCAACGGCGTGTCGGTCAACCAGCACGTGCTGAAGAGCGGCGACCGGATCGAGATCGGGGAAGCGGTGGTGACGTTCGTGGACGCGCCGGATGAGACGGACCACCGGATCCCGGGAGTGCCGCGCGCCGCGGCGCCTGCGGCCGGAACCCCGGGCGGCGCTTCGCCGCGCCTTCCGACGACGGGGATGCCGACGCCGCCCGCGTCGCCGGTCGGGGAGCCGTCGCCGGCGTTCCCGCCGCCCGCGTCCTATCCGCAGCCGCCCGCGCCGCCGGCCTGGCCGCCGGCCGGAGGGGCGCCGGCGTATCCGCCCCCCGGTCCCGCGGGGTATCCGCCGCAGCCGTACCCGTATCCGCCCTATGGC
Organism: uncultured Planctomycetia bacterium; assembly: GCA_964590435.1. Classification (GTDB taxonomy): domain Bacteria; phylum Planctomycetota; class MHYJ01; order WSZJ01; family WSZJ01; genus WSZJ01. The sequence continues at coordinate 38,688 of CAZPWT010000039.1, forward strand.
GCGCCGCCCCCGGCCCAGCCGGGATTCTCGCCCCCGCAGCTCGATCCTCCGACGCAGCCGTTCGGCCATCCCCCCGGCTATCCGCCGCCTCCCGCGGGCTACCCCGGTTACCCGCCTCCGCAGGCCGGTTACCCGCCCCAGGCGCCGCCGCCGGCCCCCCCGGGAGCTTCCCCCGCGCCGCAGGTCCACCCGAGTCACCCGCCCGCCGAGCGCAAGTCGCATCGCCCGGGCCCCGCGCCCACACCGCAAGCCGGCAACCCTGGCGTCATGATCGGCGTCGCCATCGTCATCGTCGGCCTCATCGTCGGCGCCGCTATCATGGCCGGCCAGGGCGGCGGCGGTGGCGGCGGACAGGGCGGAACCTCGTACAAGACCGCCCTCGATGCCGGAAAGAAGTTCTTCTGGGAAGAGAAGTGGGACCAGGCCACCGAGGAACTCCGGAAAATCCCGAGCAGCGCGAAGGAGTACAAGGCCGCGCAGGAAGTCCTCGCCGCGATCGTGCAGAAGAAGCGCGACCAGGCCAACATTGCCGCCGGCCAGGCCGCGGCCGTGGCCTGGGAGGCGCTGAAGCCGCGCGTGAAGAAGTACGACGACGGCGAGTTGCCGCGCACCGAGGAGGAGCCGCTCAAGGACGAACTCAAGCGCTTCATTGCGAGCTACGGAAAGGCCCCTGAGGCGCAGAAGGCGGCGGACGCCTACGTCCGGATGGGCGGCAAGCCGGAAGACGTGAAGGTCGGCGTCGGGGCGGAGCCGGACCTGTCGAAGGAGGCCGAGGCGGCGTGGTCGCGGCTCGTGCAGCGCGTCGAGATGCAGAAGAAGGGCGAACTGCCGCCGGAGGAAGTCGACCGGCTCAAGGGCGAACTGCGCAACTTCATCGTGCGCTACAACAAGTACCCCGAAGCCGCGGAGGCCCAGCAGGCGCTTCGCGGACTGGGGCGCGATCCCGGCACGGATCCGCCGGACGTGCCGCTGACGCCGGGGACAGACCCGAAGAATTTCGGGGAGCTGAAGCGCCTGGTGGACGGGTTGGTGGGGAGCTCGAGCTACGGCGAGGCGGTGGGGCTGCTGGACGCCTGGGTGAAGAAGGACCCCACGGGCCCGGACGCAGCGCCGGCGGACGAGAAAATCCGAGACGTGAAGTCGGCCGCGAACAACTGGTACCTCGGCCAGGAGGCGCAGGCGGACACGCTGGCGAAGGAAGGCAAGTTCAAGGAGGCGAAGTCGCTTCTCGAGGACGCCGTGTCGAAGCTTGGTGAAAAGTGGTTCTTCGAGAACACGACGGCGGCGCGGAAGAAGATTGCGGGGATCGAGAAGGCGATGGGCGGGGGCAAGTGACGGCAGCGAGGCATGAAACGACGGTGCGGGTGCGCTACGCCGAGACGGACCGGATGGGCGTCGTGTATCACGCGAACTACCTCCAGTATTTCGAGATCGGGCGCACGGAGGCGATGCGGTCGCTGGGGGCGACGTACCGCGCGCTGGAGGAGCAGGGGATCGCGCTGGCTGTCGTCGAGTGCGGGCTGAATTTCCGCGCGGGCGCCAAGTACGACGACGAGCTGCGCATCGTGACGAAGCCCTCTTCCGCCGGCCGTGTGCGCGTCCGCTTCGACTACGAGATCTGGCGCGGGGACAAGATGCTGTGCGACGGGTTCACCGTGCTCGCGTGCCTCGTGAACGGCAGGCCCGCGGAACTGCCGCAGGAAATCCGGAAGATCCTCTTCTAGCCCCTGGACACGATCCGCCACTGGCTTTCGTACCTGAAACCCGAGGGGCTCGCGCAGCTCATCCAGTGGGGCGGCCTCACGGCGCTGATCGTCATCGTCTTCGCCGAGACCGGGCTCATGATCGGGTTCTTCCTCCCCGGCGACTCCCTCCTCGTGACCGCTGGGCTGTTCGCGGCGCGCGGCGACCTCGACATCGTCTGGCTGAACCTGTCGCTGATGGTCGCCGCGATCGTCGGCGACGCCGTGGGGTTCTGGACCGGCGTGAAGGCCGGCCGGATGCTCTACCAGCGCGAGGACTCGCGGTTCTTCAAGAAGAAGCACATCCTGCGCGCCAAGAAGTTCTACGAGCGGCATGGCGCCAAGACGATCGTGCTCGCGCGCTTCGTCCCGATCATCCGCACGTTCGCCCCGATCGTCGCGGGCGCGGCCGAGATGAAGTACCGGACGTTCGTGACGTACAACGTGCTCGGCGGGATCGGCTGGGTCGGCTCAATGACAATGACGGGCTACCTGCTGGGGATGAAGTGGCCGTGGATCGTGAAGGAGATCCACTGGCTGGCGCTGGCGATCATCGTGGTGTCGTTCATTCCGGTGGCGATCGAGGTGCAGCGGGCGCGCAAGGAGGCGGCGGAAGAAGCCGCCGCGGCAGGGAAAGAACCGCCCGGGGAGCCCCTTCCGTGACGCCCGACCTCGCTGCGGCGGCGTGGCGGGCGAAGGCGCGCGGGCGGCTAGCGTTCGCGCTGGAGAGCGGGGACGGGTTTCCCGGGTATGCGCGGCGGTCGCTGTACGGGGCGGAGCCGCGGGCGGTCTTCACGTCGCGGGGACGAGTGGCGCGGGTGGAAACGGGAGGCAGGACGCGGGCAATCCGGGGGAACCCGTTTGACGCACTGCGTCAATTTCTCCAGGCGCATCTCCCGCGCGGTCGCCATGCCCGGACCCCCGCCGCCGTCGCCTGCTTCTCCTACGACCTCGGGCGCCACGTCGAGCGGATCCCTTCGCGCGCCGCGGACGACCTCCCGTTCCCCGATTGCCACGTCGCCGTCTACGGCCGCGTCGCCGAGCTCGACCTCGCCACCGGCCGCGCCGTCGTCCACGAGACCGGCACGTCCGCGTGGGACCCGGAACGCCCGCTTCCCCCTGCGCCGCCCGCCCCGTTCGCGGCCACGCCGCTGCCGCCGAACATGACTCGCGCCGCGTTCGTCCGCGCCGCGGCCCGCGCCGTCCGGTACATCCGCGCCGGCGACATCTTCCAGGTCAACCTCTCGCGGCGCTTCGCCGCCCGCATCTCGGGCTCCGTCCTCGACCTCCACGACCGCCTTCGCGCCGCGTCGCCCGCGCCGTTCGGCGCATGGCTCGACCTCGGCGAAGGGCGCCACGTGCTCTCCACGTCGCCGGAGCGCTTCCTGAGAGTGTCCGGCCGCGCCGTCGAGACGCGGCCGATCAAGGGGACGCGGCCGCGGGGGAGGACGGCGGCGGCGGACGACCGGAACCGGCGGGCGCTGGAGCGGAGCGAAAAGGAGCGGGCGGAGCTCGCGATGATCGTGGACATGGAGCGCAACGACCTCGGGCGCGTCTGCCGCGTCGGGAGCGTCCGGGTGGCGGAAGCGCGGGCGATCGAGGCGTACCCGCAGGTGTTTCATGGAGTGGCGACGGTGAAGGGCACGCTGCGCGCGGGGGTCGACCACGTCGACCTGCTGCGGGCGACGTTCCCGGGCGGCTCGATCACGGGCGCGCCGAAGGTCCGCGCGATGGAGATCATCGAGGAGCTGGAGCCGACGCGGCGGAGTCTCTACACCGGCGCGATCGGCTGGCTGGCGCGCGACGAGATGGACCTGTCGATCGCGATCCGCACGGTGCTCGTCGACGGCAACGTCGCGACGTGGCAGGCGGGAAGCGGGATCACGGCGGAGAGCGACCCGGAGGCGGAGGAGCGGGAGACGCGCGCCAAGGCGCTGGGGATCGAGAGGGCGCTGGGGCTCGCCCCATCGGGTAGGATGGCGCGCCGATGACGTCCCCCTCCCTCGTCTGGACCTCGCGCGGCTGGTCGAACGACGCCGCTCCCTGGATCCCGGTCTCCGACCTCGCGGCGCACCACGGCTTCGGGTTTTTCGAGACGCTGCGCGCCTACCGCGGGCGGATCTTCCGGGCGGACGAGCATTTCGCCCGGATGGCCCGGAGCGCGCGGCAATTTCGCGTGAAGCTGCCGCTCGACGCGCGCGGGTTCCGCGAGGCGGCGGGGGAGCTGCTCGCGAAGCACGGCAACCCGGATGCGCGAGTCCGCCTCACCGTCACGGCCGGCCCGCCGCCGCTCGCCGCGATCCAGGTCCTCCCGCTCTCGCCGCCCCCCGACGCCGCCTACCGCCGCGGCGTCTCCGTCTGGCTCGCCCCGTGGATCCGCTGCACCCGCGCGGCCCTCGCGGGCCACAAGACGATGAACTACTTCGAGAACTACTGGGCCCGCACCGAGGGGGAACGCCGCGGCCACTTCGAGGCCGTCTTCCTCAACGAACGCGGCGAAGTCTGCGAAGGCACCCGAGCCAACCTGTTCTGGGCCGCCGGAGGCCGCGTCTTCACTCCCGCCCTCTCCACCGGCATCCTCGCCGGCGTCACCCGCACGGCCCTTCTCGAGATCCTCCGCGCCCGCCGCATCCCGGTCGAGGAGGGCGCGTGGGGCCCGGGGGCGCTGGACGGCGCTGAGGAGGCTTTCCTCGCCTCGACCATCGTCGAGGTGCTGCCGGTGGTGGCGGTGGGGAAGCGACGGATCGGCGCGGGTCGTCCGGGGAAGCTCGCGGCGATGCTGAGGCAGGAGTTCCGGCGCAAGGTCGAGGCGGAGCTGGAGGGGGCGCGATGAAGACGCTCTCGATCGTGTACCAGATGAAGCGGCGGCGGCTGGTGTCGCTGGGGTTGCTGATCCTGGGGCTGCTGGTGGTGGCCGGGGTGATGGTCCCGGGGTGGCAGGCGGCGGGGCCGGTGTACGCGGAGCGCGTCGGCGAGTGCGTGGCGCTGGTGATCGTGGAGCCGGAGGAGATCTACCGGATCTCGTGGCGCCGCAAGGACGGTTTCTGGGAGGAGACGGAACCGTTCACGGGGCGCGTCACGGCGGCGATGGGCGGCGACAAGCTGGTCGTGTTTCACGGGCTCTCGTATACGACCTACGCGCCCGGCAAGGATGGAAAGGCTCCCGAGAACGAGCGCTGGGACAAGTTCACGCCGGGGTGGAGCGTGCAGGCCGCCGCGAGCGCTTCGCCCGTTCCCAGCGCGGAGGTTCCCGGCCCGACGATCGCCGCGTGGGCATTCGGCACGCTCGACGGGCGCACGATCGTCAGCGCCTGCCTGAAGCGCGGCACCTGGTTCCAGGGGCCGGAGCTGAAACGGTCCGGGTCCGTCGGCGAACTCACGGCCGCAACCGGCGTCGGCGAAGCGTGGCTCTGGTGGCGCGAGAACGGGCAGGTCTACGGCGCGGCCCTGCAGGAGATCCTGCCGAAGTCGCCGGAGGTCATCCCCGCAAACGATCCTCCCCCTGCTCCACCTCCGCAAGTCGCCTGGCAGAAGGCCATGCGCTTCGACGTACCCGCGGACGCCAGACTGTCCGCCGCTTCCCTGAAGCAGCTGGGGCCTGTGCTGTACGCGTCCTCGCGCCTCAAGTCCAACCCGATCCTCGTGACCGAAATCCCGCCATCCGGCGTCCGCCGCGAAATCACGATCAAGAAGGACCCCCCGATCACCGCGGCGATCGACTCGATCTCGGTCGCCGACGGGGAACACCCGGGCGTCGCCTACGCCTCCGGCCTCGCCGCGGGCCTCGCGTTCCTCGACAAGGACAAGTCCTTCGAGGACCTCGCCCACACGCTCTTCCGCTTCCGCCCCGGCGCGGTTCCGTGGTTCATGTCGATGATGTTCGCGGCGCTGTCGATCGTGGGGATCGGCGTGTCGCTGCTGTTCGAGCGGCGAAACGTGTCGCCGGAGACGATGGTCGACCAGATCCGCATGCTCTCGGGCGTCGCGCCGCTCCTGTCGCGCGCGTTTGCCGCGAGCATCGACACCGGGCCGTTCCTCTGGGGATTCGCGTGGATGGCCGTCGAGGCGGGGATTCCCCCCTCTTTCTCCTGGATCGGCGCCATCTCGCTCTGCTGCGCGTACCACACCGCCGCCGAGACGATCTGGGGGCAAACCCTCGGCAAACGCCTCGCCGGGATCGCCGTCCGGCGCATCGACGGCACCCCGGCCGGGCGCGGCCGCATCCTCGTCCGCAACCTCATCCGAGCCGTCGAGCTCATGTTCCCGCTGCTCCCCGCCGTCGTGATGATCTCGACGAAGCGCTCCCAGCGGCTGGGCGACCTCGTGGCGGGGACGATGGTGGCGCGCGTGGAGAAGGAACCTCAGGCCGAAGGGGAGGAAGCGCGATGAGCGCGAGGGACAAGGTGCGTTACGGGGCGCTGGCGGGGATCCTCCTCGTCGTGCTCTTCTTCATCTTCTCGAACCTCGAGGTGATCAAGGTCAACATCATCATCGCGAAGATCGAGATGCGGCAGGCGTTCGTGATCATCGGCAGCTTCCTCGCCGGCGTCGGCGTGATGGCGCTCTGGGGATTCCTGAGGCCGAAGTTCAAGGGAAGCGGCGACCCGGACGCGTGGAAGAAGGGGTAGGGCGCGCTACTTCCCGGTCTCGCCCGAGACCGTGTATCCGCGGGTGGCCTTGCGCAGGAAGAGGATCGCGAAGCACGTGTCGTTGTCGACGTTCTTCTGCGGGTCCGTCGCCGACGTCCACGAACCGTCGGGCGCCTGCGCGGCGAGGAGCATCTTGCTTCCTTCCTTGTACCAGTCGTGTTTCCCGAATTCGGCGACGCCGAGGATCATGCCGGCGCGCTCGACGCCGTAGAGCCAGTAGTAGACCCAGGTGCCGTTCCCGGGATTCGCGGTGACGCTGAAATGCTCACCGATCCACTCCATGGCCGCGCGGATTTCCTTCTGCGACTTGAGCTTCTCGAGCTGGAGCTCGTCGTTCATGCCGAGGGCGCGCATGCAGATGGCGACGGAGGCGGCGCCGCCGACGGTCATGCTGCCGTAGCCGGGGATCTTGCCGAAGGCGCCGTAGTGCCAGGAGCCAGTCCCGTGCTGCGACTTGCGGAACCACGCGAGCGACTGCTGCCAGGGCTGCTTCGGGATGTCCGCCGCCTGCAGGCAGGCGCGCAGGCCGAGCAGGGCGTACTGGGTATTGGAGTTGTCGCCGCCGGGCGAGCGCACCAGGTTGTTCTTCCAGGCGACCTTGATCTTCGCGAATTCCTTCGAGTCGGCGGCCGCCGGCGAGGGCGACTCCGTCTTCGGCTCCTTCTTCCCGTTCGACGGGGTGGGGGGCGCGCCGAAGTTCCCGTACGTCCACTGGCCGTTCGCGCACTGCTGGTCGCACAGCCACTGCGCGATCTCCGCCAGCCTCCCGGCGTGCTTCTTCGCATCCAAGTCCGCCAGCGCCATCGCCGCCAGCGCCACGTCGTACGTCAGGGACAGGTCCATCGTCTCCAGGTACCGGATCCCCGCCTTCAGGTCCGGGTCGTCCGCCGCCACCCCCGCATGGATCATCGCGTAAACGATCAACGCAAGCGGCCGCGCGCTGATCGTCCTCATCCCGTTGTCCGCCGGGTTCGGCGCGCCGTCGCCATAAGCCGTCACCAGCTCATGGCACCGCGGCTTCAGGTACTCGCCGCCCTTGTAGAGCGCCTTCTCAACCCCGGTCATCCCCGCGACCCGCTTCTCCTCCCACCACTTCTTCCAGACGGCGACATCCTCCCCGAGCTGCTGCCCGGCGATCTTCCCCAGCGCGTCTCCCGCCGCCCACCGGATTTCCGCCGACTTCTCGGATTCAAAGAGCCTGAGAAGCGCCGGGACGCCGGCCTCCGACTTGACGAGCCCGAGGGCGCTGCAGGCCGCCATGCGGACGTCCGGCACGGCGTCGTCGACGAGCTTCGAGGCGTCACCCGCCAGGGCGGCATCGGAGGGGCCGAGATTGCGAAGGGCCCGCGCGCGGACCTGTTCGCTCGGATCGCGGAGGAGGTATCGGAGCATTTCGAAGCGGTCGAGCATGCGGCCGTCGGCGAAGAGGGCGCAGAAGCGGGTGCGGGTCTCGGCGTCGGGGTGCTTGAGGATGGTGTCGCGGAACACGTCGCGGGCTCGGACATTGGTGAGGGAGTTCATCGCGTCGGCGAGCGCCTTGCGGACGTCGAAGTCCTTCTCGGTGGCGTAGCGGTCGAGGAGGAGCGCCATCCCCTCGGGGTGATCGAACTCGACGATCGCCTTGACCGCCGCGATGCGGTCTTCCGGCGCGTCCGCGGCGTACGCGACCTCGAACTTCGTCTTCTCAGTGATCCAGTCGGCGCCGGCGGCCGAGGCGAGGAGAAGTGTCGCCGCTGCGACGGCGGACCAGGTCAGCCGGGATTTCGTCGCGCTCATTTCTCGTCCTGCGGGCTGATTTCGAAGCCGCGCGTCGCGCGCTTCAGGAACAGGATCGCGAACGCCGTGTCGATGGCGTTTCCTCCCCAGGAGCCGTCGGCTCCCTGGCCGCTGAGCAGCATCGAGCACCCCTCGGCGTACCAGTCGTGTTTCCCGACGGTCTCCAGGCCGACAATCATGCCGACCCGCTCGATCGAGTACAGGTCGTAGTAGAACCCCCAGCCGCCGCCTGCGCGCGCCACGGCCCGCGGGTCTGCCTTGATCCAGTGCTGGTCCAGCCAATCAACTCCGTTCCTGAGTCGCTCGACCTCCAGCGGCTTGCCATTTCGGAACGCCTCGTCCTGGCCGAGCGCGTGCATGCAGATGGTGACCGACGTCAGGCCGCAGCAGGTCATCGCCCAGTACGCCCCGCCGATCCCGTATCCCCACCCGCCGTAGGGCTGCTCCTGCGCCTTGATGAACCAGTCCAGGCTGCGCTTCCAGACCTGCTCCGGGATCACGCATCCCGCGTCCATCGTGGCGCGCAGGCCGAGGATCGCGAATTGAGTGTTGGAATTGTCCCCCGCCGTGCCGCGCGGCCCTTCGTGCCACACGATCGCGATCTTGCCCTTCGATTTCTTGGTCCCGCCGCCGGCACCCGATTCCTGGTCGGGGGGCGGCTCGTTGGGCACGCTCGGATCCGTGCGCTTCACCTGCCCCGGCCCTCCGTAGCTCCACTGGCCGTTCGTGCACTGCTGGTCCGTCAGGATCTGTGCCAGCTCCGCCAGGCGGCCCCGGTACTTCACCGGGTCCAGGTCCGCCAGCGCCAGCGCCATCAGGCTCGCGTTGTACGTGCCGTCCGGATCCTTCGTCGCGATGTGCTCCACCCCCGCCTTGAACGCCGGGTCGCTCATCTCCCCGCCCGCATGGATCAACGCGTACGTCACCACCGGGACTGATCGCGCATCCGCCCAGGAAAACGGCTCCTTCGGGTCTACCTTGCCCTCCAGCGCCACCTTCAGCCGCCCGCGCAGATACTCGGCCCCCAGCGTGATCGCCCGGTCCACCTGCGTCAGGTCCTGCGCCCGGTGCTTCCTCCACCACTCCCGCCACGCCTCAGGATTCGCGCCGAAATTCCGGTCGGTGATCCTGCGAAGCGCCACGATCGCGGCGGCCTTGAGCGCGTCCGTCTTCTCCTTCTCCAGCACCACGATCAGCGGCTCCACCGCTTCCAGCGTCGCAATCCTGCCCAGCGCCGCAACCGCCGCTTTCCGCACTTCCAGAACAGGATCGGTCGCGAGCGTCGCGACGAAGCGCGTCAGGAGCGCGTCCGGCGCGCCCAGGGCGGCGGCGGCCGCTACCCGCACCTCAGGGACGCGATCCGCCAGCAGCTTCTTCAGAAGCTCAACCCGGTCCAGCCCGCGCCCGTCGGCGAAAATCCGGCAGAATTTCGCCCGGCGCCGGGAGTCCGACTCGTCCAGCACCGCCGCCCGCAAAGTCTCCCGCGCCTCGTTCGATCCCAGGTCGCAGATCTTCCGCGCCAGCACCTCGATCACCCGGTCGTTCTTTTCCGCCACGAAGTGCGACAGCAGCAGTTTCGCGCCTTCAGGGTGGTCGTAATCTCGAAGCGCCTCCACGGCGGCCGCGCGCTGGTCGGCGTCCGCGCCGCGAAACGCCTCGACGTACGCCTTCCGCTCCGCTGCCCAGTCGGCGAGCAGCGGGGAAGCGGCGAGGGTGAGGAGGAGGACCGGTGTCAGGAGCCGGGTGGGGCGCATGGGTTGCGGACATCGTAGCGCAAATCGGGGACCGGGCGAAACGCGGTTCCCCGGGGGTTAGGCGCAAAACATGTCAACCCTGTTGCCAATTTGTTCAGGATTGAACGTCTCAGCGATCGCGGGGAACCGTCCGCGCCAGCGCGCCGTCGGCACCCGCAAAGAGCGGGTCCACCGCCTTCAGCACTCTTCCCCCTCCCATGCCCTTCAACCCTTCCGTAATCAGCAGCTCAAGCCCCTTCATCTGGCCTCCGCACCCCGCCAGCAGGACGGTCGTCTCGCCGCCCGCAGGGGAGGAGGGGAGGAGCGAGCGGATCGCGTCGAGAATCGCCGGGACCTGCGCGCGGCAGGCGGCCGCCATTTGCGGCGCGACGTCGACGGGAGCGGTGCGGCCTGCGACGGGGAGCCCCACGAGCGCGGAATCCGTGTCGACGAGGCAGCCGTAGCGTTCCTTCAGTTCGCGCACCCCCGCCACCGTGAATTCCCCGCCCGGCAGCTTCTCCTGCAGCCGCTTCATCAGGTCCAGGTCGATTCCGTCGCCTCCGGACGGGAGGATCACCAGGTCGCGCTCGGTGGGCGGGTCGGCGGTGACGCGGCAGACGACGGTGTTCCCCGCGCCGACGTCGACGACGAGCGAACCTTCCGGAGCGCCGGCCGCCTTGCCCGCAGCCCATGCTTCGGGGATGACTTCCGTCACGGTCATGGACTCGGAAGCGGCCTTGACGAGCGCGTCGCGGCTGGAGCGCGCGGCTTTCGCCGGCACCGCCAGAACTCCTGAGATGCGTTCGCCCGGCGCCGCCCGTGCCAACTTTACGGCCCGACGCACGAGGTCCGCCACGGCGCGCAGCGGCGCCTCGCCCGCCGACTCCGGCACGACGCCGCCCTCGTAGGGCCTCGCGAGTTCGACGGCCACCCGGTAGCGGAACGCCTCGGCCCCCACCAGCACGTCCAGCCCCAGCAGCTTCCGCGCCGCCGCGCTTCGCGGCCACCCTACGAGGCTCCCGAAATGCTCCCGCGCGCCGTTGGACGCCACCACCGACGTGCGGTACGTCCCAAGCGCAATGCCGACCCGCAGCGTCGCCAGCGGCGGATCGCTCGGCCGTGCCTGCGGCGGCCTGGTCTTCTTGCCCGGGTCAGCCATCAGGCACGAGCCTACGAGCCTTCCGCCGCGCAAGTCAACCCAACGCCGATTTGCTCCTCCCGGACTCCTCCCTCCGCTAGAATCCGACCTTCCATTTCCGTCCACCAGCGGAACAGGGGAGGGGAATTTCAATGGCCGGATCAGGACCGCTCGACCCGATCGACGTCATCATCGGGAACATGGCGCTTCAGCAGAAACTCGTCGACGAGGGCCAACTCGCCGAGGCGCGCATGATCTGCTCGATGAAGTCCGAGCAGTCGCTGGGGCAGGTCCTCTACGGGCTGGGATACCTTTCGATCCAGCAGGCGGAGAAGCTGGAGCACGCCGCGATGGTGCTTCGGGTGCGCGAGGAGGACAAGCTTCTCTGCGAGCTGGCGGTGAAGAGGAAGATCATCACGGCGGCGCAGGCCGAAGAAGTCCTGACGGTGCAGAAGAATGCGACACGGAATCCCGGGCAGGTTCCGCGCGTGAAGGAACTGCTGCTGAACCGGGAGTACGTGAAGGGGCCGCTGGTGGACATCCTGCTGTCGCTGGTGCAGCAGGTGTCGCCGTATTCGAAGCAGGAGAAGGAAACGCCCGCGCCGAAGGAACCTCCGGGGGGCGGAAAAACGATCGACCGCAAGGGGGACACGGCGCGGATGGTGAATCCGCACGTTCAGCCGGCACCGGGCAAGGATGCCCCGGTCCGCCCGAGCGCGACGCTTCCCGCGGTGAACCCGGGCGCGCCGCAGACGCCGACGCCCGGGGTGCCGGGGTCGGGCGTGGCGAAGGCCGGGGACGACAAGACGGGCTTCGTGTCGGCGCAGGACCGGCTATCCCAGATGCGGAAGGGGCCGCCGGGATCGGAAGCTTCTTCCGAGAAAGGAACTTCGGTCTACAAGTCCGCCCCGCCGGTGCCGGGGAGACCGTTCGTTCCCCCGCCGAAGACGGAGAAACCGCCGGAGAAGCCGCCCGTGAAACTCGAGCCGCGGCCCGAGTCCCCGGCGCCGGCCGCCGGCGGCCGCATCGCCGACGGCCAGATCCACACGCTCGCCGTCCACGCGGGCCGCACCGCCCCCGCCGACCCGACCATCGACCCGATCATGCCGTCCGTGACGTACGACTTCCCGTCGATGGAAGCGCTCGAGGACTTCCTCAAGGGGAAGCAGGGCTTCTGGTATTCGCGTCACGGCAACCCCACGGTCCGTGCAGTCGAGGAAAAGATCGCCGCGCTCGAGGGCGCCGAGGACGCGGTGCTGGCGGGAAGCGGCATGGCGGCGCTGACGGCCACGCTGCTCACGCTCCTCCGCCCCGGCGACAACATCGCGACGGTCGAGAGCCTCTACGGCGGCACCTGGCACCTCTTCAATGACATCCTCATCGAGTACAACATCACCGTCCGCAAGATCCCCGCGAAGGACTGGCTGCTGATCCGCGAGCACCTTTCGGGGACGACGAAGCTGATCTACTTCGAGCCGGTCACGAACCCGATGTTGCGGCTGTGGGACCCGCGGCCGCCGGCGAAGGATGCGAAGCGGTTCGGGATCCTGACGCTGGTCGACAACACGTTCGCGACGTGCGTGAACCTGCGGCCGATCGAGCACGGGGTCGACCTGGTGTTCCACAGCGCGACGAAATACCTCGGCGGGCACAGCGACCTGATGGCCGGCGTGATCTGCGGCAAGAAGGACCACATCCAGCGGATCCGGGAGAGGCTGAAGCTGTTCGGGCCGACATTGAGCGCGTTCGACGCGTGGCTCCTGATGCGAGGGCTGAAGACGTTCCCGCTCCGGATGAGAGCGCACAACGAAAACGCGCTCTTCATCGCGCAGAACCTCGAGGGGCACCCGAAGGTCAAGAAGGTGTGGTACCCGGGCCTGGACAGCCATCCGGACCGCCAGCTGGCGAAGGAAATCCTGAAGGGCGGCGGGGGAATGGTGACTTTCGAGGTCGATGGCGGGCTGGAGGGCGCGAAGGCGTTCTGCAACCGGCTGCAGCTCTGCCACAGGGCCGTGTCGCTCGGCGGCGTCGAGACGCTCGTGTCGATCCCGTCGCTGTCCAGCCACTGGCAGATCCCGGAACGCGAACTGGAGAAGGCCGGGATCACGCCGGGGTGCGTCCGCCTCAGCGTCGGCATCGAGGACGCGCAGGACATCCTGGACGACCTGAAGCAGGCGCTGGGGTAAGCCCGGACCGGCTTAGCGCAACGAGGGAACGAAAGTTCCCACCGGCTCCGCCTTGCCCTTCACCGCCACCGGCGCGACCGCTTTCCAGAGGAACGCCTCGCCGGACTTGTCGCGCGTGGCCTGGGAAACCAGGATCGGCACCCCGTGCTCCTTCGTCAGCGCTTCAATCCGCGACACCAGGTTCACCGGGTCCCCGATCACCGCGTACTCCCGCCGCTGCTCGCTTCCGATGTCCCCGAACACCACCATTCCCGTGTGGATGCCGATTCCGATGCGGAGGGCGGGTTCGCCGCGCGATGCGCGGGCCTCGTTGAGCTTCTCGAGGGCGGCGAGCATCGCCAGACCGCACGAGACCGCCGCCGGCGCGTGGTCAGGCCGCTCCAGCGGTGCGTTCCAGTACGCGAGGATCCCGTCGCCGATGAACTTGTCGAGCGTCCCGCCGTGGCGGAAGAGCACTTCCGTCATGGCCGCGAAATACTCGTTGAGCAGCGCGACGACCTGGTGGCCGGTGAGTTTTTCCGAGAGGGCGGTGAAGTCGCGGATGTCGGACATGAGCAGGGTCAGCTCGCGCTGTTCGCCTTCCATGCGGGCGGCGCCGCCTGCGGCGACCCGTTCGAGCGCCGTCGGCGGGAGGTAGCGGCGCAGGCGCGACCGCACCGCCTGTTCGCGCGCCACCGATCGCACCAGCCCCGTCAGCCGGTTCACCGCCGCGAGGCAGGCCGCCGCCGTCAGCAGCAGCGTCGTCGGCGTCGAGATGTACCACCCCGGCGCACGGATCCCCGAGTGCCAGATCAGCGCCAGCTCCAGCGGAATCGCCGCCGCCGCCGTCGCGACAATCCCCTCACGCCTCAATGTCAGCGTCGAGATTGCGATGAGGAGGGCGAAGATCCCCATCGTGTAGGCCGCGTTCGACTGCGGCGTCTCCTGGCCTCCCCGGCTCGCGAGCGTCATCGCCCACGCGATCATCGGGGCGTCGAGAAGCGGCAGCGCGAGCCAGAGGTGGCGGACGGCGGCGGCGGACCAGCGGGAAAATGCGAGAAGCGCGAGCGCCGCGGCCGCCCAGCCCGCAATGACCGGGGTCTGCGTCCCCCAGCCTGCGTTGCTTCTCCCCAGCACGACCGTCAGGACGAGCCAGCACGCAAGCCCCGCCAGCCGGATCGCCTGCATCCGCGTCTCCAGCAGGCGCCTCTCGCCATCCAGCGCCCGCTGGAACGTGTCGTCCGCGAACACCATCGTGTTTTCCGTCACGACGGAAGTGTACCCGCGGAACCGCCGGGCGAAAAAAAAGCCCCGCCACGGGGGCGGGGCTTCGTTGTTCCGGCCACGCTACTTGCCGCTTCCCTCGCCGGGCGCGTCCGTCCCGCCCTCCATCTTGCCGCCCTCCATCTCGCCGCCCTCCGGCTTCTTCGCCGGCGCGCCGCCGAAGTCCGCCTCGTCCAGCACGCCGTCCCCGTTCTTGTCCATCCGGTCGAACATCTGCGGCCGCCCCGGCCACTCCTCGCGCGTCACCTTGCCGTCGCCGTCCGCGTCCGCGCGCTTGATCATCTCCGCGAGCTTCCCGCCGCCGTCCCCCTTGTTCCCCGCGCCGCCCGCCATCTTCTGCAGCTTCTTCGACGCTTCCTCCAGCTCCGCGCGGTCCACGAACCCGTCCGCGTTCGCGTCCGCCTTGCCGAACAGCTGCTTCGGCCCCTTGAACTCCGCCTGCGAAATCTTCCCGTCCCCGTCCGCGTCGTTGTCCTTCAGGAACCCGTCGACGTTCATCGGCCCCCGCCCGCGCCCTTCGCCGGGAAGTGCCTTCGTGTCGCCGCCCGCCCCGGGAAGGCGGAACCCGGCCAGCGCTTCGTCGAACCCGATCTTGCCGTCGCCGTTGGCGTCGATGCGCGTGAACGTTCCGTCCTCGGGAAGCGCCCACTCCTGCGGCGTGATCACGCGGTCGCCGTCCTTGTCGTAGAACTGGAACGCCTGCGCGGCCTTTTCGGGGCCGATCTTCGGGTTCGCGGACAGCTCGTACTCCATCAGCGCGCCGTCGCGGTCGGTGTCGAGCACCTCGAAGTAATAGGCGGCCGCCTCGTCCGTCGAGAGCAGGTCGTCGCCGTTCTTGTCGAACCGGTTGAAGATGCGGCGGACGCGCATCTTGTTCTGGTCGTCGTTCATGCCGCCGGCGCCGGCGCGCTCCTTGCCGCCGAAGGCCTTGCCGCCGGGCAGCCCCTTGCCGGTGTTGCGCGGGTCCGTTCCGGGATTGCGCGGCTCCGTGAGCGACTCCGTTCCTTCCTCCGCCTTCCACACCGCCTCGACCTCGGCGCGCGTGATCGAACCGTCGCCGTCCTTGTCGTTCTTGCCGAAGAGCCGCGACGATTCGCATTCGTCCTTGGTGACGACGCCGTCCTTGTTGGCGTCCCAGCGGGTGAAGAAGTCGTCGACGGGGTTGGGGCCATCGCCGGCGAAGAGTTGGAGGGCGAGAGCGAGAGTGAGCGTGGGGATCGAGAGCCAGCGCATGGCGGGGGTCTCCGTTGGGGGAGTGGGGAAGCGTCGGGACTGGAGATGAAACCCCGTCGGGGTGGGGAAGTTGCGCGGATTGCTGATCTGAGGCCGTACGCAAGTGCATGCCCCGCCGCGACTTGCGGACCGCGCGGAATTGCGGCTCTACTTGTCGTAACTCCGGACCAGTTCCAGCTCGTCCACATCCCCCCCCGCGTCGTACACCACCCGCACATCCTTCCAGTGCCACGGCCCCGCTTCCTTCGGCACCACCACAAAGTGATACCCGCCGCCACCCGCGGGCTTGTTCTCGAAGTCCCCGCCCACCTGCCTCACGCGCACCAGCACCGTCACGTCCGTCTTCCCCTCCTCGCGCCGCACCCGCCAGATCCGCGGCATGTCTTTCGGGTTCTCCACCACGCGCGTCGCCGCGACAAGGACCACTTCCTTCGTGAAATCCACCTCGGGCGGAATCCCGCCCCACAGGTCGCTCCACCGCCGCGCATCCGTCACCACTTCGCGCAGGTCCCGCGACGGCGGCAGCGGCTTTACCGCCTCGCCTTCCTCCGTCCATGTCGACCATTGGTTCGAAAACGACTGCGCGTCGTTCTCGGAGGAAGCGCACCCGGCGGCGCCGACGAGCGGCGCGAGCGACGCGACCAGCAGCCGGATCGTCCTCAGGGCGATGTCAGGCCTCCTGGGTTACTTCGGCTCCACGGGCCCGTTGGCCGGAGTCTCGGGCGGCGCCTTCTCCGGCATCGTGTCGAGCTTCCAGTCCGGCGGATCCTTCGGCACCGGGTACAACCCCTTCCCGGCGCTGCCCCACCACTGGTCCCAGTCGTCGAAGCGCCGGTTCTGGCGGCCCGTGATCTCGCGCAGGCAGCGGAAGGCGCGGTTGCGCTCGTTCTCCGAGGGCGTGAAGCCGAGCTTCTTGCAGGGCTCCTGCTCGAGATACCAGTAGAGCTTCTCCAGCAGGTGCCGCCGTCCGGACCTCGCGGCCTGGATGAGCCGCGTCAGCTTCGTCCCCTGGATCGTCTCCACCTTCCAGAACTCCTCGAGCTTGAACGCCGCGATCGGCAGCACCGGCGTCTTCATCGGGTGGCTGTCGCTGTGGTCGATCTTCCCAAGCTTCGGGTTCTTCTTCATCGCCACGCCGGCGTCCGCCAGGATCTGGCGGCACTGGTTGAACGGGAGCAGGTACATCTTGTTCACGTCCGTCACCTTGCCGGAATCCGCTTCGCTCGCGACCCAGTACGGCTGCCCGACGGCCAACTCCCAGGCGCTCCAGAGAAGAGCCTCGGCCGCCCAGTCGCGCAGCGTCGTGTCCGGTTCGCGCGAAAGCGCGCCGAGCGCCCGGACCGATTCCTCGGTGCGGTACCCGTTGAACGCCAGGATTTCCATCAGCTTGACCGCCTTGCGGCGCGCCGAGGGACCGCCGGTCTTGAGCGCGGCGACGAGCGTGGGAAGCGCATCGGCGCCGATGTTCGCGACGTGCGGGAGAGCCCGGGTGTGGTCGGCGTCGCCGTCGTCCACGATCTCCTTCATCTTCGCGATCGTGTCCTCGATCTCGCCCTTCTCCAGCTTGACTTCTTCCTTCCACTTCTCGCCCTCGGGCTTCGGCGGGATGCGCGTGAAGTACGAGTACGCGCCGGCGGCGCAGATCGCCATGATCGCCAGGACGATCATCACCGTGCGGCGTCCGAGGCGGGCGCCGGACTCGCCGATGCGGCGGCCGGTTTTGATGTTCGTGCCGCACTTGATGCAGATCACGTCGTCCGGCTTGACGCCCTTGCCGCACACAGGGCAGCGGTGCTTGGGCTTTTCCTTCTCGGCCGCCAGGGCCTCCGCGGCGATCTTCGCCATCGCGCCGCCGGTCGAACCGATCTCGTGCGCCTGCTCCTCTTCCTTCGTGAATTCCTTTTTCTTCTTCTTCAGGTTGCCCGCGGCGTCGAAATCCTCGAGCGACTTGAAGTTCGACATCACGACTTTCGGGCCGGCGTCTTCCTTCTTCTTCACGGACGTCGGCTTTTCCATGATCCGTGAGTCGGCCGGGCCGGGGCGGGGGGGAGGCGTGGCGACAGCGGTGGCCGTGGACTTTTCGTCCGGCACCTTCAACGCGCTCCCGCACTGCGGACACTTGACCGTCTTACCCGCCAGCTCGTCCTTCAGGTTGAGCTTGCGTCCGCAGGAGCATGACGTCGTGATGGGCATCTCGGAGGATCCTCAAGATGGCCTGAACAGGGGTGATTCTATCGCCGCGGGGGAAAGCGAAACAAGCGAGAAGAGCCCGGTGTCCGTTGATCGTCCGGCCGCAGGTCGCGATAATGCTTCCCATGTCCGAAGAAAGCCTCTCGCACCCCCTGCCCCTGTCCGAGGCCGCCGCGCGGGAACTCGGCCTCCGGTTCGAAACCGGGATCGCCGAGGCGTTCCTCCGCGCCGAGCCGGGCCACCGCGAGGCGATGGAAATGCTCGGGCACGCCCTCACCCGGCAGGGGAAACACGACGAGGCCCTGACGATCGACCGGCGCCTCGTGGGGCTCGAGCCCGACAACGCCTACGTCCGCTACAACCTCGCCTGCAGCCTCTCGAACCTCGGCCGCGTGGAGGAAGCGCTTCGCGAGCTCGAAATCGCGATCGAGCTGGGGTACGACGACCTGTCGTACATGCAGCAGGACCCGGACCTGGAGCGGGTTCGAAAGGATCCGCGGTACCGCAAGCTGCTGGCGAAGGGGCGCAAGGGGCGGACCTAGTTGGCGCGGGAAAACGAAAGAAGCCCGGGGGATCGCCCCGGGCTTTGCTGTTTCCTGCGGAGGCCTACACCGCGCTGTCGAGCAGCCGCACGAGCTCTTCGCGAAGGGCCGCCATTTCCTCGTCGCGGATGTCGGGGACCTCGATCGAGTACCGCGTCCCGTCGGGGCGCTTCTCGAGCTCCAGGAACTCCCGCGCGCCGTCGCGACGCGTCCCGGCCATCTTGAGGATGCGCTTGCGCTGGAGCGTGAGGCTGAGGAGGAACGCGAGCTTCTTGCGCTGCGGGTCGGCGTCGCCGGCGAGCGATTCGAAGAACGCCCAGACGGCCATCGGGTTTTCGCGCTTCTTCTCGTCCTTGCGGGGCGTCCGGGCGCGCCAGTAGGAGTACGCCTCGGGCGGGGTGTTCCAGCACGCGGAGCAGAAGTCGCGGCGCTCGAACGTCTCGTCGCCCTCGAACAGCGCCGCGGTGAATTCCTCCCCCTCGACGAACGTGCGGCCGCAGCCGCAGGTTCCCGTCATCCTCGTGATCTTGTATTCGGCGGCCATGCTCATCGCTATTTTTCGTCCCACCAGGCGTAGAAGGACTCGATTTCCTGGAACGGCTTCCCGGTCACGGCCTTCAGGGCCACCAGCCCGGCCCCCAGCAGTTCACGCCTCGGGTTGCCCGCCAGCGGCTTCCCGTCGAAGATCTCCCCGTCCAGCCCCTTCAGCATCAGGATCATCGGCCCGACCGCGGACTGGGCCCGGGCCCCGAACCGGCCGATGGAAACACACGTATTTCTTCGGACCCAATGGTCCTTGTCCTTGAGGGTTTTCGTGAGGGTCGGAAGGGAATGTTCGACGTCGCCGGTTTCGCCGAGGGAGAGGGCGGCGGTCGCCCGCACCTGCCAGTCGCTGTCGGCCTGGGCCTGGAGGGCCAGGAGCTCGACCGTCCAGCCCTCCGACATCTCGGTGCCGGCCCCGTCCTTGGTCTTGCGGGAAGGGAGGATGGCGGCCCAGGCGCGCCGGGTCGAGTCCGGTCCGCGGGTCGCCGATTCGCGGATCTTGGTGACCGGCGGGTCTTTCAAGAACAGCAGCGTCGACACCAGCCCCTGCTTCGCCGTGTCGTCCAGCAGGCGCATCTTCATCACGCCCGTCTGGTCCTTCCCCTCGAACGCCAGCGCCTCGAGGATCGCGTCGTGGACGAGCCCGCGGTGGCTCTCGCACAGCTCCATGAGCATCGGGCGGCAGAACTTCGGGTTGTCGCTGAACTTGACGATGAGGACGCCGGCGAAGCGGACGACCGCCTCGGGGCCGATCTTGACCATGATGTCGCGGCAGCGACCCCATTTCGCCGGGTCGTCCCCCTCGAGCAGAAGGAGCGTCCGCGCGAACTTCGAGATCCACCGCAGCCGGTCGATCGCGTCGTTCGCCGAGGAACGCACGTGGTACTTCCTGAGCTGCTCCTGGATTTCGCTGCTCACCACGTGGTGCTCCGACTTCGACATTTCCTCCAGCTCCGCCACGGCTTCGTCCATCACCGTCATGTCGTGCTCTTCGAACGTCTGGAGAAGCTGCAGCACGCGCTTCTGTTGTTCCCGCAGGTCCTTCGGCGTCTGGATGGTCCGCGTGCCGCCGTTCTCGCCCGTGTCGTTCTCGTTGCCCGCGCAGCCGGCGGCGAGCCAGGGGAGTGAAGCGATCAGCACGGCGGCGATGGCATGGCGCATGGAGTGATTCCTGGAAGAGGTCGCGTCCGGTCCGCCCCCGGCCCGGGAGGAGGGCGATTCTAGCGGGGGGTGGGAGTTTGGGGTTTGAAAGTTCAGTTCGGGGTTCGGAGTTCCGGGTTCCGGGGGAGGTCGGGAGTGGGGAGTTGGGAGAGCGTTCCGGCGGCGCCGTCGAGGGCGAGGCGCCGGCCACCGGGAATGGACGCGGCTTCGGGCCACAGGACGCATGGGACGCCGAGCTCCCTGGCGACGATCGCCCCGTGGGAGAGCTGGCCGCCCCTCGCGGTGACCACGCCTCGGACGCGGGAAAAGAGAAGCGTCCACGCCGGGTCGAGGGACGGAATGACGAGAATCGCGTCCGGCGGCGGCGCGTCGGCGGGGGAGGCGGGGCGCCACGCTGTTCCCTCGGCCGTCCCGGGCGACAGGCCGGCCCCGGTGGTCGCCGCCGCCGCTTCGCCCTGCGAGAAAATCAGCGTCGGCAGCGGGAGGCGGAGAAGCGCCTCCCGCTCGCGGCGGCGGCGGGCCGCGAGCGCGGCATCCGGCCGGTCCAGCTCTTCCGGCGTGAGAAAAAAAACATCGGTGCCGATCCCCGCGCGGCGGCCGAGCTCCAGCAGGTCGAGGCGCAGCACCTCCGTCTCCCGGAGCAGCGCGTCCTTCGCCCTCTCCCGCAGCGCGTACAGCCCCTCCGCGTCCCGCCCCGCCGGCGCTTCGCGGGCCAGCCGCGCCAGCTCTTCAGGCCGCTCGCGCCACCGCGGCTCGGCCAGCTCCATCTCCATCGGGCCGCGGTGCGCGATCTCCGACGGGATCCACGCCCGCAGCGCGCCCCGCTCCGCCGCCGGCGTGCGCTCCCATTCGGCGGCGCCGAGGACGGAAGCGGCGATGGCGAGGCCGGCGGTCTCGGTGGCGGTTCGCTCGAATCGCCGGCGGAATTCGGCCGGGGAGTCGGCACGCGGGGCGGAAACCGCGCGGGTGCGGACCTCGGTTTCCCACGCGGCGCACTCCGCGGGGAAGGAGGTGCGCGCGGCGTCGACGCGGCGCTGGGCCACGGTGAGCTTCCAGATGTACCAGGGGAGCTTCAGCCAGAACGACGCCCGGGCGCGGCGCCAATCGGGTCGCGGCTCCGGGCGGGCCGAGAGAGCCGGGTTATAACGCAATGCGTCAAGATCGTACGCGAGCGGCCAGTCGCCGAAGTACGTCGCCGCCTCGAGCCCGAGGTCCGCATACAGCCGTCCGCCGCAGAGCCGCAGGAACCCGGAGCGCTTCACGTCGTCGCGGAAGAAGAACCCGAACCGCCGGAACGCGATCCCGAGGCCGCCGTCCCACGACATCATCTTCTTGAGGAATTCCCACGTCATCGGCGTCGGCGCGGGGCAGGTCTCGGCGAGGGAGTACGCGGCGGACCAGCAGGTGTCCGTGGAAGAGGTGCGGCGCAGGTCCGCGACGAGGATCGCCGAGGAGACCGTGACGGGGCGGGACTGGAGCAGCCAGAGGCGGCCCTTGCGGACGCACCATTCGACGTCCTGCGGCGAGCCGAAGAGCTTTTCCGCGGCGGCGAGGCGGTCGAGCAACTCGCGCTCGAGCTCGCGGGTGACGGGGATCGAGCCTTCGCGGGCCGGGCCGACGAGGCGCAGGCGGTCCGGCGTCCGCTCGCCGGAGACGAGCGCGTCCCCCCGCCCCCGCACCGCCTCGATCACGATCCCCTCGCCGGTCGCCGGGTCGCGCCCGAACGCCACGCCGGACACCTCGGGCTCGATCATCTCCTGCACGACCGCCGCCGCGGCCCCCGCCGCCTCGCCGTAGGCCGTCGACCGGGACTGCGAATCGGCCACGCGGGCCAGCGCTTCGCGGATCGCCGCTTCGTCGCGAACGTCGAGGACCGTGAGGAACTGGCCGGCGAAGCTGGCGCCGGCGCCGTCCTCGAGCGCGGCGGAGGAGCGGACGGCGACGGGAGGCGAGCCGGCGGCGCGCCAGGCGTCGAGGAGCGGGGCGGCGTCGGAAGCCGGCTCGAGCACCGCCCAGCCGCGCGGCACGCTGAACCCGGCCTTGAGGAGCGCGTCGAGGCCGCGCGCCTTGCCCCCGGCGCCCCGGGCGTCGTCCGCGGTCAGCTGGCCGAGGGGAATCGCTCGCACGCCGCGGGAGGCTACTTCCTGCCGAGGCAGTAGAAGTAGAAGTTGTCGCAGCCGATGTAGACGCGGCCGTTGGAGACGGCGGGGCTGGACGTGAACGCGGCGCTGTTGACGGCGTCCCAGGAAGCGCTGTACGTCCATTCCTCGACGCCGTCGGAGGCCTGGACGGCGTGGACGTGGCCGCCCTGGCAGCCGTAGATGACGAGATTGCCGGAGACCGCGGCGCTCGAGAGGACGGCGTACCCGCAGTTGGTGCGCCACACGAGCTTCCCGGAATTCGCGTCGAGGCACGTGAAGTCGCCGCTGCGGTCCCCGAGGAAGACGCGGCCCTCGGACACGAGCGCGCTGGCGAGGACGGCGTCGCGGAGCGGGAAGCGCCACGCGAACCCGCCGCCGTCGAGGGCGAGGCAGACGACCTCGGCCTTCGGGTCCGGCGAGACGTCGACGAAGTTTCCGTTGCCGATGCCGACGATCGCGCCGCGCGGGCCGAGCGACGGCGGGCCCCAGCACGAGGCCGGCAGCTTCGTGAACCATTTCCGTTCGCCGCTCATCGCATCGAACGCGGCGACGCCGGTGTCGCCGTACCCCGCGCCGACGACGACCAGCCCTCCGGCCAGCAGAGGCGAGCAGTCGAGGTGCATCCCCCGCGCTTGCCAGATCTTCGCGCCCGTCTCGGCGTCGATGCAGTAGAGCCCGTCTTCCCCCGCGCCGAACCAGCAGCGGCCGTCCGCGACGGTCGGCCCGTCCTCGACGTGGCTGTTCGTCCGGAATTCCCACGCCTTCTTTCCCGTGACCGCGTCGATGCAGTACAGCCGGGCGTCGGTGTTGTGGTGAAGCCCTTCGCCGAAATAGACCTTCCCGTTGACGACGGTCGGCGAGGAGAAAATCACGTAGGGAGATCCGAACGTCCAGAGCGGGTCATCCCCTCCGTCCGCGTTGAAGCAATAGAGCGCCCCGTTGTCGCAACCGACGTAGACGCGCCCGGCCCAGACGGCGGGGGAGGATGAGTAGCTCGCGCGGTCGATCGTCGGGCGGAATCGCCAGACGGGTTTTGAGGAACCCACGACCAGCGAGCCGTCGCCCCCGGTCCTCGCCGCGTCCCCCCGGAACGTCCACCAGTCGCCGCGCCGGGACTCCGGCGGCGGCGGGGGAGGCGGGGCGGGGTTCTGGAAGTGGTTCCACGCGACCGCGGCGGCGGTGCCGCCGAGGGTGAGGCCGAGGAGCGTGAAAGCTGCGATGCGGTGCGTCCGGGCGAGGTTCCACGCCCACCGGTAAACCTGCGGTCGGAAAATCGCCGTCGCCGCCGCCGCCACCGCGATTGCGATCTGCGGGAGGAAGGAGAGCAGCGACTGGAGGGGGGCGAAGAAGGCGGGGACGACGGCGAGCATGGTGGGCATGTCTCCGGAAGTGTAAGGATCGGACGCCCCGGAGCCCCGAAAGTTCCGGCGGAAGGCGGGAAGATCGAACCAAAGCGCGGGCGGCGCGTTCCTATCCGGCGAGGGAAACGGCGGACACGTGCCGTGGAGCCGACGCGCGACCGGGGAGGCTGCGCGCCGGCTCCCCGTGTTTCCGGCGGACCGGTGTTTTTATTTGCGATTTCTCCGCTTCCCGACCGAACCCCGCGCCCGCCCGTCCGTGAATACGGGGGTCACCTACAGGGGATCCAGCCATGCGCAAATCCAGCCTCGTTCTCGGGTCGATCGCCGTCGCTTCGCTCATCCACCTCGCCGCGATCACGATGTGGGAGCCGGGAACCCCGGTGGAGACCGGTGAGCCGTCCCGCGAAGGCCGCGTTGTCATGCTGGCGCGTCCGGGAGAGATGACGGCCTACGGCACCGTGCCGGCGGACCTGACCACCCCGCCGAAGGTCGCCAACGAGGCCGCGACGGACTTCTTCCTCGAGATCCCGCCGCAGTTCGAGCGCGGCGCTGACGGCGTGGCCTGCGTGCTCGCCACGAGCGCGGCCGGGCCCGGCGAGTTCGCCGCGGCCGCCGGCAAGCCGGTCGAGGTCTCGCTCGTCAGCGGCGATCGCACCCTCTGCACCGCTTCCGGAAAAACCGGCGACGACGGGCGCTTCGTCGCGCGCCTGTCCGTCCCGGACGACGCGCCGGCGAACGCGATGCTGGTGGCGAAGCGTCCCGGGGAGGGGTTCCAGGCGTCCGGGCCGTGCTCGATCGTGGCGCGCCGCGAGCCGACGCGGCTGCTGCTCGTCTCGGACAAGCCGGTCTACCAGCCGGGGCAGGTCATCCACCTGCGGACGCTGGCGCTGGACTCCCGCACGCTCAAGCCCGCCGGCGGCGAAGTCGTGTTCGAGGTGGAGGACTCGAAGGGGAACAAGGTCTTCAAGAAGCGGTGCGGGCTGTCGCCCGAGGGCGTGGCGAGCGCGGACTTCCAGCTGGCCGACGAGGTCCTGATGGGCGACTACCGCATTTCCGCGCTGGCCGGCGAGGTGCGCGGGGAGAAGAGCGTGGTGGTGAAGAAGTACGTGCTGCCGAAGTACAAGGTGGCGCTCTCGACGGACCGGAGCTGGTACCTGCCGAAGGAGACGGTGAAGGGGACGATCCGGTCGGACTATTTCTTCGGCAAGGCGGTCGCGGGGGCCGAGGTGACGGTGAAGGCGATCACGTTCGACGCGGCGTTCCGCGAATTCGCCAAGATCGCCACGAAGACGGACGACGCGGGGGTGGCCACTTTTGAGATCACGCTTCCGGACTATTTCGTCGGGCAGCCGCTGGACAGCGGGAAGGCGTACCTGCGGCTCGACGCGACGGTGAAGGACACGGCGGGGCACGAGGAGCCGGCGACGGTGTCGCTGAGCGTGGCGAACCGGGCGGTCAGCCTCGCGGCGGTGCCGGAAAGCGGGAAGATCGTCGCGGGAGTCGAGAACACGATCTTCGTCGTCGCGACGTCGCCCGACGGCGCGCCGGTGGAGTGCGACGTCGAGATGGAGCTGCCGGGCGCGGTCGTGAAGGGCCGGACGGACGACACCGGCGTCGCGGAGCTCGTCTACACGCCCCCGGCCCCGGGCAATCTCCCGGCGTTGCTTCGGACGCGCGACGTGCAGGGGAACGAGTGCGAGACGAAGACGATCCTGCTGTCGGAGCAGGGGCGCGACCGGATCCTGCTGCGGCTCGACCGCGCGACGGCGAAGGCGGGAGAGGCGATCGGGATCGAGGCGCTCGGGACGTTCGGCACGGGGCGCGTGTTCGTGGACGCGATCCGCGACGGGCGGGCGGTGATGACGCGGGGCATCGACATGAACGCCGGCCGGGCGCGGACCGAGATCACGATCCCGCCGGGGGAATTCGGCGCGATGGAGATCCGCGCGTACACCCTTCTTGCGACCGGTGAAATCGTGCGCGACACGCGGCTGATCCACGTCGAGCCCGCGAGCGACCTGCGCATCGAGATGACGGCGGACCGCGAGTCGTGGCGGCCCGGCGAAAAGGCCTCGATCGAGTTCCACGTGACTGGCGGGGACGGGAAGGACGCGGCGGCGGCGCTGGGCGTCGTCGTCGTGGACGAGAGCGTCTTCGCCGTGCAGGACATGCAGCCGGGGATGGAGAAGGTGTTCTTCACGCTCGCGAAGGAACTGCAGGAGCCGCGGTACGGCATCAAGTGGCGCGGCGGCATCGCGAGCGTGGTCGGCGGGGACGACGAGGAGCCCCGCACGCGCCGCGTCGCTCGCGCCCTGCTCGCCGCCGTCGACCCGCAGCGCGCGGTCTCGACCGTGACGACCGCTTCGGCGCGGAAGGAAGCGTTCCTCCGGAAGCAGGCGCTGATCTGGCGGATGCTCGAGCAGTGGATCCTGACGTGGCACGAGAAGTGGAACACGTCCGATCCGGTCACGGGGGCGACGCAATGGACCCCGCACCTGCTGCGGATCCTGGCCGCGGACGGCCGCCTGAAGGTCGGCGACACGCTGCTGACCGACCCGTGGGGGAACGAGATCACGATGGAGTCGCTGTCGAAGATCCACCCCGCGTTCACGGTCGACTTCTGGACGTCCGCCGCGGCGCGGTCCTGGATGCCCGAATTGCGCCGCGCGCTCGTCCAGCTCGGCGCCCGCGGGGAGCTCTTTGCCGACGGCCGGTTCGTGCCGGACCTGAACGACCGGCTCATCGCCGCGGGGCTCCGGGACGGGCTGCTCACGGTTTCCGTCGGGCACCCGATCAAACCCGAGGCCCTGCCGTCGCTCGATCCGGCCTTCTCGATCGAGAGCCTGCTGCAATCCGCGCGGCAACTGCAGTGTGTCCAGATGTGGCCCGCGCTCCTCGAGCACGTCTCACACCGGGGCGGCATCCGCAAGACCGCGGACGGATGGGAGTACGAGCCGACGATCGTGCGCGACGCCCTCCTCCCGGCTCGCTTCCCCGACGGCTCGCCGCTGGAAATCCAGATGCTGTGCCGGCACTGCAGCGCGTACGAGCCGTCGAACGTCGTCAAAGCCGCGTGGGCGGCGCGCAGCGCGGAGCTGAAGAAGTGCGTCGCGAACTTCGTCGCGCTGCAAGGCTGGCGCGACGCGGCCTCCGACGACCTGAACTCGTGGCGGCCGGGGCTCGAAGAGCGCCTGGTCCGCGAATGGAACCTCGCGCCGTCGAAGCTCATCGCGGAGAACGGGCAGCCGTTCACGCTCGCGGAGGCAGCCCGGCTCGACCCGTCGATCAGCATCGCGGCGCTCGCGCCGGGGCGCTTCAGCGCCAGCATCGCTTCGATCACCCTCGCCTCCTGCCGCGAGTGGCATGGCCCGGGGCATGCGGGCGTGCCGGAGGACGCGGTGGAGCGCCTGTTGAAGTCGGGGCGGGTGACGGACCGCGAGGCGAAAGATCCGTGGGGGACGGCGGTCCGGATCGTGCCGCTCGGCAAGGGCGAGCTGTCCGCCGGGTTCGGGTGCGCGATGCTCGACGGGAAATTCAAGTTCGTGTCCGCCGGTCCCGACCGGGCGTTCCAGACGGCCGACGACCTGCGCATCGACCTGCCTCCCTCGACGGCCCCCGCGCTCGCGTTCGCCACGCCGGGCCCCCGGATGCCGGACCCGGCGTTCGCCAGCCTGCGCCGCGACCTGGCCCCGGAGGAGTTCCAGCGCTACGTGTGGATGCTGCGCCAGGCCGGGCAGAGAGCCGACCTTGAGACCATCTACTTCCCGTCCGACCTCGCGGACCACAACGAGTCGGAGAGTTTCGGGGCGATGAAGGGCGACTCGCTCGAGTTCCTTTCCGCGATGCCGGGCGAGGGGAGCGGGATCCGCGGCCGAGCCCCGGGCGTGTACGACGCGATCGGCGTCGGAGGAGGAAGCGGCGGCAGCACCCGGTACGGTTCCGCGATGGGCGGCGGCCGGCGCAACCTGGTGGCGCGCGGGGGAGGCTCTCCCTCGGCGGAGCCCCCCGAGGGGATCCGCGTCCGCGAATGGTTCCCCGAGACGCTCGTCTGGAACCCGCTTCTCATCACCGACGAGCACGGCCGCGCGCGGCTCGACATCCCGCTCGCCGACTCGATCACGACGTGGCGCATGACCGCCAGCGCCAGCACCGCCGACGGCCGCCTCGGCTCGGCCACCCGCGGGCTCCTCGTCTTCCAGCCCTTCTTCGCCGACATCGATTTCCCCGTCGCCCTCACGCAGAACGACGAGGTCAGCGTGCCGGTCGCGGTCTACAACTACCTCAAGGAAGCGCAGGACGTGAACCTCAAGGTCGAGCAGGAAGACTGGTTCGAGCTCCAGGGCTCGCCGCGCGCGACGCTGTCCCTCGAGGCCGGCGAAGTCCGCGCGGCGCACTTCCGCGTCAAGGTCAAGGGCCTCGGCCGCCGCCGCCTCACGGTGTACGCGTGGGGCGCCGACGAAGCGGCGCGCGACGCGATCCGTCGCGAAGTCGAGATCGTCCCCGACGGCCAGATGGTGGAGGTCGTCCTGAACTCGCGCCTCGACGCGCCGATCTCCACGACGATTCCGCTTCCCGCCTCCTCCATCCCCGGCACGACGAAGATTTTCGCGAAGATCTACCCCGGGGTTCTCTCGCAGGTGGTCGAGGGCGTGGAGGGGCTCCTCGGAATGCCGCATGGCTGATTCGAGCAGACGAGCTCCTTCACGTATCCCAACGTGTTGGCGCTCGACTACATGCGGCGGAGCCGCAAAGTGAGCCCGGAAGTCGAACTGAAGGCGCTGGAGTACATCAACGTCGGGTACCAGAGGCTGCTGACGTTCGAGGTGAAGGGCGGCGGGTTCGACTGGTACGGCAATGCGCCGGCGAACATCGTGCTGTCGGCGTACGGCCTGCTGGAGTTCAGCGACATGGCGAAGGTTTACGACATCGACACGCGCGTCATCGACCGCACGCGGGTGTGGCTGTTCGGGCAGCAGAAGCCGGACGGCTCGTGGCCGATGCCGCAGCGGACCGCCTGGTCCTGGTCGGGGCTCCAGGGCGACTACGTCGTCACGGCGTACGTCGCGATGTCGCTCGCGGAGAGCGGCTACAAGGGCCCGGAACTCGACAGGGCGTGCGAATGGCTGCGCGACCACCTCGAGGAAGCAAAGGACGCCTACGCTCAGTCCCTGGCGCTCGGCGCGCTCGCCGTGGCCGATCCGCAGGGAAGCGAGACGGGGGCGCTGATGAGGGACCTGGAGAAGCGCAAGTCTGTGAGCGAGGACGGCAAGTCGGCGTGGTGGGAGCTGTCCGGCAAGACGGCGTACTACGCGCAGGGGGAGGCGGCGCACGTCGAGACCACGGCGCTCGTGGCGTCCGGGCTGTTCCGCTCCCGCACCTCGCCGGAAACGGTGAGCCGTGCGCTGGCGTACCTCGCAGAGAAAAAGCGCTCGAACGGGACCTGGGGGACGACGTCCGCGACGATCCTGTCGCTTCGCGCGATCCTCATGGCGCTCGAGCAGCCGACGACGCAGGACTCCTACGTCGTAAACCTCAAGCTGAACGGCGTCGAGCGGCGCGTCACGGTCGACAAGGACCAGTCCGACGTCCTGCAGTTCGTGGACTTCCGCGAGAACGGCCGTGAGCCGGCGAAGACGGGCGCGAACGATTTCGCCGCCGAGGTGGAAGGGAAGTCGGCCAGCACGATCCAGGTCGTCGGGCGGTCGTGGATCCCGTGGTCGGAGGCCAAGGCGCCCGCGAAGAAGCCGCTCAGCATCAAGGTCGACTACGACCGCACGACGCTGACGACGGCGGACACCCTGACCGCAACCGTGACGATGACCTACAACGGCACCGAACCGACCTTCATGGTCTGCATGGACCTCGGCATCCCGCCGGCCTTCGTCCCGGATCCCGAGGCCTTCGAAAAGATGAAGAAGGAGAAGCGTCTCGACAAGTTCAGCATGACCTCGAGGCAGATCACGCTCTACTTCGGCACGATCACCCCGGGCCAGGTCGTGACGTTCTCCTACCCGCTCAAGGCGCGCTTCCCGGTGAAAGCCAAGGTTCCCGCCTCGACGGCCTACGAGTACTACGCGCCGGACCGCAAGGACACCGCGGAGGGCGTCGAGATCACGGTGAATGAGAAATAGACGGGCTGTTGAAGCGGCCGGCGCCTACTCCTCGGGGGCGCCGGCCGTTTCGTTTTCCTTCCATCGGACTTCGCTCCACGGTTACCGTTCTTCCGGGAGCGGCGGCGCAAGCTTTAGCGAACTCCCATAGTGGGAGGGCACGGCGTACCGCCGTGCGCGCACTCTGTCGGCATCACGAGGCGTCGAAGCGACGAGGGCGATCTGCAGCAGATGCACCCTCGTCGCCGGAGGGCAGGTAAAGCCGCCGCCGCTCCTTCTTCTTCGAAGAGGTTCACCGTGGGATTCTTCGACTTCGTGAGGGACCTCTTCAACCCGGTGAAGAAGCCGCCGCCCGACGTTCCTGAGAAACCAGGGTCCTCAGGCGCGCCGCTGGAAGCGATGAAGCAGCCTTCCCGGATGGCGCCGGCAACGCCGCAGAATCCCTCCGCCCTCAAGGCTGGACTCAGGTTGCCACCGGAGAAGCCCCGGCCGCTTGCGGCCGGATTGCCGCCGATCGCGACCCTGGAGGATCTGTGCCGTGTCTGCGGCACGAGCGCTCCCCGGTTGACTTGGCTCGCACTGGAAAAGGGGAAACACTACGCGACGTGGAAGATTCCCAAGGCTCGCGGGCATCGAATCATCGAGGCGCCCAAGCGCGAGTTGCGAGCCGTTCAGCGCCGGATCCACGAACAGATTCTCGCCAGGGTCCCCGTGTCAGACGCCGCCCACGGGTTCCGTTCCGGGCGTTCGCCCGTCACGAATGCCCAGCCTCACATTGGCAAGTGCCTGATATTGAAACTCGACCTGCGGGACTTCTTCTGGCAAGTCCGCTGGAAGCGAGTTTCCGGGTTGTTCCACTCGCTGGGTTACTCCCGCGACATTTCGAGGTACCTCTGGAGGCTTTGCTGTCACAACGGCCGATTGCCCCAGGGGGCGCCGACTTCTCCGGCGATCACGAACCTGTGTTGCCTACGATTGGACGCCCGGCTGTCGGCGTTCGCGAAGGCCCTCGATTTTGCCTACACCCGGTATGCGGACGATCTGACTTTCTCGTTCAAGAAGGCGCAGAAGCCGGTCGCAGAAATCTTCAAGGTCATCCGTGGCGTGGTGCACGAGGAGGGATTTGCTCTGGCGAGGGAGAAGGACCGGTTCCTCAGGGCGGGATCGCGTCAATCGGTGACTGGAGTGACGGTCAATCGCAAGATCTCTCCGCCCCGGTCGGAAGTTCGCGCGTTGCGGGCCTTGCTTCACGATGCGCGGCTCAACGGACCGGCGCGCGCAAACCGTGCCGAAATCCCGCACTTCCGGGAGCACGTCCGCGGCCGCATCGAGGCTGTCCGTGCGGTCGACCGGGCGAAGGGGGAGAAGCTCCTCGCCGAGTACCGCCGCGTCGCCTGGCAGTAGCGCCGCGGCGCGTCCCCGGAACTCTCAGCGCCGGTCGCGGGCGAGCTGCGCCTCGATCGCCCTGCCGACGGCGTCGTGGACTTCTCCGACGCTTTCCTGGAGCAGGGATTCGAGTTTCTCCCTCGGTGCGGAGGTCAGGGATCGCTCGATGGCGAGGCGGCCAACCCGCCCGCGGCGCGTCTCGGGGTCGAGTTGCTCCCAAGCTTCCGGCAGGCACAACCGCGGCTCGTGCGACAGCAGCCAGTCGGCGGCGGGGGCGCTTCTCCGCCGGTAAAGCTGCTGCCATCGCGCGGTCTCGCCGAGGACGGACGCCCGGGACCACCAGGACCGGACCTCGAGGACGAAAGTCTGCGAGCGGGGGGTTGCGAGGAGCCAGGGGCAGTTCGAGTCGAATTGGGGTGGGTCCGGAAGACCCGTAAACGCACGGAGAGCGAGCCAGCAGACGTCCCCGACCCGGACCGTGTAGTCGAGATGACAACTGGCCGTCGCAAGGGGGTCGTCCAGATGCGCGACGAGGGCGGGGACGGCATCCCAGCCCAGGGAGCGAAGCCACTCGACGGGCTTGTACGAGGAAGGCGTCCCGTCTACCGCGGAGCACAGGAGCGAGGAAATCCGGTCTTCCTCGATCTCGATCGACCGCCACGAGAGAACGAGCCACAGCGCTGCCTCGGCCTGTTCCTCGGGAGGCAGGAAGAGAAGCCTGCCCGGATCGCGCATCCCCCAGCGTGCCTGGCCGTCGTTGATGGCGACTTCCCGAAGGGCCGGGAGGTTGGGTGCGGGCGGCGGCGCCCCGGGATCCCGAAGCGGCTCTGGGCCGGCCAGGAGCGCGGCGGCGATGCTCTCGTGAAATCGCTGCCGTGAGACCGGAGCGTCCGACAGGTTCCTCATCCCCTGGCGCGCAGCGCGAGTGCCCAGGGCGGCGTCGTCGTCTCCCGGCCAATAATGAACCCCGATCTCCCGGGCCCGGAGGAGGCAATCAACAGCCACCTCGAATTCGCCTTGCTCCAGCCCCCATCGTGCGAACAACGCGAGCTTCCACAGGAGGTCGACGGAGCAGGGCTGGCCCCAGGACCAGGAAACGAACCGGGTCCCTTCCTCGCGAAACTTCAGCAGCCAGAGTCCCTGCGTGCCGGTCCGGATCGAGCCGTCGTCGACGAGGAGCAAGTCACCCCGTTCTTTGCCGCCCAGGTCCCACGCCCCCGTCACGTCCACGCCATCGATCCACGGGCTGGCCGGGAAGAGGGGATCCCAGGAGCGATTGACGGCCTCGCGTCGCAGACCGCGCGTTCGCGGGATCCCGAGGATGTCCAGCGGCCGCACGAAGGATTGGACCTCGCGGACCTCATGGGCCAGGGACTCGAGACTGTCCACGAGGCTCGCGATGTCGGCGTTGGCGTGGCGCCCGACAACTTGGACGGCGTTATCGAAGGCCTCCGGGCGCTCCACGGCGAAGTTCTTGAATCTCCGCAGGAAGTATGACCCCTCGCGATCCACGACCCAGTCCTTGTCCGGGTTGAGCGCCCAGAAGCTCCCCTCCTCGCCGGGGTAAATGGCGCCACCGATTTCGGCGTTCAGCCGTCGCGCAAAGTTGCGGGCCGCGCTCTCGTTGCTGGCGGGAATCCCGGCGAAATGCCGTTCGACGAGGATCTCCGCTTCCCGGGAATCCGCGGGTGATGGAGTCTGAGCGGAAGGAGTCTCTCGCGCGCGGTCCGATCGTGGTGCGTCTCCCGGCACGACGAAGAGGCTGACGGCCGTCGCAAAGACGCCCGCGGCGAAAACCAGGACCAGAATCCGGCGCTTCATGCGGACCCTATTGTATCGATTGGGGGCGCGACTATTTCTTCTCGCCGACGCAGTAGAACCAGTTGTTGTTCGACCCGACGAAGATCCGGCCGCCGGCGATCGCAGGGGAGCTGACGATGCGGATGTCGGTGCTGACGCCGTCGTGGCCGAGGGGGAGCGTCCAGATTGCTTTTCCTGTTTCCGGGTTCACGGCGTGGAGGTGGCCTCCGTCGCAGCCCCACACGACCGCGTTCGACGCGACCGCGGCGCTCGACACGACCGCTCGGCCGCACCCCGCTTCCCAGAGCTTCTTGCCCGTCGACGCGTCCCAGCACCCGAACTCGCCGCCGCGGTTCCCGAGGTAGGCCCGGCCGTCCGCGACCGCCGCGGCGGAGAGCGGGGCGTTTTTGAGCGGCGTCCGCCACACGATCGCCCCGTCCGCGACCGCAAGGCACAGCAGCTCGGACTTCGAGTTCGGCAGCGTCTCCGCGAAGTTCCCGTTCCCGATCCCGACGATCACGCCCTTCGGCCCCAGCGCCGGCGCGCCCCACGCGTTCGCCGGCGTCTTCACCTTCCACGCCTGCTCGCCCGTCGCCGCCTTCCACGCCACGACCGCCGCCTCGCCGTAGCCGCTTCCCACGATCACCAGCCCGCCCGTCACGAGCGGCGCGCTGTCGATGTGGAGCCCGCGCGCCTGCCATTTCTTTTCGCCCGTCGCCGCGTCGAGCGCGTAGAGGCCGTCGTCGCCGGCGCCGAAAAAGACGAGCCCGCCGGCGACCGCGGGGGACGCCTCGACGTGCCCGGTCGTCCTGAACTCCCAGGCCTTCTTGCCCGTGGCGGCGTCGATGCAGTAGAAGCGCGCGTCGGTGTGGATGTGGAGACCTTCGCCGACGAACACCTTGCCCCCCGCGACGGCGGGCGAGGAGAACACCTGGTAGCGCGCGGCGAATTCCCAGGCGGGAGCGCCGCCCTTCGCGGCGTCGTAGCAGAAGAGCGTGTCGTTGTCGGCGCCGACGAAGACGCGGTCGCCGGAGACGGCGGGGGAGCCCATGACGCGTTCGCGGTCGCGTTCGTTGCGGGCTTTCCAGAGGACGGCGGCCTTCTCGGGGACCGCGCTGCCGTCGGAACCGGTGCGCGCTTCGTTGCCGCGGAAACACGGCCAGTCGGCGGGCGCGCCGGGATCGGCGTGGAGCAGAAGGGCCGCGAGGGCGGCGAGCGCGGCGCGGCGGATCATTTCGCGGCCGGCCGCCTGAGGTGAGGAGCCAGCGGTTCCATCTCGTCGCGTCCCGGGGCGAGCCAGGCACGGAGGACAGCCACGCCCGCCCGGTCCTCGTACTCCAGCACGAACGAGTGCCAGCCCTTCGACAGCTTCACCGGCGCGCGGCGGAAGAGCGGTTCGGGCGCGGCGGCCCACTCGTCGATGACGAGGCGGCCGTCGATGCGGACGCGGATCGCGTCGTCGCACTGGACGATCAATTCCGCGACGAGGTCCTCCTTCATCTCGAGGAACGCGGTCGCCCGCAGCGACCAGCCGTCGGCGGGGAAGTTCTCCGCGGGCGGCTGCAGCCGCCAGTCGTGTTCCAGCTCCTCCCAGGCCTGGCGGGCGCCCGGCGAAATCGACGCGTGGACGAGCTCCACGTCGACGCCCGCCGCCAGCGCGGACGCGTCGCGCGGCGGACCGGCGCCGGGAATCCTGGCCAGCGTCCGGGAAGCGAGGTCCCGCGCGTCTGCATCCGTGCACTCGAGCGCGAGGCGCAAACCGGCGAGGTCCTCCCGCGCTGCGAGTCTCGCCACCGCCGCGCGCTGCGCCTCCGGCTTTCCCTCGCGAACCGCGGCCCGCAGTGCTTCCGGCGCCCAACCGTCCTTCAGCAGCTCGGCGGCCCGGTCGCGCGCGGCCTGCGCGAGCTTGCGCTGTTCGGCCGCGCGGTCCGCGTACTCGTGGCACCGTCGATTGTCCATGCGGACCGACCAGTATTTCCCGCAGATCTGCTCGTAACGGTCCGCCCACCGCGCCCGGCCCTTCGCCTCGATCTCGAGCGCTCCCAGCGGGTCGCCCGCCGCGCGGCGGGACTCGATCCGGAGGTCGAAGCGTCCCCATTTCCAGAACTGCTCGGAGTCCTGCACGATCCAGCCGTCGATGAACTGCCGCACCGGTGCGCGGGTCTCCTCGGGAATCGTGCCGGACTTCGCCGCGCACGTTTTCGCGCGCTCCCACGCCTCCGCCGCCAGCTTTGCGTCCTCGACGCCGTACGCCGTCCACCACGCCAGCGCGCCGTCGTCGCCGTCCTTCTTCGCCTCCGCGACGCCGAGCGCCGAGAGGGGCGCCGACCCCATTTCCAGCGTCTCCGCCGCGGCCTCCCACCACACCGTCGCCTCCGCCCACTCCCCGCGCCGCTCCATCCGGTCGGCCTTCTGTCGCGCATTCGCCCAGCCCTCGCGGTTCGCGAAAGCGGGGGAGCAGGCGGCCAGGAAAAAGAATGCGGCGGCAATGCGCATCCCCGGCATTATGGACCCGGCAGCCCGCTTCGAGAAACGGAACGGCGCGCGCCCATTGACGCACCGCGCCAATCCGCTCGGCTTCTTTGACCCGCCCTCCCCGGACCCGCTAGAATCGCCGTTCCCACGGACGAACATTCCCCTGACATTCGCCTAAATCCCGCCTAAAAGAGCCCCCCATGGCCTTCACCCACCTGCACTGCCACTCGACGTATTCGCTTCTCGACGGCCTGTCGCGCATCGACGACATGCTGGAAGCGGCGAAGCGCGCGGGACAGACGTCGCTGGCGCTGACGGACCACGGGAACCTGTTCGGGGCGGTGGAGTTCTACAAGAAGGCGGCGGCGCACGGGGTGAAGCCGATCCTGGGGTACGAGGCATACATCGCGCCGGGGAGCATGACGGCGCGGGAGCAGAAGAACGGGAAGGCGTCGTACCACCTGACGATCCTGTGCCGGAACCAGAAGGGGTGGTCGAACCTGGTCAAGCTGGCGAGCCTGGCGTACCAGAAGGGGTTCTACTACAAGCCGCGGATCGACAAGGAGACGCTGGCGGCGCACAGCGAGGGGCTGATCGGGTTCAGCGGGTGCCCGAACAGCGAGTCCTCGGTGCAGATCCGCGCCGGGCAGGAGGAGATGGCGCTGAAGACGTGCGGCGAGTACCGCGACATCTTCGGGAAGGACAATTTCTTCCTCGAGATCCAGGACCACGGGATGGATTTCGAGCGGCAGATCACGAAGTCGGTGGCGAAGTTCTCGCACCAGCTCGGCGTGCCGCTCGTGGCGACGAACGACGTGCACTACGTCCGCCGTGAGGACGCGCAGGCGCAGGACGTGCTGATCTGCATCGGCACGAACCGGACGGTGAACGACGAGTCGCGCATGAAGATGTCGACGGACCAGCTCTACCTGCGCACCGAGGACGAGATGCGCGCGATCTTCAGGGAGTTCCCCGGCGCGGTCGACGTCACCGCCGACATCGCTTCGCGCTGCGGCATCGAGTTCGACTTCAAGGCGCGGCACCTGCCGAAGTTCCCGATCCCCGACGGTTCGACGCCGACGCAGTACATGCGGCACCTGTGCGAGGAGGGGCTGAAGCGGCGGTTCCCGGTGATCACGGACGCGATCCGGCAGCGGCTCGAGTTCGAGATCGACACGATCGACAAGATGGGGTTCCCCGGCTACTTCCTGATCGTCTGGGACTTCATCCACTACGCGAAGACGCACGGGATCCCGGTCGGCCCCGGCCGTGGATCGGCGGCGGGCTCGCTCGTCGCGTACTCGCTCGGCATCACCGAGCTCGACCCGCTCAAGTACGACCTGCTGTTCGAGCGCTTCCTGAACCCCGGCCGAAACGAGCTTCCCGATATCGACGTGGACATCTGCCAGGAGGGCCGCGACAAGGTGCTGCAGTACGTCCGCGGCAAGTACGGCGACGACCACGTCTGCCAGATCATCACGTTCGGGACTCTGCAGGCGAAGGCGGCGCTGCGCGACGTCGGCCGCGCGCTGGCGATGCCGCTCGCCGAGGTCGACCGGCTGGCGAAGAAGATCCCGACGCGCGACCCGCAGGCGTCGAACCCGGTGCACGTGAAGCTGTCCCGCGCGCTGGAGATGGAGCCGGAACTCAAGAAAGAGTACGAAGCGGACCCGCGGGTGAAGGAGCTGGTGGACATCGCGATGAAGCTCGAGGGCGCGACGCGGCACGCCTCGACGCACGCCGCGGGCGTCGTCATCAGCGACAAGCCGATCACCGAGCGCGTCCCCGTCTTCCGCATGGGCGACATCGAGTCCACGATGTTCTCGATGGACGCCGTCGGCGAGCTCGGGCTCCTGAAAATGGACTTCCTCGGGCTCCAGACGCTCACCGTCATCGACAAGACCGTGAAGCTCGTCGAGAAGTCGCACGGGAAGAAGATCGACCTCGCGACGATCCCGCTCGACGACCCCAAGACCTACGAGCTCCTCCAGCGCGGCCAGACCCGCGGCATCTTCCAGCTCGAATCCAGCGGCATGACCGAGCTCGTCATCCGCCTCCGCCCCGACAACTTCGACGACATCGTCGCCCTCCTCGCCCTCTTCCGCCCCGGCCCGCTCCAGAGCGGGATGGACCAGCAGTACGTGAAGTGCAAGCACGGCGAGAAGCCGACGTACCTGCACCCGATGCTGGAGCCGCTCCTGAAGGACACGTACGGCGTCATCCTGTACCAGGAGCAGGTCATGCGGATCGCGAACCGGCTCGCGGGGTTCTCGCTCTCCGAAGCCGACTCGCTGCGCAAGGCGATGGGCAAGAAGAAGAAAGAGCTGATGGAGAAGTTCGAGAAGGGGTTCGTGGCGGGGTGCGCGAAGAACGGGATCAAGGAGGAAGTGGCGAAGGCGATCTGGGAGCAGATCGTGTTCTTCGCGGGGTACGGGTTCAACAAGTCGCACTCGGCGGCGTACGCGCTGGTGAGCTACCAGACGGCGTGGCTCAAGGCGAACTACCCGGTCGAGGCGATGGCGGCGCTGATGACCTGCGACCGCGGGAACACGGACAAGATCGTGGAGTTCCGGGACGAGTGCCAGGCGCTCGGCATCCCGGTGGACCCGCCGGACGTCAACGAGGGCGAGCTCGAGTTCTCCGTGCACGCGGGGCGCATCCGTTTCGGCCTGGGCGCCATCAAGGGCATCGGCGACAAGCTCGTCGAGTCGGTCCTCGCCGGCCGCCAGAAGGTCGGCGGGCGCTTCAAGGGGCTGTTCCAGTTCACCGAGAACATCGACCCGAAGACGCTCGACCGCGGTTCGCTGGAAACGCTGGTCAAGGCCGGCGCGTTCCGCTCGCTCGGCGCCAAGCGCTCGCAACTGGCGGACGTCGCGGAGCGCGCGCTTCGCGTCGGCCAGCAGCACCAGTCCGACAAGAAGCTCGGGCAGGGAGGGCTGTTCGGCGCGGCGGGGCCGTCGCAGGAGCCGAAGCTGCAGGACATGCCCGAGTGGGACGAGGAGACCATCCTCAAGGGCGAGAAGGAAACGCTCGGGTTCTACGTGTCGAGCGACCCGATCACGCGGTGGTCGAGCATCCTGAAGGCGTTCTCGACGTGCACGACGGCCCAGGCCGGCGCGCTCGACGACGGCGCGGAGGTGCAGATCGGCGGCATCCTGACGTCCTGCGCGACGATGATCGTCAAGGCCGGGGCGAACGCCGGGAAAAAGATCGCCCGGCTCAAGCTGCGCGATTTCTCCGGCTCGATGGAAGCCACCGTGTTCGCCAAGGAACTCGAGCGCTTCACCGACCTCCTCGCCGAGGACAAGATCCTGTTCCTGCGCGGCCGCGTGGACCGGTACCGCGAGGAGCCGAGCCTGCGCGTGAGCGACGTCATTCCCGTCGAGAAGGTCCGCGAGGTCTGCTCGCAGCGCGTGCTCCTCCGCCTCAAGGACGCCAACGACGCGGTCCTCGAGAAGATCCGCACGACCGTCACCACCTACCCCGGCACCTGCGAGCTCTATTTCCAGGTCCAGGCCGAGGACGGCTCCCGCGTCACCCTCTCCACCGGTTCCCAGTTCCGCTTCGCCCCCCAGCCCGAGGTCGTCGCGCACCTCGAGGAGATCGCCGGGCCGGGCGGGCTGGTCTGGAAGCGCCGCGAGCTGGACGGCGGGCCGGACCCGCGGAAGATGTGGAAGGACAAAGCGGCGGCGCGCTCGGGCGGCGAGTAGGCACGGCGGGAAGGACCGTCCCCCGCAGGCACTCCGCCGGCGCCCGTGCACGCTTCGACTCGCCCCGCCTCCGCCCTTGGGGCTTCGGCGGGCTCGCTCAGCGTAAGCCGGGCCGAGGGGGCCGAAACATGACAGGACTCTTTGGCGGCCCGGCTTAGAATCTCCGGTCCATGCCCGCCCCCGCCACCGAACGCCGCATCCTCACGATCCTGTTCTCGGACCTCTCCGGGTTCACGAGCCTTTCCGAGCACATGGACCCCGAGGACGTCACGGACCTCATCGACTCGCTCTTCCGCCGGCTGCGCGCCGCGATCGAGGCGCAGGGGGGGACGGTCGACAAGTTCATCGGCGACGCGGTGATGGCCGTTTTCGGCGCGCCGCTGGCGCACGAGGACGACCCTTTGCGCGCGGTGAAAGCCGGGATCGAGATGCAGCGCGAGCTCGCCGCGTTCAACCGCGAGCGCAAGCTCAGCCTCGCGCTTCGCATCGGGATCAACACGGGGGAAGCGCTGTGGGGGAGCGTCGCGGGGGACCGCGCGACGGCGATGGGGGACGCGGTGAACGTGGCGCAGCGGATGGAAGCGCTGGCGAGTCCCGGGACGGTGCTGGTGACGCGCGGCGTGGAGCGCGCGACGTTCCGGCGGATCGAGTACCGGGCGAAGGAAGCGGTGCACGTGAAAGGGCGGACGGAGAGCCTGGCGTCGTTCGAGGTGATCGGTGAGCGGGCGGGCGTGGCGGAGTCTGCGGCCGCGGGGTTCTTCGGGCGCGAGGCGGAGCTGGCGCGCCTGCTGGAGGCGCATCGGGCGGGGGGCGCGCTGCTGGCGATCGAGGGGGAGGCGGGGATCGGGAAGTCGCGGCTTGCGGCGGAGTTCCTCGCGCGGCTGCGCGCGGGGACCCCGCCGGCATGGACGGCCTCGGGGCGCGCGCCGGAGGGCGGACGGGCGATGATGGGCGCGCTGGCGGATCTCGTCCGCGGCGCGGCCGGCAGCACTCCCGTGGCGGACTGGATCGCCGCGGGGTACCCGGCCGGCACGAGCGAAGCGGCCCGCGCCACCGGCGCCGGGCTGATCGCGCGCTCCATCGGCCTTCTGTCGGGCGGCGGGCGGCTCGACCACCTCGATCCCGCGCACGTCGCCGACCTCACGCGCGCCGCGTGGGCCGGCTGGCTCCGCGGCCGCGCGCCGCTCGCGATCGTCCTCGACGACATGGAGAACTCCGACCCGGCGCTCCTCGCCCTTCTCGCCGCGCTGTCGCCCCTGCTCCGCGGTGCTCGAGTCACGATTCTCCTCACCGCCCGCCGTGGTTTCGCGACCCCCGCCGGGTTCGCGCGCCTCGACCTCGGGCCCCTTCCCCCGTCCGCCGTCGCGGATCTCGCCGCGGATGCGCTCGGACGGCCGATCCACGAAGGGCTCGCGCAGTTCCTGCTGGAGCGGACGGGAGGATCGCCGTTCTACGCGGCGCAGCTCGCCCGCTGGCTCGACGACGAAGGGCTGCTCGAAGGGACGCCGGCGAAGCTCGCGCGCCGCCCGGACCGGCTCCCCGACGGCCTGCAGGCGCTCCTCGTCGCGCGCCTCGACGCCCTCGATTCCGAGGCCCGCGACGCGATGAAGACCGCTTCCGTCTTCGGCCGTTCGTTCTGGCGCGGCGTCCTCGCCGATGTCGCCGGACGCGATCCCGCAGGCGACCTGGCGTCCGCCACGCGCGCCGAGGTCGTCGAGGAACGCACTGCCTCGGCGCTCCCCGGCGACGCCGAATTCGCCTTCCGCCAGTCGCTCATCCAGGAGGCCGCGTATTCGCTTCTGACGAAGCGTGACCGGGCGCGGCTGCACGGGGCGGCGGCCGTGGCGCTGGAATCGCGGGCGCCCGGGGCGGGGCGGGCCGCAAAAGCGCTGGCGGCGCACCAGCGCGAGCTGGAAGGGCGCGCCGAGGACGCCGCGCGGCTGTGGCTCGAGGCCGCGCGCGACGCGGCGGCGGAGAAGGCGTGGGAGGAGGCCGCGTCGGCCGCGCGCGAGGCGCGGCGGCTGGGGGCGGGCGGGGAGGCGGCGGCGCTTGAACTGCGGGCGGCGGCGGTGGCCGGGGTGCGCGGGGACGCGCTCGAGCTGATGACGATCGTCGACGCGGCGCCGGGGATGCCCCCGGCGACGGTGTCGCGCGCCCTTCTCGACTGCGCGCTCGTCGTCCAGCGGACGCACGGGCCGATCGAGTACCTGGCCGCGGCGCAGCGCGCGCTCGACCGCGTCGACGAGAGCCTCAAGACTGAGGCCCGGTATTACGTGCTGGCCGCGCTCGCGATGTCCAGCCGCCTCGAGGACGGCCTCGCGGCCGCGGACGCCTTCCTCCAGGAAGCCGCTTCCCGCCCCGACGGCGCGGTCTGGCGCGCCCGGGGCCTCGTCCAGCGCGGCCTCATCCGCCAGCGCCGCGGCGAATACGACGGCGCCGAGCGCGACTACGACGAAGCGATCGCCTCTGTCCGCGTCTCCGGTCCGCCTCACCACCTCGCCGGCGCCCTCCGCGGCCGAGGGCTCCTCCTCCGCAACCGCGGCCGCTTCGCCGATGCCCTCCGCGACCTCGACGAAGCCTGCGCCCTCGTCCGCGCTTCCGGCGACCGCGTCAACCTCGCGGCCGTGCTCATGCAGCGGTGCCCGGTGCTCCGGCAGATGGGAAGGCGCGAAGAAGCGCTGGCGTCGGTGAGGGAATCGGCGGCGAGCGCGCGCGAATTCGGCCTGAAGACGACGCTGGCGAGCGCGCTCACGGCGGAGGGGAACGTCCACTCCGACGCCGGGGACGCCGAGGCCGCGAAGAAGTGCTGGAGCGAGGGGCTCGCGCTCGTCGAACAGACGGGGGACCAGGCGATGCGGGCGACGCTTCTGTCAAACCTCGCGTCCTTCGCGGCGGAGGAGGGGAACCTGGCCGAGGCGCGGCGGATGGCGGACGAGGCGCTGGAGGCGCAGCGGAGCATCGGGGGGCGGCGGCTGGTGATGGGGCTGCTGATCCAGCTGGCGGACTACGACCTGAGGGAAGGGGCGGCGGCGAAGGGGAAGGAGCGGCTGGAGCAGGCGCTGGCGATCGCGGACGAGCTCGGGCTGCGCGGCGACGAAGGGGTGGCACTGGTGCTGCTGGCGAAGGCGCGGTCGGTGATCGGCGACGCCGCGGGGTCGCGGGCCGCGATGGAGGAGGGGATTGCGCTCGCGCGCAAGGCGACGAACAAGGTGGCCGGGATCCCGGCGTTCACGACGGGGGCGGCGCTGGAAGCGGCGGCCGGGAACGCCGCGGCGGCGCGGGCTCTGCTGGAGGAGGCGATCCGGGTCGCGGAGGCCGCGGGGTTGCCGAGGCGGGCGGAAGAGCCGCGCAGGGAACTGGAGAAACTGGCGGGGCGCGCGTCATGAGGGCGCTGGGCTGCGCGGAGATGCGGGCGCTGGAGAAGCGGACGATCGAGGAAGCGGGAATCCCGGCGATCGCGCTGATGGAGAACGCGGGCCGGGCGGTGGCGGACGAGGCGGCGCGGATGGCGCCGGCGGGGACGATCGCGATCGTCTGCGGGCGCGGCAATAACGGCGGCGACGGGTTCGCCGCGGCGCGGCATCTCGACAATCGCGGGCATTCGGTGCGCGTCGTCGCGATCGACCCGGCGAAACTGGAAGGGGACGCGCTCGCGAACTACCGCGCCCTCCGCTTCACGGGCGTCGACGTGCGATCGGTCGGCGCCGCGTGGCTCGACGAGCTGCGTGCCGCCATTTCCGGGTCCACGCTCGTCGTCGACGCGATCTTCGGGACAGGCCTCTCCGGTCCGCTCCGCGAGCCCTGGCCCGCCGTCATCGACGCGCTGAACGCCTCCGGCGCGCCGATCCTCGCCGTGGACATCCCCAGCGGGCTCGACGCCGACACCGGCGTTCCCCTCGGCGCCGCCGTCCGCGCCGCCCGGACCGTGACTCTTCATGCCCCCAAGCCCGGGTTCGCGAACGCCCCCGCCTTCACCGGCGCCGTGGTCGTCGCCGACATCGGAATTCCCTCCCGCCTCTCGATGCTGGCCACGACCGCCCCTTCGCCTTAGCCTCACGGCATGAAACTTCTCATCCTCGCCGCCTCTGCGGGCGCCGGCC
The DNA here is from genome assembly GCA_964590435.1 of uncultured Planctomycetia bacterium. Lineage (GTDB taxonomy): Bacteria > Planctomycetota > MHYJ01 > WSZJ01 > WSZJ01 > WSZJ01. The sequence continues at coordinate 81,927 of CAZPWT010000039.1, forward strand.
ATCTCCGCGCCGCCCAGGCCCTCGAAGCCGCCTGCCGCGAAATGCGCTCCGACATCGAAATCCGCAACCACGACACGCTCGACTTCACGCCGAAACTCTTCAAGAAGTGGTACGCGCAGTCCTACCTCCAGACCGTCAACCACATCCCGAAAGTCTGGGGCTACTTCTACGAGTACTACGACCGGAAGTCCGCCACCTCGAAAACCGCCAAGGTCATGCGCGTCCTCGACCGCTTCAATGCCGCCAACCTCTACAAGCTCGTCGAGGAGTTCAAGCCGGACCGCATCCTCACGACACACTTCCTGCCCTCGAACGTGCTCCTGTCGTCGAAACGGAAGGAACGCGCTTCGCTCCCGCCCGTCAGCGTCTGCGTGACCGACTACGACATCCACTTCTTCTGGATCCACCAGGACGTGACGCGCTGGTACGTGGGGAGCGAGGAAGTGCGGTGGCAGGTGCACCGGAAGGGGATCCCGCTGGACCGGATCGTGGTGACGGGGATCCCGATTCACCCGGTGTTTTCGAAGGAGAAGACGCGGGCGGCGGCCGCGGCGGCGACGGGGCTGGACGCAGGGATGCCGACGGTGCTCGTGCTGTCGGGCGGCTTCGGCGTCGGGCACGTCGCGGACACGGTCGGCGAGGTGATGAAGGCGCCGGGCGATTTCCAGGTCGCCGTCGTGTGCGGGAAAAACGAGGAGCTCAAGAAGCAGCTCATGGCGCTGAAGCCGCCGTCGGGGAAGCGGCTCGAGGTGCGCGGGTTCGTGACGGACATGGAGAACTACCTGACGGCCTCGGACTTCGTGGTGACGAAACCGGGCGGCCTGTCCGTGTCGGAGGCGATCGCGCGGGGGCTGCCGATCGTGGCCTACGCGCCGATTCCCGGTCAGGAAGAGCGGAACTGCGACTACCTGATGGAGAGCGGCGCGGCCGTGAAGGCGAAGGACCCGGCGACGCTGGAGTTCAAGATCCGGCTGCTGCTCTCCGACGAAGGGACGCGGCGGCGGATGGCCGAGGCGGCGCGCCGGATCGCCCGGCCCCGCGCGGCCTACGACATCATCGGCCTCGAGTCAGGCGCTTCCGCGGAGGCCGCGATCCGGCGGTAGGTCAGCCGCTCCGGCGCGAGTCGATCGCGGTCCGGATGACCTTGAGCAGCGCCTTGGGGCTGAAGGGCTTGGCGATGAAGGGGATGTCCGACCCGAAATCGGATTCCCGTTCGCCGCGCGAGTCGAATCCGGACATCAGGACCAGCGAGATTCCCGGCCAGCCGGCCTGGATCTTCTTCGCCAGCGTCCGCCCGGACATCCCCGGCATGAGGAGGTCCGACAGGACCAGGTGGATCGACGAGGCGCGCACGTCCAGGACCTGGAGCGCTTCCTCGGCGCTGCCCGCGTCGAGGACGATGTACCCGCGCGACTCGAGCACCTGGCGGACGACTCCGCGGACGGTGGCCTCGTCCTCGACGACGAGGACCGTTTCGGTTCCCCGGTACTTGTCGACGGAACTCTGGGGCTTCTGGCGGGATGTCGGGGCAGCGGTGGCGGGGAGGCGGAGCGAGATTTCAAGCCCGCGACCCGGGAGGGCGAACGCCTCCGCGACGCCTCCGCTCTGGTGGACGATCCCGTACACGACGGCGAGCGCCAGGCCGGATTCCCGGCTTGCGGCGGAGGGATCCCGGAAGGGCTCGAAGATGCTCGCGAGTTTCTCCTCGTTGAGGGGACTCCCGTCGTCCCGGGCGGCCAGTTTCACCCAGGATCCCGCGGAATCCGCAGTCCCGGGGTCCGGCGCGGAAACCTGGAGAAGCAGAACTCCACCCTCGGGGAGCCTCTCCCGGGCGAACCGGGCCAGCTGGAGCAGGACATTCTCAATCTGCAGCGGATCGACGCGCGCCCACGACTCGCACCCGGAGACCTGAACGGTCACACGGACCGCCTCTCCCGCTTCCTCCTGGATCCGCCCGGCGCACTTCTGGAGAACCGCGTTCAGGTCGGTGGGAGAGGGCTGCAGAATCTGCCGCCCGCTGAACGCCAGGAGCTGGTGGGTCAGGGCCGCGGCGCGCAGCGTCGACTCCCTGATTTCGGAAACCCGGGTGCGGTCGGCCGAGCCGGCCGGCAGGCTCTCCAGCGCGAGCTCGCTCTGGACGAGGATCCCGGTCATCAGGTTGTTGAACTCGTGCGCAATCCCGCCGGCGAGACGCCCGATCGCCTCCATGCGCTGCGACTCGCGGAGCATCTCCTCCGCCTTGCGAAGCGACTGCTCGGCGCGCTTCCGCTCCGTGATGTCTTCCTGGACGCTGATCCAGATTCTGCCGAGGCGGGGATGGTCGAGGGCGACGATGCGGTAGCGGGTGAGGAAGTCGGTGCCGTCCCGCCGGACATTCAGCAATTCGCCGGTGGCGATTCCCGTGCGCTGGATCTCGTCGGCGATCGAGGCCGCGATGGCCTCCGGACGCACGGTCGACCGAGGGCTGTTCAGCGCCGAGACATGAAGCCCGACAAGCCCGCCCGGCGGGTAGCCGAACATCCGCTCGAACGTCGCATTGGCGTACAGGATCGTGCCCGTCGCCGCGGAGGCGACGTTGAGCCCCTCCACCATGTTCGACACGACCGTCTGGTGAAGGTCGAGCTTCTCGAGCGCCGACGCCAGCTCCACCTTCCGCCGCTCCGCGGCGCGCGTCGCTTCCCACGCGCGAAGCCGGTCGGTCACGTGCGCCGCGCAGAGGTCGAGGACCCCGCGCTGGAATTCGCCCAGGACCCGCGGCTCCCGGTCGTAGACGCAGAGGACGGCCGCAACGCCGCCGTCGGCATCGTGGACAGGGCTCGAGGCAAAGAAGCGGAAGCCGGAGTCCCTCGCGAAGGCGACGGGAAGCGCGGAGGCGCCGGCGGCGACCAGGTCGTCCACGGCGAAAGCCTGGCCCGTCGCCAGCGCCAGTCCGCACAGCGATGCCGACTGTGCATGCTGGGAAGGCCCGTCTCCGTGGCGCGCCATCGAGACGATCTCGCCGTCCTCGATCGCCGTCAGCGCTGCGTTCGGGACGCCGCAGGTGCCCGCGGCAATCCTGAGAATGTCGCTGATTTCCGCGCCGAGGCAGGCGTTTTGGAGCGCCTCGCAAGCAGAGCGAGAATCGGGGCTCCGGCCGTTCGCGGAACCGGTCACTCTCAGTTCCTCCGAAGGACTGGCGTGGCGGCCAAATTGTTCGGGTCCCGGCCCGGCGACTTCCAGCTATCGTGCGAAACCGTTCCCCGAATCGCCAAACATTTCATCGCCCGGATTGCGCTTCCTCCCCCCGCCGGTCGCGTATTCAATGCGTCGTCCCTCGCCACAGGAGTCGCCCGATGAGGATCGCCGCCGCCGTCGCCGCGCTCGCGCTGCTCGCCCTCCCCGCCGCCGCCCAGCAGGAACTGCGGCCCCGCGTCGCCCGCGACTGGAAGACCGTGAAAACCGACCACTTCCAGGTGCACTACTGCGACGAGGAAATCCGCGACCGCGCGCTCGAGGTCGGCGCGTGGCTCGAGGACGCGCTGATGAAGCAGGGGGAAGCGCTGGGGGCGAAGCTGCGGCGGCCGGCGCACTGTTTCGTCTACCGCAGCCTGAACGACTTCCAGTCGACGACGCTGTTCCAGGACGGGCTTCCCGAGGGCGTCGCCGGCGTCACGGAGTGGGCGCAGGACCGGATCGCGGTGCCATGCTTCGGCAGCGACAAGCTCATGCAGCGCGTGGTGCAGCACGAGTTCACGCACCAGCTCATGTTCAACGAGTACTACTCGTGGAAGATCCCGTCGTTTCCGCTGCTGAAGGAGGCGCTGCTGCCGGAGTGGTTCGTGGAGGGGCTCGCGGACTACGAGAGCCGCGACTTCGATTCGTGGGACCGGATGCTGATGTGCGACGCCGCGCTCGACGACCGGGTCCACCCGCTTCATAACCTGCACGGCTTCGGGCACCTGAACCCGCACGAGATCCGCGAGGGGTACCTGACCGGGATGCTCGCGCTGCGCCACCTGGAGAAGACGTATGGGGACGGCAGCGTGAAGAAGCTGTTCCAGGCCTTCGACGGGTTTCCGTGGCCGACGTCGGCGAAGCTGAAGCCGATCACGAAGAAGGACTACGCGGCGTTCGACCGCGAGTTCCGCGCGGCGCTCAAGGCCGGCTTCGTCGAGGCGACCGCGGGGACGAGCGACCCGGACACGTGGGCGACGCCGCTCACGAGGAACGACTCGCACTACCGGCGCTGGAACCTGTCGCCGCGCTTCTCGCCCGACGGGAAGCGGATCGCGTACATCAGCGACCGCTCGGGGGAATGGTCGGTGCACGTGATGGACTCCGACGGTTCAGGCAGGAGTTCGCCGCTGCTGTTCAAGGCCGGCGCGACGGTCGAGTTCGCCGACCCGTCCGTGAGCGGCGTCTCGTGGTCGCCCGACGGCTCGCGCATCGCCTTCGTCGGGGAGTGGGGGCAGAAGAAGGACGTCCTCCTCTGCGGCACGGGGCCGCTGGTGCCATTGAAGCGGCTCGGGTTCGGCTTCGAGGAGCTGTCGAGCCCGGCCTTCAGCCCCGACGGGACGAAGATCGCCTTCAGCGCTCTCCAGGGCGGCCGCACGGACATCTGGGTCGGCGACGTGGAGGGGGGAAAGCTGGTGCAGGTGACGAAGGACCGGTGGCACGACGAGTACCCGTGCTGGAGCCCGGACGGGAAGACGATCGTGTATGCGAGCGAGAGGGGCGGGCAGACCGACCTGGTGGCCGTGAGCGTGGCGACGGGGGAGTCCGTGTCGCTGGCGGAGACGAACGCGAACGAGATCACGCCGCAGTTCTCGCCGGACGGGAAGCGGCTGGCGTACTCGAGCGACGAAGGCGGGACCTGGAACGTGTGGGTGATGGAGCTGGACGGCGGGAAGGCGCAGCGCGTGACAAACGTCCCGGTGGGAGCAGGGAGCCCGACGTGGGGCGCCGGCGGCGAGCTGGCGTTCGCGTGCTACCGGCACGGGGAGTTCCACATCTGGAAGATGAAGCTCGCGCTGGACGAGTCGGGCTGGAAGCCGGTGCCGCGCGGGGAGCCGCGCGAGGAGTACGCCGACCTGTTCGTGAAGCCGGTGGAGACGTACGCGGTGGAGCCGTTGTCCGACCGCTGGCACTTCGACCTGCTCCTCCCGCTGGGGATCGTCAACACGGGGTACGTGAGCACGCTGACCGGGCGGCAGTCGGTGGAGGCGAACGCTTCGCTCGTGTCGACGCTGAACGGGATTCGCGCCGACGCGAACGTCGCGTACGTGAACCTGATGCTGCCGGTCGACCTCATCGTGAACGTGTTCGACCGGTACACGGTGTTCGAGGAGCGCGACATCGTCCGGCAGGAGCACCAGTTCGGGTTCTTCGCGGGCGGCATCCTGCCGATCGACCCGTACCGCCGCGTGACGCTCGGCTACACGCTGTACGAGAATCGCATCAAGTACGAGGAAGACGCGTTCGACAACGAGTCCCCGCGGAACGGCGGGCTGCTCGTCGCCGTGACGCACGACAGCGTCCGGGGCAGGGGACTCAACGCGATCGGCGGATGGCAGCTCACGCTCGGCGCCGAGTGGTTCGCGAAAGGCCTCGCCAGCCAGGAGCGCCGGACCAATTACTTCTGGTCCCACCGCCAGTACCTCGAGGTCTTCGAGGATCTCGTCGTCGCGTTCGGCTCTTCGGGGAACCTCTCCTTCGGCCCCGACCCGGACCCGACCGACGTCGCCAACGTCATCCGCGGCTACGAGCCCGGCCGCATCTGGGGCGACAAGGCCGCCGGCGGCTTCCTCGAAATCCGGTTTCCCGTCGTCCGCGACATCAACTGGGCGTTCCCCGGCGAGATCTTCCTGCTCAAGGACATCCGCGCCTACGTCTTCGGCGACGCCGGGTTCGTCACCGACGATCACCCCAACCGCGTCCTCCGCTCGTGGAACCACGCCGACTGGCGCCACTCCCTCGGCGGCGGCATCTACGCCGAAATCTGGGTCCTCGAGAACATCCCCGTCCCCATCGGCCTCGAGTTCGCCCAGCCCACCGATTCACGGCAGCCCTTCTCCGTGCGGCTCACCGTCGGGTTCTCGTTCTAGGCCGGACCCGGCTCAGCGCCCGAAGCGCTCCAGCAGGCGCCGCTCCGCCGCCTGCACCCGCGCCGGGTCGTCGGAGTTCTTCTTCGCCCACGCGACGTACGACTCCCACACCGCGCGCGATTCGTGCAGGTCGCCGAGCTCCGCCGCCAGCGCCCGCTGGTAGCGGTACAGGCCGTTCGCGGGCTCCAGCGACACCGCCAGCTCCCACGCGCCGCGCGCTTCCAGCGGCCGGTTGAGCGCCATCAGCGCCGTCCCGCGGGCATGGGCGGCCCGGGCGGCCACGGGTCCGTCGGCCGCGCGCACGGCGTCCAGCGTTGCCGCGGCTTTCTGCGGCGCCGACACCGACTGCAGCAGCGCGAGGTCGATGCGGGCCTCGTCGTCCGCGTGTTTCGCCAGGAACGCCGCGAGCGTCGCCTCGCCCGCCGCGCGGTCTCCCGTCGCCACCTGCCCCTTCGCGAACAGCCGCGCGGCCTCCGCGCTGTCGGGCGCGGCCTTCGCGGCCAGCTCGAGGCAGGGAAGGGCCTTGGCGGGTTCTTTCGCGAGCAGGATGCGTCCGGCGGCGAGGTTGGCGGAAGCGCCCGCGGGGTCGGCGGCGAGGAGCGCCGCGAGCGCGGCGAGGGCCTGGTCCGTCTTGCCCGCCGCGTCGAGCGCCGCGGCGGCGCCGAGCGCGGCCTCTTCGTCGAGCGGGTTGGCCCGTGAAGCGTCGGTCCATGCTTCGAGCGCGGCGTCTTTCTGCCCCAGTTCCTGCAGGGCGCGGCCGCGGCCGGCGAGGGCGCGGGCGCCGGAGTCCTTCGCGGACGCGAACGCCTTTTCCGCCGAGGCGGCGTCGCCGCGGGCCAGGGCGCATTCGGCGCGGACGATCGAAGCCTCGGCGTCCCCGGGCTTCGTCTTGTCGAGCGCCTCGAGCGCCTTCTTTTCCACGCCGTCGTTCTTCGCGACGGCGGCGGCTACCGCGATGCAGGTCAGCGCACGGCGGTCGGGGTCCTTCGCGCCCAACGCCGCTTCGGCGACAGGGATCGCCCGGGCCGCCGCGCCGGAACGGGCCAGCGCCAGCGCCATTCCGGCCAGCACGCCTGCGTCCTCGGAGCCGCCGGACGACGCCGCCGCCCGGAACGCCGCCAGCGCGCGCGCCGGATTCCCCGCATCCAGCAGCGCCATCCCTTCGCCGCGCCGCGCCACCCACGAGTCCTTCACCGTCGCGAACCGGGCCGCCGCTGCGCGGGGGCGCCGCTCCGCGAGAAGCGCTTCGCCGAGCCACAGAACCGAGTCCCCGCCGCCGCCGCGGGCGATCTCCGCTTCCAGCAGCCGGATCGCGGTCGCCGTCCGGCCGAGAGCGAGCAGCCGGCGGACCGTCGTGGCGTCGCCCTTGACGGAAGTTCCCGAGTCGAGCGAGAGGGTTTCGGAGATCCCGGCGCCCTTCCGCTTTTCCACGAGCGCCGCGATCGTGCGCGCGGCCACGGCCTCGTATTCGCCCGTCGCCGCTGCCGTGACCATGCCGAGGAGGCGGCCGCGGGCGTTCATGACGGGGGCGCCGGGCGCGAAGGGCTTCGAGAGGCGAAGGACTCCGGGCGCAGGCGGTTTCGCGAAGGAGCCGGTGCCCGGCTCTTTCACGGGCCAGCCGATGAACGCGGGCGTCCCGGGGTCCGTGATCGCCGCGTCGTCCGGTGAGATCGGCGGCCGGTCGCCGCCGGGGATTTCGAACAGGACGATGTCGGCGGCGGGGTCCAGCGCGGCAACGCTGACCGCCGGCCACTGGGCGCCGTCGTCGCCTCGGAAGCGGACGTTCGTGGCGCCGAGGACGCGCGTGAACGACGTCGCGACGACGCCCTTCGCCACCAGGAAGCCGGGGCCTTTCGAGAGGGTCGTCCCCTGCGCGTCGAGGGCTTCGACCGTGACGACCGACTGGCGGCAGACCGCGGCGATTTCGCCGGGGGCCAGGTCCTTGGGAGCCTCGGTCGAGCCGGTTTCAGGAGCCGGGATGTTCGGCCGGGGCTTGTTGGCCGCGTCCTGCTGGTTTTTCCAGTAGAAGAACCCGATCACGCCCGCCACGACGGCGCCCGCGTACATCAGCATCTTCCCGGGGCTCGTCTCGAGAGCGATTTCCGAAGCGTTCTCCGCGTTCGGCTCCATCGTTTTCCACTGCTGCGCGGCCTTCTTGACCTGTTCCTCCGGCGGCATCCAGAGCGCGCGCGGCACGCCGCCGGGCGTCGGGACGATCATGCGGCAGCCGCAGGAGCAGCGCGCCTTGCGTCCCAGCGCGCGCCCTGGCATCCCGATCGGCCGTCCGCACGCGGGGCAGGCGAAGTGGATTTCCTTGGAGCCCTTGGGCTTGGCGAGCTGAAGGGGAGCGGGGGGCTTCTGCGGCGCCGGCGCTTTTTTCTGCGGCTGAGGAACCTGCTTCCACCCGCCGCCGCCTTTCTGGGGCTGGTGCGGCTGGCCTTTTTTCGGCGGCGGCTGCGGGCTCATCGGCGCGCCTCCACGAGGGTCCATCCGGACTTGTCACGGCGGGCGACGATCAGCAGCGTCGAGCCCTTCGCTGCTTCGAATCCCGGAGCGGCGATTTCGATTTCGTCCGTCCATTTCGCCGGATCCGCGTCCGCGCCCGTCTTGACCACCAGCGATCCCTTCTCGCAGGCGAGCACCCTACCCTCGATCCTCACCCGGGCCGCATCCGCCGGCGCGGGCCACCACGGCGCTTCCGCCGCCTGGCGCTTCTCCTCGGCCGCCAGCGCCGCCCACGCGGCGTCCACCGCGTCGCAGGCCGCGGCGAGGGCGTTCACGGCCGGGCGGATCGTCTCGGCGGCCATCTGGAAGCGATCGGTTTCGTCGTCGAGCTTCTTCTTTTCGGATTCGAGCGTGCGCTGGGCGAGGGCGTTGGTGGAGCGGACGGAGTCGGCCTTGATGGAGGCGTCCTGGACTTCCTGCTTGAGCGGGCCCGGCTCGCGGCCGGTCTGCTCCTTGGCGGCGGCGAGGCGATCGGTCGCGGCCTTGAGCTTCGCCTCGGCGTCGGCGAGGCGCTCGCGGGACTTCTGCATTTCGGCCTCGGCCGCCTGCACTTTGCGGAGCTGCGATTCGAAGGCGCGCGTCTGCGAGTCGATCTTCTTCGCCGCGGCCGCGAGGGCTTTCTTTTTCTCCGCGACGCCGTCGAGGGCCTTACCGGCGTCGGTGCGGAGGGCATCGATCTTCGCGTTGCCGACCGGCGCGACCCGGAGCGCGCGCAGCGGCGCGTCGCCCTCGTCCTTCGGCGTGTCGACCGCCGGGCCGTGCTCGATCTTCTCGATGTCCGCCTTCTTGAACTTCGTGACGATCGACTTCACCTTGAACGTCACGGTGTCCGCGTCTTCCTCTACGATCGTGCCCTCGAGGCGGCGGCCGTCCTTGAAGATCAGGGTGTCGGCGAAAGCGCCGGGCGCGAGGCAGAGGGCCAGGAGGAGCGCGGCGAGGAATCGGGGGCGTGGCGTCACGGGGGGATTGTACGCCCCCGGCCTGTGCGCAGCAAAAGACCGTTACGGGGGACCGAGCCGCTCCCGCTCGCGATTCTTCTTGGAGAAGCCGTAGCCGATGATGGCGATCGCCCCCACGAGCAGCACGAGCGCCACGATCGACCCGTAGATGATCAGCTGGAGGAGAAGCGGGTTGATCCCGGCGTGCGGCAGGTCCTGCCCGAGCAGCTTCGCGATCCGCTCGGCTTGCCCGGGGTAGGCTTCCCGAAGCGCCTGCTCCAGTTCATCCGGCGGCGGCTTCGGCGTCGGCACCATCCCGGCGATCGCGGATGCCGAAAGCGCGACGAAGAAGGCGGCCAGCCACCGGGCGGCCCGTGTCACTAGCGTTTCTCGAACGGCTCCCAGTGCCGTTCACCCGGCCCGACGTAGTCGGCGCGCGGCCGGATCAGCCGGTTGTCCGCGTACTGCTCCAGCAGGTGCGACAGCCACCCGCTCGTCCGGCTGATCGCGAAGATCGGCGTGTTCACGTCGAGCGGGATCCCCAGCGAGTAGTAGACGCTCGCGCTGTAGAAATCCACGTTCGCGTTCAGCCCCTTCTCCTTCTTCACCGTCTCCTCGATCTTGTTCGAAATCTCGAACCACTTCGTCACGCCCGTCGACTTGCAGAGCTTCTCGCTCATCTTCTTCAGCACCCCGGCGCGCGGGTCCAGCGTCTTGTACACGCGATGCCCGAACCCCATGATCAGCGCCTTCTTTGCGAGCGCTTCCTTGATCCACGCGTCCGCCTTCGAGACGTCCCCGACGCTCAGGAGCATCTTCATGACCTCGGTGTTGGCGCCGCCGTGAAGCGGTCCCTTGAGGGCGGCGATGGCGCCGGTGACGGCGCCGTGCATGTCGGACAGGGTGGCGCCGATGACGCGGCAGGCGAACGTCGACGCGTTGAGCTCGTGGTCGGCGTGGAGCACGAAGCACATGTCCATGGCGCGCGCTTCGTCGGGCTTCGGCGGTTCGCCGCGGAGCATGTAGAGGAAGTTCTCCGCGAGGCTCATGTCGGTGCGCGGCTGGAGGATCGGGAGGCCTTTGCGGGCGCGGTCGATCGCCGGGACGATCGCGTTGATCTGGTGCTGGATGCGCACGGCCTTGCGGCGGTTCGCGGAGTCGGACATGTCCTCGCTCTGCCGGTCGTAGAGCGACAGCGCGCTCACCGCCGTCCGCAGGCACGACATCGTGTTGGCGTCCTTCGGGAACGACAGGATCAGCCGCACGATCGGGTCGGGGATCCCGCCCGCGTTCGCCATCTCCCCTCGAAACCCCTCCAGCTCGTGCTTCTTCGGGAGCCGCCCGTTCCAGAGCAGGAACACGGTCTCCTCGAAGCTCGAGTGCTCGGCCAGCTCCTGGATCGGGTAGCCGTAGTAGCGAAGGATGCCTTTTCGCCGTCGATGAAGCAGATCTGGGAAGCGCCGGCGATGACGCCTTCGAGGCCTTTTGCGGGAGCGGTCATTGTGTGCACCTGCGTGAAGAAGGGGGGCGGAGTCGGTCGTCCGACGCTCATTCTGGGGCGTGCGGCGGCCTCCGGGGAAGAGTTTTCTTTTCGGCGCGCGAGGGAGGAGGCGCTACGCCGGGTAGCGGTAGTACGACTCGAGCGCGAGGGTCGCCATGGCGGTGGCGGCGACCGAGCCTCCGTAACCGGACCACTTGTCGGCGCGGAAGGAGCCGTCGGCGTTCTGGCGCGGGAGGAGGGACGACTTCATGGCCGCGTTGGTGGCGTCCCAGGCGGGGGTCCCGATCGCGGCGAGCGCGGCGAACTGGGCCGCGGTGTAGTCCTTGCCATCCGGCGCGGCGATCGCGGCAGAGCGGCGATGCGCTTCGGCGGTCTCGAGCCCGGTCATGCGGCGGGCGAAGAGGGCGGCGGCCGTGGACGTCGCGGCGCCGTTCGGGTAGATGCCGCGGTCACGGAGGCCCGTCTGGCCGTCCGGCGCCGTCAGCGATTCGAGGTAGGCGGCCGCGTCGGCCAGCGGGGCGCGCGCCGCTTCGATTCCCGCCGCATCGGCGAGGCGAAGCGCGGTCATCGCCCAGGAGGTCGTGACGGAATCGGGTTCAGAGCCGACCGACGCGCCCCAGCCGCCGCGGGGCGACTTCGAACCCGCGAGGTAGCCGACGGCGCTGGCGAGCGTGTCGCGAAGGGAAGTGTCGCCGGTCATGGCGAAGGCTTCGGCCAGTGCGGCCGTGGCGATGGCGTGCTGCGGGAGGACGGCGCCCTGGTCGGGGCCGATCCGTCCGGTCATGCCCTGCTGCGCGAGGAGCCAGCCGAGCGCGGCGCCGACCGTCTGGGCGTGGCCTCCGGCGATGTGCGATTCCCCGTGACCGAGGAACGCCAGCGTCGCGAGTCCGGTCGCGGCCGTCCGATAGCCGGGCTGCCCGCCGTCGGCCGCCCACGAGCCGTCCTTTTCCTGCCGCGAAGCGAGCCAGCCGAGCGCGTTGTCCACGGCGGCGACGGTTTCCTCGCCGCCATGCTTTTTCAGAAGTTCCGCCCGGGTCGCGGCGTCGCCGCGCTTGCCGAGGAACAGCGCGAATTCGCCCTGGGGAGGCTGGATTTCCGGCTGGTTTCCGAGGCCACCGGACGCTGTTTCGAACGGCGTCGCGCGGCGATCGATGACCGTGAGCTTCTCGCCGGCCGGAGCTGGTTTCTTCGACCGCTCCACCGCGACCAGCGTCAGCGTCCCGAGCGCGAACAGGTGCACCGCTGCGGAAACCGCCCAGGCCGGGTACCCGAAAATCGGCCGCGTCACAATGTACGCAACCTTGTCCCAACCCGTGCGCTTCACCGGGGCAACGGTCCGCGCGGCGAGCCTCGCCGTCACGTGCGCGAAGTTCGTCGACGGCTCGATCTCCGTCGAGCGCACCACGCCGAACACCGCCTCCAGCGCCTTCGCCTCGTCCGCGCACGCCTTGCACGCGGCGACATGCTCGCGCGCGCTCGCGAGCTCGGCATCGCCGAGTTCTCCGCGAACGAAAGCGACCAGGTCGTCAACGTGACTCATTGCAGGTTCTCCAGTTTTCCGGCCAGCAGGTCCTTCAGCTTCAGCATCGCCGCATGCATCCGGCTCTTCACCGTCCCCAGCGGAATCCCCAGCACCTCCGCGACTTCCTGGTACTTCATTCCCTTCGACTCCGCGAGGAGCAGGACTTGCTGCTGTTCCTCGGGAAGCGTCTCGATGGCTTTTCTCACCATGACCGCGCGTTCTTCCTTGTCCATCCGGGCGTCCGGGGCGGGGGAGTCGTTGCTCACGACGTCGTGGAACGTGTCTCCTTCCGAGTCCACCGGAGCGTCGAGGCTCACCGTCCTCGGCGCGTGCCCTTCATGCCGGATCTTGTCGATCCACAGGTTCCGAGCCACGCGGTACATGTACGTCGTGAACTTCGCCTGCGGCTCGTAATCCTTTGCGTGGTTGTAGATCCGGATGAACACCTCCTGCGCCATGTCCTCCGCGGCCTGCCGGTCCCACGTCATGCGGAAGAAATAGTTGATCAGGGGGCGTTGGTGTCTTCCGACCAGGATTTCAAAGGAGCGGATCTCTCCGACCTTCACCCTGAGCATCAGGTCCGCGTCGCTCGGCTCACTCATCGCGACGTCTCCCCGTCCAGCCAGCCGGGCAAGCCCGACTGCGATTCCCAAGGTCGGAAGGGCGACCGGGGTACGGGACCCCGGCGGACATGGAAACGGGGCGGGCGCGGCCGGGTTCGGCCGTTTTTGGAAAAAAGTGGGGCGGACTGTGGCGATATGCCCCATGGGGTGGGTGCCCGAGCCCTTTGAAGGGGGAAGAAGTGGCGTTCGGGGAGAGTGTTAGCAAGGGGCGGGCCGGGGTGACTGAAGGCAACGTGTCGACATAAAGCATTGTGTGAAAATGGGTTGCGTCGCGCGTCGCGCGCGAGTCCGACCCGTCGCCGTGTCCCTTCTCGCCCCGGATCACGATTTCCGTCCTTTGGCCCGCGCTTTCCCGCTTCCGGCGGGATTCGCTGAGATTTTCAGCTCCCGCTCAAACTCTCCGATGACCGCGAACTCCACCGTCCGCACGCGCCGCCCGACCACCCCCGCCACCTTCTCCCCCCACTCGATCGCCGTCACGCCCTTCTCCGCGTCCCCTTCCCACCCCAGCTCGAACACCTCCCGCGGATCGGCGAACCTCGTCGCGTCCATGTGGTACAGCGGCAGCCGGCCGCCGGGGTAGACGTTCATCAGCACGAACGTCGGTGAGCACACCGCGCGCAGGTCCCGGACGCCGAGCCCCTCCGCAAGCCCCTGCACGAACGTCGTCTTCCCGCTCCCGAAGTCGCCGACCAGGAGCAGCACGGTCCCCGGCTCCAGCGTCCGCGCCAGCTCCGCCGCGAACGCCCGCGTCTCCTCCGCGCTCTTCGTCCGCCGCTTCATCCGAGCACGTGCTCGTAGCCGCGCGGCTTGATCGGCTTGCCGTCGAGCCGCAGCCCGGATTTCCGCGTGACCGTGCCGATGCGGCGGGCCCATTTGGGGAAGCGCTTTTCGGGGCACATGAACAGGAGCTCGAAGTCTTCGCCGTCGGTGAGCGCGTGATCGAGCGGCGTGCGGCCGCTGTCTTTCGCGAGGCGGCGGGCGTCGGCGTGGACGGGGATGGCGGAAGCGCGGAGGTCGGCGCCGACGGCGCTCTCGCGGAGGATGTGGTCGAGGTCGGCGGTGAGGCCGTCGCTGACGTCGATCATCGCCGTCGCGATGCCCGAGAGTCGCTGGCCCTCGGCGACGCGGGGCTTGAAGCGCAGATGACGCCCGAGGATCGACCCGCCGCACGGGCCCGTCACGCCGATCGCGTCCCCGGGGCGCGCGCCGCTCCGCAGCACGGGGCGCTTCGCAAACCCCAGCGCCGTGGCGCCGACCGCCGCGGGGCCGCCCGTCGCCGAGAGATCGCCGCCGACGAGGGAAGCGCCGGCGTCGCGGCAGGCGGCGAGGATGCCGCGGGTGATTTTCTTCGCCCAGCCGTCGGGGAGGCCCGGGGGGAGCATGAGGGTCGAGAGGAGGTAGTCGGGGCGGCCGCCCATGGCGGCGACGTCGGAGAAGTTCACGTTCGCGGCCTTGCGGCCGACGAGGACGGGGTTCTCGGACGGAACGAAGTCGACGCCCGACACGATCACGTCGGTGGTCGCGAGCAACTTGCCGCCGGGCGCGTCGAGCACCGCGCAATCGTCGCCGATTCCGGTGCGGACGCCGCGGCCGCGCCGCGCCGCGCGGCGGATCCAGTCGATCAGGGCGAATTCCCGGTCGGGCATGTCCCTCAGGATAGACCCACTTTCCGCCCCCTGCAAAGAAGCCATGCCTCGCCTCGACCCTGAACCCTCAACTCTCGACCGCATTTCCCTACCGCCACCCTCCGCGCCATGCCGATATACCTTCCGGTCCCGAACTCCACCGGAGGGAGTGTGTCCATGCGCCTGAGCGCCGTCCCCGTCATCCTCGCCCTCGTCGCTTCCGCCGCCTCCGCCGATCCTGTCACCGTCGCCGAATTCGCCCGGTCCAACGGGCTGGCGGCTTCGCGCGATGCGGTTTCCGGAAGGGACATCCTGAACGGCCGGTCGACCGTGGTCGTGGCCCCCGGGATGTCGATCGCGCTGGTGGACGGCCGCGTGGTGACGCTGGCCGAGGAAGTCCGCGTCGAGAACGGGCGGACCGTGATGAGCGAGGAAGACGCGTCGAAGCTGGCCGCGTGCATTCGCGAGGGCGGCGAACGGACGCCCCCGCCGGTCTACGAGCCGCCGCCGCGCGTCGTGACGCCGCCCGTCGTGAAGAAGCCGCCGCTCGTGAAACAGCCGGCGGATGTCGCGAAGAAACCCGGGAAGTTCCGCACCGTCGTGCTCGACCCCGGCCACGGCGGCGTGCACACCGGCGGCAAGGGCGCCAAGGGGACGCTCGAAAAGGACATCACGCTCGACGTCGCCCTCGAGGTCCGCGACATCCTCAAGGAAGCGGGGATCAAGGTCCTCATGACGCGCGAAACCGACCGGCACCTTGCCGCCGAAGTGCGCGCCGACCTCAAGGAGCGCGTCGAGTTCACCGAGAAGGCCGACCCCGACCTCTTCCTCTCCATCCACGTCAACTGGGCGGAAAACAAAGGTGCGCAGGGATTCGAAGTGTTCTATCCTCGCGCCGGCTGCGAGGGGAGCGCTTCGGAACGCGAGACGGGCCGCAAGCTGGCGGAGCAGGTACGAAAGACGTTCGCGGACCGGTTCGACACTCCCGATCGTGGCGTGAAGGAAGCGGGGTATTACGTGATCAAGAATGCGCCGTGCCCTGCGGTCCTGGTGGAACTGGAGTTCGTTTCGAACACGGCGGGGGAGCGCAATCTTCGCGATGACGGATACCGGAAGCGGCTGGCGACGGCGGTGGCGGACGCGGTGCTTCAGCAGAGCCGCAAGTAGCGGGCTGCTCGGGCTGGCGCTGGCGGCGGGGTGCGCGAAGAACGATCCGTCCCCGGCGGATGCGCGCCGGTCGGACGTGGAGGACCTCGGGGGAGACGAGGAGAACGCGCCGAAGCTGGCGGCGATCCTGGTCGACCGGCGGGAGGACGAGCTGGTGCGCGCGCTCGCCGCGGCGCAGCTCGGCGAACTCGACAACGGCGCCGGGCAGGCCGAAGCGCTGATCGCCGCGGCGGACGACCCGAGCGCGATCGTGCGGCGCGACGCGATCACGGCGTGCGGGAAGCTGAAGATCGCCGCCGCGAGCGCCCGGATCGCGGACCTCGTGCGTGCCGACCCGGACGTCAACGTCCGCCGGGCGGCCGCTGCCGCGCTTGCGAAAGTCCGCGGCGACGGCGCCGTCGATGCCCTTCTCGCCGCGCTCGACGACCGCGACCTCGGGGTCCAGGACACCGCCGCCGAATCCCTGCGCGCGCTGACCGGCGAGAAGATCGGCCGCGACGCCGCCTCGTGGCGCGCCTGGGCCGACGCGAAGAAAGGACAGTAGGGAGTGGTGAGGGTTGAGAATTGAGTGAAAGGCCCGGGGGGACAGAGGCCGGCGGGAAGCCGGACGGCTCTCGCGGCGCGCCCGGGGCCGCCTCCGGGGAGATCGCGGGTTCGTCAGACGGAAACTCCTCGCGTCCGCCGATTCGCGCGTCCTGGGGAAAACGCATTTTCCTCGTCGCGCGCCTTCTCGTCGCTGCCGGACTCCTCTGGTGGGTCTTCCACAAGTTCATCAAGGTCGACGAGATCCGGGAACTGGCGAAGCGGACGGACCGCGGGCTGCTGGTCCTCGGGCTGCTTACGGAACTGCTGCCGATCTTCGTCACGACGCTGCGCTGGCAGCTCCTGCTGCGCCCCGTGGAGATCCGGCTCGGCTTCCTGCGCACCCTGCACTTCAACTACCTCGGGCTTTTCTTCAATAACTTCCTCGTCGGCCTCACGGGCGGCGACCTCGTCAAGGCGATCCTGATCGCCCGAGGGACCGACCGGCGCCCCGCCGCGGTGCTGACCGTGTTCGTCGACCGACTGCTCGGGCTCGTCACCCTCGCCGGCATCGCGGGCGTCGCCTGCTTCGCCCGCCTCGGCAACCGCGACTTCCTCGTCGCCGCCGCGATCGTCTGGGGTTTCCTCGGCTCGTTCATCCTCTTCTGCCTCGTGTACTTCAATCGCCGCCTCCGCGCCGCCCAGTGGGTCCGCGGCCTGCGCCGCAGGCTCCCCGGCCGCCGCCTCCTCATCGAGCTCGACGACGCCGGCCGCGCCTACCGCGGCCAGTGGGCCATCCTCGCCGCCGCCTTCGCCCTCAGCGTCCTCGGCCACGCCGCTTCCATCGGCGGCGCCTTCATCCTCGCCCGCGCCCTCGGCTCCCAGGTCGCCCTCGTCGACGTCCTCATCTATTTCCCCGTCGTCATGATGATCGCCTCCGTTCCGGTCAGCATCGGGACGTGGGGGGTCGGAGAAGCGGCGTTCGTGGGGTTCTTCCGCAAGGTCGGGATGCCCGAGGCCACGGCCGTCGGCCTGAGCCTGCTCGTGCGCCTGTCGCAGATGATCTGGACGCTCCCCGGCGGCCTGCTGCTGGCGATCGACCCCAAGGAGCGGAAGGCGGTGAAGGAAGCGGAGCGGGAGGCGGACGGGGAAGGGTAGGCCGCTACAGCCCGAGCCGCTGCAGGAACGAGATCTTCCGCAGATCCTCGACGATCTTCCCGTTCCCGATCGGCCGCTGGTCCAGCAGCAGCACGAAGTCGGTCCCCACATTCAGCCTCGTGCCGAGCCCCTTCGGCGCCGCAAACGCCAGCGTGATCTCGCACTCCGTCCCCGCCGCCGCGGATTCCTGCCCCTCGACGCGGATCTGGCAGAAATGCAGGTCCTTGCGCCCGAAGGACGCGTGGGTCCGGAGTCCGGACTTCAGCTCGACGCCTCCCTTCTCCGCCGTGAACAGCATGACCCGGGCGCGGGCGTGGATGGCGTCCAGCCACAGCGAGTCGGTCAGCGACACGCAACAACCCCCCTCAAGGAACCCCGCGCAGTCTACCTTCTGAGAGCCATGCTTCCCGTCCACTTCTCGCGCTGGTACAAAGGCGCGCCGTGATCAAGGTCCACGAGCTGCGGAAAGTCTTCCACGACAAGAAGCGCGGCGAGGTCGCGGCGGTGGACGGGCTTTCGTTCGAAGCGCCTGCGGGGACGGTATTCGGCCTGCTCGGGCCGAACGGCGCTGGGAAGACGACGACGTTGCGGATCCTGTCGACGGTATTCCAGCCGACGGGCGGGCGGGTGACGGTGCTGGGGCACGACGTCGTGCGCGAGCCGCACCTCGTGCGGCAGTCGATCGGCTTCCTGAGCGGCGATACCGGGGTCTACGAGCGCCTGACGCCGCGCGAGATGATCGCCTACTTCGGGACGCTTTACGGGCTGTCCGCGGAGGTCGTGAAACAGCGGCAGGACTCGCTCATCCGCGAATTCGAGATGGAACACTACGCCGACACGACTTGCGGCAAGCTGTCCACGGGCATGAAGAAGAAGGTCTCGATCGCCCGCGCGCTCGTCCACGACCCGAAAGTCGTCATCCTCGACGAACCCACCAGCGGCCTCGACATCCTCATCTCCCGCGTCCTCGTCGACTACGTCCGGCGGGCGAAGGAGGCGGGGAAGTGCGTCGTCTACTCGACGCACGTCATGGCGGAGGCGGAGAAACTCTGCGACCGCGTCGCGATCATCGCGGACGGGAAGAAGCTCGCCGAGGGAACCGTCGCGGAGCTCAAGGCCCAGACCGGCGCGCCCGACCTCGAGGAAGCGTTCTTCCGCCTGTTCGACGCGCGCCCCGGGGCGGGGAAGGCGCAGCCCGCGTGATCCGAATCCCCGTCATCGGCACGATCTTCCGCAAGGAGGTCCTCGACCTCCTGCGCGACCGTCGCACCGTCTTCGGGATGGTCGTCGTCCCGATCCTGATCTACCCGCTGCTGCTCATCATGTTCAGCCAGGTGCTGGCCTCGCAGACCGAGCGGCTCATGTCCCGCAAGTACACGCTCATCGTCATCGGCGCCCCGAACGCCCCGGGGCTCGTCGAGGACCTCAAGACCGACGAATCCTGGGACGTGGTCGAGGCCGAGCCGGCGTCCGATCCCGCCGCCGCCGACCAGAAGCTGCTCGAGGGCTCGGCCCACGTCGTCGTCTCCGTCCCGGCCAACTTCCTCGCCACCCTCGAGGCCCAGGAATCCGCGCAGCTGGAGATCCGCTTCAACCGCGCCAAGGACGAATCCAACTTCGCCCTGCACCGAGTCCGCGACGCGGTGGACGCCTACAGCGCGCAGATCCTGAAGCTGCGGCTGGAAGGAAAACCGAAGGGGTTCGCGACGCCGATTGCCTCGACGGAGAAGGACGTGGCGCCGCCGGAGCGCGCCGCGGGGTTCCACCTCGGGCGGATGCTGGCGATGCTGCTCGTGCTGATGACCGCCGTGAGCGCGTTCTACCCGGCGATCGACATGGCGAGCGGCGAAAAGGAGCGCGGCACGATGGAGACGCTCCTCGTCTCACCGGCCCTCCGCAGCGAGATCGTCCTCGGCAAGTACTGCGCGGTCGCCGCGATCGCCGCCGCCACCGCGATCCTCCACCTCACGTCGATGGGCGTGACGTTCTCCTATTTCTTCAAGAACACCATGGCCGCCGCGGCGCAGAACTCCGGCCTCACGTTCTCGATCAGCATGTCCAACGCGCTCCTCGTCCTCCTTCCCCTCATCCCGCTCACCCTCCTGTTCAGCGCGCTCTGCCTCGGCCTGTCCGCGTTCGCGCGGTCCTACAAGGAAGCGATGGTCTACCTCACGCCGGTCATGATCGTCGCCAACGTCGCTTCCTTCAGCGCCCTCATCCCCGGGATCGAGTTCAACTACGCCCTCGCTCTCCTCCCGATCCAGAACTGCGCGATGCTCACCGTGCAGTTGCTGTCGGGGGACTGGAAGTGGGGGCACGTCGTCGCGACGTTCACGTCGAGCTCGATCTACGCCTTCGTCGCCCTGCGCTGGACCTGGTCGATCTTCCAGCGCGAGGACGTCCTCCTCCGTGGCGGGGCGGAGTTCGACTGGAAGCGCTGGCTGAAGACGTGGGGGACCGCGCGGCCCGGGCTCGGCATCGCGCTCGTGTCGGTCATGGCGATGATGGCGCTTCAGCTCGCGGTCGGCCCGTCGTTCCGCGGCATGTCGCCGGAACGGGTGATGCTCGCGCACCAGGCTCTCCTGATCGCTCTCCCGGCGCTCGCCATCGCCATGCTCGCTTCGCTCAACCTGCGCTCGACCTTTCGGCTGCGCGCCGCGAACCCCGTCCACCTCGCGCTGGCGCCGGTCATCGCGGTCAGCGGCCTGGTCGTCGTCTCGTGCCTCAACGCGCTTCTCATGAAATTCCCGTTCTTCCGCAACTCGGGGATGGAGCACGGCAAGGTGCTGGTGGACACGATGAAGTCGCTGGGGAATTACGGGACGGTGCTCGCGTGCATGGCGGTGCTGCCGGCGGCGTGCGAGGAGTTCCTGTTCCGCGGGATCGTGCTGTCCGGGCTCCGCCGCGACCTCGGGCGCTGGGTCGGGATCATGGCGTGCGGCGCGCTGTTCGGCGTGGCGCACCAGGTGCCGATCGCGATCGTCTCGGTCGGGATCTTCGGCATGCTGCTGGCGTGGATGGCGCTCCGGTCGGGGTCGCTGCTCGTCACGATCATCACCCACGCGACGTGGAACGCCTGCCTCATCTCCGCGACGCTCGGCAAGTTCCCCGCGTGGATGTTCCCGGTCGAAAACGACTTCCCGGCCGCGTCGGTCATCACCGTCGCCGCCGTGCTGCTCCCTGCCGCGGTCTGGCTCTTCGCCCGCGCCCGCGGCACCGACGAGGAAGAGTCCGCCCCCGCGCTTTCAGGAGGCGAATCATCCGCTTCGTGATGGCCGGGAAGACGGACGTGGGGAAGAAGCGCAAGAACAACGAGGACTCGCTGTACTTCAGCGAGGACGAAGGGTTCGCGATCGTGGCGGACGGGATGGGCGGGCTGGAAGCGGGGGAGGTGGCGAGCCAGATGGTGGTGCAGGGGATGGCGGGGCACCTGATGAAGGCGCATGCGGAGCGGGGAAGCGCGAAGGGCCGGCCGATGGAGATGCTGGGGCGGCTGACGGTGTCGTGCCGGGAGTGGCTGGCGTCGGTGAACGCGGAGCTGTATCTCGCGGCGAAGTCGCGCGAGCGGCGGCACAAGATGGGGTCGACGATCGCGTTCATCGTGGAGTGCGCGGACCACGTCGTGGTCGGGAATCTCGGGGATTCGCGCGTCTACCGGCTGCGCGACGGGAAGCTGGCGCAGCTCTCGGTGGACCACTCGTGGGCGGCGGAGTCGCCGGACACGGTGCTGGAAGGGGAGATGAAGCGCGCGAAGAAGTTCGTGACGCGGGCGCTCGGGATCCAGGCGCGGATCGAGCCGGAGTTCCTCGTGGAAAAGGTGAGGAAAGGAGACCTGTTCCTGCTCTGCAGCGACGGGATGACGGAAGAAGTGACGGACCCGGAGCTGGAGAAGCTGATGGGCGGGATCGGGGAGGACCTGTGGCAAGGTGCCGCGGCGCTGATTACCGAAGCGAACGGAAGAGGCGGCGCGGATAATGTGTCGGTGGTGCTGGCGAGGGCCGAGGGATAGCGGAGGAGAGGAAAGGCAACGGCTTAATATGAAATATGTAATATGAAATAGAGAATATTAAATGATGTGCAGAAAACGGCCTTTCATTCCATATTTCATATTCCCTATTTCGTATTGAGTATTAAGTCGTTCTTCCGTTTCTCCCCTCCTACCCAGGTTTACTTCCGGAAATGTCCGGTCCTTCCACGATCCGCCTGATGGCCCCCGAGGGAATGGTCTACATCCCCCCGGGCGGGTTCCTTGTCGGCACTTCCAAGGACCAGGTCAAGCTCCTGACCCGCGCCTGGCGCGACTGGGAAGACGACTGGTTCTCGACGGAACTGGAGCAGTCGCGCGGCGAGCATCTTTCCGGGTTCTGGCTCGACAAGTACCCGGTGACGAACCAGGACTACCGCGAATTCGTGCAGGCCACGCAGCGCGCCTTCCCGGCGCACTGGATCGACGAGCAGGGACGGCTCGTGTTCCCGCGGGAGAAAGCGATGCACCCGGTCGTCCACGTCAGCTGGGACGAAGCGGCGGCGTTCGCCAAGTGGAAGAACAAGCGGCTCCCGACGGCGCAGGAGTGGGAAAAGGCGGCGCGCGGCCCGGCGGGAAACGTCTGGCCGTGGGGAAACATCTGGGACCCCGAGAAATCCAACAGCGGCGAGAGCGGCTACGGCGGCACCACGCCTGTGGACCAATTCAAGACGGGGAAAAGCTACTACGGCGTCTACGACATGGTCGGCAACGTCTGGCAGTGGTGCCTCGACAAGGTCGAGTCGACCGAGGAGTCACACCCCGAGCCGCTGCGCGTGCTGCGCGGCGGGTCCTGGAAGTCGCCAGTGTTCTATTGCCGCGGCGCGATCAAGTACGCGATGGACCCTTCCCGCGCGTCGGATAACTTTGGGTTCCGCTGCGCGCGAGACGTGTAACGGCAGGGGAATGGGAAGGGCTGGCCGGGGATAGGGCGGGCTGGGGCTGGGGCGCGGGCTTGGGCAACCGCCGGGGAGCGCGGGGTGGCGAGAATTCAGCTGGCCGGGCCGTTTGACCTGGCTCTTACGCTTCGTAGCGGGCAGTTCTTCCGCTACCGCGCCGACGGGGACCGATATGCGCTCGCGGATGGCAATCGCGTGTTTCGCTGCCGCCAGGACGGCGACAGCCTCGTGATCGAAGGGACCGACGAACGTCACGCGCGAATCCTCTTCGGCCTGAACGGCGACCATCACGCCGCCCTCGACCTGTTCCGCTCCGACCCGCGCCTCGCGCCCCTTCTCGCCGACTACGGCGGGATGCGCGTCATGCGGCAGGATCCGTGGCAGTGCCTCATCTCGTTCGTCTGCTCGGCGATGTCGAACGTGAAGCGGATCCAGGCGAACGTGGAGGGGATTGCGGCGGCGTTCGGCGAGAGCGGTGCATTTCCGCGGCCACGGCGGCTGCCGGCGGGGGCGCTTCGGCCGATCCGGCTGGGGTGGAGGGAGAGGTACGTCGAGGAGCTGTTCGCGACGGTGGACGTCGCGTGGCTGGAGGGGCTGGCGGAGCGGCCGTTCGAGGAAGCGCGGGCGGCGCTGATGGAGTTGCCGGGGGTGGGGGTGAAAGTCGCCGAGTGCGTGATGGCGTTCTCGCTGGGGTTCGGCGAGTGCTGCCCGGTGGACGTGTGGATCCGGAGGCTGGTGAAGAAGCACTACTTTGGCGGGCGGAAGGCGCCGGACCGCGCGATCGCGGCGCGGATGCGGAACCGGTTCGGCCCGCACACCGCGCTGGCGCAGCAGATCCTGTTTGCGGCGGGGAGGGAAGGGCGGGTTTAGATTCCGCCCAGCCCCTCCGGCTTGCGTCCGCCGCCGACGAGCCCCGCGAAGAACGACCCGACGCCGACCGCGGCGTAGTACGGCAGGAACCCGAACCAGCCGACGAGCGGCACGAGCGCGACGAGCGAAAACGTCCCCCAGCCTGCGGCGATGTGACCGATGCGGTTGCCTTCCTTGCCCGCGAGGTGCCACAGGTTGCGGCCGAGGTGTTCAGAGACGCCGGCGAGGCCGATGAGAAGGGCGCTGACGAGGACGGGGGCAACGACGATGCCGAGGGCGCCTTTGGTCACGGCAGTGGCGACGCTCCCCAGCGTCAGGACCACGGCGCCGATGAAGAAGGCGCGCACCGGGTGGTCGCGGGTCGCGACCGAGGACCGGGCGACGGCGTTCGGCGCGAGGCCGGCGGTGAACAGGATCAGACCGCCGAGGACGATGACGGAGCAGAACGTGACCGCGAGCACCATCATCGTCATCGCGGCGTCGCGGACCTGGTTCGCGGAGTGGATCAGGCCGCGCCACTCGGAATTGCGCATCGCGGAATCGTCGGGCTTCCACTCGGGCTTCGGGTTCTCGACGGCGGGCTTCGCGGGCTCCTCGACGGCGACGCGCTTCTCCTTCGATTCGACGGGCTCGGCGCGATTCGCCGCGGGGTCCTCCGCGCGGGCCGAAAGAGATGCCAGCGCGAGCAGGGCGGCCACCAGGATGCGTTTCATGTTGTCTCCTTTACCCCACCACCTGGCGGACGCGGCCCATCACGGCCCCGGACAGCGCGCCGATCGCGGCGGCGCCGGCGAGAACCCAGCCGGTGATTTCCCACGGCGACGAAGCGACCCGGGCGCGGACGGTTTCGGTCAGGCCGGACGTGACGTCGCGCACCGGCGCGAGCCACGGGGCCGTCGCGGTGGCGACCGTCGCGAGCTGAAGAGCGACGAGGGCGCCGGCGGCGATGAGGCCGGCGGCGGCGAAGGGGAGGATCTCGCGGCGGGCGGGAGCGGGCGTCGGGAGCGCGGCCATGACGCGGTCGGCGAGCCCGGCCGGCGGCGGCGGCGCCTCGATCATGAAGTCCTCGAGGCGCAGGAGCGTGTTCCACTCCGGGCCGCAGATGGCGCAGGACGCGCAGTGCGACTCGATCCGCAGGCGCTCTTCCGAATTCCTCGGCGCGTCCAGCGCTTCGCTGAATTTCAGGCGGATGTCTCGGCAAATCACTTTTCTACCTCCCACTCCGGGGCCAGCATCGCGCGAAGGCGTTCCCTCGCGCGGAACAGCCACGTCTTGACCGTCCCGACCGGCACTTCCATCGCCTTCGCGACTTCCGTCACTTCCATCCCACGTTCGTACCTCAGGGCGATCGCCGTCCGGGCCTCGTCCGGCAGCCCGCTCATCGCCCTTCCCAGCGCCTCGCGCGCCTCCTCGGCCTGCCGCCGTTCGGCGGCGGGATCGCGCGGGTCCTCCACGTCGTACGCCTCGCCCTCCGCGCCCATCGCGTCGATCGAGGCCGCGCGCGGATGGCGCCGCTTCTTCCAGTTCAGGCACACGTTGGCGGAGAGGCGGTACATCCACGGCGCGAAAGGTTGAGAAGGATCGAACAGGCCGAGCTTGGTGTGGAGGCGGAGGAAAATCTCCTGGGAGAGGTCCTCCGCGTCCGCGCGGTCGAAGCAGAAGCGCCAGGCGAGTCCGAACACCGCGCCCGTCCACGCTTCGACGATGCGTCGAAACGCGGCTCGGTCTCCGGCCTGGGCGGCGCGGATCGTGGTGTTGGGGACGCCTGGGTCCTGCATCGGCCTCCTGGGGAGACATACAGGCGGCGAGAGCCGCGGGTTTCAGGAGTTTAGGGAATCGCGTGGGGTCTGTGGTAAGCGGAATGAGGGGCATTTCGAGGAATCCGCAAGATGTTGCGGGGGAAGGGGTTGCGGCGGCGCCCGCGGGGAGGCGCTTCCGGAATTCCATCTGAACTTCTCCCGCCCGCCTGACGTCCGTATAGTTACTGACGCCGTCATCTCCCTTCGAGACACCCCTATGCGCTTCCTGCTCGCCGCCACGCTTTCCCTCGCCGGCCTCTCCGCCTTCGCGCAGGTCAACCTCACGGACAACGACGGGAAGGTTCGCAAGGGGCGGGACGTCTTGATTTCGAGTTCGGGGGAGATCACGGTCCAGACGGACGGGGAACCGTTCAAGGCGAAGCTCGACGAGGTTTCGGAGATCGTCTACGAGGCGCGGCAGATTTCCGCCAGCGGCGCCGGGAAATGGGAAGTTCATCTCGCGACGGCCAACCCGCGCTGCCGGGACATCCTGACGGGCGTGATCGGCGACCCGACGGAGGAGTCGAAGATCCGCGTCATGGAGACGGACGCGGGGGACGTCGAGTTCCCGATCGATTTCGCGTACGCCCTTCGCGAATCGACGAGCCCGGTCGCGGTGCCCGAGACGGCGCCGCCGGTGGACACGGTGGCGTTCCTGAGCGCGGGGAAGCTGGATCGCGACAAGGGGATGCTCACGAAGATCGGGAAGGACACGCTGGAGATCGACTCGGAGACGTGGAAGCGAGTGATGACGTACAAGCTGACGGATGTGCAGGGGCTGCACCTCGCGCCGCTGAACAAGGCCGTCGTGCCGCCGGGCGTGCTCGTCGTGGTGAGCACGCGGCGAGGGATGCGGGTCACGGGGAAGATCCTCGAGATGACCGACAAGGTCTGCCGCGTCGAGACGACGCACCAGGTCAAGGGGAAGCCGTGGGTCCTCTCGGTGCAGGCCGACAAGGTCGCATCGATCCAGGTCATGAACGGCAACCTGTCGTACCTGTCCGACATGAACCCGAAGCTGCTCGACACGTGGCGCGAGTACATCGAGAACGAGAATGCGAAACCCACGGCCGAAGGCTGGCTCTTCCTCGACCGCATGGTCACCCGCAACGCGCCGATCACGATCCGGAACAAGGCGTACCGGAAGGGGATCGCGACGCGGAAGCACGTGGAGTTCTCGGTGGAGCTGGAGGGGGCGTACTCGAAATTCACGGCGGCGGTCGGGCTGCTGGACGAGGTGAAGGCGACGAGCCTCGTGGATCCGCACGTGCGGTTCGTCGTGAAGGCGGACGGCAAGGAGCTGTGGCGCAGCGAGTCGGTGAGCTGCGAATCGGCGGTGGTTCCCGTGGCGCTGGACGTGAAGGGCGTGAAGACGCTGGTGCTCGCGGTGGAGACCGAGGACCCGCTGGACATGCTGGAGTACGCGGGCTGGGGCGACGCGCGGGTCGTGAAGTAGCGTCCCGGCCTGGTGATGATTTCCTTCCAGCACCCGGCGATCCTGCTCGCGCTCGTGCCGCTCGCGCCGCTGTGCGCGTGGCGATCCGGCGGGGTGCTGCGCGCGCTGGCCCGGTTCGGCGTGGTGGCCGCGCTGCTTCTCGCGGCGGCCGGGCCGTTCACGGCGGCCGACAGGGAAGTCCGCGGCGCCGTCGTGACGGCGGTGGACGCCGGCCCGTCGGTGCGCGCCGGTGAGCTCGCGGGATGCCCGCGTCCCGGCGCAGCCGTCGAGTTCGCCGATCCCGCCGCCGGGATCCTCCGCGCGGCGGCCCTCGCCGGACCCGGCGGCGCCGTAGTCCTCGCCACGCCGGCCCGCTGGACCCCGGCGACCGTCGCCGAGGCCGAGCGCGCCGCGAGCCTCGCCGGCGTCCCCGTCTTCCTCTGGTCTCCCACCGCCGGCCTCCCGGACGCCGCCCCCGTCGCGATCTGGGTCCCCTCCGCCCCGCGCGAAAACGAGGAATTCGAAATCCTCGCCGCCGTCGACGCCCTCCCCGGCGCCCGCGGGGAAGCGCTTCTCCTCTGCGACGACACCCCCGTCGGGCGGCGGCCGTACGACGGCGCCGCGCGCCTCCGGTTCAGCGCGACGCTTCCCGCCGGGTTCCACCGGCTCGCCGTGCGGCTCGAGCCCGCGGCGGACGGGGAAGCGCGCAACAACCTCGGGTTGGGCGCGGTGGAAGTCCGGGGTGCGCCGCGGGTGCTCGTGGTCGAGGGAAGTCCGGGCGCGGGGGCCGCGCTCGCCGCGGCGCTCGAGGCGCAGGGGATCCGCGTCGACCGTGGCGCGCCGGGGGCGTGGGGAGACTACGCGGCGGTCCTGCTGACGCGCGCCGACCCGGCGCGGCTGCCGCGCCCCGCCGAGCTGGCCGAAGCCGTCGCCTCGGGGACCGGCCTGTTCGCCGTCGTGGCGCCGCAGGAAGCCGCCGCCTGGGCGTCCTCCGCGCTGGGACCGCTTCTCCCCCTCACCTTCCGTTCCCCCGATCCCGTCGCGCCGCCGCCAACGCCCGGGACGGACACGGGGCCGCCCGCGCCGTCCGACGAGACGCCGCGGATCCTGCTGCTGCTCGTCATCGACCGTTCGGGATCGATGGCCGGGCCGAAGATGCAGGCCGCGAAGGAGGCCGCGATCGCGAGCGCGGAAACGCTCGCCGAGGGCGACAAGGTCGGCGTGGTCGCGTTTGACAGCGAAGCGCACTGGATCGTGGAGCCGGTCGACGCGACGGCGCGCGGGACGGTCGCGGACGCCATCGCGCGGCTGCAGCCCGGCGGCGAGACGGACGTCTACGCCGGGCTGGAGGCGGCGGCACAGCGGGCGCGCGGCGCGAAATTCCCGGTCAAGCACGTGATCGTGATGACCGACGGGCAGACGCCGTCGGCGGAGTTCCGGAAGCTGGTCGAGGGGATGTCGGCGGACGGCGTGACGCTCTCGACCGTCGGGATCGGCGAGGACTTCGACGGCGGCCTGCTCGCGAACATGGCGCAGTGGGGACACGGACGTTTTTATTTCACTTCCCGCGCCGAGGAAATCCCGCGCATCTTCACGCTCGAGACGCGCCGCGTGGCGGCCGGCGCGCCGGCGCCGAGGGCGAAACCGTCCCCGGGGCCGAAGCCGCCGCCGCCGAAGACGGTCGACTTCCTGCCGGTGACCGCCGCCGAGGCCGACCCGGCGACGGAGGGGATCGCGGAGTGGCCGTCGATCGCCGGGGCATGCGGCGAGGAAAAACGCCCCGACGCGCGGCTCCTGCTCAAGGCCGGCGCCCGGCCGCTCCTCGCCGTCCGCCGCGCTTCCCTCGGCCGCACCGCCGCGTTCGCCGCGCCGCTGGACGGGCCCGAGGCGGCGAAGTGGACCGGGTGGGAACGGCTGCCGCGCGTGGCGGCGCAGCTCGTGCGGACGCTGATGCGCCCCGAGTCCGGCGGGCCGTCGATCGAGATCACCGCGGTGGGGGACCGGCGAAAGGTCGTCGTGCGCACGACGGGCGAGGCGCCGCGGGTCGCGGTCGACGGGGAAGCGCTCGCGATGGAGCGGCTCGCCGGGAACGCGTGGACCGCGACCCTAGAGCCGCGGACGTACCCCGACCTGCGTCGGCTCGACGCCGCCGTGACCGCGGGGCATTCGACGTCGGGAGTCGCGTGGAACTGGCCGGAAGCGCTTCGGCCTCTGGGCCGCGCCGCGCCGGCGCTCCCGCCGTGGTCCGAGGCCGCCGCCGCGGCACGCCCGGCGGTGACCGTGACGGAGACGCGGCCGCTTCATGCGTGGGCGGTGCTCCTCGCCGTCGCATTCCTCGCCCTCGAGGTCTGGCTGCGGCGGCGTGCATGACGCCGTGGGTGCACGAACGGACTTGCAGCCAGCTTCTGAGGGGAAACTTGACTCGAGCCATGGCCTCGAAACGGCAAAATCAAAACCGCGAAACACAAAGCCAAACGCCAAAAGCAAAACGGAGAACCCGACGAATTGCCCGGACTTGTCGTTTGCGGCTTGTCGTTTCCTTGTAAGTTCTCCATTTTGCCTTTGTCGTTTCCGGACCGGTCCACCCTGCCATACCCGCCATGCACCCCGACCTCGTCGCGTCCGTGACAGAACCCCCGGGCGGCGTCATCATGGACCCACCGTTCGACTCGCCCTTCGGGCTCGCTCACGGTAAGCCGGGCCGAGAGCAGTCTGCGATGGTGGAGAGACTCAGTACCGGCCCGGCTTAGGAGCCCTTCCATGCTCGAATTCGACTACACCAATGCCATGGCGTCGCGCGTCGGCGCCGACGGCCTGACCGAAGACGAATGGGCGGCTGCGCTCGCCGCCGGGCGCCCCGCGTTCGAGGCGGTGGAGAAGGACCTCGCCGCCGGAAAGCCCGGGTTCCGGAAACTGCCCTCCCAGGATTCCACCGACATCGCCCGCGTCGCCAAGACCGCTTCGACGTTCGAGAACTTCGTCGTCCTCGGCATCGGCGGCTCGGCACTGGGCACGACGGCGCTCGCCTCGGCCCTGCTCCACCCCTGGTGGAACTTCGCGGCGCCGGAAGCGCGCCGCGCGCCGCGGCTGTTCGTGCTCGACAATGTCGACCCCGAGGAAACCGCCGGGCACCTCGAGATCTGCCTGCCGGAACGCACCGTCTACAACGTCATCTCCAAGTCCGGCGAAACCGCCGAGACCGCCGCGCAGCTCATGATCTTCGTCGGCGCGCTCAAGAAGCGCCTCGGCGACCGCTGGCGCGAGCACGTCATCGTCACGACCGATCCCGACAAAGGCTTCCTCCGCCACCTCGCCCGCCGCGAAAAGCTCCCGAACCTGCCCGTCCCCGGCGACGTCGGCGGCCGCTTCTCCGCCCTCACCGCCGTCTCCCTCCTCCCGCTCGCCGCGTGCGGGGTCGACCCGAGCCGCCTGCTCGCCGGCGCCGCCGCCGTCGAGGCCCGCGGCCGCGAATCCGCGTTCAAGGCCGCCGCGCTCTACACCGCGCTCTACCGCAAGGGCAAGAAGATCGCCGTGATGATGCCGTACTCGCGCGCCCTCCGCGACGTCGCCGACTGGTTCCGCCAGCTCTGGGCCGAATCCCTCGGAAAGCGCAAGTCGCTCGACGGCAAGGACGTCTGGGAAGGGCAGACCGCGGTGAAGGCGCTCGGCGCGACCGACCAGCACTCGCAGGCGCAGCTCTACAACGAAGGCCCGAACGACAAGCTCATCGCGTTCCTCGAGGTCTCGCGCTTCCGCCGCCCGTGCCCGATCCCCGCGGGGTTCGAGGACGACACGTGCGAGTTCCTCGGCGGCAAGGACCTGGGGGACCTGCTGAACGCCGAAAAGCGCGGGACGGAGCGCGCGCTGACGGCGAACCGGCGCCCGAACGTGACGTTCCGCGTCGAGGGCGTCACGCCGGAAACCGCGGGCGCGATGCTGCACTACTTCGAGCTCATGACCGCCTACGCCGGCCGCCTCTGGAACGTGAACGCTTTCGACCAGCCGGGGGTCGAGGCCGCGAAGCACGCGACGTTCGCGCTCATGGGGCGCAGCGGCTACGAGAAGCTCGCGGCGGAGATCGCAAAGGAGCAGCCGTCGGAGTCGGAGAAGCGCGTCGAGCGATTTTAGGCGGAGCCGCGCACGTTTTGGCCGTCCGCCCGCTATAATCCCGCCCAACCACCTTCGGGGCCAGACACCATGCCTCCTCCCAGTCGCCGCATGCCGGGTACACAGGCCGCTCCCGCTTCCGCCCGCATGCGTCCCGTCGGCGGCGGCGCCCCGCCGGCTTCCTCGCGCCGTCTTCCCGCGGCGCCGGCCCCGCAGTCGGGGGGGACGCGGCAGTTCCAGCGTGGAGGCGGCGCGCCTCCTCCCGGCCCGGGCGGCAAGAAGGACAACACGCCGATGGTCGTGGGCGGCGTCGCGGCGGGCGTGCTGGTGCTCGTCGGCCTCGGGTTCGCGATGATGGGCGGCAAGGAACCGCCGAAGAAGAAGGAGGCGCCGAAACCAGTGCCGAAGGTCGCGGAGCCGGCCCCGCCGGCGTACAACCCGTGGGACGACCCGAAGATGATGGGAAGCGAGAACGAAGCGGCGAAGCGCCGGAAGGCGGGGTTGAACGAACAGAACAAGAGCGGCGAGGTGGACCGGACGAAGGTGGGCACGGACGGGAAGTAGCTGGGAGTCGGGAGTCCGGAGAAAATGAAACGGCCACGACAACTTGTCGTGGCCGTTGTTGTTTCTGGGGGGACTGGTTACGGGGAGACGGCGACCGACAGCCGGTCGTCGGCGGTCGCCGCCGCGGCGTCGGGACCCGCGGTGCGGGCCACGACAGAGCCGCCGGAACCGCTTGAGGCCAGGACCGGCTTGCCGAGGGGCGCGAAGGCCCCCGTGGGATTCGTGGAGAACGCCGCTGCGCCGCCGATGCCGGCCACCCGGATCGTGACGTCGTCCGCGGTTCCCGCGGCGTGGTCCGGCCCGGCGCCGCAGAGCGCGACCGAAGAGGCGTCGAGGACCATCGGACCCCAGGGCTGAAGCGCATTCGTGGCGACCGCAGAGGTCGCGGGCGAGACGGTGCCCAGCGCCGTGAAGAGGCGCAGGGCGTCGTCGGAAGACCCGAGGACGCCGTCGGCACCGCATTCGAGGCGAGCGACCGCGCCGGACGCCACCAGCACCAGCGCCCCTTCCGTGCCGGCCAGGCCGCGACCCGCGGCGAGGACATCCGCCGTCATGGGATCCGACGACAGCGGCGACACGACGGTCGCTTCGTCGTCCGTTGTCCCAGGCAGCAGGTCCGCACCCAGCGTCGGGATGATCGCCGCGTCCGACCCCGTGGCGAGCGGAAGCCCTTCCGCTCCCGCGGCCAGTGCGCCGATCACGATGGGCAATGCGGGCGTGGGGAGGACCAGCACGTCGCGGACGACCTGGAGTTCGTCATCCGCGGTGGAGAATGCGGCGTCGAACCCCGCCGTGCAGACCGCGGCGATCGTTCCGCCCGATGCCATCGCACGGCCTGAGGCGTCGCCGCGGATCCGGCCCACGTAGAGCGGAACCACGGTCGGGATCGGGGTGTCGAGGCCCTTCACGAGCGTCAGAACTTCATTGCCGGTGCCGAAGAGAAAGTCCGGTCCGGCGGTGGTGATAAGCAGGGAAGTCGCGTTGAGCTGCACGGGGATCGACGGTTCTGCCGAGCCGAGCCCGGGCAGCGGGACGGTCTTGGCGGTCATGGTCGTCGTGCCGATCCCCTCGATCACCAGGAGGGCGTCGTCCGCGCTCGTGACCAGGTCCGTACCCCGCGACGCGACGACCGCCCGCGTCCCGATCATGACGGGCCGCGAAACGCCGCCGTTCTTCGCCGGCAGCACGAGCGACGCCGTCACCGCCGGCGCGTCCGGGACGGATCCCACCTGCACCAGCGTCGGCGCCGGCCCGGTCGCGAGCAGCAGAACGCTTCCGCCCGGGCTCACCACGGGGAGGCACTCCGCGCCGCCGGTGAGGCTTCCGACCGCGACGCGAGTCAGCGTCGGGGCCGAGGTTCCGATGTTTTTCGCGGCCAGGAATTCGTCATCGAGCGTCCCGAAATTCGTGTCCGCGCCGGCGCCGGCGAGCACGACGACGCCCGTCCCGAACGCGACGGGACCCACCGCTTTCCCGAGGTCCGCGTCGTCGTCGATGATGTGGAAGGTGACGGAAGAGGATCCGTTCGCCGTCCGCGCGGTCAGGACGGGGTCGCGGAAGGGCCCGGGCTCGAGCGCGAGCACCGTGATGCTGACGGCCTGCGAATCGTCCCCAGAGTGGAAGGTCACCGTGTCAGGGAACGCGATGTCCGTGCTTCCGCCCGCGCCCAGCGAAACCTCCACGTCGCTCCCCGGCGGCTGCGCGAGCGCCAGCGTCAGCGAAACACGCTTCCCCTCCACCACCGTCACCTCGGTTGAGCTCCAGATCGGGCGAGGAGCGCCCCCGATGGAGTCGGGGGAGGGTCTCCGGCGGCAGCCTGCGAAAGCGGCGACGGCGAGCACGAGCGCGACGGCGAGGATTTTGTTCATAGATGCCATTTAACTACGGGACCGGCCGGGGGTTGTGAGGAAATAAAAACGGCGCGCGCCGGTCGGGCGGCGCGCGCCGGGAAAAGGCCGGGCAGGCTAAGGCACGGTTGCCGTCGAAAGGAGATCGTCCGGCGTCCCCGCCGCGTCGTCGCCCCCGACGGTCCGGGCGAAGAAGTGCGTGCCGCCGGACGGGACGAGAATCCCGGAGCCCGAAAGCTTCAGCGGGCCGGGATGCGCCGGCGTCACCGCCGTCGCGCCGCCGATCCCTGAAACCAGGATGACCGTGTCGTCCGCGCTTCCCGCAACGCCATCGGCGCCCTCGCCGGCCAGGACCATCCCGCCGGGGGAGAGGGGAAGCGGAGCGAACGGCTGGAGAGCGGCCGTGGCGATGCTCGAGGAAACGGCCGCCCCTGTGAGTGCGGTGAACGCGACGAGGACGTCGTCCGAGGTCCCGATGAGGCCGTCGGCGCCGGAGCCGATCCGTGCGGCGGAATCCGCGGAAAGGACGGACAACCTGCCGGCCGCCCCTGCGGGCGGAAACGCCGAGGCGAGCAGGGTCGGGCCGACCGGCACGGGCGCCGAGAGAGCCGTGAACAGCGCCACCTGGTCGTCGGCCGTCCCGGTCAGCAGATCGACGCCGCGTACCGGGACAAGCGCGCTGTCGCTTCCGGGGGAAACGAGCTGTACCTCGGGGTCCGTTGAAATGGCGCCGGCCGGAAGAAAGACCGGGACGGGCGCGACGAACATGTTCTGCACGAGCACGACGCCGTCGTCTGCCGTGCCCGGCGCGAGGTCGATCCCCGGGTGCGGCGCCACGGCCGAATTCGGCGCCACGAAGACGGGGATTCCCATGCGCCCCGGGAACGGCTTGAACGACACCAGGCCGATCCCGCCGAGGACACCGCCGATTCCCGTGATCCGCCCCAGGATGTCGTCGCCCGTCCCCTCGACGAAATCGCCCCCGGCCAGCATCAGCAGCACCGTCGTCGCATCGACCGGCACCACGATCCCGGGCGCATCGAACATGACCGACGGAAGCGTCGTCGACGTGAGCGTCAGCGTCCCGGTGCCGATCCCGTCCAGGACCACGAACTGGTCGTCGCCGTTCGTGATGAGGTCCGCGCCCCGCGTCACGTACACCGCGCGCGTCCCCACCATCACCGGCCGCCGCCCCTCGCTCGCTTCCAGCCGCCCGACGACCAGCGAATCCGTCACCGCCGGGCTCGCACCCGAGATGCCGCCCACCTCGACCAGCGTGTCGTCCAGCGTCCCCAGGGTCAGGTCCGGCCCGTTCGTCATCACGAGCACCGTGTCCGAAACGCCCGTGACGACGGGAAGCGCGTGGTTGCCGGGCGTCACGGCGCCGATCGTGACGTGCACGAGCGACGGAACGCCGCCGCCGATTCCCGTCGCCACCGCGAGCGTGTCGTCCGCCGTTGCCCAGATCCCGTCGGGCCCGTCCGTCAGCAGCACGGCCCTTCCCGCCCCCGCGCTCACCGGCCCCAGCGCGCCGCCGAGCGGCGCCGCCGTCTCGCGCAGGACGATCCCCATGGAGTTGATGTCGAGAAGCGTCTCGGCGTAGACCTGCACGAATGTGTCGAGGGAGTCCGCATCCGCGAACGTCGAGATCGTCACGTTCCGCGTCGTGACGCCGGCGGGAAACGTCACCGTGGCCGGCAGGGTCACGCGCGAGGTGTCGTTCGAGCTGAGCGCGACGTCCACCGCCGTATCCCACGGCCGGTCCAGCGTCAGCATCACCGTGAAGGTCGCTCCCTCGTTCACCGTCATCTGCGCCGCAGGCCAGTTCGCCTCCGGCCAGCCGCGATCGTCCCCGCCGTGCCCGTGCCGCCGATGATGCTTCCGGCACCCCGCTACCAGCAGCAGGGCGGTCAGCCCCGCAACTGCCAGAATGCGCTTCATGCCCACCTCCCACGCAGCCCGCGCGCCGGGCCCCCCACGGTGCGGACGCGGGATTATCGCTTCTCGAAGCGGTTTTTGAGCACCCCAATTCCGTCGATCCACGCTTCGGTGACGTCGCCGGGCTGGAGGAATCGCTTTTCGGGGCGGAACATGAGGACGCCGGCGGGGGTGCCGGTGGCGATGAGGTCGCCGGGCTCGAGGGGGTGGACGGCGGAGATGTAGGAGACGAGGGCGGGGGGCCCGAAGCACATGTCGGCGCAGCGGCCGTCCTGCATGGTCTTGCCGTTGAGGCGAAGGCCGAGCTTGAGTCTGGTCCAGTCGAGTTCGTCGGGGGTGACGACAATGGGGCCGGTCGGGCAGAACGTGTCGAAGGACTTGCCGCGATAGAACTGCTTGTCGCCGGTCTGGGCTTCGCGCGAGGTGACGTCGTTGACGATGGTGAAGCCGAAGACATGCTCCTGCCAGCGTCCTTCGGTGATGTCGAGCCCGCCCTTGCCGATCACGATGCCGAGCTCGCACTCGAAGTCGACCTGGCCGGCGGTTGAAGGCATGCGCACGGTGTCGTCCGGGCCGATCACGATGTTCGACGCCTTGGAGAACAACATCGGCTTCTCGGGCGCCGGCTTGTTCTGCTCCGCCGCGTGGTCCTTGTAGTTCAGCCCGACCGCGACGATCTTCGGCGGACGCGGGACCGGCGCGGCGAACGTGAAAGGCGGTGGGACTTCCGGCCCCATCACGAAGACCTCGTCTCCCGACATCAGGTACTCGCCGATGCTCGTGTACGGCGCTCCTGACTTCGACTGGACGTACCGCCACCGGTCTCCCTGCGCCCGGCACATCGCCGTCGACCCGTTCGCGAACTTCAGCGTCGCGTATCTCATGTCGTCTCCCCGATGACGTGCACCACGGCGAGGTCGCCGCTGTGCGTAATGCTCAGGTGGACCCGCTTGATCCCCATCCGCTCCGCCCGCTGCGCTGCCTCGCCGTAAAGCTGGATGGACGGCGGCCCCCCCTTCCCGCGCCGGACCTCGATGTCCCGCCAGCGCACGCCGGCCGACCATCCCGTCCCCAGCATCTTCATCACGGCTTCCTTCGCCGCGAATCGCGCCGCGAACGACTGCGCCGGGCGCGCCTTCGACTCGCAATAGCGGACTTCGTCGGGGGTGAAGAGCCGGGCGTGCACGGTCGTGCCGCGGCGGGCGAGCAACGCCTCCATGCGGGAGATCTCGCAGATGTCGATGCCGGTGCCGATGATCACGGGGGGATCGTAGCGGGCCTCGCAGGGCGGGGAAAGGGACGGATGTTTCGTCCCACGCCGGGCTCGCCGATTCCGTACACTTGCCAGCCATGAAATCTGCCGCCCTCGCCTGCCTCCTCTGCCTCGGCGCCGGCCTCGCCGCCGGCGTGTGGCTGGAGCGCCGCCGCGCGGCCGCCGCATTGCCGTCCGCCGGGGCGGCGTCGAATCGCGCGGCCGGCGGGCTGGACGCGATCGAGCCGGAAGGGCCGCCGCGGGACCTCGACGCCGAGCTCAAGTCGGCGAAGGACCAGGTGAGGGCGCTGAACTCCGAAGTGGCGTCGTTGAAAGGCGCGCAGGCGGCGCCGCTGGACCCGGCGAGCGTCGCGGCGCGGGTCGCCGACCTGCGAGCGAAAATCCCCGAGCTGGTCGAGAAGAAGGACGGGGCGGCGCTTCTCGCGCTCATGAAGGATCTCGCCGCGCTCGGCCCCGAGGGGTACCGGGACGCGATGGACATCGCGGAAATTTTCCGGAAGGAATTCGGGAACGGGAACGAGGCGTTCGGGCTGGACAAGGTGCAGTTCAACAAGGCGTGGAGCGGCACGATGGTGCCGCTCATGACGTGGGCGCTGGCCAATGCGGGCGACGCTTCGCCGTGGTTCCGGGCGAAATCCGTGCACATGCTGTACTGGGTGAGCGACGTCGACGCGGCGCCGATCTTCCTCGACGCGATCGCGAAGGAAAAGGACGCCGCGGTGGCGCAGGCGCTGGCGGGGTACCTTGCGCACCTCGCGAAGCCCGAGATGGTCGACGACCTGCAGGCCGCCATCCGGCTGCACGAGGGCCGGGAAAAGACCTACCAGCCGATGGTCCAGGCGCTCGTCGACCTCCATACTCCCGAAAGCGGCGCCGCCCTCCGCGACCTCCAGTACGGCGCCCCTCCCGCTCTCGCCGCGGCCCTTCAGCTCGCGGTCATCGAGCACTCGCCCCCGGCGCCCGGGATCATGATCACCGGGACGCAGCAGAAGTCGCAGGCGCAGAAGGTCGGGCTGCAGAAGGGCGACATCATCGTGTCGTACGACGGGACGGAAGTGAAGTCGCTGGACCAGCTGCGCAAGGCGGTGCAGGCGAAGCCGGACAAGGAGCTGGTCCCGGTGATGATCAACCGCGGCGGGACGCTGGTGCCGGTGCAGCTCACCGGGGACTGGATCGGCATTGACGGGAAGTTCGTGAAGCCTTGAAGTGCGGCCCCGCGAAAGATTCGCGGTGCGGCTTACCTTATTGAGCACCATCGTTTTCAAGAGGCCCTCGAGATGAAGATCGCCCTTCCCGTCGCCCTGCTGGCGTTCGTGCTCGGGTCCGTGGCCGGCGTGCTGTTCGAGCGCCGGAAGCACGACGATGTGACGCCGCCCGCCGCGGGCGCGCCGTCCGGGGAGACGGCGGCGAAGGCGGCCGATCCCGAGGCCGAGAAGCGCGCCGCGGAGGCGGAGAAGAAGGCCGCGGACGTTGCGGCCGAGCTGACGAAGGCGAAGGAGAAGATCGCGAAGCTCGAGGCGGCGGCGCCGGCGAAGACGGGGAAGGACGGGAAGAAGGTGCTGACGCCGGAGGAGGCGAAAGCGCGGATGGAGGAGCTGAAGGCGCGGATCCCGGACCTGGTGGCGAAGAAGGACGGGAAGGCGCTGGTGAAGCTGATGCAGGACCTGGCGGAGCTGGGCGAGGTCGGCTACATGGCGGCGATCGAGGTGAGCGGGATCATCTCGGCGGACGTGGAGGGCGGGAAGAACGAGCTGGGGCTGTCGCGGAACGAGTTCTACATGGCGTTCAGCGGGCCGATGCTCCCGGTGATGGTGTGGGGGCTGCAGAAGGGCGACGAGATCCCGGCGGGGTTCCGGGCCGGCGCCGCCTACGCGCTGCCGTGGCACCCGGAACTGGAGCCGGGGAAGCTGTTCCTGGAGACGCTGAAGACGGAGAAGAACGCCGACGTGGCGCGGGCGCTGGCGGACAACCTGGACGGGATCGCGAAGGCCGGCATGGAGGGGGACCTCGCGGGGCTGGTGCCGAACTACGCCGAGAACCCGCGCATCCTGTCGTCGCTGATGGATTCGCTCGTGAAGATCGGGTCGGACGAAGCGATCGCGTCGCTCGACGGCTTCTCCCGGAGCGCCAGCGACACCGTGCGCGCCGAGGCCGAGGTTGCGCTGATCGCGGTGCGGCCGCCGGCGGAGGGGATCCTGATCACGATGACCGTGCCGAATTCGCAGGCCGAGAACGTGGGGATCAAGCGCGGCGACATCATCACGTCGTACAACGGCCAGACGGTGACGGACTTCGATGCGCTGCGCGAGCATATGAAATCGGTCCCGGCCGGACAGGTCGTGACCGTGACCGTGAACCGCAAGGGCGAGATCATCCCGCTCCAGATCAAGGGCGGCGCGAAGATCGGGATCGACGGGAAGGACGTCAAGCCGAAATAAAAAGATCGGCATTTGGGTTCCGGTTTCCGCCGTTTGGCCCTTGAATGGCCCCGTGCTCGCCAGCAACCGCGCTTTCCGGGGCTTCTTCCACTTCCAGACGAAGGACGGCTCCTACTACGCCGCCGCCATCGCGTTCTACCTCCTGTTCGCGATGACCCCCTTCCTGCTCCTCACCCTCGCGATCGCCGCGCTCTTCACCTCCACCTCCTCCGGCTATCTCGACGTCTTCAACGCCTTCTTCAAGGCCAACTTCCCCCAGGGCTCCGAGCCGCTCCGGAACGCCCTCCTCGGCGTCTTTGAGAACCGCAGCCGCCTCGGGATCGTGAGCCTCGTGTGGCTCTTCCTCGTCGCCCGCAAGCTGATGGGCGCGATCGAGAAGGGGCTGAACACGATGATGGAGATCGAGAAGCCGCGGTCCGGCGTGCTGTCCACGCTCGCCTCAATCGCGCTCATCTTCTTCGCGTCCGTGCTCATGCTCGCCAGCTCCCTCGCGATGGTCGCCGTCGATTTTGCCTCCGGCATCGAGGTCTCCTTCCTCGGCGGGACCGCCACTACCATCGCAGGGATCGTCCTCAAGGCGCTCTTCAGCGGCGCCGTGTCGATCGCGCTGTTCTACGGCATTTACCGGCTCGCGCCGTCCAAGGGGCTGCCCTCGCGCGATGCCTTCCTGGCCTCCGCGTTCGCGACGGTGATGTGGCTGTCGGCGCGCCACGTATTCGTCTGGTTCGCGTCGCGGCAGCTCGCGAAGTACGAGTGGATGTACTCCTCGTTCGCGACGTTCCTCTGGGCCCTGCTCTGGGCCTACATGTTCGGCGTCGCACTGCTGATGGGGGCGTGCATGGTGGGGAAGAGGGCGGCGTGATTCGGTAAGGAATTCGCGGATGAAGCGGATGACGCGGGAAGGGCCGCGGATGAAGGGTTTCCTGAAACGGGCCGCGTTGTAAACCCGTGCCCAATCGGGGAAAATGAAGTTTCGCCATGGCCACGCCCCCGCCCCGCATCTGCACCTGCTTCGGCTTCACTGCCGCGGACATCGAGCGCTTTGCCCTCGAGCGCGGGCTCGCCGGCGTCGACGAGCTCGGCGACGCGACCCGCGCCGGCACGGGCTGCCGCACCTGCGTCCCGGACCTGGAGAAGATCCTCGAAGCGCTCTGGAAGGTCCACCCGAAGCCCGCGGTCAGGCCCGCCACCCCCGCGACCATCGTCCGCGACGCCATCCGACCCTTCCTCCAAAAGGCCCCCTGGGAGCTCCACCTCATCGACGTCGACGGCCCGACCGTCCGCATCCGCGCCGTCCCCCGCGGCGACGCCTGCTCCACCGGCGAAGACACCCTTCGCCAGTTCGTCGAAAATCGGCTAAAAGAGATGTACCGCCCGGACGCCGCGGTGGTGTTCGTATGAAAACCGTCTACCTCGACAACAACGCGACGACACGGCTGCGCCCTGAAGCGCTGGCGGCGATGACTCCGTACCTGACGGAGCTGTACGGGAACCCTTCGAGCCTGCACGTCTTCGGCAGCCAGGTGGGGCGGGCTCTCGACACGGCACGGGAGCAGGTCGCGGCGCTGATCGGCGCGCGGTCGCAGGACATCGTGTTCACGGGAAGCGGCACGGAGGGGAACAACACGGCGCTGCGCGGGTTCTGCGATGCGGCGCCGGAGAAGAAGCACATCGTCACGAGCCCGGTGGAGCATCCGTGCGTCCGCGAAGTCTGCGCGTGGCTGAAGGCGCGCGGCTACACGGTGACCGAGGTGCCGGTGCGCGGCGACGGGACGATGGAGATCGCGGCGTGGAAGGACGCGCTGCGCGACGACACGGCGGTCGCGACCGCGATGGCGGCGAACAACGAGACGGGCGTGCTGTTCCCGTACGCCGAGATGGCCGCGGCCTGCGCGGAGCGGGGAATCCCGTTCCACTGCGACGGCGTGCAGGCGGCGGGAAAAGTCCCCGTGAACGTGAAGGACGCGCCCGTCAGCTCCATGACCCTCGCCGCCCACAAGTTCGGCGGCCCCAAGGGCGTCGGCGCGCTCTACGTCCGCCGCAATTCTCGGATGAAGCCTTTGCTGCTGGGCGGCCACCAGGAAAAGGGCCGCCGCGCGGGAACCGAAAACGTCGCCGGCATCGTCGGCGCCGGCGCCGCCGCCGACTTCGCGCTGCGATCCCTTCCCCTCGAGGAAACCCAGGTCCGTCCGCTGCGCGACCGCCTCGAGGCCCTCGTCCTCGAGCGCGTCCCCGGCGCGGCCCGCAACGGCCACAAGGACCTCCGCGTCCCCAACACCGCCAACCTCGGCTTCCAGTACGTCGAGGGCGAGGCCGTCCTCCTCATCCTCTCCCAGTTCGGCGTGTGCGTGTCCATCGGCAGCGCCTGCTCGAGCGGCTCGACCGAACCGTCGCACGTCCTCCGCGCGATGCAGGTCCCCCAGACGCACATCTTCGGCTCGCTCCGCTTCTCGCTGGGCCTCGACACCACTCTCGACGACATCGACTACACCGCCGCGAAAACCGCCGAGGCCGTGGAGAAGCTGCGCAAGGTCGCGGGAAAGGAACAGGCGAAACGATGAAGCGCTTCATTCCGCTGGCTGCGCTCTTGCTGGCCGCATGCGCGGACCAGCACGTGCTGATCAATCACCATTTCCGCAAGGACGGGTACGAGGTGAGCGGGATTCACGGGAAGTGGGTGTGGAACGAGCTGAAGCGGACGGCGACGCTGACGACGGGGGAGGGGTTCGAGGCACGCGTGCTGGTGGACAAGGACGGGGATTTCGCGGTGGACGCGATCACGTACCGGAACGACACGTACACGCGGGGGCAGGAAGGGTCGAAGGAGCTTTTCGGCGACGCCGATTCGGACTTCGACGTGGCGCGCCGGCGGTACGACATCGACGCGATGGACAAGGAGTGGAAGGAAATGCCGCCGGACGAGAAAGCGCGGCGCCAGGACTACTACAAGTAGCGGTTTCCTGAGTCGTGCGGCGGCCGGGGGAGCAGCGGCGGGATGTCGACCCCACTTGATGCGATCGGATTTCCGACCCGGGGGCTCTCGCCGGACGCGCTGGCGGCGCGGCTGGCGGAGTGGGTGCGCTGGCCGATCGAGCGGGGAAGCGCGGCGGAGCTGGAGCGCGGGGGGCGCCGGCTGCGGGTGCACGCGCTGGAGGTGGGGGGCGGCGCGCGGCTGGTGACGGTGGTGGAGCTGAAGAAACGCCACTTCCTGCCGGGGGAGCCGATCGTCTGCTTTTTCCCGGCGTTCGGCGGCGGCGCGTCGCGGGAGCTGGCGGTGGAGGACGTGGTCGCGGCCGCGTGCCCGTTCGAGCCGTTCGGGATCGTGCTGTCGCCGGACCGGCTGCGGTTTCGGATCGGGAACCCGTTCGAGTCCGACGTCGTGCCCGGGACGCGCGTCGCCGCGTCGCTCGCGCTTCTCGCAGGCCGGATCGAGCCGGCGACGGAGGGGACGCGGCCGATGATCGCGGCCACGCAGCTCGTGGC
The DNA here is from genome assembly GCA_964590435.1 of uncultured Planctomycetia bacterium. Classification (GTDB taxonomy): domain Bacteria; phylum Planctomycetota; class MHYJ01; order WSZJ01; family WSZJ01; genus WSZJ01. The sequence continues at coordinate 124,251 of CAZPWT010000039.1, forward strand.
GCAGGACATGGAGATGTCCCACGACGTGTTCACGGTCGCGGGGCGCGTGGAGCGCGTGGCGGAATTCACGAACGCGGCGACGGGCGAAGCGTGCCGGGTCTTCGGCGTGGCGACGCCGACCGGCGTGGTCGACGTGGTCGTCCGGTCGCGGGACGCGCGGGGAGCACCCGCGATCGGCGAACTCGCAATCGCCGAGGGAGAGTTCGTCGCGGACGTGCGGGGGATCGCGTGACCCTTCACATGCACCTCGCTCTCGTCGGGGCCGCCTTCGCCGCGCTCCTCCTCGCCGTGCTGTCCCTCCGGAGGCTCTTCCGCAGGCGGCGCATCGAGGTCAAGGACGAGGGGCTCGTCGTGGACAAGACGTTCGCGTTCGGGTTCCGCGACATCAAGCGGCTGGACTTCTGGATCGAGCGCGGCATCGCGCGCTACGTCGTCCACCTCGGGGCGTCGAAGTACGCATTCGCCAACTACGAAGCGACGATCGAGGATCCGCTGAAGCTGAAGCACCTGCTGATCGAGAAGGCGAAGCTGGAGCGGGAGCCGGCGGCGCCGGGCTCGCCGCGCGTCGAGACGTTCATGCGCCACGGGGACACGGCGCGCCTGCCGCTGTCGCTGCTGCAGTCGATCTCGCGGCCGTCGAGGCCGTCGCTCGTCGCGGCGGGGCTTGCGGCGGCGGTTTTCTGGATGTCGAAGGCGAAGTGGCTGACGACGGTCGTGTCGCTCGCCGCCTCGGTCGGCGCGTACCACCTGCTCGGCTCGTGGACATTCGCGGCCGGGCTGCTCGGCATCGTCCTCATCCACGAGCTCGGCCACGCCTGGGTCATGCGCGCCCACGGCCTCCGCGCCGGGGCGCCGATCTTCATCCCCTTCGTCGGCGCCCTCATCGCCATGCGCGACCAGCCCCGCGACGCCCGCGTCGAGGCCGAGATCGGCTACGGCGGCCCCCTCGCCGGCGCCGCCGCCTCCACCGTCGCCTTCGTGCTCTTCTACCTCACCCAGTCCGACGTCTGGCTCACCGTCTCCCTCCTCGGCTACCTGCTGAATCTCTTCCAGATGGTCCCCGTCCTCCCGCTCGACGGCGGGCGGATCGTCGCGGCGATCTCGCCGCGGCTGTGGATCCTGGGCATCGGGTTCCTCGCGCTGGTCACCGGCGTGACGTGGGCGACGCCGAACCCGAGGCCTGAAGCGGTCCCGGGGACTATGCTGCTGCTGCTGATCGCGATGCTCGGGATGGGGCGTGCGTGGGAGGCGTGGAAGAACCCGAAGCGGCTGGGGCCGGGGGCGTATTACGACGTGCCGGGGAGCTACCGGCTGGCGATGGGGCTCGCGTACCTGCTGCTGACGGCGTTCCTGGCGTGGATGACATACACGTGCATGAACGTGACGCCGGCGAAGGCGCGGCCGGCGTCGGCGGCGCTACGGGCGGCCGGCGTCGCCGCCGGACTGGCCGGGCCAGGCGTCGAGGGGGCCGCGCGTGTAGGCGAGTTCACCGCCGGACGCTGAGAGCCGGGAGGGCGCGCCCTCCGACGCCGCCGAATCCGCGCCTGCCCCGCCGAACGCCGATTCATAGGGGCGCACCGGGCGAAGCCGCAGGCAGGAAGGCCCGGCGGCGATGAAGCGCTGGAGCCGGATCGTCGCGGAAGGGGCCTCGGACCACGCCACCGCGGGGCGCTGGGCGGGAGCGGCCACGGGGGACGGGGCAGGGCCGTGCTGGGCCAGCCACGCGCCGACGCAGGCCGCGAGGGCCGAGGCGGCGATGAGGAGCGATCCGGACCGGTTGCGCGTGGGTGTCATGGCTGCGGAGGTATGAACGGGGGGCGCGAGCGGGGGTTCGGTGTTTCTTCATTTCCTCGAATCGAGCTTCTTCTTGAGGGCCTCAACCTTGCGGGAGATCCCGAACTTCCCCTCGTCGAGTTTCGGGTGGTTCGACAGGAGGTCGTCGAGCCCGAGCCGGGCCATCTCGAAATCCCCCGGCTTGCCGCGCGCGACCAGGACGCGCAGCGCCCCGACTTTCCCGCGCCACCACGGGCCCGACTCCACCGCGCACTCCGCCACGAGGTTGCCGAAGACCGCGCCGGCGGCATCGAGCTGCGCGCCCGCACCCAGCCTGAGATGCGCCATCCCCAGCTCTTCGTACGCCGCCAGCAGCCAGGCTTTTCCCTGGATCGCCGCCGCATTGAATTTCCCGTTCCTGACCAGCCCTGCGTCCTCCACGATCCTCCCGAACGCGTCCCTCGCGCCTTCAAGGTCCCCGACGAACCCGAGCGCGCGCCCCAGACGGAAATCCGCCGACCACCCCGCCGGCAGCCCGGGAGATTCGCCCGCCGCCCGCGCGACCCGCGCCGCGTTGCGAAGCGCGCCAGGGCAGGGAAGCGCCGCGGGCGTGTCGTCGATCGAAGCGTCGTCGGCGATCCCGTTCAGCGCCAGCGCGAGCTGCAGCACGCGATCCGCCACCGCCGACGCGTCGAGCCCCGCCGCCGGCGTCTTCGCCGCCAGCGCGCACTCCAGCGCGTCCGCATACCGCGCGATCGCGGCTTCGCGAAGCGCCGCCGCGTCCGTCCCGCCGGCCTCCGCCGCCGCGTCGCAGGCCGCCGCCGCCTGCCGGCACGCCTTCGCCGTCGAGGCCTCGGCCCGGAACCGCTTCGCCATCCCCTCCGCCGCCTCCGCGGCCTTCGCCGGTTCGCCGTTGGCGATCCGCGCGCGCACCGTCAGCTCCGCCGCGCGCCGCTCCTGCTCGGCCGGCATTCCGCCGCCGAGCGACTCGAGGACGCGGATCGCCTCCGCCGGCCGCGGCGCCTGCTCGTGAAGCAGCGTCGATGCCAGCGACAGCCGCGCCGACGCGACGATCGCCGCGCGCGCCGCTCCCTGCGCCAGCCCTTCTTCAATCGCCTGGCGCAGCAGCGTCTCCGCTTCGCTGAACGGCTTCGTCGCCGCCTTGTCCTTCGCCCACGCCGCTTCCGCGAGCCGGAGCTGGGCGCGGGCGGCCATGAAGAGCGCCTGGACGCGCAGGTTGGACTCCTTCGGGACTCCGGCGAAGTCGCGCGCCGCGGAGTCGTACTCGCCGCGCTCGAACGCGGCGTCGGCGACGAGGTAGAGGGCGTTCTTCGCGTTCGGGTCGGAGGGCCAGCGCGTCACGAGCAGGCGCAGCATCCGGTCGACCTGGTCGCGTTCCCAGCGGCTCGCGTCGCCCGCGCGCGACGCGAACTGGTTCCAGAGCTGCGCGGCGCGGAACGCGGCGTCGGGCGCGTTCGGCGCGTCCGGATAGTCGACCGCGAGCGTTTCGTACAGCACCGCCGCTTCCCACGGGCGCTCGAGGTGCTCCGCGCACACCGCCAGCCGCCAGAGCAACTCCGCGTCCGGCCCTTCTTCCGCGAGCACCGCGCGGTACTCGCTCCACGCCTGCGCCCAGTTGTTCGCGCCGAACGCTGCGCCCGCCAGCAGCCGTCTCGCCGCCGGCGCCCCGGCCCCGCCCCACTTGAGCAGCCGCTTTCCCGCGATTTCCTTCAGCGCCGCGCTCGGCGCCCGCTGCATCATCGCCACCGCCAGGTTCGCCGCCTCCCTCCGCCTCCCGAGCGCCGCCAGCGCTTCACCCTTCTCCAGCTCCGCCAGGAACCCCGACCGGTCCTGCGCGGCGTTGGGGACGAGGGCGAGAAGAGCCTCGACGGTGGCGAGCGCCGCCGCCGGGTCGCCGTTCGCGGTCAGCGTCTCCGCCTTGCCGCACGCGGCGCGTTCCGCGACTTCGCGCTCCCAGGCGGGAAGCGGGCCGTTCACGAGCTTCTCGCGCCACGGCGCGGTGACTTTCCAGGCGACGTCGAAGCGGTTCACGGCCTCGGAAGGGCGGCCGAGGTCGCGCAGCACGAGCGCCCAGGTGAGGGAGGCTTCCTGGACGAGCCCCGTCTCTCCGTAGTCGAACTCGAGGTTCACGAACGCCTCGAGCGCGGCCTGGAGCCGCTTTGTCCGGTCGGCGTCGTCGCCGGCGAGCCGGGCGCGCAGGTGGAGGCAGCGCGCCATCTGGTAGGCGGCCTCGGCGATTTGCCCATCGACGTCCTCGAGGGCCCGCGCGTCTTTCCCGGCCGCGACCATCGCGTGCCGCGCGGCCTTCGCGACTGCGGCGGCCGCGTCGAAGTTCTTCAAGCCCCGATCCAGCTCCTCGCGTCCTTGCGTCCCCGCCTCCGCGACGCCCTCGGCGAACTCCTGCTCCGCGATCTCGCCCACCTGCCGCCGCATCAGCCCTGCCTGCATCCGCGCTTCGCCGAGCCTCCGGTGCCCGGGGTTCGCTTCGACGAACGCATCCAGCGCCGCCGCGCCGCGCGCCAGCTCCTTCCGCGCCTCCGCCGGCGTCGCCGCGGCCGCCGCGCGCCGCGCGGCGATCTCGGCGCGCACCAGCGGCACCGCCGATTTCTCCTGCTCGTCGGTCCCCGCTTCGATCTTCCGGCACATTTCTTCCGCCTGCTGCACGTAGCCGTCGCGCGCGAGCCCGCGGGCGAAGTCGATGTCGTCGCCGCCGAAGCAGAACGAGGCCGCGAGGACGAACGGGACGGTGAGGATTCTGCTGAAGAGGTTCATCGGGGTCCTTTCGTGAGCAGGGCGGTGATCCACGCGGGGACGCGAAGCATGGCAGATCTCCAAGGCGAGAATGGACGACGTTCGGACAACTCCTCAGAACGAGACTTGTCCTCGCCGGTTCAAGCCAATCACCGGGAAATGAGAATCGGCCAATCTGGTTCTGGAGGGCCGGGGTCCCGCACGACAGGCCTCGAGGGCGCGCCCGGAAAGACCATGGGTTCGAAAGAACCTTCGCTTGTCCAGGAGCGGTCAAACGGTGACCTGGGTCGCGTCCAACCACGCCATGCCCGAAACTCGGGGATCGGCAATCGTCACCCCGTATCGGTTTCCGGAGTAGGGGACCCGAACCCCGCCGCGCAAGCGCAGAGCAGGACAGCGAAGGCCCCCGACAGCAGACAGGCCTCCCGGAACCCAAGTTCACGCTTCATGACAGCCTCCCGGCTGAAACGAAGCGAGCTCCCCGACCCGGGAGCCCGCCGCGTTCCACAACCTGACTTCCTCGCAATCGTTAGCGCTTCCCGCCGAATGCGCTGGCGTAGCGGTAGTAGACCTCGAGGTTCAGCGTGTTGATCGCGGTCGTGTAGACCCGGCCGCCCTCGAAACCCCAGCGGTCTACGTTCACATCCCAGGAGCCGAACGCGCAGCCGTCCTTCAGTTCCTTCTGGTTCGGGAGCAGCGCCTTCGTCATCGCTTCGTTCCAGGCCTTGAAGTTCGCGCCGGTCGGGCCTTCGTACTGGAAGAGGGCGAGGGAGCCGTAGTACCAGTAGTAGTAGTCGGTCTTCTTGCCGCCGTACACAGGGAGGTCGGCGACCATCAGCTTGGCGCCGCCGGCGAGGGCGGGGTCCTTCTCGTCCTGGTCCGCGAAGATCCGGCAGAGCATGCCGACAGCCGTCATCGACGGGTGGTCGTCGAAGTCCTCGTTCTTGCCCTGCACGACGACCTTGCCGTTCCCCTTGGCGGTGTACCCCGTGCGGTAGTACGCCTCGTCGGTCGTCTCGACGATCCACGCCTTCGCGCCCTCGAACGCGGTCTTCGGCGTCGCCAGCCCGGCCATCTTCGCCGACTTCAGCGCCATCACCGCCCAGCCCGTCACGCTCGTGTCGTTGTCGTCGCAGCGCTTCGTGTAGCGCCACGCCTTGTACGGGTTCTGCGCCTGGCAGAGGAAGTCGATCCCGCGCTGCGAGGGATCTTTGAAGTACATCGCGTTGGTCAGGCCGTACGCCTCGGCCATGGCGAGCGCGGCGATCGCGTGGTTGTACATGTACTTCGAACCGTGCCGGCCGCCGAAGCATCCTTCCGCATCCTGGTTCTCGACGAGCCAGTGCTCGGCCTTGCGGACGATGTCGCCGTAGCAGATCGTGCGCTTCGTCACGGGGTCGATGAACGTCTCCTTCGTGAGGTGCGTGTACCCCGCGCCGAGGAACGCGAGAAGCGACAGGCCCGTTACGCCCGCGTCGTACTCGCCGTAGCCGAGGCCGTCGCACTTGCCCGCGCCGCATTCGTGGTCGAAACCCGCCGCGGACCACGCGCCCGTCGCGCCCTGGTGCCGCGCCAGCCACCACAGCCCCCACTTCACCGCGTTCTCGCTCGCCCGGCTCACGCCCGGCGTGCCGGCGGTCCCGACTTTCCGCAGGTCGCGCCGCCCGGCGCCGTCAGGGTGCCCGTAGGCCCCGCCGCTTCCGCCGCCGGGGCCGGCCCCCATCACGTCCGTCGCGCCCGGGCCGCCTTCGCCGCGGCCGAAGCCGCCCGTCGAGCCCGGCGTCGTCCCGAGGAACTCGAGGCTGTCGCCGAAAATCGTGTGCCCGTCCTTGTTGTTGTTCCTTTCGTTGTGGTCCGAATCCTCCGCGTTCAGGAACTTCGGCAGGATCGGCTCGTCGTTCGTCGACTCCTTCGCCACCATCTCGGCCGTCGAGAACCCGCGCGACACCTTCTCGAACACATCCACCGGGCGCACGGGCAGCTCGATCCGCGTCGCCTGCGACTTCAGCGGGATGATCGTCGGCTCCGACACCGACCGGATCTCTTCCTTGAACGTCACCACCGTCATCCCCGCCAGCACGATCAGGTGGAACGCGATCGAAATCAGCCACCAGGGCGTGTTCCTCACCTGCGCCTCAACCCACCCCGTCACCCCGCCCCCCGCCGGCGCTTCCACCACCACCGCGTCATCGTGCGTTTCGTGCGTCATGGCGACCCCTCCTGAAGTTTCGTTAAGTTTTCCCCGGACAGACATGCCAACGGGGGGGCGCGAAGGGGAGTTCGGGAGGTTCGGTAATTCCGGAATGTCTTTCTGGAAGCGGCGCGGGCGTGCCCGGGGCAGGGTGGGTCAGAAGTCCCCAAAGGACGCCGGGGGCCGAAAGGCGGGCAAGGGCAAGGGCAAGGGAAAGGGAAAGGGAAAGGGCCAAAACGCGACGGGCTCCCGGTCAGGGGAGCCCGTCGACTGTCGTTACCACCAACCACCAGCCACCGACCACCAACCCGCCTTACTTCCCAGCCCTCTTTCCGCCGAACACGCTCGCATACCTGTAGTACACCTCCAGGTTCAGCGTGTTGATCGCCGTCGTGTACACCCGGCCGCCTTCGAACGCCCACCGGTCCACGTTCACGTCCCAGCTCCCGTACGCGCATCCGTCCTTCGCCCCGCGCTGCGTCGGGACCAGCGCCGTCTCCATCGCCTTGTTCCACTCCTTGAAGTACTTGCCGTCCGGGCCGTCGTACTGGAAGAGGGCCAGCGAACCGTAGTACCAGTAGTAGTAGTCCGTCTTGGTGCCGCCGTACACCGGGGTGTCGGCCATCATCAGCTTCGCGCCGCCATCCAGGGCCGGATCCTTCTGGTTGTGATCGATGAAGATGCGGCAGAGCATGCCGACCGCGCTCAGCGCCGGGTGATCCTCGAACTGGTCGTTCTTGCCCTGCACCACAACCTTGCCCGTCCCCTTCGCCGTGTACCCGACCTTGTAGTACGCCTCGTCCGTGCACTCCATGATCCAGGCCTTCGCGCCTTCGAACGCCGACCGCGGAACCGAGAGCTTGGCCATGTCCGCCGACTTCAGCGCCATCACCGCCCAGCCCGTCACGCTCGTGTCGTTGTCGTCACAGCGCTTCGTGTAGCGCCACGCCTTGTACGGGTTCTGCGCCTGGCAGAGGAAGTCGATCCCGCGCTGCGCCGAGTCCTTGAAGATCGGGCTCTCCGTCAGGCCGTATGCCTCGGCCATCGCGAGCGCCGCCACCGCGTGGTTGTACATGTACTTGGAGCCGTGCTTGCCGCCGAAGCAGCCTTCCGCATCCTGGTTCGCGATCAGCCACTTGATCCCGTTCTTCACGACTTCGCCGTAGCAGATCTTCTTCTTCGTGATCGGGTCGATGTAGGTCTCGCGGGAGAGGTGGGTGTAGCCGACGCCGAGGAACGCCAGCACCGACAGCCCCGTCACGCCCGCGTCGTACTCCGCATACCCGGCGCCGTCGCACTTCCCGGCCGCGCAGTTGTGGTCGAACGCGCCGCACGACCACGCGCCGTTCTGCTCCTGGTGCCGCGCCAGCCACCACAGCCCGTGCGTCACCGCGTTCTCGGCGCCCGACCCTTCCCGCGTCCCCGAACGGTCGCGCTTCCGGAACTCGTGCCGGCTTCCCGTGCCGTTCCCGAACCGCAGGCTGCCGCCCGACCCGCCGCCGACGCCGAGCGACTTGTTGGACCCCGGGCCGCCCATGCCGCGCCCGATCCCCTGGCCCTCGCCCCAGTCCGCGCTCAGGCCGTTCTCGCTCTGGCCCAGCATCGTGTTCCCGTCCACGCCGTTGTCCGAAGTGTTGATGTCCGCTTCGTCGTGCTCCATGCAGTCGTCCAGCACCGGCTGGTCGTTCTCGGAGCGCCGCGCGACTTCCATGTCGATCGGAAGCGCCGTCTTGCTGCCGGTGACGTCCGTCGGGCGCTCCATGTCGATTTTCTCGGCGCGCGCCACGATCGGCCGGATTTCGGGCTCCAGGTGGACCTTGATCTCCTCGTGGAACGTGATCACCGTCATCCCCGCGAGCACGATCAGGTGGAACGCGATCGAGATCAGCCACCAGGGCGTATTCCGGACCTGCGACTCGACCCAGCCCGTGATCCCCGCCTGCGCGGCCGGCATTTCGGCCATCCCGGCGTCCTGCGGCATCTCGTTCGTCATGGCAACCCCCTCTGGAGTGGGGCCCGGTTGGTTCCGGGCCGTTCGGTTCGTGTCCCCTTCGGACAGCCATGCCAACGGAGGGTCTCGAAGTGCAGTTCGGGCGGTTCGATTATTCCGGGGGGTATTTCTCGGGGGCGGCGGGGCGCAATTGGGACAGGGAGGGGCAAAATGCCCCGGATTTGGCCCTCAAACGGCCCGGGAAGGGCGTTTAGCGGGGTCCCGTATCGGCCAAGGTCATCAAATTGATCGCCGTGGCATAAACGCGCCCCCCGGCGAACCCCCAGCGGTCTACGTCCACGTCCCAGGAGCCGCAGGCGCATCCGTCTTGGCGAGTCTTCTGGGTGGGAAGAAGGGCCCTTCTCGCGGCCTCCCGGTATGCCTGGGCATGCTCCGGGAACTCGGGGGAGCGAAGGGCGAGCGCAGCGGCGGCGAAGTTCCAGGCGTGGTAATCGATACCCTTGCCGTCAAATTGCGGCAGGTCGCTGACCAGGGCCGTGGCAAACAGGCGATCGATTTCCTTCGACTGCCGATCGCAGCGGGGAAGCGCGAGCAGGGCAATGGCCGCCCCGACCGGATGGTCGTTCCAGTCTTCGTTCATGCCGCGAACAACGGATTTTCCGCTTCCCGGCAGGTAAGAAAGGTCGAGGGCACCGAAGGGGCGATTGGCGCGAAGCGAACCCAGCAGGATGGCGATGCCGTCGCGGGACCGGCGCGGGAATGCAGCCCCGGCACCTTCGCACGCCGCGAGGGCGCGGAATGCCCAGGCGGTGGTCACGAGGTCCGCCTGGTGATCGCACGAATCGGTCCAGCCCGAGTAGGGCTCCTGGGAAGCGAGCAGGAAGTCCGCGGCGTCGACCGCGGAATGACGCAGTGCGTCATCGCCCGCCAGGTCGGCTGCCAGCCCGAGGGCCCACGCGGCTGCGGCGTGGTTGACCAGCATGCCGGGTCCGCCTCGAGGTCCGACGCAGCCGTCGGGTTTCTGCTGCTTCAGGAGCCACCTGATTCCGTGATCCACGACGTCCCCCGCCCGAAGGTGATGTTGGCCCGGTGCGCCGGGCATTTCCGCGTGGGAGAACCTGGTGTGGCCGCAGGAAAGGAAGGCTAGGACGGCGAGGCCGGTCACCCCCACGTCGAGACCTGAATACCCTGATCCTGGGCAACTGGCCCCGGTGCAGTGCGCATCGAACGCGGCCGAACTCCATCGTCCGTCCGCCTCCTGGTGCCGTGCCAGCCAACCGAGCCCATCCGTCAGTGCGACGGACAGGTCCTTTTCCCTGCGAGTCCCGCCTTCGGCGCGGACGCCCCGGCGACCTGCACCAGAAACAGCGTACATCGAAGTTCCCCCGCGGATCGGGTTGGAAATGTGGATGTCCCGACCTCTGTCTTCGTGTCGCTCGAAGGAGGCCAGCCGCTCTTCGCTCGCGGTCAGGGGAGCCTCTTCAATGGGTCGATCCTCGCGCGATCCGGGCTCCACCCACGGCATGGGTTCGTACCGCGGACGCAGAGGCGTCGCCGCGACCGAATCGTTGCGACGAGGTGGGCGCAGCAGTGTGAGTCCCGCGACGGCCAGGAGCGACAGTGCCAGAGCAATCAGGAACGCCTGCCTCATGCGCCTTCCAACGAGCAGCGAGGCTCCCGGTTCAGCCAATCAGCCGCTCAACCGCCCCCATCACCACCCGCCCCGCGGCTTCAAACCCCGCGTCCTCCAGCAGTTCCGCGCTGTCCGCCGGCGTGTGGATCCGCGCCGTCCCCCGGCCGCGCGACAGCAGCGACGCCACCGGGATCCCCGCTTCCAGGAACGGCACGTGGTCGGCGAGGAGTCCGACGCCGACGGGGAAGCGGCGGGCGGGGAGGGAAGCGGCGCGGGCGGCGGCGGCGAGGGCATCGGCGACGGGGCCGCGGGCAGGGAGGATGACGAGGGAGCCGGCGGCGGCGGCGCAGCCGTCGAGGTTGAGGACGCGGCAGCGCGGCTCGGCGAGGAGCTCGGGGGCGTGACGGGCGACCCAGAGGCGGGAGCCGACGAGGCCGTGCTCCTCGGCGGAGGGGGACAGGAAGATCGCGCGCGACTTCCACGAAAGCGGGTGGTCGCGCCAGATCCGCGCCAGCTCGACGACGCACGCCGCGCCGCATGCGTTGTCGAGGGCGCCGGGGGAAGCGTTGCCGGTGCGGAGGAGGAGGAGCGGGAGGCCGGCGGCAAAGGCGACGACGAAGAGCGCGTGGATGACGGTGGGGGGCGGCGTGCCGAGCCAGAGCCGGAGGAAGACGAGCTGCACGGCCGTGAGGCCCGCGAGGCCGAGCACGAGGAACAGGCCGACGCGCACCGTGATCGGCATGTTCTGCGACTTCGAGTCGTAGTGGCCGACGAAGACGAGAAGCGGCGAGCCGGCGGGGCCCGGGGCGCGGGCGACGACGTTCGAGGCGCGGACCCAGCCGGCCGGCGGCGTTTCGGACTCCTTCGCGGAGCGCGCCCGGCGCATCAGGATCGCGGTCCCCGCGGACGGCCCGAAGAACGCGAGCAGTGCGAGCCCCGCGAGCCCGCCCACCGCGAGCCACGGACACCAAAGCGCGCCCCAAACCACGCTGAGGCACGCCAGCCCGAACGCCAGCATCACTCCCGCCGCAAGGTCCCCCGACGGCCGAAAATGAAAGAACTCCTCCGTCGTCTCCAGCCCCGCTTCACGGAACGCGCTTCGCACCTGCCCCGCCGCGCGCCGCTCCTCGTCCGTGCCGCAGCCGCGCGGCCTCGACAGGAGCGCCGCGAAGGTCCGGGCGCGGCTCGCCGACCATTCGCTCACGGGCGCATTGAACGGCGAAAACCCCTTCCGCCGCAGCGAAAACCGACCTGCTTGAATGCAACTCCCGCGGGCTGCTACACTTCCGCCCCAGCCTTCCTCCCTCCCCGCAAGGCAGAGGATCAATGACGATGAAGAAGCTGATCGCGCTGACCGTGCTCGTCCTCGGCGGATGGGCCCTCGCCGAGTCCGTCACGCTCAAGTCCGGCGAAACCCTCACCGGCGACGTCAAGAAAGCCACCAAGGACGGCGCTTCCGTCGAGGTCGGCGGCGTGCGCGTCGACGTCCCCTGGGACTACCTCGACGCCGAAAAGGCCGCGCAGCTCTGGGAATCGAAGCTCACGTGGGACGACGTCCCCGGGATGACCGACCTCGCGAACTGGTGCGAGGCCAAGGGGCTGGACGGGGACGCGAAGCGGGTGTGGGAGAAGGTGCTGAAGGCGGCGCCGGACCACATCGAGGCGCGGGAAGCGCTGGGGTACGTGAAGGAAGCGGGGGAGTGGGTCCTCTCCGCCGCGAAGAAGGTGGTCGAGCCGGTGAACCCACTGGGCGGCGCGGCGCCGACGAATAACCTCGTCGTCCCCGCGAACATCCCGAAGGAAGCCGTGGCGTACGACACGAAGGGCAACGAGATCATCGAGGAAGCGAAGAAGAATCCGAAGAACGTCGTGGACACCTCCGAACTCGCATGCGTCGAGTACCGCAAGGCGATCAAGGCCTGCAAGACGTTTGCCCTCGCGCACTACCACCTCGGCATCGCGTACCAGTTCACCAAGGACTACCGCGAAGCCGTCACCGCGCTCGAGACGGCGATCAAGATCAACCCGCTCTTCTTCGAGGCCTACGTCGAGCTCGGCGACGCCTACGCCTGGCTCCGCAACGAGGACAAGGCCGTCGAGGCGTACAAGAAGGCGCTCGAGATCAACCCGAACTACGCGCACGGCTGGAGCAACATGGCGCTCGTCGAGCTCAAGCGTCGCCGCCTCCAGGAGGCGCGCGACGCCTGCAACAAGGCGATCGCCCTCGATTCCAACGACCAGATGGCCAAGATGATCTCCCCGATGATCGACCAGGAAATCGCCGGGCCGAAATTCTCCGCCCCCGAAATCCGGAAAAAGTCGAAGCACTTCGAGGTCATCACCGACGGCGGCCAGAAGGTCGCCGACACCATGTCCGACCACCTCGAGCACGTCTACGCCGTCTACGAGAAGGTGTTCCCGAAGATCGAGAAGGACGACATCCTCTTCCCGGTCATCGTCTACAAGGACAACGCCGAGTACATGGCCGCCGGCTCGCCGCCGAACACCGGCGGGTACTTCTCGCCGCTCGTGAAGAAACTCGTCTTCTTCTGGATGGGCGACGCGAAAGTCCAGGACACCCTCATGGTGCTCTACCACGAGACGTTCCACGCCTTCCTCGACTACTACCTCGAGGACGCGACCCAGTGGTTCAACGAGGGGCACGGTGACTACTTCGGCGCCTGGAAGTGGGACGACGCAAAAAAAATGATGATGTGCCGCACCAACTGGTGGCGGCTCGACGGGATCAAGCAGGCGATCAAGACCGACCGCTACACGCCCGTGAAGGAACTCCTCCAGATGACCCAGGCCGAGATGTACGGCCCGAACGTGGGCATCAACTACGCCGAGGCCTGGTCCATCGTCTACTTCATGTGGACCTACTCCGGCGGCAAGTACGCCGGCGTCCTGCGGAACTACTTTTTCGAGATGCAAAAGGGAAGCGGCATCAAGCGCGCGTACGACAACACGTTCGGCAAGATCGACATGCGCGTTTTCGAGGACGAGTGGAAGCGGTACACGGGCGACCTCGAGAATCCGCCGGGTGTAACGGCGCCGCCGAAGAAGGGGAGGTAGTTGCCGTTATCCGCGGCGGTTTCCGCGTCATCCGCGTGATCCGCGAATTCTGTTCTTAGAAAAGAATTCGCGGATGTTGCGGATGACGCGGGAACGGCCGCGGATAACGGCCTATTTCGGCAGCGCTCCCAGTTTCTTTGCGGCTTCCTCGGCTTCCTTCGTCCCCGCCAGGTCCTTCACAATCCGCTCGTACCGCGCCCTGGCCTCCTCCCCGCGCCCCGCCGCTTCGCACAACCCCGCCGCCCGCAGCAGCCCCGGCGGCGCCTGCGGCGAGTAGGAAAAGTCCCGCGCGAGCCGGTCGAACGAGGCGATCGCCGCGTCGACTTCCCCGGCCTTTTCCTCGCACAGCGCCATGTGCCACACCGCGTCGTCCATCAGCCCGGTCCGGGGCCCCGCGACGGCGAAGAATTCCCGCAGCGCCTCGCCGGCATCGGCGGGCAGTCCCGCCATCTGGAGCGCCCGCCCGAAGTAGTACATCCCCAGCGCCCCGGCCCAGGAGTCGGGGAATCTCGCGGCCACCGCATAAAACGCGCGCTGTGCCGCCTCGAAGTCCCGGTCCACCCGGAGCAGCGCCATCGCCCGCTTCCAGGCCGCGAACTCTTCGTCGCCCAGCGCGGCGCGAATCCGCTCGTCTGCGTACGAGGCGGCGAAGGCCGAGAACTCGTCCCATGTCCGCCCGGACGCTTCCGCGGCCGCGTCATGGCAAGCCTTTCCCGCCGCCAGCAGCCGCACGAACGCCCGCACACCCTCGACGCCTTTCTCCGTCTCGATCGCCTCGACGGCGAGATAGTCCTCCGGGTAGTCCTCCAGCGCGTGCTTCTCGTTCTCCAGCCCGTTCAGCAGGACCGCCACCGGGTCCGGCTTGTCCCAGTGGATCGTGAGCCAGAACGCCACGCGTCCGGGGCCCTGGCCCGCAGCCCACACGGCCAGCCCCTCGCGCGCCCACTTCGGCAGCAGCCGGTGATTCGGGTCGCCCAGCGCGTTGCGAAGGAGCGCATGGGTCATCTCGTGCGCGAGTTCCTGCTCGAAGTCAGCGACGGCGGCGAAATGCGACTCGGGATTCAGCGTGATCCACTGGACGATGCGCCCGCCGACCGACTTGGTCATCGTCCCGCCGAGCACTACGTCCTTCTGCGGTCCCAGCGGACGGTCGACCAGCTCCAGGACCACGTTCGCCGCGTCCGCGGGCGGCAACCCCAGCCGCTCCGACATCGCCCGGGCCGCGGCCCTCATCTGCGCCGGCAACTCCCCCAGGAACGCCTCACACCTCGGGTCCCCGGCGTACTTCCCCGCGTACGGGCGAACCTCCTGCGACTCCGCCAGCAGCGGCGACAGCAATGCGAACGCGAGCAGGGCGGGGAAGCGCACGCGGGGATTCTACGATCTGGCGCCTACTTCTTCTTCGGCTTGGGCTCCTTGATCTCCTCGAACGACCGCGCGTCCCGGTACGGCGTCTCCAGCGCCAGCACTCCCATCGCCGTCGTGAACACCCGCCCGCCCTCGAAGCCCCACCGGTCCGCGTCCGGGTCCCACGACCCCACGGCGCACCCTCCGTCCGCGTTCTCCTGGCTCTTCACCAACGCGTCCTGAAGCGCCACCGTCCAAGCCTTCCAGTACTTGCCGTTTGCGCCGTCGAAGCAGAAGAGCGCCTCGGTGCCGTGGAACCAGTAGTACATGTCGACTTTCTTCTCGCGCCACTGCGGCAGGTCGCAGACGAGAAGTTTCGCGCCGCCGTCGAGGATGTCGCGGTTCGCCATCTGCTCCATGCGGATCCGGGCGGTCATCGCGGCGCCGGTGAGCGACTCGTGGCCGTCCCAGTCCTCGTTCTTGCCCTGCACGACGACTTTGCCCGTTCCCTTTGCGGTGTATCCGACCTTGAACCACGCCTCGTCGGTGACTTCCTTCAGCCATGCCTTCGCCCCCGCGTACCCGTTCTTCGCGTTCGCCAGCCCCGCGAGGTCGGCCGCGTAGAGCGCCGCGACCGCCCACGACGTCACGCTCGTGTCGTTGTCGCCGCATTTCTTCGAGTACCGCCAGGCCTTGCCCGGGTTCTGCGCGTCGAGGAGGAAATCGACGGCGTCCTGCGCGGGCTTTCGAAGGGCCTCGGCGCCGGTCATGCCGAAGGCCTCGGCGAGCGCGAGCGTCGCGATGGCGTGGTTGTACATGTACTTGGACCCGTGCCGTCCTCCGGCGCATCCCTCGTGGTCCATCATCGCCACCAGGGCGTCGATCCCGCGGCGCACGACCTCGCCCGCCACGACCTGCCGCCCGGTCACTTCGTCCTTCCAGGTCACTTCCGACTTCGGCGTGATCCCCGCGCCGAGGAACGAGAGCACCGCCAGTGCCGTCACGCCCGCGTCGTACTCGTCGTACCCGCGCCCGGTGCACCGGTTCTCCACGCATCGCGTGTCGAAGCCGTTCGAGGCCCACCCGCCGCCGCCGCCCTGGTGCCGCGCCAGCCAGCGCAGCCCCGCGTCCACCGCCGCCTCCGCTTCCGCCCCCGACCCCGCGCGCTTCGCCAGCTCCGCGCGCTTCTCGATCCGCACCCGATACGCGTCCACCGGTTTTCCTGCGTACGCCCCGGCTTCCGACGGCGCCGCCGACGCGAGCCCCATGCCTTCCAGCTTCTCGATCGCCTCCGCAACCCGCTTCGCCCGATCCCCGTCCCCGGCCAGCTCGCACGTCTGCTTGAGCTTCTTCAGGGCCGTCATCAGCTCGGCCTTCCGGTCCTCCGCCGCCCGCACCGCCGCGTCCAATTCCTTCTTGTACAGCCCCTCAAGCGCCTGGCCGCACCCCGGGCAGTAGCTCCAGCCTCTCTCCACTTCCTTGCGGCATTTCGGGCAGGGGTCGGCGACGGCGAGCGAAGCGACGAGCAGGAACGCGAGGGCGGCGCGACGCATGGGAGCCTCCTGGAGAAGGGAAGCGGGCGGAGTCCGGGCGGGGTATCAGAACGAAGGGATTCGCCGCGGGTTCGGAAAATCCGGGATTGCCTTACGGCGTGGCTTCTTCGCCCTCGCCGCCCGCGTCCAGCCCGAACTTCAGGCACTTGCGGTACAGCGTCTTCCGGTCGATCCCGAGGATCTGCGCCGCCGCCTGGCGGTTCCCCTTGGTCGCCACCAGCACCTGCCGGATGTACTCCTTCTCGCGCTCCTCGAGCGTCACCAGCGGCCCGGCCTCCTCCACCGCCGATGTTTTCTTTTCGCCGCCCGCCGCGACCTTCAGGTCCTCCGCCACCAGCAGCGGCTTCCCCGTCAGCGCCACCGCGCTCTCGATCACGTGCCCCAGCTCCCGGATGTTCCCCGGCCACGAATGCGACACCAGCTTCTCCATCGCCTCCGGGTGCACCGTCACACGCTTCCCCAGCCGGTCCGCGCACTGCTTCACGAAATGCTCCACCAGCAGCGGGATGTCCTCCTTGCGGTCCCGCAGCGGAGGCACCGTGATCGTCACCACGTTCAGCCGGTAGTACAGGTCCTCGCGCATCTGGCGCTTCGCCACCATGTCCTTGAGGTCCTTGTTGGAAGCGCTGATGACGCGGACGTCGACCTTGAAGGTGTCGTTGGAGCCGACGGGCTTGACTTCGCCGTCCTCGATCGCGCGCAGCAGCTTGCTCTGCAGGGCGGGCGAGGTATCGCCGATTTCGTCGAGGAAGAGCGTGCCGCCGTCGGCGGCCTTGAAGACGCCTTCGCGGTCGCCGGTCGAGCCGGTGAACGAGCCTTTCTTGTGGCCGAAGAGCTCGGACTCGAGCAGCGTCTCCGTCAGCGCGCTGCAGTTCACCGCCTGGAACGGCCTGCCCGCACGCGGCGAATTCGAGTGGATCGCGCGCGCGATCAGCGACTTGCCCGTGCCGCTCTCGCCCTGCAGCAGCACCGTCGACGGCGTCTCGGCGGCCCGCGCGATCATCTTGTAGATCTCCAGCATCGGCTTCGACCGCCCGATCAGCGCCTGCAGGCTCGCCCGCGCCTCCTCCGGCTTCGCGGTCTTGACCTGCCGCGTCATTTTCCGGATTTCCAGCGCCTTCTCGATCGTCCGCCGCAATTCCTCGTACTTGAACGGCTTCGTCACGTAGTCGAACGCCCCTGCCTTGATTGCGTCGATCGCCGTGTCGCTCCCCGCATACCCCGTCATCAGGATCACGATCGCGTCCGGCGACGCCCCCCGGATCTTCTTCAGCACGTCCAGCCCCGACAGCGCTCCCATCCGGATGTCGCTCACCACCACGTCGTAGGGAAGCGCCGTGAACTTGGAGATCGCTTCTTCGCCGGACCCCGCCGTCTCGACGGTGTGTCCCCACCGGGCGATGTTCTCCGCCACGATGTCGCGGTTGTCTTTGTCGTCGTCGACGACGAGGGCGCGGACCATGGGCGCATCATAGCGGAGGGGAGGGCGGAGGGGGAGGAACGGCGACTAGTGGTTCGACACGCTTGATTTCCCGGGTTGCTTCCTTCGGGCGCAACCCTGGAAATCAAAGCTGACTCACCACTAGGAGGCGGGCGTCGCCGGTGCCGGCGCCGCGACCGCCTTCGCGATCGCGCTTCCGTCCACCTTCTCGGCCGCGGGGAGCTTCACGGTGAACCAGGAGCCCTTGCCGGGCTCGCTCTGGACGTCGATCGTGCCGCCGTGGGCCTTGACGATTTCGCGGCAGATGGCGAGGCCGAGGCCGGTGCCCTTGCCCGGGGACTTGGTGGTGAAGAACGGGTCGAAGATGCGGCGGACGTCCTCGCGCGAGATGCCGGCGCCGCTGTCGCGGACCTGGAGGCAGACGAGCCCTTCCTGCATGGCGGTGAGGAGGTCGAGTGAGCCGCCGGCGGGCATGGCGTCGAGGGCGTTGTTCACGAGGTTCATGAGGACCTGCTCGAGCTGCCCCGGGTCCCCGGCGACGCGCGGGAGGGCGGCGGCGAGGGACGTGCGCATGGCGACCTTGCGGGCGCCGACGGAAGGCGTGACGAGCGAGACGATCCCCTGGACGAGCGCGTTCAGGTCCACCGTCACGAACCGCGGCGCCGGCGCGCGCAGCTGCTGTAGGTTCGACTGGATGATCCCGCTCAGCCGGTCGATCTGCGACCCGATCAGCCGGAGCCGCTTCGACACGTCCGCCGGCAGCGCCCCCTCCTCGCTCAGGAGCAGCTCGATGTGCCCGCTCATCGCGTTCAGCGGCGTCCCCAGCTCGTGCGCCATCGTCCCCGCCAGCTGCCCCATCGACGCCAGCCGCTGCTGGTCCGACAGCTCGCGCTGCAGCCCGAACAGCTTCTCGTTCGCCCGCCGCAGCTCCTCGTTCCTCCGCTCCAGCTCGCCCGTCGCCAGCCGGACCTTGTTCTTCAGCTGCTCGTTGAAGCCGCGGATCTGGTCCATCAGCTTCTTGTTCTCCTGCGCCATGCTGTTGTAGATCAACGCCAGCTGCGCGACTTCGCCGCCGCCGCCGCTCGTCGCGATCGGCTGTAGTTCGCCCTTCGCTCCCCGCGTCATCGCCCCGATCAGCCGCTGGATCGGCTGCGAAATCGCCTGGTTCATGTAGAAGAACAGGAACCCCAGCACGAGCGCCATGATCGCGATCATGAGGATGAGGAGGAAGCGGCTGCCGGCGCCGCGAGGAGGGGGGGAGGGAAGCGCGAAGTGGGCGACGGCGACGACGCCCGGGGTGCCGTCCAGGTCCTCGGGGATCGGGTTGGCCTTCGGGACAATCCCGTTCAGGGGAAACACGACGACGGCCGGGTCGTCCTTGGCTTCCGGCGCGGGCGTGACACCGTCCCGGAAGGCCGCCTCGTCCAGGTTCGTCGTCTCCTGCGGCGCCGTGCCGCTTCGCAACCATGGGCGGAGCACGCGTTCCTTCCGGTCGTTGGTATAGACGAGGAAGACCGCAAGGCCGTTGACATGGAGGGACTCGCGGAGCTTGTCGACCGAGCGTTCCAGTGCGGCCTTGAGGGCATCCGGCTTTTCCAGGGGCACGGCGAGCGCCTTTTCAAGCGTCTTCCGGGTCCGGATTTCCTCGAACCATGAACCGATTCCGGAGGCGAGCCCGGGTCCTTCCGCGGCCCACGTGTCGGCGGCGAGGACGACGCGGACGACGCAGCGGACCTGGCCGGCGGCTGCAAAGGGGAGGGAGACCTCGACGACTGCAGTGTGAACCATGCCTGGGCCGACACCGCTGCGGTAGTACTCGCGCGGGGCGCCGTTCTGGACGGCCGCGAGGACGTCGGCGTCGGGTTCCCCGGCGATCGTTCCGACGCGGGCCAGCAGGTTCACGCGGGGTTCTTTCGGGGAGTTCCCGGCCCAGAACACCGCCGCATCCGCGACGCGCAGTCTTTCCGCGAGGGCAGGAAAGGACTCCCGCGTTTCCTGCTTCAGCGCTTCCTCCAGCCGCTCGATCTCCGCGCCGCGCCGGGCCGAGTACTCGTCGATCTGGGCGCGGTGATAGGCGGCGTCGAACCAGTCGGCGACGGTGGCGGTCGCGTTTGAGCGCGCCACGAGCCAGAGCCGCTCGCGCTCCTTCTCCTCGGACTCCTTCAGGCTCAGCCAGGCGACGAACACAAGGAGCGGAAGGACCGCGAGGAACGCGATGAACGAGATCGTGAGCTTGAGGGATCGCGTCCGCGGGGGGCTGGCGTTGGGGGCCGCCTGGTCCATCTGGGTGACCGTATTCAATCAAATCGGCGGAAGCGGGGAAAGGGCGGCCCGGCGGTGGGGAAGTGGGGGCAAAAAAAATCCCCCGCCGGTGGGCGGGGGATTTCGCGGGGTCGTCGGTTATTTCTTCGGCGCGCGGTCCTGGATCGCCTTCTCCAGCTCGATCCAGCGGTCCCGCATCTTGAACTTGTCCTCGTCCCAATTCGGGTAGTTGGCGCGCATGTCCTTGATGCCCATCAGCGCCATCTCGAAGTCGTTCTGGCCGCCCTTCTCGAACAGGATCTTGATGACCAGATACTTGGCCCTCCACCAGGCCTCGGTGTCCTTTTCCGACTTGCTGACGACGTTGGCGAAGATCGTGTAGGCCTCCTGCATGTAGTTGGCCTTGTTTTCGCCCTTGGCCGCGAGCTTGAGGTAGACGTGGCCGAGTTCCTCGTAGGGAACGAACAGCCAGGGCTTGGCCTTGAGCACCGCGTCGTTCAGCGTCTGGGCGCCCTTGTTGCGGAGCCTTTCGGACTCGATCAGCGCCTCGTAGGCGTCCCGGGCGCCTTCCCAGTTCTGCGCGAAATCGTGGCACCAGGCGAGCTTGAGCAGCAGCTTGCTCGTGTCCACGCCCTGGGGCCGGCCGAGGACGTCGTTGGCGATCGGGTCGTAGATGCGCGCCGCATCCACGAAGATCCGGGCGTTCTTGAACTTGTCGAGGTCGTAGCTCGTGAAGGACTTCGTCGTGTCGATCTGGTTGATCGTCAGGCCCAGGTTGTAGATGCGGTCCGCGACCGAGAGCGCGTCCTCGATCTTGATCTTCTGCTTCGCCTCGATGCCGCTGTGGATCCAGTTCGCGTAGTACTTCGCCGCCAGCTCCCACAGCTTCAGCGCCTCCGGCGTGATCTTGTCCGGCGTCGGGTTTTCGCCCGCCAGCTTCTCCGCCTCCTCGTCGCACTTCGCGCCGACCAGCTGGCACGCCTCGACCGTGACGACCGCGGCCTTGTACTTCTCGATCAGCTTCTCCGTCACCTCGACCGCCTTGTTCGTCTGGTCCATCGCGAGGTACGCGGTGACCTTCTGCCGCCAGACTTTCTTCTTCACGTCGTCCGACACGTCCGGCACCTTGCCGTCCGGCCCGGCCACCGGGTTGTCGATCTCGTCCAGCACCTTGATCGCCTCGGCGAACTTCTTCTTCGCCTCGTGCATCAGCACGTTCGCCAGCGCCTGCTTGCAGAAGGCCTCCACCGTCGGGCGGTTCTTCTGGATCTCCTCGATCTTGGAAGGGCCCTTCTTCAGGTAGTCGATGTACTTGCGGAAAGACGTCTCCGCCTTGTCGAACATGTCCGTCGTCGTCTTGTCCTTCGCGCCGCCGGCCCAGAGCTTCTTGGCCTGGTCGTAGTAGCAGCGCCCGGCCATCACGATCGCCTGCTCGTACAGCTTCGCGTCCTCCGGCACCTTCGCGAATTCCTTCGCGGCCTCGTCGAACTTGCCCTTCTGGTACAGCGCATCCGCGACCAGGTACTGTGCGTTCTTCGAGTTCGGGTCGTTCGGCCACTTGGATGTCAGGGTCGTCAGGTTTTTGGAGACCTGGTCCTTCTCCCACGACTTCTCCTCGCCGATCGCCGCCGCAATGGTGTTCCAGACCTGCGCGGCGCGGAAGGAAGCTTCGGCCGCCTTCGTCCATTTCTGGTAGTCCGTCGCGATCGTCTCGTAGCAGATCACGGCGTCATACAGCCGGTTGATCCGCTCGTAGACGGAGCCCATCTTCCAGAGCAGGTCCGGCACCGCGTCGGCGGCCTCCGCGGATTCCGCGGCGGCGATGCCGCCCTGGAGCGCTGCGATGGCGCCGAAGTAATTGTCCTCGTCCAGCGCCGCCTCGTACTTGATGAGGTAGAGGCCCAGCCCGCCGCCCGCGCCCGAGGACCACTCCGCGACCTTCTTGCGGATCACCGCCTGGAGCCCCGGCGATGTCACCTGCTTCATCAGGTCCGTGCCGATCTTGATCGCCGCGTCCTTGTCCCCGGCGCCCAGCAGCGCGTCGCCCTTCACCAGCACCGCCGACACGCCCATCCGGTCCTTCGAAGCGTCCTTGATCAGCTTGAGCATGTCGTCAATCGTCGCGATCGCGTCGCGGAACTTGCGCTGCTCGTTGTACGTCGTCGCCTTGTAGTAGTACGCCGTCAGGATGACTTCGCGCGCGTCGTCCGGCATCGGCGTGCCGGTGAAGAAGTCCTTGAGCGTTATGGTGAAATCGAAGCGCTGGTAGACCTTGTCGAACTCGCCCAGTTCCTTGTGCGTGAGCGCCCAGAAGATCGAGGACTCGAACGCCTTCATGCGGTCCTGGTAGTCGAGCTCGAAGTCCATGAACGCCGCGACGGCCTTGTTGGCCAGCTCCGCCTTCTCCTTGCTCCCTGCCTCATACAGCAGGCAGTGCGAGTACAGCGTGCGCGGCACGTTGTAGATCGAGTCCATCAGGTTGTAGCTGATGTCCTCTTCTTCTTTCGTCTCTTCGGGCGTCGGCTGGCGGCCGTTGGTCTTCTGCCACCAGTCCTCCTTCATCTTGCGGTATTCCTTCTGCAGCCCCTCGAAGTACGACTCCGCGGCCTTGAAGTTCTTGTCGCCCTCGGCGACCAGATCCGCCTTCTTCGACGACTCCGACGTCTTCTTGATCGTCGCGACGATGATGTCGCCCTTCTGCCGCAGAAGCACCCCGATCGTGAATTTCGCCTCGGGGCAGCGCGGGTGGCCGGCGTTGGCGCGGATGAAGTCCTCGAGGACCTTGATCGCCTTGTCCAGCTCCTCGGCGGCCTTCGTGCTGTCCTCCTGGAGGGTGGCCGTCTTGGCGAAGATCTCGGCCTGGATCAGCTGCACTCCGGCCTTGTCCTCGGGCGAGGTCTTCGGGTCGGCCTCGATGCGCTTGCAGTACTCCTGCGCCAGGTCCACGTAGCCGTGGTGCACCAGCGCGCGGGCGAAGTCGACGTCGTCGCCCTTGGCCCACGCCGTCGAGCAGATGGCAGAAGCGGCGAAGGCGCCGGAGAGGAAGGGGCGGAGGAATTTCATTTCGGAGCTCCGTTTCCTGGGTTTACGCACTGCGGAGAAGACCGGGATTTCTACCAGAACCGTCCCGGGTCCGCCAGCAACCGAGAGGCGCTTCAGGGGAGGGAAGAGCCGATCGGTTTCGGGCGGGCCGGAAATGCAAACAGGGGGCTCCGTTGCCGGAGCCCCCTGTCCAAGTCTGCGTCAGAACATCCTACTTGCGCTTCCCGCCGCCGAACGCGTTTTCGTAGCGGTAGTACACCTCGAGCGTGAGGACGTTGATGGCGGTGGTGTAGACCCGGCCGCCTTCGAAGCCCCACCGGTCGACGTCCACGTCCCAGGAGCCGTCCGTGCAGCCGTCCTTCTTGACCTTCTGCGTCGGCACGAGGGCGTTCTTCATGGCTTCGTTCCAGCCCTTCCAGTACTTGCCGTCCGGGCCGTCGTACTGGAACAGGGCGAGCGAGCCGTAGTACCAGTAGTAGTAGTCGATCTTCTTGCCGTTGAACTGGGGGAGGTCAGCGACGAGGAGCTTGGCGCCGCCTTCGAGGGCGGGATCCTGCTTGTTGTGATCGATGAACGTGCGGCAGAGCATGCCGACCGCGGTCAGGGCTTCGTGGCCGTCCCAGTCTTCGTTCTTGCCCTGGACGACGACCTTGCCCGTGCCCTTGGCCGTGTAGCCGACCTTGTAGTAAGCCTCGTCGGTGACTTCGAGGATCCACGCCTTGGCGCCTTCGAAGCCGGTCCGGCCGACCGTCAGGCCCGAGATGTCGGCGGACTTCATCGCCATGACGCACCAGCCGGTGACGGAGGTGTCGTTGTCGCCGCACTGCTTGCTGTAACGCCAGGCCTTGTACGGGTTCTGCGCGGCGAGGAGGAAGTCGATGCCCTTCTGCGCCGAATCCTTGAACAGCGCGCTGTTGGTCAGGCCGTACGCCTCGGCCATGGCCAGGGCGGCGATCGAGTGGTTGTACAGGTACTTGGAGCCGTGACGGCCGCCGAAGCAGCCTTCCGCGTCCTGGTTGCTGATGAGCCACTTGATGCCGTTCTTGATGACCTCGCCCCAGCAGACCGTCTTGTTCGTGTGGGGGTCGACGTACGTTTCCTTGGTGAGGTGCGTGTAGCCGGCGCCGAGGAACGCGAGGAGCGCGAGGCCCGTCTCGCCGGCGTCGTACTCGTTGTAACCCTGGCCGGAGCACTTGGTCCCGGCGCACTGCTGGTCGAACCCGGCGGCGGACCAGTTGCCGCCCGAGCTCTGGTGGCGGGCGAGCCAGCGCAGGCCGGCCGTCACCGCCGATTCCGTCCCGCCGGGGCCCTGCGAGCCGCCGCCGCGCGCGACCAGGTTGCGACGGCCGCCGAGGCGTCCGCCGTACCGGCCACCACCGCCGCCGCCGCCGCCGACGCCCATCGCGTCGTAGACGCCAGGCGCCTTGCCGGGCTGCCGGCCACGGATACCGCCGCCTTCACCGGGCATCGCCGAGAGGAATTCCTCGGAGTCGCCCTTCATCTTGCCGTAGTCCTCGTTGTCCGCCGATTCGTTGTGGTCCGATTCCTCGGCGTCCGGGAAGAAAATCGCGGGCTCGTCCGTCGGCACCGCGTTCTCCTGGCCGACCTTCGGGATGCCCTTGCGCTCGAACACGTCGCGCGGCCGCTCGAGATCGAGCTTCTTCTCGACCTTCGCGGACAGCGGGATGATCGTCGGCTCTTCCTTCAGCTTCACTTCCTCCTTGAAGGTGATGACCGTCATGCCGGCCAGCACGATGAGGTGGAAGGCGATGGAGATGAGCCACCAAGGCGTGTTGCGCACCTGCTCCTCGACCCACGAGGAGAAGGAGAACTGACCCCCGTCCTGCGGCACCGGAGCACCCTGCTGGTACTCGTCGCCGTATTCGGGTTCCTGTTCCATCGGCTGCTGTCCCCTGGGCATGTTCCGCTCCCTACTAGGCGTTAGAGGAAACCTCGGTTGTTTTCTGTTTCGGACCGCCGCTTCTTCCCATCAGGAAGACCACGACGACCAGCACGACGCAGGCACCGACAACTCCGATCGTAACGGCCGGGCTCCAGATCGAATGGCTTTGGGACCTCTGAATCTTCGTCACTCGCTGCGCAAGAAAGTAAGGAACCCTCACGAACTGGCCTTTCGTCGTCTCATACTTGTGCGTCCGGATGAAGACTCCGTCCGCCTCGATCGATTGCCGCAAGTCTATCCCATCAGGCCTCTCAAGCACATCCACGATGCATCCCTGCGTGCCAGATAGGTCTACCAAGTAGAGCCTGTAAACGGAATCGTAGGGGCCCTGGTTCGATTCCAGCCGGATATTCGAATAGACCTTATTCACGAGCCCAGAAAGACTTACGACGTTTCCGCGATGATTCGCGGGATTTTTCAGGAAGTCCACGTAGTCGAATGACTCTTCCGGCTTCAAACCCTCCCCAGGCTTGAGGTTCGCAATGTGCCTCACCAGGTACTTGAACCCCTTGTCCGTCACCACGTCATCCAGCGGACTGTCGTCCTTCTCCTCCGCCAGCATGTTGTCCCACTTCACCTGCGCCCCCGCCACCCCAGGCTGCGGCCCCGCCTTCAACGCCTCCTGACGCCTCTCCCACGCCTCCTTGTCCCTCTTCAGGTCCTCCTGCATCTTGATCGCGTTCCACTTGAACTGCAGCACCACCGCCACCCCCGCCAGCGCCATGATCGCGAAGATGAACAGCCGCTTCATCTCCCCGGCCGTCGAAAACGCGTTCCGCGTGTTGTACCGCGCCTTGATCTGGTCGATCTCGGCCTTGTGCACACGGGGAAGCGGCGCTTCCGAAGGAGTCGGTTTCGGTTCGGTCATGGTGGCGTTGGGGGTGTTTTCGGGCATGGAAGTGCCTACTTGCCCTGGACCGGACCGGCGAGTTCGACGTTTTCGATCCGGTGGGCCTTGCACAGGTCCAGCACGTTGACGACGTCCTTCCAAGGGACATCGGGAAGGGCATCGATGATCGCATTGGCTTCAGGATCTTCGCGCCGCTTGAGTTCCAGCCCTGAAGCGATCGCTGCGGCCAGCTCTTCGTCGGCGGCATACGTCCGGCTGCCGATCGTGCGCACCGAGGACTGCGTTGCGGCGTCCCAGGTCATCTTGACTCGGACTTCTTCAATGATGACGTGCGGAGGGGGAGGGCCGATTGGCCCCTTGTTCTTGGGCAACCAGCTCTCGATCTTTCCCTCGAGCTGTTTGAAGTGGAACGAGCACATGAAGAAGATGCAGAGGCAGAAGATGATGTCGACCATCGGGGCGACGTTCAGGGAGACCGGGTTGTCCTCGCCGGCGGAGCCGTGGGCCATGTTCCGTTCCTCCGATTACCGCGTACCGAGGGGAGCGGCCGCGCCGCTCTCGACCCTGTAAACCTTTGCCTTGGCACAGGTCATCATCACCTGCTGGACGACGCCGTACGGGGCGGACTTGTCGCCGCGGATCATGACGGCGCGTTCGGAGAACCCGCCGACGTTCGAGCGTCCCGGGTCCGCATCGCCGATGAGGAGCCCGAGGAGCCGGCCGCGGTCCTGCTCGTCGCGGACGTCGAAATCCTGGCCGCGCACGCCGACCAGCCAGTGCGCTTCGTTCCGGCACACGCCTCCCGCGACGAAATCCGGGCAGCCGCGGGTCGCGTGGTACACGTTGATCGTCGTGCGGCCTTCCTTCGGAGCCTCGCCGCCGTCCTTCGCCACGGTCACCGCCGTGGGGAGCTCGACCGCCTCGAGCTCGCGCTGGCCCATGTCGGCGCCCAGCATGAAGAACAGCAGCATGAGGAACATGATGTCGACCATGGGGACGAGGTTGATGGCCGTAGCCTCCTCGACGCTCACGGGCTGAATCCGGTTTCCGCTCATGGTTGGCTCCGGGGGAGGGCCGTCCCCCGGCTCGCGCCGGGGGACAGCCGCCTTAGATCGTCACTACTTCCACTGGCCGGGCATCGGCGCCGCAAGCTCCACCTTCTCGAGCTTGTTGCGCTTGCAGATGTCCATCACCAGGATCACGTCCTTCCACGGCACGTCGGGAAGCGCGTCCACGATCACGGGCGTTTCGGGCTTGCCCAGCGACTTGAACTTCTCGATGCGCTCCACGAGGATCGAACCGAGCTCCTCGTCGGAGTTCACCACCTGGGCGTTCACCTTGCGCGTCGTCGTGTTCGTCGTTGCGTCCCATTTCATGAAGACGCGGACTTCCTCGAGGATCGGGTTCGGCACGGGGTCGCCGAAGACGCCCTTGTCCTTGGGGAGCCACGACTCCATCTTTCCTTCGAGCTGCTTGAAGTGGAACGAGCACATGAAGAAGATGCACAGGCAGAAGATGATGTCGACCATCGGCGCCACGTTAAGGCTGACCGGGTTGTCTTCGCCTGCACCGCCATGGGCCGCCATGACTGACCTCCGTTTACTAGTCTTTGAACTTTGAGTTGTCGGGAGCCGGCTGGGCTGCGCCCGTCTCGATCTTGTAGATCCCACATTCCGCGGCCAGGTTCATCACGTGCTGGACGGCGCCGTACGGGGCCTTGCCGTCCGCGCGGATCATGACGAGCCGTTCCGACACGCGGTCACCGATGGACGCCTTGCCTTCCTCCGAGTCACGCTTCAGCAGGCCGCGGAGCTTGTCCCGCTGCTCCGGCACCTTGACGTTGTAGTCGTGGCCCCGGATGCCCACCTTCCAGTGCTCGTCGTTGCGGCAGACGACGTTGGCGTCCTTGCTGTCGTAATCGGCGCAGACCGTGCCGCGCTTCAGGTCGTGGTAGACGTTGATCGTCGTCCGCCCTTCCTTCGGCGCGTCACCCTTGTCCTCCTTGATGGAAGAGGCGAGCGGGAGCGTGACTTCCTCCAGTTCGCGCTGTCCCATGTCGGAGCCGAGCATGAAGAAGAGCAGCATGAGGAACATGATGTCCACCATCGGCACCAGGTTGATGCTGGTCGCTTCTTCGACGTCGACCGGCTTTGAGAGTGAGTGTTTGGCCATGGTTTTCTCCCGGGACGCCGATTACTGGGGCGGGGTCTCCATCACCGACCGCGACAGCAGTTCGCCGGCGATCGTGTTGAGCGAAAGGGTGGTCCCGGAGATCTTGTTCTTGAAGAAGAACGCGATGGTGAGGAAGACGATGGCCGCGAAGAGGCCCATGGTCGTGTTCACCAGCGACTCGTACACGCCGACGGCCAGGTCGGCCGGGGTGGGCGACTTCATCTGCTCGATCTTCTGGAAGGAGCTGACCATGCCCGTCACCGTGCCGAGCAGCCCGAGCAGCGGCGCGATGTTCCCGATGAGCGCGAGGTAGGAGATCTTCGCGTTGAGGCGGAAGGCCTCTTCCGCGATCGACTCCTCCATGCCCTTCTTCATTTCCTCGTAGCCGGCCTCGCCGCGGACGACGGCTCCGGCGACGATGCGGGCGAGGTAGGAGCGGTCGGCGTCGCAGACGGAGAGGGCCTGCTCGAAGTTCTTTTCGGCGAGCAGGGTTTCAAGCTCCGAGATGAGGTGCGGGGGGCCGAGTTTCTCCTGGCGGAGGTTGACGGCGTACTGGATGGTGAGGGCGGTGCCGCAGACGGAGACGCCGACGAGCATGATTCCGACGAGGCCGGTCGTTTTGAAAAGGTCGAACCAGGACTTCTTTTCGACGTTCTCATTTTCCTCGCCGCCGGCGAAGGCCGTGGCACCCAGCATGGTCATGAAGGCGACGAGAGCGACGACGGCGATGACTTTCCTCCAGTTCACTTGAAACCTCCTCCGGGAAATGGGAACGGGAAAAGACTACGGGTCGAGCGGGAGCAATCGCAAGGGGAGTGCCGGGAGTAGTGGAATGTTCGGAATAGATGCAAGGTGTTGATGTGAAGTGGTTTATGAATTGGGACGAGGCGTCCCGTCGCCGAGCGAATCCCGGGGCGAAATGGGGCAGTGTGCCACACGAATTCCGCTGATAGGCGCAACTCGAATCCCGCCAATTAGTTACGGTAACATCGTTGGGTCGGGGCATTCCGCCCCAGTTGAGCACCGCTTCACCACCGCTCGCGCTCAAGTTTCGCGGGTCCGGGAGCCGATATCTTTGCATTTCAGCCCTTCGCGGTTTATAATTTTTAAGCGTTTGAGGCGACTTCGGGGCGGGTCCGACGTTTGCGACGCCGTTCCTCATGACTTTTCGCGTGTTTTGTCCCGATTTTCCCTAACCTTTGGCTGCGAAACGCGCTTAGTAAGGAAAGGCCTTCGCGGTCGGGCGGGAAAAACAGGACAGGTGTGCAGGTCGCGTGCACAAATGCGACCCGCCGTTGGGAGGGGTGGCCATGCCCAGGATCGGCGACAGAATCAGCGAGTACATCCTCACCGAGAAATGCGGTGAAGGCGGCTTCGGCGAAGTCTGGAAGGCCAACCACCATATTTTCGCCGCCGACGCCGTCGCGGTGAAGATCCCCACCGACTCCACCTACGTCGACTTCCTCCGCAACGAAGGCGTCATCCAGCACAACCTCCAGCACCCCCACATCGTCCGCACCATCGGCCTCGATCCCAACGCCCAGCCGCCCTATTTCGTGATGGAGTACGTCGAAGGGACCGCCCTCAGGGCGCTTCTGAAGGAAAAGGGCCGCCTGGGGTTCCGCGAAGCGGCGGACATCGCGATCCAGATCCTGGAGGCGCTGGCGTTTGCGCACGAGCGCGGGGTGACGCACCGGGACCTGAAGCCCGAGAACATCCTGCTGTCGAAGGCGGGGCCGGCGGCTTGCGAGCGGGCGGCGGTGCACCAGTCGCTGGGCGGCGTGTGGCGCGTGAAGATCTCGGACTTCGGCCTCGGGTCCGTGGCGCGCGCCGTGACGCACACGATGTACCTCTCGGGGATCGCGAAGACGCAGGCCGGGATGGCGATCACCGGCACGATCGAGTACATGTCCCCCGAGCAGCGGCGCGGCGGCGGCGAGGCCGACCCGCGCGCCGACGTCTACTCCGTGGGCGTCGTGCTCTACGAGATGCTGACCGGCGACATCCCCGTCGGCGCGTTCCGCTACCCGGCGCAATTGCGCAACGACGTCCCTTCCGAGATCGACCTCATCATCCGCGGCTGCCTCCTCCCCGATCCCCGCGAGCGCTTCGCGTCGGCCCGCGAAATCCTGGAGGACCTTGTGGCGGCGGTGGAAGGGCGCCCGATGTCGCACGTGGCGCGGCTGCTGCCGTCGGAGCGGTCGGCGTTCGAGCCGGTCCCGCTGGCGCAACTGGCGCCGATGGGAGTGTTCACGTTCCGGGGCGGGGCGGAAGCGGCGACGATCCAGGAGCTGGCGAACGCGGCGGACGCGAACTGGGAGGATGCGAAGCACCACCTGTACTGCGGCGACTTCGAGTCGTGGCTGCGGCGAGTGGGGGAGAAGGAGCTGTCGCGGAAGGCGATGGAGATTCGCGAGACGATCCCGGACCGGAACGTCGGGCTCGAGGGGTTCCTGCAGACGACGGGCCGGGTCGCGCGGCCGAAGCTGGAGCTGGACGTGGAGAGGCTCGAGTTCGACGACGTCCCGCGCGGGCTGTCGCGCAGGACGCGCGTCTTCGTGAACAACCTCGGCCGCGGCTGGCTCAGCGGCACGGCGTCGTCCAGCCACCCGTGGCTCAAGGTCCTCACGCCGACGTTCCAGGGGGACGACGTCCCGGTCGACCTCCTCGTCGACTCCGACAAGCTCAAGCCCGGCGAAACGCACTCCGCGACGCTCACGTTCCGCTCGAATGGCGGCGAAGCGCAGGTGCCCGTGATGATCCGCGTCGTCCCGCAGCCGGCGAAGATGCGGGTGGAGGAGAAGCGGCTCTACATTTCCGCCGGCGGGCGGCTGGCCGAGGGCTCGGTGAACGTCGCCAACGACGGCGATGCGCCGCTGAGCGTGACGGCGACCGCCCCTTACGACTGCGTCCGGTTCAACGAGGCGTTTCCCCTCGCCGTCAACCGCCGGTTCCGCCTCGGTTTCGCCGTCGACGTGCCCAAGCTGCGCAGCATGACCGGCGGCGACGGTCGCATCGAAATCCCGGTGACCGTCACCGGCAATGGCGGGACCTCCGTCGTCCCCGTCCGCATCCAGCTCTCCGAGGGCTTCCCCCTCTTCTCGCTCATCCTCGGCGGCTCCCTCGCGACCGTCCTCTTCGCGATGGGCCTCGCCGAGAATTTCGTCTTCCACCTCGTCTACCTCTTCGGCCTCTTCCGCCTCCTCTACAAGATCAGCCAGCCCTCGCAGGCCACCAGCACGGAGCCCTTCCTCATCGAGCGCGCCGCGGACCGCAACCGGTCGATCGCGTTCTGGGGGGCGTTCTGCCTGCTCGGGACGGTCCTGCTGATCGGCGCGCAGGGGAACGCGTGGGGGAGCCGGGAAGCGCGGGAAGGGCCGCGGAAGCTGATCTACAGGGCGGACGGCGCGAGGTAGGGTCGCTGCCCGGAACCACGTCAGCGTCCCTGGTCGGCCGAATCCCGGGGTTGCGTTCCAACGGACGCAACCCCGTTTTATTTCGACCGCGAGTTATGATGGGCCCATAACCACCCAGTGAGGTTTCCCATGCGCACCCTCGCCGCCGTGTTCCTGCTCGCCACGATCGCATTCGCCGACCCCTGCGCTTCCTGCGGCACCGAAGTCGCCGCGGATGCGAATTTCTGCCCGAAGTGCGGTGCGGCGAAGAGCCCGGTCTCGAAGAAAGTGGAGGAGGCGGTGAAGACCGCCGAGGACCGGAAGAAGGACTTCATCGCTTCGCTGGAGGCGCTCAGGAAGGCCTACGACGACGCGGGGAACGCGCAGCGGGCGGCGGAGATCGACACGCTGATCCGCGGGCTGGAGGAGACGGGGCTGGGCGCCGACGCGGGGGGGATGACGGGCGGTGCGACGGGGGCGGGAGCGAAGGCGGGGGGAAAGAGCGACAAGGAGGCGAACGACCTGTACGAGTCGGCGAAGCTGTACATGTCGACGGTGAACCCTGCGAAGCGCGGTGGGAACCTGCTGATCGCGGTGGACAAGCTGCGGGAGATCGTGGAGAAGCATCCGGATTCCGACAAGGTGGTGGACGCCTGGTACAACATCGGGCGGTGCTACCACGACGGGTACGTGCGCCGGTACGAGGACGCGGTGAAGGCGTACGACAAGGTGAAGGAACTGGACCCGAACTACAGCGGCGACGCGCGGATCCTGGCGGCGCAGATCGTGGACAAGCTGGGGCGGTACAAGGAGGCGTACGAGCGCTACGGCGACGTGATCGAGCACGATGCGAACGTCAAGAACGTGGAGTGGGCGAAGGCGCGCCGGGCGAAGCTGGAGCCCTACAAGTAGCTAGTGCACGGAGAGGCGGAGCACCCGGCGCGTCCGGCCGGTGACGCGCGCGTGGTCGGCGATCCGCCGCCCGACCAGCCAGACCACCGCGCCCTTCGCGTCGCGCACCACGAGCTCCTCCGCGCGGCGCGAGCGCGGCACGCCGAGATCCGTGAGGATGTCGGCGATCTTGCGCGATCCCGGCGCGCCGAGAGGGCGCATCCGTTCACCGGCCCGCGGCGGGCCGACGAGAAGCGGCCCCGGGACGCGGGCCGCGTCGAGCGCTTCTTCGCCTTGCTGCTTCCGCGTCAGGAAGCCCGTGAGGTAATCGCGGCCCGCGCGCTCGACCGACGCCGACAGCCGCTTCCCCGAATTCGCGAGCGCGCATTCGCCGGGGATGTCCAGCCGGCCCTCGGCGTCCGGCTCGTGCGCGGGGCCGACCAGCCGCACGACGCCCGCGCGCAGGTTCGCGAACCAGCCGCGGCCGAGCGCGGCGAGGCGGCGGGGAGGGGAGTCGAAGAGGCGGTCGAGGGCGGCGCGGTGGGCGGCGTTGAGCGGGCCGGCGCCCGGGGCGGCGAGGGAGACGACCGCGTGGCGCAGGGCGGCGGGCATCGCGGCGAGGCCGGCGGCGTCGAGCCCGCCCTCGCGGGCGACGCGCGGGAGCGCCGCGGCCGCCTCGCGGGCGATCCACGCATCGAGTTCGGCGAATTCCCGCGCGAGCGCCGCGAGGTGGCGTGCAGCCCCCGGACGCGCAGCTTCGAGTGCGGGAAGCGCGTCGCGGCGGATGCGATTGCGCGCGAACCGCGGGTTCGCGTTGGAGGAGTCGGTGGCGAACGGAAGGCGCCGGCGGCGGAGGTAGGCAAGGACGTCGGCGCGGCGGAAGTCGAGAAGCGGGCGGACGAGCACAACCCCGGGGGCCAGCGGGCGAGCCGGCAGGATCCCTCGCAATCCCCGCGGTCCCGCACCGCGCGCGGCCCGGTACAGAACCGTCTCCGCCTGGTCGTCGAGCGTGTGCCCCATCACGACCACCGGCGCCCCCGCCGCCGCCAGCGCCGCTTCGCGCTCGACGCGCGCCGACTCCTCGATCGAAGCGCGCTTCACGGCAACGGACACCGCGCGGAACGGCACGCCGAGGCGCTTCGCCGTCGCCGCCGCGCGGGCCTGGTCGCGGCGCGACTCTGCGCCGCGGAGGCCGTGATTGACGTGGAGCGCGGAGAGCGTGAACCGGCGGGTGGAGGCGAGGGCCGCAAGGAGCGCGGTGGAATCCGGGCCTCCCGAAAACGCCACGCAGACCGCGGTTCCGGGAGCGACGCCGAGGCTTTTCATCGCGCCGAGCACGGCGCGTTCGAATCGGTCCACGGCTACCGGATGGCGGTCGGGACTTCGACCGTGGTGAGCGCGCGGAGGGTCCAGCCGGCGAGGACCTGCTTGAAGGCGCCCTGGGCTGTGCTGAGGGCGCGCTGGAGGGAGCAGTTATGGTCGAGCATGCAGGCGGCGCCGGCGGCCTCGGGCTTGAGGCAGGGGTTGAAGAAGAGCTGTCCGTCGACGGACTCCATGATTTCGAGGAGGGAGATGTCGTCGGGGGGGCGGGCGAGGGAGAAACCGCCGGCGAAGCCGCGGTGGGAGCGGACTAGGCGTGCGGTGACGAGGCGCTGGAGGATCTTGCGGAGGAAGGACTGGGGGATGCCCATTTTTTCCGAGATTTCGTCCACGTGGCACATGGACTCGCGGGAAGCGAGGTACTGCATGGCGCGGACGCCGTATTCGACGGCTCGGCTAAGCTGCATGCGCAGGATTCTACGCCAACCGTGGAAAGTTTTCCATGCGGGAGGAGGGAGTCGAACCCTCACCCCTTTCGGGACGGGCTTCTAAGACCCGCGCGTCTGCCAGTTCCGCCACCCCCGCACGCGGAGGGACTCGCCCGGTTTTTCCTGCGAACGGGGGCGCGCACCTGGCGCGCGCCGCCCGTGCACAGGAATAACCGGGCGAGTCCCTCCGCGTGGGAGGGCCACGGGAGCGTGGAGATCATATGCCGCCGCGCGCCTCCGCTGAAGCCGTTCCGCGCATTTCGGTTGGCGTGAAACGAGGACGGGCCTTGCTAGGGGGCGCGCAAGGTGCGCCCCCGGCAAGGCCCGTCCTCGTTTCACGCCAACTGAAATGCGAAATGCGTCCTGAAGGATTCGAACCTTCGACCCAGTGATTAAGAATCACTTGCTCTACCGGCTGAGCTAAGGACGCCAAAGGGGCGCGGAGATTAGCAGCCTGCCCGGGGACGGTCAAGCTGTCGCGGGCATTTCTCTTGATTACGGGGGAAGGGGTTTCGAGGATGCGGGAAACCCAGCGCCGGGAGGCTGAGCATGGCCGGGGACAAGAAGGGCTCGTGGTGCCACATCGAAATTCCCGTGGCGTCGCCGAAGAACGCGAAGAAGTTCTACGGGGAGCTCTTCGGCTGGACGTTCCGCGACGTGCCGGAGCTGAACTACGTGATGTTCTCGGCGGGGGACGGGTCGATCGGCGGGGGACTGTGGAATCCGCCGGCGGGGATCCCGCGGCTGGTCACGAACTACATTTCCGTGGAAGACGTGGGAGCGATGGTCGCGCGCGTGCAGGCGCGAGGCGGGAAGCTGGTCAATCCGCGGACGGAGGTCCCGGGGCACGGCTGGTTCGCGCTGGTGGCCGACCCGGACGGAAACGTGATCGGGCTGTGGCAGAACGCGCCGAAACCGGCGGCCGCTTCCCCGAAGAAACGAGTCGCGAAGAAGAAGGCGGCGGTTCGGAAGCGGAAGTAGCGGGCGCCGTTACACTGGCGCCATGACCTTCGAAGTCACCGACCTGGACGCGCGCCTCCGCTGGCTTGTGCGGCTGCGGTGGATCGCGGTCGTGGCGGTGGTGGCGACGATCGCGACGGCGGCGGCGATCGGGCGGATCGAGCGCGCGCGGCCGCTGTACGAGTGGACGGCGGTGCTGGCGGCGGCGAACGTCGCGTTCGGGATCCTGAACCGGCGGCGCGCGGCGCTCGAGGTGAGCGCGTCGCTCCAGGTGGTGACGGACCTGATCGTCCTCACCTTCCTGATGCACTATTCGGGGGGAAGCGGCAACCCGTTCGCGTTTTTCTGCGTGTTCCACGTCATCATCGCTTCGATCCTGTTCACGCCGCGGTCGGCGTACCTGACGGCGGTGCTGGCGGCGGTGCTCTACGGGGGGCTGACGGCGGCGGATCTCGTGACGGTGCCGATCGCGTGCCCGCGCCACCCGATCCTGGGGCAGCCGAACGAGGTCACGACGTCGTTCGCGCTCGGGCGGCTCGGGGCTTTCACCGCGACGGTCGGCGCGGCGGCGTATTTCGGCTCGACGATCATGTCGGGGCTTCGCGCGAAGCAGGCGGAACTGGTGGAGAGCCGCGAGCGGCTGGCGCAGGCGGAGAAGCTGGCGGCGATCGGCCAGCTCGCGGCGGGCATCGCGCACGAGCTCAACACGCCGCTGGGGTCGATCCTCGTCGCCGCGGAGGTCACTCGCGAGGGGGCTGCGCCGGACAGCGAGGGCGCCCGGATGCTGGCCGACATCGTCCGGGAGTCGAAGCGCTGCAAGGAGATCACGCGGTCGCTTCTCGATTTCTCCCGCAAGCGCGACCTGCGGCTGGAATCGACGGACGCGGCGGAGGTGGTGAGGCAGGCGGTGGGGCTGGTGGCCCGGGAGGCCGGTGCGCGGGCGGCGTGCGTCGAGGTGGAATCGCCGGCGCAGCTGCCGACGGTGCGGACGGACGCCGGCGCGTTCGCGCAGGTGCTGGTGAACGTCCTCAAGAACGCCCTGGATGCGGTCGAGGGTGCGCCGAAACCTCGCGTGATCGTGGTCGCCCGCCGCACCGAGTCCGGCGTCGAGATCCGCGTCGCCGACAACGGCCGCGGCATGTCGAAGGAGCACCTCGCCCGCGTCTTCGAGCCGTTCTTCACGACCAAGGATCCCGGCAAGGGGACCGGTCTCGGCCTCTCGATCTCCTACGCGATCATGCAGGACCTCAAGGGGGAGATTGCCGTCGAGAGCGGGGAAGGGTCCGGGACGACCGTGACGCTGCGGCTGCCGTTCGGCGCCGCCGCCTGATGCGGGATCGGCGGTTTTCGCTTACCTTTGGGAGCGCATGGGCCTCCGCGTCCTCCTGGTCGACGACGACGACACCTTCCGCCGGACCGTGTCCGCGGCGCTGTCGAAGCGCGGGCACGCCGTGGCGGCGGCGGCGGGCGGCGATGACGCACTGCGTCAAATGGCCGGCGCCGAGTTCGACGTCGCGTTCATCGACCTCAGGATGCCCGGGATGGACGGGCTCGAACTGCTGAAGCGGATGAAGGCCCTTCAGCCGGCGCTCGAGGTGATCCTGCTGACGGGGCACGGGTCGATACCGAACGCGATCGAGGCGATCAAGTCGGGGGCGTACCACTACCTGACGAAGCCGTGCGAGCTCGCCGAGATCGAGGCGTCGCTGCTCAAAGCCGCCGAACATCGCGAGCTCGCCGCCTCGAACCGGCACCTCGCCGACGCGCTCGCGCGCGAGTCGAACTACCAGGGGATCGTCGGCGCGTCGCGCCCGATCCGCGACCTGGTCGGGCTGATCCAGAAAGTGAAGGACTCGCCGACGCCCGTGCTCATCGAGGGCGAATCCGGCTCCGGCAAGGAGCTCGTCGCCCGCGCCCTGCACTTCGACTCCGCCCGCGGCCGCCACCCGTTCGTCGTCATCAACTGCGCCGGGCTCAAGGAGCAGCTCCTCGAGTCCGAGCTGTTCGGTCACGTCGAGGGCGCGTTCACCGGAGCCAGCAAATCGAAGGAAGGGCTCCTGGAGGTCGCGCACCAGGGGACGCTCTTCATCGACGAGATCGCCGACATGCCGCCGCCCGTCCAGGCGGCGCTTCTGCGCGTGATCGAGACGAAGGAGTTCCGGCCGGTCGGGTCGACGCGCGAGCGGCGGGTCGACGTGCGGATCGTGGCGGCGGCGAACCGCAATCTCGAGGAGGAAGTCGCGGCGACGCGGTTCCGCGCGGACCTGCTGTTCCGGCTGAACGTCGTGCGCATCCGCGTCCCCGCGCTTCGCGAGCGGATGGCGGACCTGCCGCTCCTGGTCGAGCACTTCCTCGCGAAGAACCCGACGGCGCGGTCGCGCGGCGTGACGCAGGCGGCGCCCGAAGTGATGGCCCGGCTGATGGCGTACGACTGGCCGGGGAACGTGCGGGAGCTGTTCAACTCGCTGGAGCGCGCGGTCCTGCTGTCGCCGCCGGGGACGATCGACCCGGCCCTGCTCTCGGCGGCTCCTCGGCGCGCCGGCGCGACGACGGAGTCGCTGGAGGATGCGGAGAAGCGGCACGTCGCGGGGTTGCTGGAGAAGGAGCGCGGAAACGTGACGCGCGTGGCCAAGGTGCTCGGGATCGACCGGCGGACGTTGCAGCGAAAGATGTCGAAGTGGGGTCTCCAGGGGAGCCTGTAGGGGGGAGGCCCGCCCGCGGCATTCCGCCGCGGTCTGCGGCAGGGCGGGGGCCGCGCGCGCGGGCTCCATGGCCGCCGATCCACGCAAACCCTTCCCAAGCGCGGGATTGGCGTGACCGAACATTACGGGAACATCGCTTGCTATTCAGGCGGCCTTTTCCCGATTTCGTTGACGAAACCCCCCGATTCCCAGAAACTTCCCCCCCGCATGACGGATTCGCCAATCGCAACCCAGAGACCTCCCGAAGCGCCGCCGAACCTCATCGAGGGGCAGCAGCGGCTGACGTCGCTCGTGGGCCAGTTCTTCGTCATCCCGATGCTGATCGCGGTGACGGCGGTGGCGATCTTCGTCGGCGTGAAGATGATGACGGGGGAAGAGAAGGACCCGCTGCTGCTGGTGAACGAGATCCGACTGCAGCACGGGTCGGCGCGGTGGCAGGTCGCGTACGACCTGAATTCGCGGCTCGTGCGCGACCCTGAGGCGCGGAGCAACCCGCGGCTCGTCCCGGAAATCATGCGCGCGTTCAATGAGATCCAGCCGTCGCAGGACCAGGACGACATGCGGACGCGCACTTACCTCGTCACGATCCTCGGGACTCTTCGCAACCCCGCCGCGATCGCCGTCGTCGCCCCGGCCATGCAGGACCGCGACGGCTCCACCCAGGTCGCGGCGATCCAGGCTGCCGGCGCGCTCGGGGACCCGATCGTCCTTCCCGAACTCATTGCCTTCACCCTCGGCGAGGACGCGGGGCTGAAGAAGTCGGCGGTGTTCGCGCTGGGGCTGTTCAGCCCGAAGCGTCGCAAGGCGGAATCGCTTCCGGCGCTGGAGGAGGGGGTGGCGAAGGAAGCTCTTGCGGCGATCTACTCGGCGTACCGGTCCCCCGTGAACGACGTCCGGTGGAATGCGGCGCTGGCGCTGGCGCGGTGGGGGCAGGCTGAGAGCGCCGAGACGCTGAAGACGATGCTGGACAGGGGGTTCCTGGAGAAGGAAGTCAAGCCCGGGGACGTCTCGATTGCGCCCGGGATGATCGACGAGGTGATGGTGAACGCGATGAAGGGCGTGCTGGAGCTGAACGATGCGAGTTTCCGGCCGGTCCTGGAAAAGCTGAGGACATCGGATCGTTCGATCGAGGTCCGTCAGGCTGCGGGGACGGCGCTGGAAGCACTGGGGAAATAACAAGCTGGAGGGACGGATGGCGGACGAAGAAAAGAAGGACGATGCGAAGCCGGCGGCGGGGGCCCCGAAGCCCTCGGCCCCTCCGAAGGAAAAGGCCAGCCAGGCGGTCTCGCCGGAGCCTGGGCTGCCGGTGCTGCCCGCGAAGCCCGGGATGACTCCCGCGGCGGAAGCTGCCGTCGCGGCGGCGGCGCTGGCGGCGGGGAAGCCGATCGCCCCGGGCAGCCCGCAGTCGGCGACCACGGGCGTCGCGGGCGAACCGAAGCCGGTCTACGCGCGGATGACGCCGGCCGCGCCGGGCCCGGTGGCGGCGCCGAAGAAAGAAGCTCCCGCGAAGGAGGAAGAGGACCCGCGCAAGCGCCAGCTCGAACTGTCGCGCCGCAAGTTCCTCGGCCTCGTCTCCTGGTCCACGCTCGGCTGGGGCGCCTTCACCGGCGCTTCCGCGGCCGGCGGCGCCGTCACGGCGCGCTTCATGCTCCCCAACGTCCTCTACGAGCCGCCCGCGACGGTCAAGGTCGGCTTCCCGGACGACTACCCGAAGGGGTACGTCGAGGAGAAGTACAAGGACACGAACGGCATCTGGGTCGTGCATGAGGGCGACAAGATCTTCGCGCTGATCACGGTCTGCACGCACCTCGGGTGCACGCCGAACTGGCTCCCGAACGAGGGCAAGTTCAAGTGCCCCTGCCACGGGTCGGGTTTCCGCGCGACCGGTGTCAACTTCGAGGGCCCGGCGCCGCGCCCGCTGGAGCGCGCGGCGGTGAAGCTGCTGGACGACGGGCAGATCCTGGTCGACAAGTCGAAGAAGTTCCAGTTCGAGAAGGGGCAGTGGGACGATCCCGATTCCTACGTCACGGTTGTCTAGAAATAGAGGAGACCTGCAGTGGCTGAGGTGAAAGCGCCGGAACCGCCGCCTGCGAGCAACCATCCCGACCCTGGGAAGAAGCCCGGGTTGCTCGACCAGCTGTGGACCGGCCAGATCTGGACCTCCATCTTCCGGCACGGCATGCCCGACACGCCGCGCAACCGGACGCTGGCGATCATGTCGAACGTATTCCTGCACCTGCATCCGCCGAAGATCCGCAAGAGCGGCATCCGGATGAAGTACACGTGGTGCATGGGCGGGCTCACGTTCTTCCTGTTCCTCGTGGAGACTGTGACGGGCGTGCTGCTGATGTTCTACTACCGCCCGACGGCCGAGTTCGCCTACGCCGACATCGTGTCGCTGCGCGAGGACATCCCGCTCGGGATCATGCGTGAAATCCACCGGTGGGGCGCCCACGCGATGGTCATTACCGTGTGGCTGCACATGATGCGCGTCTTCCTCACGGGCAGTTACAAGCCACCCCGGGAATTCAACTGGAACGTCGGCGTCATTCTGCTCGTGCTGACGCTCCTCCTCTCGTTCACCGGCTACCTGCTCCCCTGGGACCAGCTCGCGATGTGGGCGGTCACCGTCGGCACCAACATGGCACGCGCCACTCCCGTGGTCGGCCACGAGGGCCCCGGCGCCGCGTTGCTCAAGCTGGGCGACATCTCCCTCGTCCACGCCGGCGACGACGTCCGTTACGGCCTCCTCGCCGGGCGCTTCGTCGCGCCCGCCGCCCTCCTCCGGTTCTACGTCCTCCACTGCGTCGCGTTCCCGCTCGCCGCGGCTACGCTCATGGCCGTGCACTTCTGGCGCGTCCGCAAGGACGGCGGCATCTCGGGGCCCATGTAACCAACCATGAACACCATCACGATGCTGGCGTGGCAACCCCCGAAGTTCTACACGGACATCGTCAACACGCTCGTCGGAAGCGCCTGGATCTTCGTCGTGCTCTCGACGATCGGGCTCGGGCTCGGCCTCAAGTACTACCGGACGCTGACGAAGCCGAAGATCGCGGGGCCGATCGCCCTCGTCTCGGCGTTCCTGCTCTTCATCAGCTACTTCGACCCGCAGTTCGCCTCGATCGCCAGCCTTCCCGACAACGTCCCCATCGTCATGATGGTGAGCAGCGTCGGGTTCTTCGTCTGGCTCGCCTTCCGCCAGATGGCGCTCAACGACGAGCGCATCGAGCAGGGGCTGCCGCCGAAGGAAGCCGAGGCGAAGGAGTCCGAGAAGACGTTCGTCTGGCCCGACCTCGTCTACATCGAGCTCATCTGCCTCATCCTGTTCAGCGTCTTCCTGATCCTCTGGTCGCTCGCGCTGAAGGCCCCGCTCGAGCAACCCGCGAACCCGGCGAAGACGCCCAACCCGTCGAAGGCTCCCTGGTACTTCCTCGGGCTCCAGGAAATGCTCGTCTACTTCGACCCCTGGATCGCCGGCGTCGTGCTGCCCACGATGATCATCACCGGGCTCATGATGCTCCCGTACATCGACAAGAACCCGAAGGGGAACGGCTACTACACGTTCAAGGAGCGCAAGTTCGCGATCTCCGTGTACATGTTCGGGTTCATCGTCACGTGGGTGCTGCTCATCTTCATGGGCACCTTCCTCCGCGGGCCGAACTGGAACTTCTTCGGCCCGTACGAGACGTGGGACATCCACAAGCTCGAGCCGCTGACGAACATCAACCTCTCGGAGATCGTCTATCTCGGGATCCTCGGCACCGGCATGCCCCACAACTGGTTCGTCCGCGAGATCTGGGGGATCCTCCTCATCCTCGGGTACTTCGTCGTCGCGCCAGGCCTGCTCGTGCGATTCGTCCCGATGTTCAAGAAGTTCTACGAACAGCTCGGCATGGTCCGCTACAGCGTCTTCATCGTGCACGTCCTCGTCATGGCCGGCATGGTCATCAAGATGCTCACCCGCTGGACCATGAACCTGAAGTACGTCGTCGCCATCCCGGAATTCTTCTTCAACATCTAGCCTCCACGGAGCCAGATCCCCATGCCCAAGCCGGCAGATCCGCTGAGCGACACGCTCTATGACATGCCCACGCTCAACAGGCTCTTCCTCGCCTCCAGTCTCCTCCTGCTCGCCGTCACCGTCTGGATGGCGTGGCAGGACTACGACCGGAACTGGAAGGGCTACCAGCGCCAGTTCAGCGGGATCGCGCTGAAGAAGGCCGAAGAGGACGCGAAGAAGATCAACGCCGGGATCAACGAGGCTCACGGGCCGGAACTGGCTCAGCTCGAGGCCGAGCTCAAGGCGGCGCAGGCGGCGGCCGACGGCAAGCAGGGCGAGATCGACCGCCTCAACGGCGAGCGCGAGAAGAACCGCGGCCCGCTGGAGAAATCGCTCCAGAA
This sequence comes from uncultured Planctomycetia bacterium, assembly GCA_964590435.1. Lineage (GTDB taxonomy): Bacteria > Planctomycetota > MHYJ01 > WSZJ01 > WSZJ01 > WSZJ01. The sequence goes on from CAZPWT010000039.1 coordinate 166,436, forward strand.
GTTCCAGTTCGACAAGTCGGAAGCCGACACGTTCAAGTTCCGTGCGGAAACGGCGGGCGTCCGGCTGGAAGAAGCCCGGAAGGAAGCCGCCGAGCTGAAGGCGAAGAACGATCCCCGCGCGGCCCACGCGGAGGCGGAACTCCAGGGGCTCGAGAAGGACCACCAGGCCGCCTGGGCGAAATTCGACGGCAAGAACCAGGAGACCATCGCTTCCAAGCGCGCCTGGGAAGAGACCGTGACGAAGGACAAGGAGCTCGGCGACAAGATCGACGAGATCCACAAGGACGCCGTCGAGATCGAAAAGAAGATCGCCAAGCTCCGCGCCGACCTGATCATGAAGAACCGCCAGATCGCGAAGCTGCAGCCGAGCTGGCAGAAGGAACTGCTCGCCGCGCCCGGCATGGACTTCATCGCCCCGCCGATCAAGATCGAGCAGCTCATCCTCCCGCACTTCAAGGAGGACCTGAACTTCTCCGAAGTCTTCAAGGTCGACCGCTGCACGACGTGCCACCTCGCGATCGACAAAAAGGGCTGGACGGTCGCCGCCGACAAGGAGCTCGAGGGGACGCCCTTCAAGAGCCACCCCAACCTCGACCTCTACGTCGGCGACGCTTCGCCCCACCCGATGTCCAGGTTCGGCTGCACGATCTGTCACAACGGGCAGGGCCGTTCGGTGGACTTCATCTATGCCGCGCACACGCCGAAGGACGAGAAGCAGGCGGAGGAGTGGAGGCGGAAGTATTCGTGGCAGCCGGTGGCGCACTACGACAGCCCGATGCTGCCGACGCCGTACGTGGAGGCAGCGTGCACGAAGTGCCACGCTTCGCAGCACCGCGTGGTGATGGCGGAGAAGCTGAACGAAGGGAAGCGTCTGCTGGAGAAAGTGGGCTGCTACGGCTGCCACCCGGTCGCCGGGACGGAGGACCTGCGCAAGGTGGGCCCGAGCCTGTACGGCGTGAAGTACAAGGTGACGAAGGACTGGGTCTACAACTGGATCATGGACCCGAAGTCGTTCCGGCCGACGACGAAGATGCCGAGCCCGTTCTACCTCTCGGAGACGCTGAACGAGAAGGAACGGGAAGAGATGGCAAAGCGGTACCAGGCGGAGGCGCAGGGGATCGTGGAGTACCTCTGGGCGAACGAGAACCTGCCGTCGGTGGACAAGGGCGGGTACCCGGCGCCGCCTGCCGGGGACGTGGCCCGCGGCAAGAAAGTCGTGAACTCGGTCGGTTGCCTCGGCTGCCACGTGATGGACAAGTTCGAGGAGGCGGGCAACGAGTACCGCTCGTTCGGGCCGAACCTGTCGGCGGTCGGGAGCAAGCTGAACCCCGGCTGGCTCTACGCGTGGCTCAAGAACCCGAAGCAGTACTTCCCCCTGACCGCGATGCCCGTCCTGAGGCTGACGGACCAGGAGGCCGCGGATGCGACCGCGTACCTGATGTCGCTCAAGCACCCCGGCAAGTTCGAGGAGCGCAAGAAGCCCGAGGTCGACGAAGAGGTCCTGAACCGCACGATCATCGACTTCCGCAAGGGCCAGATGTCGATGGCCGAGGCCGAGGCGAAGACCAAGGCGGAGTCCCTTCAGGACAAGCTCCTCTGGCTCGGCCAGAAGGCCGTCGGCCAGATGGGCTGCTTCGGCTGCCACGACGTTAAGGGATTCGAGAAAACGAAGCGAATCGGCGCCGAGCTCACCGGCTCGAACTCGTTCGGGACGAAGGACATCACCAAGTTCGACTTCGGCTTCCACCATGAGCTGCAGAGCGGGCACCACCCGCTTCCCAACGACCGCATCAACTGGATCCGGGCGAAGCTGGCCGATCCGCGGACGTTCGATGCCGGCCGCATCGTGGAGTTCCCGGACCGGCTGAGGATGCCGCGGTTCAACCTGACGGAAGAAGAGATCGAGAGCGTGATGACGTACGTGCTCTCCTTCCGTCGCGAGACGGTGAACCCCGAGTACAAGCGGAACCTGTCGCACCAGGACGAGGTGATCGACCGCGGGAAGCGGCAGGTGACGCTGGCGAACTGCGCGGCCTGCCACAAGATGGGCGTGTGGCCGTCGCGCCTCACGATCAAGGATGCCGAGGACGCTCCCGGGGAGGTCTGGCAGCAGAAGGTCTACGCGGCGCGGACGATCCTCACGGACGGCCGGCAGGTGGACAAGATCGGCGAGGACGAGCTGGCGATCCTGAAGAAGAAGGGAATCGAGATCCTCGCCCCGAAGGGATCGTGGCTGACCCCGTCGCTGGTGTCGGCCCTGTTCGAGAAGGGCATCACGTCCGTGCTCGTTTACGGCGAGGGCGAGGGAGGGATCCGCGAACTCGTGAACGTGAACGACGGGGACAACAAGGCGCCGCCGTTCATCGTCGGCGAGGGCCTAAAGGCCAACCCTGACTGGTTCTTCCGCTTCCTCAAGAACCCGACGGAGATCCGTCCGTGGCTCGCGGCCGACCAGCAGTTCGGCGTTCGCATGCCGACATTCGGGTTCACGGACGAGCAGGCCCGGCTGGTCGTGGAGCACTTCGCCCACGTCTCGAATGTCCCGTACCCGTTCAGCTACGAGGAGCCGGTCGCGGAGGACAAGCGGCCCGGGATGATCGCGGCGGGGAAGAAGGTGTTCGAGGCGAACCAGTGCGGGAAGTGCCACGTGGTGAAAGGCGTGAAGATCTCGACGGACACGCCGGCGCCGCGGTTCGCGATCGTGGGAGGGCGCATCCAGCGGGCGTGGTACGAGCGCTGGATCCGCGACCCGCAGGGGATTGCGCCGGGCGTCTCGATGCCGGCCTTCAGCGAGGACCAGATCAAGCCTGAGGACGTGGCGCCGCTGTGGGAGTTCATCAAGAGCCTGGCCGAGCCGAACTAGGGATCACCGACAGAACAGGAGCCTCCCCCCGGGGAGGCTCTTTTTGTTGGGGCGCGGCAAGGTGGGGGCGGGCCCGGCAGGCGTGCCGCGCTGCGGCCGGGGCTTCCGGGTGGGGGAGGGGGCAAGGGCTTTGCATCGGATGCTGTAGCCGTGCGGGGACGGGAAGGCGACAATGTTGTGCCCGTCGGCGAAATTCAAGGGACAGGCAGGAATATGAGCGACGCGATCGAAGTCAGGGCGCTGGAACGGGACTTCGGCGAGCGCAAGGCGTTGGCCGGGGTGTCGTTCGAGGTGCGCGAAGGGGAGGCGTTCGGGTTGCTCGGCCCCAACGGCGGTGGCAAGACCACGCTGTTCCGCATCCTCGCGACCCTTCTGCCGCCGACCCGCGGCCGCGCCAGCGTCATGGGGTTCGACGTGTCGTCGCAGGCGGCGGACGTGCGCCGGCAGATCGGTGTCGTCTTCCAGTCGACCTCGACCGACAAGAAGCTCACTTCGATGGAGAACCTCCTGTACCAGGGCGCGATGTACGGGATGGGCGGCGCCGCGCTGAAGAACCGCGCGTCCGAACTCCTCGCGCGTTTCGGCGTCCTCGACCGCGCCCGCGACTACACCGAGAAGCTCTCCGGCGGCCTCCGCCGTCGCGTGGAGATCGCGAAGGGCATCCTGCACGCGCCGAAGGTCCTGATGCTGGACGAGCCGAGCGCGGGCCTCGACGTCGGCGCGCGGCGCGAGCTGCGCGACGTGCTCGGCGGCCTCAAGAAGGACGGGACGACCGTGCTCTTCACGACGCACTTCATGGAAGAAGCCGCGATGTGCGACCGCGTGGCGATCCTGGACCGCGGCAAGATCGTTGCCCTGGGAAAACCCGAGTCGCTCTGCGCGGAGTCGGGGCAGGACGTGATCAAGGTGCGCGCGAAGGACCCGGAGAAGCTGCGCGCCGCCGTGGCCGCAAAATTCGGCGGCAACGTCGCGCTTCTCGACGGGGAAGTCCGCATCGAGCGGAGCCTCGGGCACGAATTCGTGCCGCAGCTCGTGGAGAGTTTTCCCGGGCAGGTCGAGGCCGTGACGGTGGCGAAACCGACGCTCGAGGACGTCTTCGTGCGGCGCACGGGAAGGGCGTTCAGCGAATGAGCCTCATGGTCCCCGCGATGTCGCTGGCGAAGCGCGAGCTGGTCCGGTTTTTCCGGCAGCGCGGCCGGGTGATCGGCGCGCTCGTGACGCCGGTGATGTTCTGGCTGTTCATGGGGTCGGGGCTCGGGCGGTCGTTCGGCGGCTCGGGCGGCGACTTCCTGAAGTACGCGTTTCCCGGCACGACGACGATGATCCTGCTGTTCACGTGCATCTTCTCGTCGATCTCGATCATCGAGGACCGGCGCGAGGGGTTTCTGCAGTCGGTGATCGCGTCGCCTGCGCCGCGGTCGGCGATCGTGCTGGGAAAGGTGCTGGGCGGGACGCTGCTCGGGTGGGTGCAGGCGTTCCCGTTCCTGCTGCTGGCGCCGACGGTGGGAATCCCGCTGACGGCGATCGGGCTGGCGCAGGCGGCGGCGGTGCTCGCGATCTCGGCGTTCTTCCTCGCGTCCGTCGGGTTCTTCTTCGCGTGGCGGTCGGAATCGGTCGCGGGGTTCCACGCGATCATGAACGTCGTCCTGATGCCGATGTGGCTCGTGAGCGGCGCGCTCTTCCCCCTGGCGGGCGCTTACAGCTGGATGGGCTGGGTGATGCGCGCGAACCCGATGACGTACGGGCTCTCGGCTGTCCGCACGGCGATGATGCCCGGCGACCCGGGGCCGTTCGGCGTCGGCGTCTCCATGGCCGTCATCGGCGCGTGCGCCCTCGCCGCGTTCGTCGCCTGCGCCGCGACGATCCACGGCGAGAAGGCCTGAGCCCCGCATGAACCGGGTCGCCCTCGCGGCGATGGTCCTCTTCTCCGGCGCCGCCGTCGGGCTCGGCGCGTGGGGCGTCCTCCGCCCGCCCCCGGGCCCGCCGCGGGAAAAATCGTTCGCCGCTCCCGAGTTCACCGTCACCACCCACGACGGCGCCACCCTCCGCCGCGACGACCTCCGCGGCCGCCCCTGGCTCGCCGCCTTCGTCTTCACCCGCTGCACGTCCGTCTGCCCCATCGTCACTTCCCGCCTCTCCGGCTTCGCCCGCTCCCTCCCGCCCTCCTATCGCATCGTCGCCTTCTCCATCGACCCCGATCACGACACCCGCGACATCCTCGCGAAGCACGCCGCCGGCCTCGGCGCCGACGGAAAACGCTGGGCCTTCACCCGATTCGAGTCGAAATCCGAACGCGACCGCGTCGTCCAGAAGGGCTTCTTCATGGGCCTCGAGGACACCCCCTCCGATACCGCGAACCCGATCGCGCACGCCCCGTACATCGCCCTCGTGGATGCCGATGGCGTCGTCCGCGCCTGGTACGACTCGACGGACGCCGAGAAGATGGAAGAGCTGCGCCGCGACGCGGCCGCGCTCGGCCTCACGGGCTTCTACGCGATGCCCGCGGTGAACGCGACGCTCAACGCGCTGTCGGCGGTCCTGCTCCTCGCCGGCCTTTCCTTCATCCGCGCCGGCCGCCGCGAGTGGCACGTCGCCTACGTCCTCGGCGCGCTCCTCGCCAGCGCCGCGTTCCTCGCCTGCTACCTCTGGTACCACGCCGTCGCCGGCTCCACGCGCTTCTCCGGCACCGGCACCGCCCGCACCCTCTACCTCGCCCTCCTCGCTTCCCACACCGTCCTCGCTGCCATCGTCCCTCCGCTCGTCGCCGTCGTCGTGTGGAAGGCCGCGAAGCAGGACTGGGAGCGCCACAAGAAGTGGGCGCGCGTCACCGTCCCGCTGTGGCTCTACGTCTCCGTGACCGGCGTTTCCATCTACTGGTGGCTCTTCCGAACGTGACCCTCGCCGCCCTTGACTCCGCGCCCCCCACCGACTGAAATCCCCACCCAACCCATGACCCACCGCTTCGCCGTCCTGACCGCCGCCGCCACGCTGTTCCTGCTTTTCGTGGGGGGGCTCGTCACCACGACCGCCTCCGGCGACTCCGTCCCGGACTGGTGGTTCCTCCCCCTGTCGTTCGGCAAGCTCCTCCCGCCGATGATCGGCGAGGTTTTCTACGAGCACGGGCACCGCCTCACCGCGTCGGTCGTCGGCATCCTCACGATCGTCCTCGCCGTCCTCCTGTGGCGCTCCGACCCGCGCCCCTGGGCCCGCAAGCTCGGCCTCTGGGCCGTCGCCCTCGTCTGCGCCCAGGGCATCCTCGGCGGCCTCCGCGTCCACCACGTCCTCGACCCCCGCTTCATCGCCATCATCCACGCTTGCACCGCCCAGGCCTTCTTCGGCATCGTCGTCGCCCTCGCCACCGTCACGTCCACGGCGTGGCGGACGGATCCGGTCGAGGAACCGTCGTCCGGGCTTCCGCGCGTCGCGCTCTTCGCCGCGGCCGCGACGTACGTCCAGATCATCCTCGGCGCCGTGCGGCGGCACACCGGGTGGGGAACGCACGTCCACATGACGTTTGCGTTCGTCGTCGCCATCCTCGCCGTCGTCGCGGCGGCGGAATGCCTGAAGCGTGGCCGGTGCCGGCGCACGGCGACCGCGCTCGCGGGGTTCGTGATCATCCAGATCGCGCTCGGCTTCTGGACGTGGGCGATCGTCCGCGGCGGTTTCCAGCGCTCGATCGAGTCCCCGAAGGTCCACACCGCCGCGGTCACGCTGCACCTCGCCGTGGGCGGCTTCCTGTACGCCCTCGCCCTGTCGATCGCGCTTCGCACCGCAAGTTCGGCGCGCGGCCGGGACGCCGTGGCGCCGTCGCTCACCCCCGCGGGAGCCGCGCGATGAGCGAACCGATCTCCCTCCGGCAGCGCCTCTCCGACGTCGTCACGCTCTCGAAGCCGGGGATCGCCCTCATGGTCCTCGTCTCCACCGCCGCCGGCTGGTTCATCGGCGCCCGCGGCCGCATCGATGCCTGGTCCCTCTTCGACGTCCTCTTCGGCACCTTCCTCACCGCCGCCGCCGCCAATGCGATCAACATGGCGATGGAGGTCGACACCGACAAACTCATGAAGCGCACCGCGGGGCGGCCGCTTCCGGCGGGGCGCATGCACCCCAGCACGGCGATCGCGATGGGGTGCACGTCGTTCATCGCGGGGGTGGTGTGGCTGCTGCTGCGCGTGAATGGGCTGACCGCGCTGATCGCGGCGACGACGGTGCTGACGTACCTGTGCCTCTACACGCCGCTGAAGCGCCGCTCGCCGCTGTCGACGGTGGTCGGGGCGTTCCCGGGTGCGCTGCCGCCGCTGATCGGCTGGGCCGCGGCGACCGGCACGCTGAACTTCGACGCGTGGGTAATCTTCGCGATCCAGTTCTTCTGGCAGCTCCCGCACTTTTTTGCGATCGCGTGGAAGCTCAAGGAGGACTACACGCGCGCCGGGTTCCCGCTGCTGGCCGTGACCGACCCCGACGGCGGGATGACGGCGCGGCAGATCGTCTTCCAGTCGCAGGTGCTGCTCGTCGTGTCTCTCATCCCGGCGCTCCAGGGGAAATTCGACGTCATCTATTTCAGCGCCGCCCTCGCGATGGGGATCGCATTCCTGTGGCTCGGGATGCTGTTCGCGATGGCGCCGACGACGCAGAACGCGAAGCGCGTCTTCTGGGCGAGCATCCTGTACCTGCCGGCGCTGCTGGCGCTGCTGGCGGGGAAGGCGTTGCAGTAGCGCGGAAAACGGCGGGTTGAGGCTACGGGAAAGGTTAAGGTAAAGGGGCGCGGCCTGCGGCCGCGCGCCACGCATGCCGAACTTTCACCCCTGGACTGCGGAACTGCCCGGAATTGCCGGGACACGGCCCCTTGCCGTGCTCGCGGGGGCCTCGTGGGATCGCTGGACGCGCGCGCTGGTCGAGACGCTCGACGAACCCGGCGTCGCGACCGCCGCGCAGGACTTCACGCTCGTCCGCGTCGACTCCGACCTGCGCCCCGACGTCGCCCGCCGGCTCGCCCCGTCCGGCTCGCCCACGCTCGCCCTCCTGACCCCCCACGGATTTCCCCTCGCCGCCACGACCTGGGCCCCTCCGCGCTCCCTCCGCGAGTTCCTCACCTCCGCCGCGTTCCAGTGGAAGATCCGCGCGCCGATCATCGCCGAGGAAGCCCGCAAGGCGCGCGCCTCCGCCGTCGAGATGGGAAAACTCCGGCCTCGCGCCGGCGCCGTCGACGACGCCTTCGTCCGCGCCTGCGTCGCTTCCCTCGCCGAATCCTGCGATCCCACGTACGGCGGCTGGGGCGCGCCCCCGAAGGAACTCAACGTCGCCGCACTTCGCATCCTCGCCGAGCGGACGGACATCCCGGAGGGGAGGGAAGCGCTGGAGCGGACGTTGCGGTCAATGCAGGAATTTGCGGAAGGGGGCGCGTTCTGCCACTCCTACGAATCGGCGGATTGGAGCGCGCCGGACGGGTGCCTGCTGCCCGAGGAATCCTCAGAGCTGGCGTACGTGTTCGCCGCCGCGGGACGCGCGCTCAACAACGGGACGTTCACCGCCACGGCACACCTCGCCGAGGGCTGGTCCGTCTCCCGCCTCCACGCCGGCGGCGCACCCGCCGCCGCGGGCGGCGAGCTCACCGTCGTCGTCCGCGACTCCACCCAGTCCGCCCTCCGTTCCGTCTCCTCGCGCAACATGACCCGCTTCGCCGAGGGAATCCTCTCCGGCCGCGCGGATGCCGCGACCGGATTGCTGCACCGGAACGCGACGCCCTCCGCGACGTTCCATCTCGGCGACCAGGCCGAGGCCCTTCGCCTCCTCGCCCGCCTCGATCCCCCGCGCGCCGAAAAACTCGCCTCCGCGGTGCTGGTCCAGTTCTGGGACGAAACCGCATCCGCATTCCGCGACCGCTCCGGCCCGCCCGTCGAGCTCGCGCCCCTCGACACGCCGCAGTTCCCGGTCGAGGAAAACGCCATCGCCGCCGGCGCGCTTGCCCGGCTGGGAGGAGAGTGGCTCGTCCTCGCCAAGCGCTGCCTCTCCTCGTTCACCGACGCCTGCCTCGGCCAGGGCGTCTCCGCCGCGCGCCTCGCCCTCGCCGTCCAGGACGTCCTCCACGCCGAGGCTCCCGCCGAATAGAACTTTCTGCGCGGTCTCTTTGCTTTCATTCGGGCACGGAAGCGTGACTCGGGATGACGGCCGGATTTTCCACGGATACGGCAACGAGCTTGGCACGGATAAGAAAAGACCGGAAAAGATATGACGACGCACCACGGGAGCGGGTGATTGCGGTCATGCGCTCCGCCGACAAGCCGCCTTGCCCCCGCGCCCCGCTTCGCTTAAAATACTCCCGGTATGTCCACCAGCGGCCAAGGCACCGACGTGAAACTCTTCTCCCGCGAGGAAGCGGACAAGACGCTTCCCCTCGTCCGCGTGATCGTGCGCGACATCGTGACGGACTACGACGTGTACACGAAGAAGTCGCAGGAGCTGAACGCGATCACGGCGCGCATGGCGGCGAAGCCCACGAAGGACGATCTCAAGTCGCAGCAGGGGATCGAGGAAGAAGTCGGCGTCGTGAAGAAGCGGATCGCCGAGGCGGCGATGGAGCTGGAGAAGCTGGGGATCGAGCTGAAGGACTGCCAGCTCGGGCTGGTGGATTTTCCGGCGAAGGTCGGCGGAGACATCGCGTACTTGTGCTGGAAGTACGACGAGCCTAAGATCGGGTTCTGGCACGGCCTGTCGGAAGGATTTACAGGCCGCAAGCCGCTCACCTAGAAGCGGCAAAAGGCCCGGCCCCGCTTGGACGGGGCCTTCTTTTTTGGCGCCGACCCCATGACGACCGCCTCGACTCCCCGCACCGGCGAATACGCCGCGCTGAAGCCCTGGAAGCTTCCGGAGGGGATCCTGTACGGCCCGTTCCCGACGCGGCGCAAGGGGAGCGCGCTCGGGATCAACCTGCTGCCGCCGGGGGACAAGGCGTGCACGTTCAACTGCGCTTACTGCCAGTGCGGCTGGACGCCGGTGGAGGTGTTCCGGAGCGGCGCGTGGAAGGCGAAGTGCCCCTCGCTCGAAACGGTGCGCCGTGCGCTGGAAGGGGGATTCGCGGGGCTGCAGGCGGACGGGAACGCGCCGGACGCGATCGTCGTGAGCGGCAACGGCGAGCCGACGCTGTACCCGGAATTCCCGGCGGCCGTCGAGCTCGTGCTCGCGGCGCGCGACCAGTGGTTCCCGAAAACGCGCACGATGGTCCTGACCGCAGGCACCGAGCTCGGCCGCGCCGACATCCGCCGCGCCTGCGACCGCCTCGACGAGCGCTGCGTCAAGCTCGACGCCGGCGACGCGAAGACGCTCAAGAAAATCGACATCCCGCTCGTGCCGTTCACGCTCGAAGCGCTGGTCGCGAACTGCGCCAAGCTGCGCGACGTGACGATCCAGTCGTTCTTCACGAAGGGCGCCGTGGACAACACGACCGAGCCGGCGCTGGAGGCATGGCTCGACCGGCTCGACGAGATCCAGCCGATCGAGGTCCAGGTGTACTCGCTCGACCGCGTGCCTCCGGCCAAGGGGCTGAAGAAAGTCGCGCGCGCCGAGCTCGAGGCGATCGCGGCGCGCGCTTCGCAGCGGCTCGGGGTGCCGGCGCTGGTGTTCTAGCCCCTTTATCGCCAGAGCGCGGCGTGGTTGATCGACACGTGGATTCCCTGCGCGTCGATCCCGTCGATGCGCGGAACCCCGGCGCCGTGCGCGTCATCGCCCGCCGACCCGATCGGCGTGATCCGGATGCGGACCCGGGTCTCCCCGTTCGCGAAGTGCCCCTCGCGGTCGCACACGATTGCGCCGCTTCCCGATATGTCCCAGAACGCCTCGCTCCATCCCTCGCCCGACATGGACTTGAAAGCGCCGAACTTCCCGTCCGGCGCCGTGCGAAACATCGCTTCCACGCGTGACTGCGCCTGGCCGATGCACCGGACGCGATTGAAATGAAATGCCGCGTGGCCGCCGGCGAGGAGCGCGACGATGACGGTGAAGGCCGCGAGCGTTCCTCGGCGGAGATTGCTGCGAAGAGATGCGGGTTCGATGGGCGACGGAGCGTTCCGTTCGAGCAGTGACGACAGGCCCAGGCAGGCCAGGGACGGGGGCAGCCCGATCCAGAGGGCCAGGACCGAATCGCCGCGGCCCAGATGCGTCCAGATGGCCGCCATCCACACGACCGTACCTGCGAACAGGAGCGCAGCCAGCAGCGCGAAAATTCCAGCCGCCGTCACCCGGTGCCTGTTTTCCACCCTTCTTCCCCCCAACACCACCGGGTCCATAATACTTCCCGGGATCGTTCGGCTTGCCGTAACTCTCTTGGCGGACAACATTTGACGCTCTTCCCCCCTCATGCAAAAATAAACCTGACATTTGACTTGGTCCGTGCGGTCCCGCGCAAGCCTCCGGAGGACTTCATGCTCGAAGGCAAGGTCGGCGACAACATCATCATCACCAACGCGGATGCCCTTCTCAACTGGGCCCGCGAGTCCGCGCTCTGGCCGATGACATTCGGCCTCGCCTGCTGCGCCATCGAGATGATGGCGATGAGCGCTTCCCGGTTTGATGTAGCCCGATTCGGCGCCGAGGTCTTTCGCGGTTCTCCGCGCCAGAGCGACCTCATGATCATCGCTGGCCGCGTTTCCAATAAGATGGCGCCGGTAATCCGGCAACTGTATCAACAGATGCCTGAACCGAAGTGGGTGATCTCGATGG